>JBDZVD010000172.1:0-11026 GCA_040255525.1 Micromonosporaceae bacterium | reverse complement strand
GACTCCGACTACGACCGCGAGAAGCTGCAGGAGCGGCTGGCCAAGCTGGCCGGCGGCGTCGCGGTTATCAAGATCGGTGCCGCCACCGAGGTCGAGCTGAAGGAGCGCAAGCACCGCGTCGAGGACGCTGTGCGTGCGGCCAAGGCCGGCGTCGAGGAGGGCATGGTCTCCGGCGGTGGTGTCGCGCTGGTTCAGGCCGGCAAGACCTCGTTCGACAAGCTGGACCTGGTGGGCGACGAGGCCACCGGTGCCCAGATCGTCCGCACCGCTCTGGAGGCTCCGCTGCGCCAGATCGCGGTCAACGCCGGCCTCGAGGGCGGCGTGGTGGTCGAGAAGGTCCGCAGCCTGCCGGCTGGTCAGGGCCTGAACGCGGCCTCGGGCGAGTACGTCGACATGCTCGAGTCGGGCATCATCGACCCGGCCAAGGTGACCCGGTCGGCGCTGCAGAACGCGGCCTCGATCGCGGCCCTGTTCCTGACCACGGAGGCCGTGGTCGCGGACAAGCCGGAGAAGGCGCCGGCCCCGGCCGGTGCGCCGGGCGGCGGCGGGGACATGGACTTCTGAGTCCCAGCCTCAAGCCACGACGAACGGGCGAGCCACTCGGCTCGCCCGTTCGCCGTCCCCGGGGTTACCGGTTCGGTGGCTTGTTGTTGTTCTTCTTCGGTGGCACCGACAGCGGACTGGGCGCGGTCTGTTGCTGGCCCTTCATCGCTTTGCTGCGATTGCGCAGCCACTCATCGGCGCTTGCCGGCGTGCCGTCGTCATGCACCATTCGGCCGGCCGCGGTCTCGTCAGGTAGCTCGTCGGCGAGCTCCTGCGCCTCGGCACGAAGATCTTTCTCCGATTTTGACTTGCCCATGGCGCTCCTCCTCCCGGACTCCCCCGGAAATGCCCACATTACGGCGCAGGCCGCTGGGAGTCCGGCGAACAGGGATAACCGCCTGAACGGGCGGCTGTCGTGATCGGCATCCCCTTGTCGTCCGGGTGCCCCTGGGTTACCGGCGGCGTCCCTTGGGTACCGTGCCACCATGGTTACTGACCGGTTCCGCACCTTGCTGGCCTCCGCGCCGGTGATCGACGGCCACAACGATCTCCCGTGGGAGATGCGCGGCCGGGTGCGGTACGACCTGGACCGGCTGGATGTCGGAGTCGACCAGAGCGGCAGCGGGCTGCACACCGACCTGGTCCGGCTGCGGGCCGGCGGGGTGGGTGCCCAGTTCTGGTCGGTGTACGTGTCGGTGCGGCTGGCCGGTGCGGAAGCCGTCGCCGCCACCCTGGAACAGATCGACTTCGTACACCGGCTCGCCGAGCGCTACTCCGACCGCATGGTGCTCGCCCGCACCGCCGACGAGATCGAAGCGGTACGGGACTCCGGCCGGATCGCGGCGCTCATCGGTGTCGAGGGCGGCCACTGCATCGACGATTCGCTGGACAACCTCCGGATGCTGTTCGACCGGGGCGCCATGTACCTGACCCTGACCCACAGCCAGAACACCGCCTGGGCGGACAGCGCGACGGACGCTCCCCGCGCCGGTGGGCTCGCGCCGTTCGGGTACGAGGTGGTGCGGGAGTGCAACCGGCTCGGCATGCTCGTCGACCTGTCCCACGTCGCGGTGTCCACAATGGAGGCCGTGCTCGGCACCTCGGTGGCGCCGCCGTTCTTTTCGCACTCGTCGGCCCGGGCGCTGTGCGACCACACGCGCAACGTGCCGGACGCCATCCTCGAACGGGTCGGTGACCGCGCCGGCATCGTGATGGTGGCTTTCGTGCCCGGCTTCCTCACCGACGACTGTCGCGAGTGGATGGCCGAGCAGGGTGCGTTCGAAGCGACGATCGACGCACCGGACGACTCTCCACAGTGGAGGAACGAACTGGCCGCGTGGATCCGGGCACACCCCCGGCCGCCCTGTACGGTGGCCAACGTCGCCGATCACATCGAGCACATCCGGGATGTCGCGGGGGTGGACTGTGTCGGGCTCGGCGGTGACTTCGACGGCATCGCCGCGACCCCGGACGGCCTGACCGACGTGGCCGGGTACCCGAACCTGCTGGAGGAGCTGTCCGGACGCGGCTGGTCCGATGCCGACCTGACGAAGCTCACCTGGCACAACGCGATGCGGGTCATCCGCGAGACGGCCCGCTACGCCGATCCTGTCGCGGAACGCACCGCCGCGTAGGCGTCCACGATTCCGGCCCGGCCACCGCAGCCGTCGCCGGAGGCACCGGTCGCCGTGCGCCGCAGGATCCGCGCCGTACCCGCGACATCGCCGACCAGCCGCGGATCGGCGGCCCACAGCAGCGCCACCACACCGGCGACGTGTGGTGAGGCCATCGAGGTGCCGGACAGCTTCGCGTACCCGCCGCCGGGGACGGCCGACACCACACCGGCGCCGGGCGCGAGTACATCCGGCTTGGCCGCCCCGGGTACCGGCCCGCGGCTGGAGAAGTTCGCCACGGTACCGGTGCTGTCCACGGCCCCGACCGTGAACGTGGCGGGGTACGGGGCCGGCGGGTCGGTGATCGAACCGCAGCGGGGGCCGGCGTTGCCGGCGGAGGCGACGACGAAGACACCGGCCGCGGTCAGCGCGTCGACCGCCGGCAGCAGGGAGCGCCGGTCGCACCCCTCGGTGCCCGGGCACCCCCAGGAGTTGGTGATCACGTCCGCCCCCCGGGCCGGATTCCCGTCCCGGAACGGGTCTCCACCGTGCGGGAACGGCGCCAGCATGAACTGGAGGCAGGCGAGGTAGTCGGCGGGGTTGCCGAGATCGCGGTCGAGGTCCACGCAGCCGATCCACCGCGCGCCGGGCGCCACGCCGACACCGCCGCGGCCGAGTGCGCTCGCGATGGTGTGCGTACCGTGTCCATTGTGGTCGGTCGGCGTCCGGGTGCCGTTCCACGGGTCGTACCACGAGTCGGCACCGCCGCGGAACGATCCGGCCAGCGCGGGTACGGTGGCGTCGACGCCGGTGTCCGACGTACCGATCACGATGCCCTGACCGGTGTCGCCGGTGGCCCACACCCGATCCGCGCCGATCATCCTGACGTTCCACGCCGGACCCTCGGGTGCCGGCGCGTCCGGTGCGATCGGCGCGCCCCGGCCCGGTACCGGGCGCAGGTGCGGGGAGAGCAGCACCCGGTCCACGTCCGACCGGGTGGACAGCCAGGCACGCGCGGCCGGACCGCCGTCCACCTCGACCCCGTTGACCAGGTAGTACGGCGTGTACGGCAGGTGCACCCGGGCGAGCGCGTGGCGCAGCCCGGCCTGGGTACGGTTCGCGGTGTCGACCAGCCGCCGGTACGCCTCCGCGCGGCGGGTTTCCGGGTCCGCGATGCCGGCAAGGTCGCTCAGGTCGGCCTGGGTACGCATGACGACGAACAGCCGGTCGCCGTGCAGCCCGGGTGATCCGACGGTGGCGTACCCGGCCAGACCGGTCGCCGCGATCAGCGCGGCCGCGGATGCCGCGCCCCAGCGGCGGGCGGGGCCGAGCCGCCCGCGCTCCGGTGGGCCGGACGCGACGCTGGTTCGCGACCGGCCGTGACCTGCCCGGCGCTGCGTCGCGGGCGAGCCCGGGATGTCGCCGGGCCGGCTCGCTTCCGCCCGCCCACTCGCCGCCCGGGCGAGCGGCCGGCTGGCGAACAACAGGACGGCGCCGCACAGCAACGCGATCACCAGCGCGCACGCGGCCGCGAGCAGCCCCCAGAAACCGACATCGCGGGCGCCGTAGTTGATGATCAGTCCGGTCTGGACCGGCTCGACGAAGGCCAGCGGCCCGAGCGCGGCGAGAGCGACGAGGATCGCGATGGCCGGCGGCCGGAGCGGGAGCCCGCGCGGTCGCCGGGACGGACTGCGCGCCAGGGCCGCGGCCGCGAAGCCGAGCGGTGGCAGCACCGCCAACTCACCCAACTGGATGCCGACCGCGCCGGTGCCGGCGGCGAGCAGCGTGAGGAAGACACCGGCGACGGGGCCGCCGAGCAGGATCAGCCGCCGCCGGGAGCCGGCGAAGTCGAGCCAGAACGGCGCGTCGAGCCCCGCCGCCGCCAGCATCCCCAGCGCCGCCGCGGCGGTGAGTGCGAACAGCGTCTCCAGGGCGCCGCCGAGCGCGCCCAGCCACAGCCAGGGAACGAGGCTGGCCAGCCCGGCCGCGAGAGCGGCCAGCCCGGCGCCCGGCGCCCCGGCCCGCAGCGGCCGGAGACCTGGCAGAGCCGGCCGGTACGGTGCGTAGCGCCGGGGCATCGGACGGTAGAAGCGGTGCAGCGCCAGCCCGGAGGCGGCGCAGAGCAGCGTGAGCAGCAGCAGGTACAGCGGGTTGCGGGCGACCGGTACCACCCGCAGCGAGCCGAGTACGCCGAGCAGCAGCGCACCGGCGGTCCACAGCCGGCCGGCCGCCCGCACGGCGGTACGCGCCGGACTGGCCGGGCGCGGCACGGTCGCGAGCAGTACCGCGGGCACCGCGACCAGGGCAGCGTTGAGCCACCCGGCGGCGGGCCAGGCCCACCACGGCAGCGGGCGCTCCTCGACGGTGAGGAACTGGTCGCCCAGCCAGGCAACCGCCTGGAGCGCGACCGTGGCCGCGAGCGCCCAGACGCCGACCAGGACGGCGGCGAGCACCGCCGCGACATCCGGCCAGGCCGGTGCCGTGCGGCCGGCAGCGGGCACGAGCGGTGCGCCGGGGCGGCCCGGCCGCCCCAGCGCACCGGATCCGGCCGAGGCGTCCCGGGCGGCCGAGTCTGATCCGTCCGGCGCGGCCGATCCGCCCGGCTCGTCCGGGCCGGTGGCGCCCGATCCTGCGAAGTGACTCACACCCGCACGGTACGGGCTTCTGGTTACCGTTGACCCATGCGTCGTGATCCGATGATCTCCCGGTTCGCGGCGGGCCAGCTGTCGCCCGCCCGCCGGACGAGCGACCTCGAACGGCTGCGCGACCGGCGGTACGACGTGCTGATCATCGGGGGCGGCGTCACCGGGGTGGGCGCCGCGCTGGACGCCGCGGCCCGCGGCCTGTCGGTCGCTCTCGTCGAGGCCCGAGACCTGGCCTCCGGTACGTCCAGCCGGTCCAGCAAGCTGATCCACGGCGGCCTGCGGTACCTCGAACAGCTCGAGTTCGGTCTGGTGCACGAGGCGCTGCGCGAGCGGGGGCTGCTCGCCACCCGGCTCGCCCCGCACCTGGTCCGGCCGCTGCCCATCCTGGTCCCGCTGACCGCCTCCCCGGGGCCGCTCGGGCCGGCCGAGCGGGTCTGGCACCGGGCGTACTACGGCGCGGGCGTGGCGCTCTACGACGCCTTCGCCGGTGTGGTGGGCAGGTCCGCCGGGCGCGGCATGCCGATGCACCGCCACCTGTCCGGGACGGCGGCGCGCCGCGTCTTCCCGTCACTGCGCGAGGACGTGCTCACCGGCGCCATCCGGTACTACGACGGCCAGGTCGACGACGCGCGCTACGTCACCACGCTGGCCCGCACCGCCGCGAGCCTGGGCGCAGCCATCGTGCCCAGCGTGCGGGTGGTCGACCTGATCCGCGATGCCCGCGAGGTGACCGGTGTGCGGGCTCGCGACCAGGAGTCCGGCCGGGAGTTCGAGATCGCCGCGCGCACCGTGGTCGCCGCGACCGGGGTCTGGAGCGATGACATCTCCGCCCTGCTCGGCGACGTGCGACCGGGGCTGCGGGTCCGCGCGTCCAAGGGCGTGCACCTGGTGGTACCGCGCTCCGCCATCTCCGGCGACACCGGCCTGATCCTGCGCACCCCCACCTCGGTGCTGTTCGTCCTGCCCTGGGGCGGCCACTGGATCATCGGTACCACCGACACCGACTGGCGGCTCGACCGCGCGCATCCGGCGGCCTCCGCCCGGGACATCGCGTACCTGCTCAACCAGGTCAACCACTGGCTCGACCGGCCGCTGTGCACATCGGACATCGAAGGGGTGTACGCCGGGCTGCGCCCGCTGCTGTCCGGCGAGGACGAGCTGACGTCGAAGCTGTCCCGTGAGCACGCCGTCGTGGAGCCGATGCTGGGCCTGATGCTGGTGGCCGGCGGGAAGTACACGACGTACCGGGTGATGGCCGCCGACGTCATCGACCGTGCCGCCCGGCGCCTCGGCCCGGACTTACCGCAGTCGCACACCGACCAGTTGCCGCTCCTCGGCGCCGACGGGTTCGGTCCACTGTGGAACCGCAGGGCGGACGTGGCACGCCGGCACGGGCTGTCCGTCGGCGCCCTGGAACATCTGCTGGAGCGGTACGGGTCGCTCGTGGTGGAACTGCTGGCGATGATCGACGCGGATCCGCGCCTGGGGCAGCCGGTTCACGGAGCGCCGGAGTACCTGGCCGCGGAGATCGCCTATGCCGCCGCGCACGAGGGAGCGCTGCACCTGGAGGACGTACTGACCCGGCGCACCCGCATCTCCATCGAGACCGCGCACCGCGGGGTGGACAGCGCGGCGCACACGGCCCGGCTGATGGGCGCCGTGCTGGGCTGGGACGACGAGGTCCGCGACCGTGAGGTGCAGCACTACCTGGCGCGGGTGGCGGCGGAGCGCGAGTCGCAGCGGATGCCGGACGACCTGACCGCGGACGTCGCCCGGCTCGGCGCGCCCGAGGTGCGTGGCGGGCTCGCCGAGCGGTCTGGGTCGTGGCGCGGCGCCAGACGCGCCGAGCCAGACTGGTCGGAGCCGGTACCGGGATCATGAGTCCCCGCCCGTACCGGGACGCCGGCCCGGACACCCGCGGCCCCGGCGTCACGCTGGCCCGCGGCCGCGCCGAGGACGCCGGGTCCCTCGCCGGCCGGCCGGGCTGAACGACCGTGCTGTACGTCGACCGGGCCGTCTGGCCGGGGCGCGGCCGGGCCGCCGGGCGGCTGTGGGCACACCCGATCAGCGACGTGTCCTACGCCGAACTGCACGCGTTCGGGGAACTGCTCGGCGCGCCGCCAGTTCCCCGCGCAGGTTCGCCCGTGCGGGCTCCTCCGGCGGCCTCGGCGGCGCCGGCGTCTGCCGGTCCGGCAGCAGGTGCGGCCACGCTCGCAGGTCTACGGCCGACTCCCTCGCTCCGGTCCCGCCTGCCGCGCTAGGCCGACAGCACGTCGTCCGCGTCCACGATCGTGTACGCGTAGCCCTGCTCGGCGAGGAACCGCTGCCGGTGCGCCGCGTACTCCGTGTCGATCGTGTCCCGGGCGACGACCGTGTAGAAGTGCGCCTGCCGGCCGTCCGCCTTCGGGCGCAGTACCCGACCCAGCCGCTGAGCCTCCTCCTGGCGGGAGCCGAACGTCCCGGACACCTGGATCGCCACCGCCGCCTCCGGCAGGTCGATCGAGAAGTTGCCGACCCGGGAGATGACCAGCGTGGCGATCTCACCGGATCGGAACGCGTCGAACAGGCGTTCCCGCTCCTTGTTCGTCGTCGAACCCTGAATCACCGGCGCGTCCAGGTACTCCGACAGCGCGTGCAACTGGTCGATGTACCCGCCGATCACCAGGACCTGATCGTCCTTGTGCCGCTCGACCAGCGCCCGGACGACCGGCAGCTTGGTGCGCGCGGTCGCGGCCACCCGGTAGCGCTCCTCGGGCTCCGCGGTCGCGTACGCCATCCGCTCCTCGTCGGTCGGCGTCACCCGCACCTCGGTGCAGGTGGCCGGCGCGATCCAGCCCTGCGATTCGATGTCCTTCCACGGGGCGTCGTACCGCTTCGGGCCGATCAGCGAGAACACGTCGCCCTCCCGGCCGTCCTCCCGCACCAGCGTGGCGGTCAGGCCGAGCCGCCGGCGCGCCTGAAGGTCGGCGGTGAACCGGAAGATCGGCGCGGGGAGCAGGTGCACCTCGTCGTAGACGACCAGACCCCAGTCACGGGCGCCGAACACGTCCAGGTGCGGAAACGCGCCGCCGCGGCGGGTGGTCAGCACCTGGTACGTGGCGATGGTGACGGGCCGTATCTCCTTGCGTTCGCCCGAGTACTCGCCGATCTCCTCTTCGGTCAGCGACGTCCGGGCGATCAGCTCCCGCTTCCACTGCCGGCCGGCGACCGTGTTGGTGACCAGGATCAGCGTGGTCGCCGACGCCTCCGCCATGGCCGCCGCGCCCACCAGTGTCTTGCCGGCCCCGCACGGCAGCACCACGACGCCGGAGCCGCCGGCCCAGAACTGCTGCACCGCCTCGCGCTGGTACGAGCGGAGATGCCAGCCGTCCTCGCGCAGCGAGATCGGGTGCTTCTCACCGTCGACGTACCCGGCGAGGTCCTCGGCCGGCCAGCCCAGCTTCAGCAGAGCCTGCTTGAGCCGCCCCCGCTCGGACGGGTGCACCGCCATGGTGTCCTCGTCCACCTTGGCGCCGAGCATGCCGGCGAGCTTCTTGGACTTGGCGACCTCGATGAGCACCGTCCGGTCCAGCGCGCGTAGCACCAGGCCGTGGGCGGGATCCTTGACCAGTTGCAGCCGGCCGTACCGGTCCATCGTCTCTGCGACGTCGACCAGCAGCGCGTGCGGAACCGGGTACCGGGAGAACCGCAGCAGCGCGTCGACCACGGACTCGGCGTCGTGTCCGGCGGCGCGGGCGTTCCACAGCCCCAGCGGGGTGAGCCGGTAGGTGTGCACGTGCTCCGGCGAGCGCTCCAGTTCGGCGAACGGGGCGATCGCCATCCGGCAGGCGAGCGCGTCCGGGTGATCGACCTCAAGCAGGAGTGTTTTGTCGGACTGCACGATCAGCGGGCCGGTGGACACGAACGGAGCACCTCCAACGCGGCGGGGCATGGAAGCTTCCAGTCTCCCACGCGGTAGCGGCCGCACGGCGCACAGTGGTGCCGGTCACCGCGGCCGCGCAACTTGTGGCACGGGAATTGAAAAAAGTGGGATCGAGCGTGCAACCGCAGCGCGGGCGGGGGCGTCTATCTAGTGGGCCGGCAATGGGCCGCCGGTCCGGGTTGCGCCGGGGCGTTGCGTCCGGGCCGCGGCGGTCCCGGGCGGGCGAGCTGTCCGTCACTCGCGGCGACGGGGGCGGGCGCGTCGCCCAGGCCGCACCCCTCCCGCGGCGGTGGTCCGTCGGGTCCGTCGGCCTACTCCTCGACCACCGCGGCCGTGATCCGGTGCAACGCGAACGTGTGTAGCGTCTCGGTGCGGTCGTCCTCGGCGCGCAAGTACCCGGCGCCGACCGAGACCGGCCGGACGAGCCGGGCGGCGGTGCCGCCATGCGCGTCCACGTACCCGACCCAGACGCGCCGTTTGTCCCGCACCGCCTGTTGCAGCACCGCCATGGCCTGGATGTGCGCCTGTGCCGGAATTGCGCTGCCGGTCCGCTCGCCACGCAGACCCGCCGGCGGCCGGCGGGCCGTACGTACCGCCGCGTCCGCCCGGCGCAACTGCTCGACGATGCCGGCCAGCCTCGGCTGGGACAGCCGGACCGCCCCGTCACCGGCGGTGCGCGGCGTGACCGGCGAGCGTCGCGCGGGCGCGCGCAGCGACTTCGGCCGGACCAGCATCGCGGCGCCCTTGGCGTCCTCGGGCACCGGCGAGTACCCCGCCTCGCGTAGCCCGGACAGCAGGCGCGCGGAGGAGTACGGCGTGATCAGCACGGTCGGCGCCAACCGGCGCAGCTGGAGGTGGGACAGCCGCCGGTCGGCCACCAGCTCGACCAGCAGCGCCTCGTCGTCACTGCGCAGGTAACCGCTGGCCGAGCCGACCCGCAGGCCGCCGTGGCGGCGCGCCACGTCGTCGATGAGGTACGTCAGGCCCTGCGGCACCGGGGTTCGGGACCGGCGGGCAAACAGCGCGTGCAGCTCGGCCGCCGAGTACCCGGCGTCCAGTGCCCGGCGTACCGAGTCGGCGGTGATCCGCAGGACATTCGTCGACTCCGGCTCGCCGACCAGCGCCAGCTCGGCGGCCAGTTCCGGTTCGGCCGGACCGGGCAGCACGGCGGTCAGGTCGGCCTGCAGCAGCACGTGGTCCACCGGCGCGGGCAGGAGCCCGTCGAGCACCTCCAGCGCGGCGGACAGCGGTCCCTGCGGGCCGGCGAGGCCGAGCGGATCCTCGTCCGGATCGCGGTCGGCCGCCAGTTCGTCCAGCAACAGCCGGCCGTACCCGGTCAGCGCGCCCATCCCGGTCAGTCCGAGGGCCGCTGCCTCGCTCAGCGCCCAGCCGACCCCGTCGCGGGCCGGCGACGGTGACGGGCCGGCCGGCCGGCGGTCGTCCGCCCCGGCCGCGCCGATCTGGCCGGCCGGCCGGGCTCCGGAGGGGCCGGCGAACCGGCGTGGTGCCCGCCAGCCGAGCACGTCGAGCACCTGATCGGGGTCCAGCACCGCACCGGGTTCGGTGCCGGCCAGCACGTCCATGGCGGCGCCGCGCAGAGCCGGGGCGCCGAGCCGTTCCAGTTCCGGTGCCATGACGCTGAGCAGCCTGTCCCGCTCGTCGCGGCGCCCGGCCAGACCCGGCTGGCGGGTCATGGCGAGCCAGGCCCGGACCAGCCGGAGCCAGCGCGCCGCGATCGGCAGGTTGCGCCAGTGGTCGTACCCGGGGGTCGGCAGGAACCGGGACTCCGCGCCGCTGTCCGGCTCGGTCTCGCCGAGCAGCCCGCCCGCGCAGGAGATCTCCAGCAGCAGGGCGGTGGCCGCCTCGTCGATCCCGACCGCCTTCGCGAGCCGGCGTACGTCGCGGATGCCCAGGCCGCCCGATTTCAGTACCGGTGCCGGTTCGGCGGCGAGCGCGTCGAGTACGTCCTCGACGTTGCGGACCACGGCCATCACCTGGCCGGCCCCCGCCGAGTCGACGATCTTGGCAGGGTGGACCGCGCCGCGTGGAGCGGGCGGGTCGGGGTGCAGCGGGCCGAGCGGGCCGACGTCGCGGCGTAGCAGCAGGCCGACCTCGCGCGGCAGTTCGACGGAACCACCGGGGCCGGGGGCCCCGCCCGCGCCGGTGACCGGTACCAGCAGGTGCCGGCAGACCAGCCAGCCGACCGGGCTGTCCGGATCCTCGACGGCGGTGGGCGAGGCGGCGCCGAGCGGCGGGCCGGCGGCCAGCCGGTCCAGCACCGCCCGGGCGGCGGGCGGCGCGGC
>JBDZVD010000041.1:0-50557 GCA_040255525.1 Micromonosporaceae bacterium | reverse complement strand
GGCCCCGCGCAACAGATGACGACGGGTGATCGGGGACATACGTATACCGCCTTCCACAGGTGGGATGTCGCGGCGCTCGGACGCGGGCCGCAGTCGCGCTCTGGTTCGGGTTCGGGGTTTTCTAGGCCCCGTCCCGGCCGGGGAGGGCGGCCGGGTTGACCGCCAGCAGGCCGCCGTCCACCCGGTACTCGGCGCCGGTGACGAACGAGGCTCGGTCGCTGGCGAGGAAGGCCACCACCTCGGCCACCTCGGCGGGCCGGCCGACCCGGCCGAGCGGGTGGCTGCGTCCCCACTCCCGTACCGTCTCATCCACTGTGGACTCGCCGCGGTACAGGTCGGCGGCCCAGCGCAGCATCGGCGTGTCCACCGAGCCGGGACAGACGGCGTTGACTCTGACCCGGTCGGCCGCGTGGTCCAGCGCCATCGACCGCACCAGCGCGTTGATGCCGGCCTTGCTGACCGCGTAGGCGGCCACCCGCTCCTGCGAGACGTACGCCTGAACGGAGGACACCGCGACGATCGCGCCGCCGCCCCGGGCCCGCAGGTACGGGATGGCCGCGCGGCAGGTGAGGAAAACGCCGCGCAGGTTGACCCCGAGCACCTCGTCCCAGAGCTGGTCGCTGGTCTCCTCAACGGTGCCGTACCGCTGGATGCCCGCGCTGGTGACCACGATGTCCAGCCCGCCGAAGCGTTCGACGGCGCCGGCGACGAAGTCCGACACGGCCCGCGGATCGGTGACGTCCGCGACCGTGCCCCACACCCGGTGGCCCGCCTCGCGCATCCGCCGCTCCGCCTCGTCCACGGCGGGCTGTTCGAGGCCGCAGAACGCCACCGACGCACCCGCGGTGGCCAGCCGGGTCACCACGGCCTCGCCGATGCCCATCGACCCGCCGGTGACGAGCGCGACTCTGCCGGTGAACTCAGCCATCCCCGATCACTCCGATCGACCATGCCAGGGTCCGGGTCTGGCCGCCGGGAAGCTCCAGCGCCGAACCGTTGTCCACTGCTGCGGGCAGGCCGTCGGTCGGGTAGCTGGAGAACGGCTCCACCCCGACCACGTACGCCCGGCCCCACCACGGGTAGTCCCTGCTGCCGCCCAACTCACGCCACAGCCACAGGTACGGCAGCACGGTGGCGTCCCACTCCACCCGTACGCCTGCCGTCGAATCCGGGTCGGCCAGCTCGTACCAGCCCGTGGAGAACCCGGTGAGGTAGACGATGTCGCTGGGCCCGCCGCGGTCGGGTACCACCGACAGGTCGACCCGGTCGCCGTCCGGCGCGGGTACCAGCGGCCACGGGTGCGGCCCGCCCGCCGCGACGGCGCGGTCCGGCGGGTTGATCGGCTCCGGATGCGGGAGCACGCGCACGCCCTCCGGCAGCCGGATCCGGTACCCGGGGCGCAGGAACGGCGCACCGTACGCCAGGTGCTGGCCCCACATCGCGTGCACCGTGACCGGCGCCTCGTTCACCAGCTCCTCCTCGACGAGCAGCCGTGGCGCTCCGCGCCGCAGCCGCAGCACCTTGCGCACCAGCAACGGGGTGCGCACGCACCGCGCCGACAGCCGGACGGCCACCTCCGACTCTCCGTCCGCGACGACCGCACAGTCCCAGCGCAGACCGACCAGTTCGGCGTGCTGGTCCAGCGGCGCGCCCCGGTAGCGGGCCGGGGCACCACCGTTGGGCAGCACCTCCTGCCATCCGCCCGGGTACGTGTCGAAGAAGCCGGTCAACGCGTCAACAGGCGCCCGGGCGTTCGGGTTCAACCAGACCAGATCGAGGTCCCGCCGCTTGTCGTTGAACTCCACCACGTGCGCACCGGTCAGGCACACGGTCACCCGCAGCCGCTCGTTCTCCAGTACCAGGGCCGGGGCGCCGTCCCAGGTGGTCTCGCGCAACCGGCTCCCCCAGTTGCGCCTCTCGAAGCTCATACCGGGTGCTCGCCTCCTCGGGGACGCTCGGTCATACCGGCAACGCCGGATCCGCCCACCGGTCGTTGGGGATCAGCGGGTACCACCCGGGCCGGGCCGGGTCCCGGTCGTACGGGTACCCGCGCAGCTCCCGGTACAGCTCGGCGTACTGCGCCACCCGCTGCCGGTCCAGCCGCACGCCGAGTCCCGGGCCCGACGGCACCGCGATCGTGCCGTCCACATAGGACATCTTGCCGCCGGTGATGACGTCGTCGCGCAGGTGGTGGTAGTGCGCGTCGGCGGCGTAGGTGAGATTCGGCAGCACCGCGCCCAGGTGCAGCATGGTGGCCAGCTGAATGCCGAGTTCGCCGGAGGAGTGCACCGCCACGCCGAGCTGGAACGTGTCGCACACGCCGGCCGCCTTCACGCACGACCGGATGCCGCCCCAGAACGTCGTGTCCAGCAGCACCACGTCGACCGACGGGTCCCGTACGTTCGTGGCCAGCTGCTCGAAGTTCACCACCACGGTGTTGGTGGCCAGCGGGATGCCCAGGCCGCGCAGCTGCCGCATCCCGTTGAGCCCCCAGGTCGGATCCTCCAGGTACTCGTTGGGCAGGTCGACGACCGCCTTGCCGAACCGCCACGCCTGTGCCACCGACAGCGCCGCGTTCGGGTCGTAGCGCAGCCGGTCGCCGGGCAGCGCGCCGGCCAGCGCCCGGTAGCACTCCAGCTCGTACTCCGGCGGGAACACCCCGCCCTTGAGCTTGTGCACGGTGAAACCGTGCTCCCGCTTGAGGTCCCGGGCGTGCTCGGCCAACTGCTCCGGCGTGCGTACCTCACCGGTGCCGTCCTGCCCGGCCAGCCGGAAGAACAGGTACGACGCGAACGGCACCCGGTCGCGCAGCTTGCCGCCGAGCAGGTCGTACACCGGCACGTTCAGGTGCTGGCCGATCAGGTCCAGGCAGGCGAACTCCACCGCGGCGAGCAACTGGGTCCGGTTGTTGTACAGGCTCGCGGTCGGGTTGGCGATGGCGAAGCGCAACGCCTCCAGCGCGAACGGGTCGTGGCCCAGCAGGTACTCGCGCAGGCCCACCACCGCGGCCTCGGCGCTCTCCCCGCCGCCACCCAGCTCACCGAGCCCGACCAGGCCGTTGTCCGCCTCGACCTCGACGATGGTGCGCACGAACCGGCCCCAGTGCGCGCCGTTCGAGTGCCGCAGCGGCGCCTCCAGCGGCACGGTGACCGTGGTGGCGCGGATGTCGACGATCCTCATCGGGTCGCCCGGTCGATCGACACCGCGATGAACCCGCATCCCGGCACCGGGACCACGGTCTCGCCGTCGCGCACCTCCAGCGGCCGCTGGTCGCGTTCCAGGCTGGTGCCGGCCCAGGCCGCTCGCATGCCCGGTACCGACAGCCTCGTGTCAACGGCCGACCCGGCCACCGAGGCGAGGTACGCGACGAGGTCGTGGCCCCGCCGCGACGCGCCGAGCGCGACGACCCGGACCAGCGGGTGGTCCACGGTCGCGAACCGCCCGGTCGGCGCTGGCGGAGCGCCCTGCCCGGACACCGGGACGGCCAGCAGCGGATCGGTGAACGACGCCGCGGTGGCCGGGCCGAGGATCGCCGGGTCGCCGGCCGGCTCGGACGCGATGGCGTACCGGAAGGTGGTCTCGCCCTGCTGCTGCGCCGGGAAGTTGGTGTCCCAGATGTTGTTCATCGCCCACGAGTACGCGGTGCCCGGCTCGGCCGGCTGGGGCCGCAGCGTGGGTGGGAACGGCGCGTACGGCAGGTAGAGGTCGCCGAACATGACCAGTGGCGCCTCCAGCGTGGCCCAGGCGACGGCCAGTTCACCGTCGTCGAAGCCGATCCAGTGCCGCACCGGCGTCATGTGCCGGGCGGCGCCCGGAACCACGTCGGCGTCCGGCCCGCCGACGCCACCGGTCAGTTCCCAGGCGGCCGGCGCACCGGCCGCGAGCGGGAACGCGAAGAAGATGCTCTCCTTCGCCGGTGCGCCCTGCTTGTACAGGCGGTTGGTCACGTCCACCCGGGGCACGCCGCGGTACAGGCTGATGGTGGTGCGCAGCCAGTCCACCCCGTCACCGGACAGCTCGATCTCCAGCGTCTGCCCCACCGGCGTGCGGTGCGCGCGCAGCAGCGTGGGCCGCCGGCCCACCGCCCGCGAGGCGAGCAGCGAGAGGTCGGCGTGCTCCGGGTCGGTACCGGCCGAGATGTGTCCGGAGAGGTGGTTGACGTGCGGCGCGGTCGAGTAGCGTTCGTACACGTACTGGTTCATCCGGGCGTACCCGCCGGCGTTGACCAGGTCGCGGCCGGCCCGCTTGTCGAACATCGAGGAGATGGCGCCGTCGGCCGGGTCGACAACGACCCGGTAGAACTCGTTCTCCACCTGCCAGGCCGCCAGGTCGACCGGGTCCGGGGCCGGAGTGTCCGCCGCGACGATGTCGAACCTGGCCTGTCCCACGGCCGGAACGTCCGGGGCGACGAACCACAGGCGCCGCCCGGCCGGCCGGGTGGGCCACTGTTCGGGGCGTTCGAGGCGTTCGTGGTGGGGCACCACGTCCCCGCCGCGCGCGTCCACGATGGACACGTGTACGTCCAGGGGCACCGTGCTGGCCGGCAGGAACGCCTCGACCACGTCGGTCCGGTCGGCCGGCCCGAGGTTGGCGACAAGGTACGCGGCCAGTGCCCCGTCCGGCCGGCCGTGCTCCGCGCCGAGCCGGTGCGCCCCGGCCCGCCGCAGGTCCTCGGCGTCGTCCGCGGCCGAGTAGGCCAGCTCGCACTTGCGCGCCCACTGCATCCCGCCGGAGTCGAAGCCGTCCTCGTGGTCGTGCCAGGGGTTGGCCGCGCCCCAGGTGTGCTCGTCGAACAGGCCCAGCTTGTCGTACGTCGCGTCCACATCGGACGGTGCGCCGGCGAGGGTGTGGAGTGTCTCCGCGTGCCGCAGCGCGTTCTGGGCGCGACGGGCATAGCCCAGCGGCCGGGCACCGGAGCCCAGGCCGTCGGCCCACCAGTCGGTCCAGTCGCCGCAGTGCTCGGCGAGCCGGTCGCCGAACCGCTGTTCGGCGTCGACGAAGAACTCCGTGTTGGTGGACATCCGCAGCCGCGGGTAGGCGTACTGCTCGTTCCACGCCCGTACCACCGACGGCGGTACCAGCGACGGGCCGGCGTTGTCCGCGTTGCCACCCTGGACCCGCAGGTGCAGCACATCCCACGGGTACGGCGCCTTGGTGAGGCGGTCATCCGGCAGCGACGCCCAACCGAACGCCTCCCGCCCGTACGGGACCGCGTGCTCGGCCACCCGCAGCAGGTAGCCGGGCAGCAGGCCCCGCGCCGCGTCGAAGCTCTCCGCGAGGCCGACGACGTTGCCCTCCATGTACGCCATGCCGTGCGGCGTGTCGGTGAACCAGACCAGCACCCGGTTACCGGCGGGCGTTCGCCACCAGAACGGCCGGCCCAGCTCCTGGCCGCCGGTCAGGAACGGCACCGAGCGACCGGCCCAGTTGTGCGCGGCCGACAGGTACCGCACGCCGCTGGCGGACAGCGCGTCGACGAATCCGACGACGGCACCGGGGACGTCGGTGTGCATCGCCGAGGTGACCGGGATGCCGTACCGCTCGCGCAGGTCGTCGGTGAAGCGCAGCATGCGGTGCAGTTCGTCGACCGAGCACGCCTCGGTGTGCAGCTGGAACGGCATCGCGGTGACCTCGATCCGGCCCGTCTTGACCCGCCGCACGAACTCGCTCACGGCGTCGGCCGGGCGTGCCGCGAGGAAGTGGCGCACCGGCAGCGCGGACTCCACGGTCCACCGGAACCGGGCGTCGTCCGGCCAGTCATCGGTCTCGGCGGCCAGCTCGACCGCGGAGTCCAGGTAGTCGAGATGGTTGCGCAGCACCACACCCTGCCGGTCGGTGTACCCGATGTCCAGGTGCGAGTGGTGCACCACGTGCACGGTCCACTTGCGCTGCGGCGCGACCCGTACGGTGCCCTGCCCGTGACCCTCCACCTCGACGGTGGCGTCGACCGGAGCGTCGACCTCGGGCAGCCACAGGTCGGCGTGGCCGGTCACCGTGGCCCGGTCCACTGTGGACTCTCCGGCTCGCAGAGCGACGGTCACCGGCACGGTCGAGGTCACCCGGACCGCCTGCTCCAGACCTCCGCAGCCGTGCCGGAACAAGGGCAGCGCGGCGGCGCTCACCGTCGCCTGTGGACTGTCGATGACGGTGGTGGCTCCCGCGGCGCGCACGGTGGCGCGCATGTCGTCGTAGCCCGGTGAGCCGAGACTCGCCCGCAGCAGGCGGCTGGTCATGCAGGTCCTTTCGGGTTGGTACGGTGGCAGATTGGGAACTGCCGCGTTTCAGAACTGGCCCAGCGCGAGTCCGCGAGCGAACAGGCGCTGGGTACCGAGGAACAGCAGGACGGTCGGCAGCGACATCACGAGTCCGGAGGCGAGCACCACCGGGATCGTGCTGCCCCCGTACGCGCTGGACAGGGACGACAGCGCGGTCATCACCGGCCGCACGGTGTCGGTCTGCGACAGGGTGAGCCCGAACAGCAGGTCGTTCCAGATGAACGCGAACTCCAGGATGAACACCGCCCACAGGGCGGACAGCGCGAGCGGCAGGTACACCCGCCAGAAGACGCGCCAGATCGACGCGCCGTCCATCCGGGCGGCCTCGAAGATGGCGTAGGCGACGCCGGTGAAAAAGTTGCGCATCACGAACGCCGCGAGCGGGATGCTCACCGCCGTGTAGATGAGGACCAGGCCGCCGCGCCGGTCGTACAGGTCGGTGGAGCTGTACCCGAGGAACAGCGGGATCAGCAGCATCTGGGTCGGTACCACGGTGCCGCCGAACAGCAGCATGAACCACCAGAACCCGGCGCGCACCCGCAGCACGGCGATCGCGAACCCGGCCATCGCGCCGAGCACGACCGCCAGCCCCGGCGAGGCGATGCTGTAGAGGAAGGTGGAGGCGAGGCTCGAACCGAGTCCGGCCGAGTCCCAGCCCTGGCGGATGTTGTCGAACAGGCCGAGGTGGGTGTCCGGTGTCCAGATCTTCGACTGATCGTACGAGGTACTCGGCCGGGCCGCGTTGACCAGCAGCAGGTAGACCGGGATCAGCCAGATCAGGCCGAGGACCAGCAGCACCGCGCGGCGCGCGAACCACGCCGCGTTCCGCTCGCGCATCAGCCCAGCCCCTCTCGCGTCTTGACCTGCCGGCGCAGGTACGCCAGCGTCACCGCGGCCGTGGTCAGGGTCAGCACCAGCGCGACCGCCGAGCCGTACCCGTATTCGCCGCTGACGAACGCGTCCCGGTACATCGTCACGGCCAGCGTCTCCGAGGACCGGCCCGGTCCGCCCTGCGTGGTCACCCAGACGATGTCGAACGTCTTGAGGCTGGCCACCAGCGCCAGCCCGACCACGACCGTGGTCAGCGGTGCGAGCAGCGGCCAGGTGATGCTGCGGAACAGTCGCAGCCCGCCGGCGCCGTCCAGCCGGGCCGCCTCCAGGGGCTCCTTCGGGATCGACTGCAGCCCGACCATGAACAACAACGCGTTGACGCCGGTCTGCTGCCAGGTCCAGGCGACGATCATCGAGATCGTGTTGTACGGCCAGTGCTGCAGGAAGCCCGTGTGAGCACCGGGCAGGTGCAGCGCGCCGAGCACGTCGTTGGCGGCGCCGCCGTCCTGGAGGATGAAACCCCAGATGACGCCGAGCCCGGCGCCGGACAGCGCGTACGGCAGCATGAACGGCAACCGGAATCCGCTGCCGCCCCTGATGCCGAAGGACAGCAACGCGATCAGCAGGCCCAGGCCGACCGGGAGCAGCGTCGTGCCGACCACCCACATCAGGGTGTTGCGCAGCGAACTGCCGAGGGCCGGGTCGCTGAAGAACTTGCGGAAGTTGTCCAGCGCCACCCACTGCGGGGAACTGAGCCCGTCGTACCTGGTGAAGCTCAACACCACCGTGTAGAGGAACGGCAGGTACAGCAGGAGCGCGACGACCAGAGCGGCCGGCGAGAGAAAGCCGATCGCGGCCCAGTTTCCCGCACCGCGCCGTCGGCCGGGGCGGGCCCCGGGAGCGGTCGCTCCCGGGGCCCGCCGTGCTCCGGCGGCCGCGACGGCCGGTGCGCCGGGCGCGGACATCAGTTGCTCTTCCAGTATTCGTCGGCAGCCTGCTGGATGGTCTGCAGCTGCTTCTGGTAGCTCGACGGGTCGGCGAGGAATCCGCTGAAGGCGTCGAGCGCGGCGGTCAGGATCGGCGCCGGCGTCGCGTCAAAGTACCGGTTGTCCAGCGTCACCTGGTCACCGGTCGCGGCCTGCGCGACGGTGTTGAGCGCCGGGTCGTCGATCGTCACCTTCGGATTGGCCGACACGTCCTTGCGGCTGTTGGCCCACGTGGACTGCGCGTCCGGCTGGATCCACCACTTCATGAACTTGGTGTTGGCGGCCGGGTCGGACGCCTTGGTCAGCGAGCACAGCGGCCCGCTCTCGAACGCCACCTGGGTCTTCGATGCCCCGGCGGTCACGTTGGGTACCAGGAACATGCCGTAGTCGGAGCCGCTTTTCATGCCCGCCTGGACCAGGCTCGTGTTGAACCAGGTGCCGAGCAACGTCATGGCCGTCTTGCCCGACTTCATCTGGTCGGCCGGCTGCTCCTTGCTGCCCGGGTCGGCGAAGAGGCCCTGGTCGATCATTGACTTCCAGCGCTGCATCACCGCGACCACACCCGGGTCGGTGTACTTCGCCTTGCCGGTCGCCAGCCGGTTGTAGAGGTCCGGGTCGGTGCCGATCAGCAGTTGCTGGAACCAGGTGAAGCTGAACAGAATCGAGGTCTGGTAGAACGGCGCGAAGCCCTTGGCCTTCAACGCCGCCGCGTCGGCCATCAGGCCGTTCCAGTCGGTGGGTGGCGTGGTGATGCCGGCCGCGGCGAAATCCTTCTTGTTGTAGAACATCACCCAGTAGGCCACGTTCAGCGGCACGCAGTACTGCTTGCTGCCGAAGGTGAAGTACGGCTCCAGGTTCTTGGGCAGGTAGCCCTTGTCGATCCCGTCCGACCAGATCGACGAGGTGTCCGCCACCTGCCCGGTGGAGACGAGATCCTGCAACTGGCCGCCGGTCGCCCAGGTGAACAGGTCGGGCTTGTTGGGGGTGCGCAGGGATGCCTTGATGAACGCCTGGTAGGTGTTCTCATCGGTGTACCCGACCGGGTTGACAGACAATCCGATCTGGCTCTTGGACACGGCGCCGAGCTGCTGGAAGAACGGCTTCCACGCGCCCTTGTCGTTATATAGCTTGAGTTCGCTCTTGTTGGCAGAGCCCGAGTTGCCACCGCACGCGGTCAGAGCCAGCGCCGCGGTCGCGACCAGGGCCACGAGAATCCGTGTCCGCCGCACAGACGTCACCTTTCATTTCGAGGGACGGTTCACTTCGAGGACGGTTCATTTCGAGTGAGGATCAGGAGGCTGCCAGGCGACCGCGAACCACGGCCGTGACGTCCTCAAGGTGTCGCCGCATCAGTTCGCCGGCCCGTTCGCGCTGGCCGGACTCGATAGCGGCGAGGACGGCCCGGTGCTCCACGTGGTCGCGGCGCCGGTCGTCGAAGAGTTGCAGAATCTCGCGCTGCTCACCGGCGTGCACCGAAAGCAGCGAATCCAGTACCTCGCGCAGGATGCGATGCCCGCTCGCGGTGGCCACGGCACGGTGGAACGCCATGTTCGCCTCGTGCAGCCGCTGGTCGTTGCCCGCCAGGCAACGCTCGGCCGTGGCGAGCGTGTCGCGCAACTCCGCCCGGGCCGACACGCCGCTGCGCTCGGCGGCCAGCCCGGCCAGGTGCGGCTCGATGAGCAGCCGCGCCTCGAGCAGCTCGACGAGCTGCTCGCCACCGAGCCGTGGCGGATTGGGATTGGCCATCACCACCCGGTCGATGCCGGCATTGACGTACATCCCGGAGCCGTGCCGGATGTCGATCGCACCGGTGGCCTGGAGCCGGCGCAACGCCTCGCGCATGGTCGGCGTGGCGACGGCGAACCGGTCCGCCAGTACCCGTGCGGCCGGCAGCCGGTCACCCGGTCCGAGACCCTCACCGCGGATCAGCTCGACGATGCCGATCTGCAACGCGTCGGACAGGCTCAGCCTGGCGACCTCGGTACCGGCGTCACCGGCAACCGTTGGATCAGCCATGACCTCACCCGCCCTGCGTCTCCCGTGAACAAGTGAGCAAGAGATTAGATGACTTGTTCACTTGATGTCTAGACCTCTGCCTGGAGCTTCCGCGGGTGCGTGCGGGTCAGTGACCTCATCCGGACTCGCCGGCTGTCGTTGTGCCCGTGCCGAGGCACCCGTGCGAAGTCACCCGCGCGGAGATACCCGCGCGGAGATTCCCGCGCGGCCGGTGGGAGAGCGACTTCCGGGTCGGCGGTTGGGAGTCGGCGGCGATCGGCGGCGGCGATGGGGAGGCGCCGCGCTCACCGGTGCGGTTGGTGAGTGACAGCGGGATGCGCGACAATGACGCGTCGTCGATGGCGCCGCCACGGAAAGGTGCGCTGCCGTGCCTGCTTTTGAACTCGCCGGTCCGCCGGTCGAGCCGGTCGAACGCCGGCGGCTCGCCGACGAGCTGACGCTGCGGATCCTGGAGCACATCAGAGACGAGGACCTGCGCCCCGGCGACCGGCTGCCCCCGACCCGCGTGCTCGCCCAGCGGTTCGCCGTCGCCACCCCCACACTGCGTGAGGCGTTGCGGCGCCTGGAAGCGACCGGCGCGCTGGAGCTGCGCCACGGTTCCGGTGTGTATGTGCGCCGTGAGCACGGCCGGCTCATCGTGGCCAATCCGAACCGGCTACGCCTGGACCGTTCCGCGATCCTCGACCTGATCGCCGCGCGCGAACTGATCGAGCCGCACCTGGCCGAAGGTGCCGCGCGGCGAGCGGTGCAGGACGACCCCCGGCTCATCCGGCTCTCGACGAGCCTCGACCGGGCCGCCCGGGCGCTCGGCGACAGCGCGGGCGAGGGTTCCGGCGACCGCACCCGCCCGAACAGCCGCACCGGCCCGAAACACGGCACCGGCCCGGGAAGCGCAGGCGACGGAGCCGGAGCACCCGCCGCGGACGACGCCGAACTGCACGCGGCGAACATGAACTTCCACCGCGAGATCGGCCGCCTCGGCGGCAACCAGGCTTTGGCTCAGGTGCTCGACTCGCTGCTGGACGTCTACGACCAGGAGCAACGGCACATCCTGGCCCTGTACAACGATCGCGACCAGGATCTGCACGTGCACGAGTCGATCCTGGCCGCGATCCTCGCGGGTGAGCCGGCGCGCGCCCACCGCCTGATGCGTGACCACCTGCGCGAGGTGCGCACCGTGGTCAGCGCGGCGTTGGGCGCGCGCGACGTGGGCTGATCAGAACGCCGCGGGTACCCCCTCGGTCGCGCTGAGCTGATCGCGGCGCGCCCGTACCAGTACCGCGGCGATCACCGCGGCCAGTGCGATCAGGCCCGCGCTGACCCAGAACGCCACCGTGTAGCTGTGCACCGTACCGACCGCCCTGATCCGCACCGGGGAGCCGGACCCGGCGTGATCGGCCAGGTACGAGGTGAGCGCCGAGGCGGCGATGGTGTTCAGCAGCGCCGTGCCGAGCGAGCCACCGATCTGCTGGGCGGTGTTGACCAGCGCACTGGCCACTCCGGCGTCGTGGTCCGCGACGCCGACCAGCGCGGTGTTCGACAGCGGGCCGAAGGTGACGCCCATACCGAAGCTGATCACGAGTACCGCCGGCAGCACGTGCGACCAGTACCCGGTGTCCACGCCGATCCGGGTGAGCAGTGCCATGCCCGCGGCGGCCAGTAGCAGTCCGACCACCATCGAGACCCGCGGGCCGACCCGGGTCAGCAGCTGCGTGGACAGCCCGGCGCCGGCGATGATGCCGGCGGTGAACGGAAGGAACGCCACCCCGGTCATCAGTGCCGAGTACCCGAGGGTGATCTGCATGTAGTACGTCAGGAACAGGAACACCCCGAACATGCCGACGCCGACCAGCAACGCGGCCAGGTAGGAGCCGCCGCGGTTGTTGTCGAGGATCACGCGCATCGGCAGCAGCGGGTGCTTCGAGCGCACCTCGATCACGACGAACGCGGCGAGCAGGACGGCGGCGCCGATCAGGAGGCTGAGCGTGGTCGCCGAGGTCCAGCCGTCCGAGGACGCCTTCGTGAAGCCGTAGACCAGCGCGACGAGCCCGACCGTCGAGGTGATCGCGCCCGGAATGTCGTACCGGGTGTTGCCCTGCGCCCGGCTCTCCTTGACGAACCGCAGCGCCGCCACGGCCGCCACGATCGCGACCGGCGTGCTGACCAGCAGGCACCACCGCCACGACAGGTACTCGGTGAGTACCCCACCCGCCAGCAGGCCCACCGCGAGACCGCCACCGGCGATCGCGCCGTACACGCCGAACGCGCGGGCACGTTCGCGGGCGTCGGTGAAGGTGACCGTCAGCAGGGACAGCGCGGCCGGCGCCATCAGCGCGGCGAAGGCGCCCTGCGCGCCGCGGGCGACGAACAGCATGCCCTGGTTGACGGCGACGCCACCGATCGCGGAGGCGGCGGCGAAGCCGAGCAGGCCGATGATGAACGCCCGCTTCCGGCCGGTGTAGTCGGCGATCCGCCCGCCGAGCAGCAGCAGGCCGCCGAACGCCAGGGTGTATGCCGTCACCACCCACTGCCGGTTGGCGTCGCTGATGTGCAGGTCGTGCTGCGCGGTGGGCAGCGCGATGTTGACAATCGAGGCGTCCAGCACGATCAGCAACTGGGCCAGCGCGATGACGGTCAGCGCCAACCAGCGACCCGGATCAAGAACCGGTGACCTGGTCGGCGCCGCCACCGTTTCGGTGGACATTGACATGGTTTGTTCCTCTCCAGGCACGGCCGCGTCCCCCCGCGGTCCCGTCCGCGGCATGGGGCGTCGTGCGTGTGTATCGGTCCGGTCGTGCCGGTACGGTCAGTCGTCGTGATCAGTCGGTCGTCAATCAGTCAGTCGTCGTGGTCGGTCGGGCGGCCGGCTCGGCCCGCGACTCATCGGGTCAGCAGGGGCAGGATGATGTCGTCCACCAGGTGAGCGATGAACCGTGCGTCCACCGGCTCCCCCAGGACGAAGCTGTGCATGAACAGTTGGCCGGGAACGATCTCGTCGATGAGATCGACGTTGTACCCGGGCCTCAGCTCCCCGCGGGCCTCGGCGCGGTCGCAGATGCCCTGGGCGATCGGGCTCTTCGAGGAGCGCAGCGCCCGCATCTCGGCGGCCAGCTCCGGGTCGTTGCGCATCGCCATGACGAGGCCGGCCAGCAACGGCCCTTCCTCGCCGGTGACGGAGTCGGCCAGCGCGCAGAACCAGGCGACCAGGTCTCCGCGCAGGCTGCCGGTGTCCGGAGCGGCCGCGCTGCTGCCCTTGCACACCCGGATCGCATCGACCACCAGTTGGGCCTTGCCCGGCCAGTGCCGGTACAGCGTGGCTTTGCTGGCTCTCGCCCGGGCGGCCACCTCGTCCATCCGGACGCACTCGTAGCCGACCTCGGCGAGCAGGTCGTACGCCGCCCGCAGGATGGCCCGTTCGCGCTCGCCGCCCAGGCGGGACGGCCGGCCCGGCCGGGACCGCTGGGCATCTTCGCCGGCGCCGGACGAGGTCGCCGGGGCGGCGGCCACACCGGCGGCCGCCGTGCTCCGGCCGGTCCGGCCCGGCGCGTCCGGCGCCGCGCCGTGGCTCAGGCCGGTGCCGCGACTCAGACCACTCGTCCCCATGACCCACCCCTGATTGCGAAACGAAACCGTTTCGTACGGTACCAGCACCGGCCGCCGACCCGGCGTGATTTCGCGGTGACGACGCCCACACGCAGCCGAGCAGCTCAGCACCCCTCGCACGGCGGCACCGGCACCCTGGTCGGGCAAGATCTACGCACCGGCCGGGGCCGTGGAAACGGTATGCGACAACCCGGATGAACGTGACGCAGACCGCTGCGGAGGCACCCCGCCGGATGTCCGCCGGGAGGCGAAGCGCAGGCTTAATGGTTGTCGTCCGCACGTTCGGGTGTCCGTCCGGCCAGTTCGGGATTGAGGATCAGGCATGCAGAACCGCACCACCCTCGTCGAGGACCTCATGCAGCGCTTCCCCCACGTGCCACGGGAGGCCGTGATCAAGGAGGACCTGCTGCGCGGCGGGCTGGCGTTCGACGACTCCGCACTGTCGGACAACGAGGACGGCGAGGTCAAGCCCAAGTCGTACTTCATCTTCTCGTTCGACCACCGCACGCTGCCCGAGCTGGGTACCGCGGCCCTGCGCCGGCCGCCGGAGGAGATCGTGCTCACCGGCGGCCCGTACGACCTGCGCCGCACCGTGGTCTCGGTGCGCGTCAACCCGGACTCGCCGTACCGCGTGATGGCCGACGATGACGGCGCGCTGCGGCTGTTCCTGGACGGCCGGCCGATCGCCGACGTGGGACTGCCGCCGATGCCGGAGTACTACCGGCACCGGCTTTCCGGCGGCAAGTCGGTGATGGAGATCGCCCCGACGATCCAGTGGGGCTACCTGATCTACCTGACCGTCTTCCGGGTCTGCCAGTACTTCGGCGCCAAGGAGGAGTGCCAGTACTGCGACATCAACCACAACTGGCGCCAACACAAGGCGGCCGGCCGCCCGTACACCGGCGTGAAGCCGGTCGACGAGGTACTGGAGGCGATGGAGATCATCGACCGGTACGACGCGTCGGGCATCTCGAAGGCGTACACGCTCACCGGCGGCAGCGTGACCTCGAAGGTGGACGGGCTGGCCGAGGCCGACTTCTACGGCCGGTACGCGCAGGCCATCGAGCAGCGCTTCCCGGACCGGTGGATCGGCAAGGTTGTCGCGCAGGCGCTGCCCAAGGCCGACGTACAGCGGTTCCACGACTACGGGATCAAGATCTACCACCCGAACTTCGAGGTCTGGGACAAGCGCCTGTTCGGGCTGTTCTGCCCGGGCAAGGAGCGGTACGTGGGGCGCACCGAATGGCACCGGCGGATCCTGGACTCGGCCGAGGTCTTCGGCCCGAGAAACGTGATCCCGAACTTCGTGGCCGGCGTGGAGATGGCCAAGCCGTTCGGGTTCGGCACCGTCGACGAGGCTATCGCGTCCACCGCCGAGGGCCTGGAGTTCTTCATGTCCCGGGGCATCACCCCGCGGTTCACCACCTGGTGCCCCGAGCCGACTACTCCGCTCGGGCGGACGAACCCGCAGGGTGCGCCGCTGGAGTACCACATCCGGCTGCTGGAGGTGTACCGGGCGACGATGGAGGCGCACGGCTTGTCCAGCCCGCCCGGGTACGGTCCGCCCGGCGCCGGGAACGCGGTGTTCTCGGTCAGCTCGTTCATGGACAGCCTGCCGGCGACGGTGGACTCCACGCAGTGAACGGGCCCGGTGTGCGTGAGCGGGCCCGGTGTGGCGGGCTCGGTGTGGCGGGCCCGGTGAGCGGGCCCGGTAGGCAGGCTCCGGTAGCGGGCCCGGCGAGCGACCTGACTCAGTGTGTGGCGTCGCGCGCCCGGCCCCCCGGGCCGAACCTCCTGACCTCCCCGGTCGCCTCGTAGTCCCACAGCCGCCCGGCGTACGGGTTGCGGGCCGCCCGGCGGTACACCCTGAATTCCACCTGCGCGCGCAGGCTCTCCGCGGTGTAGCCGAGTTCGTACAGGATCGGTGGGTCCTGCGGGTCCTCCACATCGATCGAGACGACGCGGCCGTCCAGCGGGCCGCCATGCAGCTTCGCCCTGACACTAGGCATCCATCAACTCCCCGGTTGTCCGGCCTCCAGCGTCGCGGGTGCTCCCCGGGTCCGGGTTCCGTCCGCGGCGCCGTCAGCCGGGAGAGTGCCACCGGTCAGCCGGCAGGGTGAACCTGAGCCGGACACACGTTGACGGCCGCGCCGGCCGGCACCACACTGGTAGGTGAGTGCTCACTAACCAGTCGTCTACGATCCGGAGGTACTCGCATGGCCGCCGCACCCGTACCGAGCGCTCCCCCGCAGCGATCCCGGACCCGCGAGTCCCGCCGCCAACGGCTGGGCAACAGCATCGTGCGCGCGCTGCTCCGCTCGCCGCTGCACGGCGCGCTGAGCCGCCGCCTGCTCATCGTCACGGTCACCGGACGCAGGACCGGCAAGATCTACCGGCTGCCGGTGGCGTACGTCGAGCATGACGGGACGCTGCTCATCGGGGCCGGCGGCGCGTGGCGGCGCAACCTGCGCCCGGGCGAACCGGTGACGGTGCGGTTGCGCGGGCGCGACCGGCTGGCCGACGCCGAGGTGATCACGGACGAGGAGCGGGCCGCCGAGCTGTACCGGCACATCCTGCGCGGCAACCCGGTTCACGGCCGGTTCGCCGGGATCGGCATCGGAGCCGACGGCGCGCCGGACCGTGCCGACCTGCGGCGCGCACTGGCCCGCGGCGTCGCGGTCGTACGCCTCGCGCCGCGCTGACCCGCCTTCGTCGCACACCCGCGCCGCCACGGCCTGCCGCGCCACGAGCTCCCCGGCGGCACGGCCCCACCGCGTCGCGACCCCACCGTGCCACGGCCCCCGCACGTCACGGCCCCGCCCGTGGTGATCGCGCGCGTCACGCCTGGAGCAGCGCGCGCATCCGGTCGGGCAGGTCGGCGGGCGGGGCGGCGACCTCGAACAGCTTGTCCCGACTGGTACGGCCGGCGCGCAGCGTCACCTCGGCCGGCCTCAGACCCAGCGCCCCGGCGACAGCGCGCAGCGCCATCTCCGTCGCCCGACCGTCCACCGCCGGCGCGTTGACCGCCACCACCAACGCCACTCCGTACCGGCCGGGGTGGCCGCCGCCGACCCGGGTGGTCGCGGCCCCCGGGCGGACCCGTACCGGGATCACGGACGGCGTGCGGGGCGCGGCCGCCCCGGGACCGGCCGCGGTGCTCTCCCCCGCCGCCCGGCCCCTGCCGGCCCTGCTCCGCGCCACGGCACTCATTCTGCCCATCCGGTTCACCGATCAGGAACCGCCCGGCCATGAGGCGCCCCGAGCGCGGAGGGGCGACCGGCCGGTCCGGCGCCCGAGACATCGATTGCCCGCATTACCCGCGCCGGGAACTTTCCCGCCGGCCGGGGCGACCATCTCTGACGGGACGCACGGTACCGGGCCACCCGACCGCGTAGCTGGCGCGCGGGAGCGTCCACCGATCCGTGGTGAGCGGCGGATCCATGGTGGACGGATCGGTGGCGGGCGACCGTACCAAGCCTCGGGACAGTTCTCCCGGCAACGATCACGAAAGGATAACGATGAACCGGACACTGCGCGGTGGGTTGCTGATCGGCGCCGCCTCACTGATCGGCGTGCTCGCCACCGCGGGAGCGGCCCAGGCGCACGTGACGATCGACCCGACCCAGGCCAGCCAGGGTGGGTACACCCGGATCGCCTTCCGGGTACCGACCGAGAGCGACACCGCCTCGACCACCAAGCTCGACGTCAATCTGCCCGCCGACCAGCCCATCGCCTCGATCTCGCTCGAACCGGTACCGGGCTGGACCGGCAAGTTGGTCAAGACGAAGCTGGCCAAGCCGATCACCACCGACGACGGCGAGGTCACCCAGGCGGTAACCGAGATCACCTGGACGGCGAACTCGCCCGACACGGCAATCAAGCCCAGCCAGTTCCAGGAGTTCCCGGTCTCGCTCGGCCCGCTGCCCAAGACGGGTTCGATCACCTTCAAGGTGCTCCAGACCTACTCGGACGGCACGATCGTCCGGTGGATCGACCTTCGGACCCCCGGCCAGGCGGAGCCGGAGAATCCGGCCCCGGTGCTGACTCTGACGCCCGCCACCAGCGACTCCGGCACCAGCGCTTCCGCCACCAGCGACTCCGCCGCCGGGGCCAGCAGCCCGGCGACGGTGCGGGCCGACCCGGCCGGCAGCGACTCGTCCGACACCGCCGCGCTGGTGACCGGCGCCGTCGGCGCCGTACTCGGCCTGGTGGGACTGATCCTGGGTGGCCTGGCGTACGTGAAGACCCGTAGAGCCTCCTGAGCGGAGCCGAGCCGATCTGTGGCGAGGCGCGCACACCCCCAACAACCCCCGCCTGAGCGGAGCCGAGCCGGTCTGCGGCGAGGCGAGCACAGGCCCGACAATGACGCGTGAGCGCTACCGTGGTGGCCAGGCTGAAGCGGCACCCGACCCCGGAACCGGGTCGCGAACAGCATGGCGGTCGATATTCAAGGAGGGCGGATCGGGTGTCGAAGAGTAGCCGGCAGGCGCAACAGCGGGCACGGGAGGCGCTGGAGGCCCAGCGCAGAGCCGAGCGCGCGCGCCGGCGGCGGTTCACCATCGCCGGTTCGGCGGTGCTGGTGGTGATCGTCGTGCTGGGGATCCTGGTCGGGGTCAAGCTGACCGGTGGCAGGCATCACACCTCGTCGCCCCCGTCTCAGCTCGCGGCGTCCGACGTGGTGGGGCCGTTGACCACGGTTCCGGTCAGCACGCTGGAGCAGGTCGGTGCGGGCAAGGTCAGCACCCTGCCCAGCATGACGACCGGTCAGCCACTGCTCAACGACGGCGGCAAGCCGCTGATCGTGTACGTCGGCGCCGAGTACTGCCCGTTCTGCGCCGCCGAGCGTTGGGCGATGGTGCAGGCGCTCAGCCGCTTCGGGACGTTCACGAACCTGGGCGAGACCCACTCGTCATCGACCGACGTCTACCCGAACACGGCGACGCTGTCCTTCCACGGCTCCAGTTACAGCAGCCAGTACATCGCCTTCCAGGGCGTCGAGACGGAGACCAACCAGCAGCAGGGCAACGGGTACGCACCGCTGGACAAGCCGACGTCGCAGCAGGAGGCGCTGCTGAACAAGTACAACGCAGCGCCGTTCGTCCCGGCCAAAGCGGCCGGGTCGATCCCGTTCATCGACTTCGGCAACAAGGCGATCGTCTCCGGGGCGTCGTTCAGCCCGCAGTTGATGGCCGGCAAGACCGCCGCCCAGATCGCCGCGGCGCTGGCCGACCCGTCGGACCCCATCGCGCAGGCGGTCAACGGTACGGCGAACGCGTTCACCGCGGTGATCTGCCAGCTGACGAAGGGGCAGCCGAGCAACGTGTGTACCAACTCCGCGGTGACCGCGTACCAGAGCAAGCTCCATGTCAACGACTAAGTCCACCGGGCGGCCGGCCGTGCCCGAGCCGGTCGCCCCGCCGCGCTGGCCGGCCGTCACGACCCTGGTGCTGAGCGTCCTGGGGCTGGCGGTCTCGGTCTACCTGACCATCGAGCACTACACGTCCTCGACGACGCTGGCCTGCCCGGAGACCGGGGTGATCAACTGCCAGAAGGTCACCACGAGCGCCGAATCCAGCATCGTCGGCATCCCGGTGGCCCTGCTCGGCCTGATCTTCTTCGTCGCCATGCTGCCGCTGTGCCTGCCGGCGGCGTGGCGCTCACGCCGCCCGGAGCTGCGCTGGGGCCGCCTGGCGTTCACGCTGGTCGGCATCGGGTTCGTGATCTACCTGGTGTACACCGAGCTGTTCACCCTGGACGCCATCTGTCTGTGGTGCACGGCGGTCCACGCGATCACCGTGCTCCTGTTCGCGGTGGTCGCTCTGGGTACGGCGAGCATGCCGACTGGTGACTGAACGTGTCCGGGGGCGGGCGGTCGCGGTGCGACCGAGGCCACCCGCTCCGCCACCGGTTACGGGAACTTCCCGCGCTGCCGGATCGACTAACCAGACGTGACGATCAAGCCCGAACCGCCGGTACGCCGGGGCCGTCGCGGCCCCTGGCCCGCCCGGCTCGCCGCGTCCGCCGCCGCGATCCTCCTGGCGGTATTCGCGGCGGCCTCCCCCGCCTGGGCGCACTCCCACCTGGAGCGCACCGACCCGGCGGACGGCTCCACGGTCACCGCCCAACTGTCGGCGGTTACCCTGACATTCAATGAGATGGTTCGGGGACAGTTCACGACCGTGAGGGTCACCGGTCCGGGCAAGCGCTCCTACAGCGAGGGTCATGTGCAGGTGATCGACGACGACGTCCACCAGAAGGTGTACCCGCTGCACTCCGGGGCCTACACGGTGGCCTGGCGGGCGATCTCCGCCGACGGGCACCCGGTCGAGGGCCAGTTCCACTTCACGGTCGCTCTGCCGCCCGGCCAGGAGCCCACCGTCGACCCGCCGGCCGGCCCGGCCGCCCCGGCGCCGGACGCGAGCGGATCCCACCGCCTCTGGCTGTGGGGCGGCGCGGCGGCGGTGGTCGTGGTGATCGTGGTGCTCGCCGTGCTACTGACCAGGCGGCGGGCGGTGAGCGACCGGTGAGCGTGGATCCCGACCGGACCGTGCCGGACGACGCGATCTTGCCGGACGACCCGGCGGTGCCGGCGAACCCGGTTCCGGTGAGCCCGGCCCCGGCCGGGTCCGCGACGGCGACCCCTACCGCGAGCAGCCCGCCCGCGAGCAGCCCGCCGGCCACCACGGTTCCAGCCACCACCGCGCCGGGCAGCACCGCACCGGCCGGCGCCGGCCCGCTGTGGTGGCTGCCGGTCGCGGTCGGCGTCGCGGCGCTCGCCGTGCTGGTACTGGCCCTGGAGGGTGGTCACGGGCTCAACGCCACGACGATCACCGGGCTGCCCGATCCCGGGCTGTTCGTCGACTGGGCGCTGCCGGTCGCCACCGTCCTGATCGAAGCGCTCGGCACGCTCACCGTCGGCCTGTGCGTCACCGCCGCGTTCCTGCTGCCCGGAAAGGACCGGACCGTCGGCGCGCAGGGGTACCGGATGCTGCGCCTGGCGACCGGCTCCTCGCTGGCCTGGACGCTCGCCAGCCTGGTGCTGCTCGTCCTGAGCGTATCGGACCTGCTCGGCCAGCCGCTGTCCCGGCTCGGTCCGCACAGCGTGTACAGCTTCGCGGTGTCCGTGTCCCAGGGCCAGGCCCTGCTGGTACAGGCCGGCATGGCGCTCGTACTGGCCATCCTGACCCGGGTCGGGCTGTCCCGCACCAACGCCGCGTGCTGCGCCGTCCTCGCGGTCGTCGCCGTGCTGCCGCCCGCGTTCACCGGCCACGCGGCCGGTGCCGGTAACCACCAGATCGCGGTGACCAGCCTCGCCCTGCACGTCGGCGCCGCCGCGCTGTGGGTCGGCGGGCTCGCCGCTCTGCTGTTGCTGCGGCGCAGCAGGCTGCTGGCCGGCGCGGCCGCCCGGTACAGCCGGCTCGCGCTGTTCTGCTGGGTCGCGGTCGCGGTCAGTGGCGTGGCCAACGCATGGGTCCGGCTGGGCGCGATCGGCGCGCTGTGGGGCTCCAGCTACGGGGTACTGGTGATCGGCAAGCTCGCCGCGCTGGTACTGCTCGGCGGGATCGGCGCGGCCCACCGTTCGCGTACGCTGCCCGCTCTGCGCGCCGGCAGCCGCCGGGCGTTCTGGCGGCTGGCCGCCGGGGAGCTGGTCGTCTTCGGGGCGACGTTCGGCCTCGCGGTGGCCCTGTCCCGCAGCCCCACCCCGGTGGCGACCAACCCGGTGGACACCGACCCGGTGGTGGACATCCTCGGCTTCGGCATGCCGCCGGCGCCGACCCTGAGCACGATGGTGACGCACGTGCTGCCCGACATGTTCTTCCTGGCGGTGACCGCGAGCGGCATCATCGCCTACCTGATCGGGGTGTGGCGGCTGCGCCGGGCGGGGCACGACTGGCCGTGGGCGCGCACCGCCAGCTGGCTGGGCGGCATGCTGCTGCTCGCCGCGGTGACGAACCTGGGTGTGGCCAGGTACGCCTACGTGCTGTTCAGCGTGCACATGGCCCAGCACATGGTGCTGTCGATGCCGGTACCGATCCTGCTCGTCGGGGGCGCCCCGGTGACCCTGGCGCTGCGTGCCCTGCGCCGGCCGGACGACCCGGACATGCGAGGTGCCCGGGACTGGCTGCTGGTCATCCTGCACAGCCGGATCACCAAGCTTTTCACCCAGCCGCTGGTGGCGCTCGCTCTCTATGTCGTCAGCCTGTACGGGCTGTACTTCAGCGGCCTGCTCGGCACGCTCATGCGGTACCACCTCGGCCACCTGGCGATGCTCACCCACTTCGTGGTCGCCGGGTACCTGCTGTTCTGGGCGCTGGTCGGCATCGACCCGGGACGCCGGCAGCTCCCGCCGCCGGTGCTCGTCCTGATCCACTTCGCCGCGATGATCTTCCACGCGTTCTTCGGCGTGATCCTGCTGCAGTCGAGGACGGTCATCGCACCCGCCTGGTACTCGTCGGTGCACCCGACCTGGGCGGTGAGCCTGCTCGCCGACCAGCGCCTGGGCGCGAGCATCGCCTGGGCGTTCGGCGAGATTCCGGCCGCGGTCGTCTTCGGCATCCTGGTGATGCGCTGGATCCGCTCGGACGAGCGCGAGCAGGCCCGGCTGGACCGGGCGGCCGACCGTGCCCGGGCCGCCGGCGAGGAGGACGAACTGGCCCGGTACAACGCGTTCCTGCGGCGGGCCGCGGAGGCCGACGCCCGGCGCGGCGCCCGCTGAAGGCCGGCCGCCGAAACCCGCGGCGCCGAACCACGGCCGGCCCGGGGCCAGCGGCGCGGGCGGGTGGTCAGGCCACGCCGCGGTTGCGGGCCCGCACCTCCCGGGCACCGGTCGGACCGCCCGGGCGCAACTCCACGACGTTCTCGCCGGGCAGGTCCAGCCGCCACCGCGAGTGGCCGCGCCGCCTTCCGGTACCGGCCGGAGGGTCCTGGCGCAGCGACGGCCGGCACAGCGCCACCACGATCGCGTACCCGATCAGGAGCAGCGCGTGGCTGGCCAGCCGGCTGGGCGCCACCGTGCCGTCGATCAGGTCACCGAGGCTCATGACGCTCAGCACGCCCACGAACGCGGTCAGCGTCGGCACCACGCCGGCCGGTCGGCTGCGCCGCCACGCGATGAACAGGAAGCCCGCCCCGACCGCCAGGTTCCATGCCGCGGACTCGTGTACCAGATGATCGACGCTCGCGCCCTCCATCCGGCCGTCGACCATCGTCCCGGCCATCGTTCCGGCCATCGCCGGCCCGGTCACCTGCGCCACCCCGAGCAGCACCTGCCCGGCACCGATAGCGCCGAGCGCCACCCGCAGCGCGGCGGCCCACCGGGTACGGCGGCGGGGTACCGCGTCCAGCACGCTGTCCGGTACGCCCGGAACCGGCATCACCGGGCCCACCCGGGCGATCCTGGTGACCTCCGCCGCCTCCTCGAACCACTGCCGGCACCCGGCGCAGCCGGCGAGGTGGGCGTCCACCAGCGGAGCCTGTCCGGGGTCCTCCTCCCCGTCCAGCCGCGCCGACAGCGCCTCGCGCCACTGACCGCATCCCATACTCGACAGGTCGCCGGCCGGGGCCGGCTGGTTCCCGGTGCCCGGCAAAAGTCCGACTAAGTAGGCACGCTACGGTTGCGTCATGGTCGGCTCCGGGTACGACGACGAAACGATCACGAACGCCGCTCTGGCCGCGAGGGACGGCGATCGGGCCGCCGCGACCGCGTTCGTGGAGCTGACCCAGCGACACGTGCACCGGTTCCTCGGGCACCTCGCCGACGCCCGGGACGTCGAGGACCTGGCCCAGGAGACGTACCTGCGCGCGATGTCCGGACTGCGCGGCTTCGCGGCGCGCTCCTCGGCCCGTACCTGGCTGCTGTCCATCGCCCGCCGGGTCGCCGCCGACCACGTCCGTACCGCCTCGCGCAGCCCCCGTACCACCCCGCTGGCCGGCAGGGAGGCTGACGCGGAGACCGCGGCGCTGCGGCTCACCGGCGGCTTCGAGGACGCCGTACTGCTCCAGCATCTGCTGGCCGGCCTCGACCGCGACCGGCGCGAGGCGTTCGTCGCGACCCAGGTGCTCGGGCTCAGCTACGCGGACGCGGCGGAGGTGTGCAGCTGCCCGATCGGCACGATCCGGTCCCGGGTAGCCCGGGCGCGCGAGGATCTCGTGACCGCGCTGTCCGGCAACCGCGGCGCCGGCCGGGGCAGCGCCGCGACGTGACGGGCCCGCGCATGCCGTCGACCCGCGGTCAACCAGCTCACCGCCAGCCGCGAGGCCAATTGCAAGGCCAGTCGCGAAGCCAGTCGCACGGCCAGCTTCGACGCGTGCCGGGCCACCGACCGCCGAGCGGCTGACCGCCGGGCCACCCGACCCGGACCGCTGACCGCCGGGCCACCCGACCGCCGGGCGACCGACCACTGGCCATACCGCCGACCGCGCCGCAGGGCCGCCCGGGCCGGGTGCGGGTGCGGCGAGGGCCGCGTGCCGGACGCACCGGGCCGCAAGGCAGACTTCACCTGACGGCTCGGGGTCGCTGCCGCGCGATCACCGTGCGTACCGCGAGAAACCGGTCCTGGGAGGACGCGTGGCCTACTCGTACCTGAGTCACCTGGAATGCTCCCGCACGGCGGCGACCTGTGAGGCCGACAGCGTGCAGGGGCTCAGCGCCGACGGCGCTCCCCTGCTGGCCCGGTACGACCTCGCCGGGGTGGCCGCCGCGGTCACCCCGGCGCAGATCGCGTCCCGGCCGCCGACACTGTGGCGCTATCACGAGGTGTTGCCGGTTCGCGACGAGGCGAACGTGGTCACCATGGGTGAGGGAATGACCCCGCTGATTCCCCTGTCCACGTACGGCGCGAAGATCGGGGTGCCCGGCCTGCTGATGAAGGACGAGGGGATCATCCCGACCGGGACGTTCAAGGCCCGGGGCGCGGCCGTGGGAGTTTCCCGGGCGGCCGAGCTGGGGGTGCGCGGCATAGCCATGCCCACCAACGGCAACGCCGGCTCGGCCTGGGCCGCCTACGCCACCCGGGCGGGCCTGGCCAGCCTGATCGCCATGCCGCTGGACGCACCGCCGATCACCCGGGCGGAGTGCGTAGTGGCCGGTGCGGAGCTGTACCTGGTCGACGGGCTCATCGGCGACGCCGGCCGGTTGATCGGCCAGGCGGTCGCCGCGCGGGGCGGCTACCAGGACGTGTCCACGCTCAAGGAGCCGTACCGCATCGAGGGCAAGAAGACCATGGGGTACGAGATCGCCGAGCAGTTGGGTTGGCGGGTACCCGACGTGATCTGCTACCCGGCCGGCGGTGGGGTCGGCCTGATCGGCATCTACAAGGCGCTGCTGGAGATGCGGGCGCTCGGCTGGATCCCGGACCAGCTTCCCCGGCTCGTCGCGGTGCAGGCCGAGGGCTGCGACCCGATCGTGCGGGCGTTCAAGTCCGGTGCGAAGACCAGCGAGCCGGTCGAGGCCGCGGGTACCGTCGCGTTCGGCATCACGGTACCCAAGGCGCTCGGCGACTTCCTGGTCCTGGACGCGGTGCGGGCGACCGGCGGCACGGCGGTCTCGGTCAGCGACGCCGCCCTGCTGGCCGAGCAGCGGGCCCTCGCGGCCCAGGAGGGGACGTTCATCTGCCCGGAGGGCGCCGCGTGCCTGGCCGCGGTCCGGCAGTTGCGGGAGTCCGGCTGGCTCGCGGAGCGCGACCGGGTCCTGGTGCTCAACACCGGGGCCGGGATCAAATATCCGGAGACGGTGCCGGTCGACGTGCCCACGCTGTCCCGCGACGGCCAGATCCCGCCCACACCGGCCGGGTAGCTTCGTCCGGCTACCGGCAACCGCCACGGGAAGACCACCGTGGGCAGACCACTGCGGGAAGACCGCCGCGGGTAGGGCGTTCGCGGGACAGCGGCTACCGCCGCGGCGGGGCGACGGTCGCGTCGGGCTGGTTCGAGCGGCGCAGAGCCTCCGCCACGAAGCCGCTGGCCTTCAGCTCCTCGACGAGGTCCGTGAGGAAGTCGACGGTCTCCGGCCGGCGCGTCCTGGTCGTGCCCACCGCCTGCCGGATCTGCATGAACCGTTCCGGGATCAGCCGGAACTCGGGATGGGACGCGACGAACGCGACCATCGGCTGCCGGATCCCGGCCGCCACCTCCAGCCCCTCGGCGCGGAACACGTTCACACCCTCGTCGCCGCGTACCACCGTCGCGTGCGCGACGGTACGGGACAGGAACAGGTCGTACGCGGATCCGCGTTTCACCCCGATCCGTACCCCCGGGCGGTCGACCCCGGCGACTGCGACGATGTCCGAGTCCTCGGGTACCGCGAACACGCCCTCGATCACCACGTACGGTGCCGTGAACGCCACCTCGGCTTCCCGCGCCGGTTCGATGGCCAGGAAGCAGATGTCGGCCCGGCCGGCCGCCATGGCCTCGTATGACTTCCGCGCCGCGTCGAAGCACAGGAACTCGATCGGTACGCCGAGCCGCGCACCGATCTGGCGGGCGAGGTCGACGGTCACGCCGCCCGGGGCGTCCGGTGTGCCCTGGGCGAGCACCGGGTTGCCCAGGTTGATGGACGCGCGCAGGGCGCCCGTGGGCGCGAGATCCGCGGCAATGGTGGTGATCTCCACGAGAGCCGAGGTTAACGCACCGCGCGGGCGCCCTCATTCACCGGCGCGACGGCTCCGGCGGGCTCGCCGTCAACTGTGGCCGGTACAGCTGACCGCCTGTGGCGCGTCGGCACTGCCGGTGCCCAGGAAGCCGACCGCTGCGCTGCCGCCGGGCGGGATCGAGCCGTTCCACGCCGTGTTAGTCACGCTGACCGTGGCGCCGCTCTGGCCCCAGGTGCCGTTCCAGAGCTGGGTGACCTTCTGGCCGTTGGCGTACGTCCACGTCGCGGACCAGCCGGTGAACGGGGTGCCGCCGGTGTTCTCCACGGTCACCTGGCCCTGGAAGCCGCCGGGCCAGTGGCCGGTCGTCTCGTAGGTGGCCGTGCAGCCACCGGTACCGCCGCCACCGGTGCCGCCGCCACCGGTGCCGCCCGGACCGACCATGACCTCGGTGATGGAGTTCGCCGGGAAGGTGCCGGTGTACAGGTACAGCGGGGGCTGCCCGTACGGGACCGGTGCCGCTGTGAGGGGCTGGTCGGGCTGGTGGGTGATGGCGGTCAGGTCGGCCGGCGCGTACTGGTACACCTTCGCCTTGGGGAGCAGCGACCGGCCCCGGATCGAGACCTGGCTGGTCAGGTCGTTCCCGGTCTTGTTAATGATCATGATGGTGGTGTTCCCGTCGCTCCGGTCGGCCGCGTACACGGAGAGCTGGTCCTGGTCGGCACTGGTCGCCTGGACGCTGGTGTCGCCGAACGCGCCGCCGTTGCCGTCGTAGTTGAGGTACATCCGGAACGCGTACGCGCCCGGCTGGTCGACGGTCGGCGGCGACCACAGGGCGGCGAGGTCCAGCCCCTCGCGACCGAAGATGCCCAGCACGTCGGCCTCGGCCAGGGCACCGTTCATGGTGTCCAGGGCACCCCAGTTGTACTCGGTGATGGCCGTCTTCGTACCCGGGTAGTTGTCGGCGACCAGCTGCTTCATGCGCGGGATCAGCGCCGTCGCGGTGTTGATCCAGCTCTCATCCACATAGGACGGATCCCACAGGTTGCGGGTGGAGCGCAGCCGCAGCGCGTTGGTGGCCGGGTCGCTGGCGTCGCCGAACGCGACGCCGGTCTCCTGCGGGTACCAGTGGTTATCGTAGTAGTCCAGGATCCGTACCCCGTGTGCCTGCTCGTACGCCTTCATCTGCTGCAGGTACCACGCGCCGAAGTCCACGCCGCCGTGCGCGGCCCGGTCCGGTGGGTTGCTCCAGCACGAGCCGCCCTGTGCGTTGCAGGTCTGCTGGTCGGCGCCGGAGAGGGTCAGCGAGTTCCAGCCCCAACCGACCGGGCCCAGGGTCGCGGCACCCGGGTCGGCCGCCTTCACCGCGGCGGCGATGCTGTACGTGGAGTCGCGCATCTCGTCGTACCCGGCACCGTTCGGGTGCACGTCCCGGTGCGTCTGGAACCAGATGTCCGGCTCGTTGTCCAGGTTGTAGAACTTCACGCCGCCGTCAGCCGCCGTACCGTAGGTGGCGGTCAGGTGGTGGAGCCAGTCGGTGACGTACGCCGCCCCGGCCGGGACGCTCGTGTCGGTCGGATCGTTGCCGGTGATCGGGGTACCGTCCGGCTTGATGCCGTTGCCGCAGTCCGGGCGCCACTGATCGGTCTGCTGCTGCGGCCCGTACTTGGCGACGCTGAACCCGCACGAGTAGTCGCGGGCCTTGGGTACCCAACCGATCAGCGGCACGGTGAGGATGGAGTCGGTACCGGTCCGCCGGTCCTGGTCGACGAACGTGTCGGTTTCCGAACCGTTCGGCAACCCGGCCGGGTCCGCGTTTCCCGGTACGTTCTCGAAGAACCAGTCCGAGCCGCGGTTCGTCTCGTCCAGCGCGTAGTTGTACCGGGTCGTCGCGTTGCCGCCCCATCGGCGCACCGGCAGGCGCAGGGCGGCGGCCAGGTCTTCGCTGGCGAAATTCATCCCGTAGATGTCCCGGCTGATGGCGTGCCGGCCCGCGGTGACATCGACCGCGAGCGCCGGGCCGTTCTCCGCGCTCGCCGCGACCGGCGACGCCACCAGCGCCGTCGCGACGGCCAGCGGAAGACCGGCGAGAAACACAGTGGTACGACGCACAGAGGTACGACGCATGGGGGTGTCCCTTCCTGGAGAGCGTGCGCTCGGGGTCGGGACCGGCCGACCCGCTCCCGACCCGAACGCGCTCGTGACCGTGCCTGCCTTACCGGCTGCGCGGACCCCGATGACCGATCGCGAACCGCGTGTCCAGCGGACGCAGCGACGGACAACGCGGCGGAAACGCTCCCAAGAGGCTGAACCGGACGCTAACCAAGGAATCCAAGCATGTCAATAGTGGACGGGGCGCCGCGCCGGGCCCGTCCGGGGCCGTGACCGGCTCATCCCCATACCTCGTGGGCGGTCTCGACGATCAGGCGCAGCTTCGCCACCTGCTCCTCCGGGCTCAGTACGTTACCCTCCACAGTGGACGAAAATCCGCACTGCGGCGACAGGCACAGCTGCTCCAGCGGCACGTACCGGCTCGCCTCGTCGATCCGCCGCTTGAGCGCGTCCTTGTCCTCCAGCGGGCCCCGCTTCGTCGTCACCAGGCCGAGCACCACCATCTTGCCGGGCGGCACGAACCGCAGCGGCGCGAATCCGCCCGACCGCTCGTCGTCGTACTCCAGGAAGAAGCCATCGACGTCGAGCTGCGTGAACAGCGCCTCGGCGACGAAATCGTAGCCGCCCTCGGCCGCCCAGGACGAGCGAAAGTTGCCCCGGCACATGTGGGTGGTCACCCGCATGCCCTCCGGGCGCCCGGCCAGTGCCGCGTTGATCTGCCTGATGTACCGCTCGTGCTGGTGCTCCGGGTCGCCGCCGGCCGCCGCGACCATCTCCCGCTGGCGCGGGTCGTTGAGGTACGCCAGGCTGGTGTCGTCGAGTTGCAGGTAGGTACAGCCGAGGTCGCCGAGGCGGCGGACCTGTTCGGCGTACGCCGCGCTCAGGTCGCTCCAGAACTCGTCGAGGTCCGGGTAGACCTCGGGATCGATGGCCGCCCGACCGCCGCGGTAGTGCACCATGCTCGGCGACGGGATGGTGAGCTTCGGGGTGCCGGTGGTGGCCTGCTCCTTCAGGAACTGGAACGCGTCACCGAAGATGGTGTCGTCGAGAGTGATCCGGCCGTCGATTTTCAGCGCGGCCGAGGCGAACTCGAGGGTGCCGTCCGCGTTGTAGAAGCGCACGGACAGCTTGCCGTCACCCCGGTGGACGCCGCCCAGCTGGTAGATGAAGTCCATGTGCCAGGAGGTGCGCCGGAACTCACCGTCGGTGACGGTCTGCAGGCCGACCTCCTCCTGCATCCGCACCACGTCGCGGATCGCGTCGTCCTCCACGGCCCGCAGGTCGTCGGCGGAGGTCCGGCCCGCGGCCCGGTCCTCCCGGGCCTTGAGCAGCCGCGCCGGGCGCAGCAGGCTGCCCACGTGGTCGGCCCGGAACGGTGGCAGAGAGCGTGGCGCCACGGTGTCCTCCCTCATCAGAGTCGGTACGGCCCGACACTAGTGCCCGCGGCGCCGGCCCGCACTCCCTACCGTCCACAGTGGACGAAGTTCGTCCGGGTCGGGCGTACCTCGCCGGCACCGACGGCCGGAACCCCGTCCGCTGACCGGTTCGGCCGGGCGCCGCCCGATCAAATGCGGGGAAACCCTCGCACGATCGGGCGGCGCCCGCGCGGACCGGCCGAGGAGTGAGGCCGATCCGCTGCGAGATGCGCGACGGTGCCTTTCAGTGGGTACCGGACAGTGCGGCACCGGTGCGGCCGAGCGCGCCGTTGCGGCCGCGCATCGGCGATCCGACCTTCAGCACCGGGTTGCCCATCATGCCGTTGATGACCCCGGCCGCCGAGGTGTACCAGGCGCACGCCGCCGTCACCACGCCGATGATCCCGCCCACGTGCAGGATGTTCTTGTTGCCCGAGAAGTCCGCGACAACCAGCACGATCTCGGTGATCTGCAGGGTCAGGAAGACCGACAGCACCGCGAAGTTGACCTGGGTGCTCCACAGCAGCATGTACAGGTTGAAAATGGCGAACGCCAGCAGGATCCACGCCTCGTCGTTGCTCACCTGGCTGGCGTTGGCGCCCGGTGCCACCAGCTTGGCGTACAACCCGAGGCCGATCCAGAAGCCGCCGTACGTGCCGAACGCGGTGGCACCGAACACGTTGCGGTTGCGGAACTCCCACATGCCGGCCAGCAGTTGGCACAGGCCGCCGTACGCGAACGCGTAACCGAGCCAGGCGTCGGTACCGTGCGTCCAGCCGGCGTTCTTGGCGGAGAGCAGGAAGGTGGTCAGCGCGAATGCGGCCAACCCGAGCGGCGCCGGATCGGCGATGCCGGTTGTGGCGGGTGGCGCGGATGCTGGGGTGCTCAGTTCGTCGGTCATTGACGATCTCCTCGTCCGGTGGGCGTGCTACCTGACACGGGGGCGTCGGTGCGGGCGGCGCGGTGCGCCGCAGGCAGGGGCGCCGGACGTGGCCGGGTCCGAGGTGCCGGAGCACCGGCCGGTGGTCTTTCCGGGCCGGCGTCAGCCGGCGCTGGTCCGACCGCTAGAGCGGGGGGTATGCACAATTGAGCAACTTAATATCACGCGGGACCATCCATGTCACGCGTCGCGCGTGCCGGGCGGGGTACCCGGCCGCCTGGAAAAGCCTCTGTGTCAGAGGTACTGTGCCGGAGTGATCACTCCCGAGCCCGGCGAGACCGAGCCCGGCGCCACCCCGCCCGGCGCCACCCCGCCCGGCGCCACCGATCCCGACGCAGCCGCACGCGGCGCCGCCATCAAACCCGGCGCAGCCGCACCGGGCGGCGACGCCGGGAGTGAGGCACTCGCCGAGGCGCTTCTGGCCACCCTCGGTCTGATGCGCCGGCACGTGCGGCGGCTGGCCGGGCAGCCGTGGCCGCAGTCCCCGATGACCGGCTCGCAGTCCGAACTCATCCGGCTGGTGCGCCGCAATCCGGGCATCTCGGTGGCCGAGGCGGCGGCCGAGCTGGGACTGGCCGCCAACACGGTATCCACGCTGGTCGGTCAGCTCACCGAGTTGGGACTGCTGCGGCGCTCGCCGGACGAGCGCGACCGCCGGGTCGCCCGACTGGGCCTGACACCCTCGGCGCAGCGCCGGGTAGAGGCGTGGCGCGACCGGCGGATCGCCCTCGTGTCACAGGTGCTGGACCGGCTCGACGGCGCGGACGTCGCGGCGCTGCGGGCGGCCCTGCCGACGCTGGACGCCGTCGCCGATCGCCTGCGCCCCGCCGAGACCGAGCCCGAGCCGGACCCCGAGCCCGACCAGGACCCGAAGCCCGACCAGGACCCGGAGGAGGCCCCGGAGCCGGACCAGGCCCGGCAGCCGCCCCGAGCCCTGGGCCGCGACGAACCCTCGACACGGGCGAACGCGGCACGGCACGGCGGGCGGGAACGGTGCGGCGACCAGAGCCGGCTCCATAGGTAGAAACGCCGCGGCGGACATGGAGAACGCATGAGTGAAGTGATCGACCAGCGCGGGCAGGCCGGGTCCGAGCCGGAGCCCGAAGCGGCCGTACAGGTCACCGGGCTGACCCACCGGTTCGGCGACCACGTGGCCGTGGACAACCTGGACCTGACCGTGCGCAGGGGGGCGAGCTTCGGCCTGCTCGGGCCGAACGGTGCCGGCAAGACGACCACGCTGCGGGTGCTGAACACGCTGTACCCGCCGCAGGCCGGTTCGGTGCGCATCTTCGGGATGGACGTGCGTACCCAGGCGATGGCGGTGCGCCGGCTGCTCGGGTACGTACCCCAGCAGCTGTCCATCGAGGGCGCGCTGACCGGGCGGGAGAACGTCACGTGGTTCGCCCGGCTGTTCGACGTACCGCGCCGGGAACGCGCCGAACGCGTCGCCGAGGTACTCGCGATCGTGGACCTCACCGAGGCCGCCGACCGGATCGCCGGCACCTATTCGGGCGGCATGGTGCGCCGGCTGGAACTGGCCCAGGCACTGGTCAACCGCCCGGCGCTGCTCGTCCTCGACGAGCCGACGGTCGGCCTCGACCCGGTCGCCCGGGACTCGGTCTGGGCCAGGGTCCAGGACATGCAGCGCCGGTACGGGATGACGGTCCTGCTCACCACGCACTACATGGAGGAGGCGGACGCGCTCTGCGACCAGGTGGTCCTCATGCACCATGGCAAGCTGCGCGCGGCCGGGACACCGGACGAGCTGAAGAGCGCGCTGGGACCGGGCGCGAGCCTGGAGGATGTCTTCCGCCACTGCACCGGCGAGAGCCTGGCGTCGCCAGAGAAGGGAGGGCTGCGGGATGTCCGCAGCACCCGCCGCACCGCCTCGCGCCTGGGCTGAACCCCGGTACCGCGGCGCCACCCGGCTGTTCGCCCGGGTCGTCACGTTCTGCCTGGTCGAACTCCAGAAGCTCAAGCACGACCGCAGCGAGCTGATCACCCGCGCGATCCAACCGATCCTCTGGCTGGTCATCTTCGGGGAGACGTTCAACCGGATCCGCGCGATCCCGACCGGGAGCGTGCCCTACCTGGACTACCTGGCGCCCGGCATCATCGCGCAGTCCGCACTGTTCATCTCCATCTTCTACGGCATCCTGATCATCTGGGAACGGGACGCGGGCATCCTCACCAAGCTGCTCGTGACGCCGACCCCGCGCAGCGCCCTGGTGGCCGGGAAGGCGTTCGCCGCGGGCGTGCGCGCGATCGCGCAGGCGATCGTCGTGCTCGTGGTCGCGGCGCTGCTCGGCGTCGGCCTGACCTGGAACCCGTTGAAACTGCTGGGGGTGCTGGTCGTCGTCGTGCTCGGTGCGGCGTTCTTCTCCTGCCTGTCGATGACCATCGCGGGGCTGGTGCTGCGCCGGGAACGGTTGATGGGCATCGGTCAGGCGATCACGATGCCGCTGTTCTTCGCGAGCAATGCGCTCTACCCGGTCGGCGTGATGCCCGCGTGGTTGCGCGCGCTGAGTCACTGCAACCCGCTCACCTATGAGGTCGCCGCCCTGCGCGGTCTGCTGATCGGGCAGGCCACCACGTACTGGCTGGACTTCGTGGTGCTCGTCGCGGCGGCGGTCGCGGGCATCTGCGCCGCCGCCGCGCTGCTGGGCCGCCTCGCCCGCTGACCGCGACCGCGCCCGCGGCCGCGCCCGGCGCCCCACCGCACTCTCGCGGGCCGGCCCACCGACCGGCCCACCGACCGGGCCCACCCGACCGGGTCCGCCGGCACGAGGCGCGGTGTCGCGGCGTACGGCACAATGGGCGGCGTGACCCAATGGGAGTATGCACGGCTTGAGTACCGGTCGACCGGCAGCATGGGCACCGACAAGTACCTGGACTGGCGGGCAACGTTCCACCACTCCGGTGGCGCCCAGTCCTGGGGCGTCGACGAGAGCTTCAATGACCTGCCTCACCTCAACCGGGCCGGACGGGAAGGGTGGCAGGTCTACGACCGGGCCGCGATGCTCGTCGGCCAACCGCAGCGGCTGCACGCCATCACGTACTCGATGAAGCGCCCGGTCAGCTGAGCCGGGCGCTACGGTCCGGTGCGGTACACGGCGTAGCCGAAGCCGGGTAGCTGGAGTTCCCGCCCGGCATAGCCGGCCGAGCCGAGCACGAGGCGGCCGGGCGACGTGGACAGCGGTACCGACGCGGCGGTGGCGCGCGGGTTGACCGCCACCAGAAACTGCCCGCCGCGGCGGTACACGAACGGGTAGCCGGCGTTGACCACCTCGGTCGTGCCGTGGCTGCCGAGCACACGGTTGCCGCGGCGCAGCGCGATCAGGTCGCGGACCAGCCGGAGCAGGGAGCGGGGATCCGCGCGCTGGGCCTCGACCGTGGGGCGGCCCGGATCGGGGTCGATCGGCAGGTACAGCCGCTCGGGCGGCGCGGTGGAGAATCCGGCGTTCACCGAGCCGTTCCACTGCATGGGGGTGCGGCAGCCGGCCCGGTTGTAGTCGGGGTTGCGCCCGCTGCCCTCCTTGTCCGGCAAGCCGGTGACGAACCGCATACCGATCTCGTCCCCGTAGTAGATGGCCGGCAGCGTCGGCCAGGTCAGCAGGAACGTGAACGCGGCGTGCAACTCCGCGGCCGTGCGCACGCCCGCGGCCAGCCTCGGGAAGTCGTGGTTGGCCGAGGGCAGCGCGGCGAACCCGTTGCCCGCGACCACCTCGTCGGCCGCGGACCACTCGGCCAGGAACTCGCGCAGCGACCCCTCCCCGGAGGAGTGGAAGAACGGCGTCCCCGCCGGCCAGTCCGGCCGGGTCACCGCGCCGTTGTCCCACAGCGACCGGAAGCCGCGGCCGGTGCAGTGCAGGAAGAAGTCGACGTGGAAACCGCCGGGCACGGACAGCACCGGGTCGCCCCACTCGGCGATCAGCACCGCATCCGGGTGGGTGGTGTCGAGCCACCCGCGCAGTTCGTGCCACAGCTTCGCGGTCTTTGCCGAACTCGGGTCGTCCTTGACCAGCGAGCTGGCCATGTCGACCCGGAATCCGGCGATCCCGGTGGGAATCCAGTAGTCGATGATCTCGCGCAGCGCCCGCCGGTTGGCCAGCGGCCCGGGCGCGTCGACCGGCTGGCGCCACGGTTCGCGCTCGTCTGGTCGGGCGAAGCCGAAGTTGAGCGCGGGCTGGACCGGGTAGAAGCTCTTCAGGTAGGCGCCGGGGCGGCTGCCCGGCGAGGCGACGTAGCCGTCGACCGGAGCCGGCGCCCACACGTACCGGTGGTCGGTCGGGTCGTCGATCGCCGCCCGGAACCACGGGTGCTGGTCGGAGGTGTGGCCGGCGACCAGGTCCAGGAGTACGCGGATGCCACGCGCCCGGGCCGCGTCGACGAGCCGGACCAGGTCCTCGCGGGTGCCGTAGCGCGGCGCGATGGTCAGGTAGTCGCTGACGTCGTACCCCGCGTCGCCGAACGGCGAGGCGAAGCAGGACGCCAGCCACACCAGGTCGACGCCGAGCCAACTGAGGTAGTCGAGGCGCGCTTCGATGCCCGCCAGGTCACCGATCCCGTCACCGTTGCTGTCGGCGAAGCTCTGCGGGTAGATCTCGTACAGGACGGTGTCGGCGAGCCAGCCCGGCAGTCGGTTCCTGGACATGTGTCGACACTATGCCAGCGCGGAAGCCGCCGACCCGCCTCGGCGCGCACGTCCACTGTGGACGCAGGCACCCGGCGGACCCTCTTATTCCATAAGGATTTCTCAGTTTCCGCGTTTGCCTGAGAAGCCGGAGGACGGCTCGTACTCTGGCCCCCGTGCGCCGCTGGTGGTGGCTTTCTCTCACAGCGTTCTTCCTGATGGGTGCCGCCTGGGCGGTCGCCCTGCCCGCCAACGGCACGTACGACGAGAAGGACCACATCGCCCGGGCCTACGCGGTGGCGACCGGGCAGCTGACCGCGCACCGGACGATCGTCAACCGGCGCGGCGACGTGACCCCGGCGTTCCTCGCCCCGGCGAGCCTGCTGCCCAGCGCCGCGACCGTGGACTGCACCTGGTCGCCCAAGCCACCCAGGCCGGCGTCCTGCCAGCGGTGGACGGGCAGCCGGCAGAGGATCCCCACCCAGTCGGCCGCCGCCCGGTACAGCCCGGTGTACTACCTGCCGGTCGGCGTGCCGCTGGCGCTCGCGCCGGGCATGACCGGAATCGTGCTCGCCCGGCTGGTCTCGGTCGCGCTGTCCGCGCTGCTGCTGGCGTGCGCGATGTGCGCCGCCCTGCGGCTGGGCGGCCGGTTGTTCCCGGTGGCGATCATGCTGGTCAGTACTCCCCTGGTGTTGAACCTGAGCGGGTCGGTCAACCCGAACGGATGGGAGATCGCCGCCGGGGTGCTCGTGTTCAGCGCGCTGCTGGCGCTGCTGCGCGCACCCGCTCACCGGCTGGGCGACCACGCCGTACGGCGGCTGGTGGCCTCCGCCTGCGTCGGCTCGGTGCTCCTGCTGACGCTGCGTGAACTCGGGCCGGTGCTGCTCGCCCTGGACGTCGGCGCCTGCCTGCTGCTGGCCCGGCGGGGCCGGCTGGCCGCGCTGTGGCGGCGCCGGGACGTCCGCTTCCCGCTGGGCGCGTGCTGGCTCGCCGGGCTGGCCTTCGCGGCCGGCTGGATGGTGTACTCCGGATTCACCCACATCAGGCCGAACCCGCGGGACGCGATGCACCTGCCGCTGTCGCGGGAACTGTCCGTGGTCGCGACCGACCGGATCCCGTTCTACCTCCGGCAGGTCGTCGGCGAGTTCTCCTACGGCGAGACGATGGTGTCGCCGTACATGATCCTCGCGTGGTACCTGCTGGTGGCCGCCGTGGTCGTGCCGTGCCTGCGGTACGCCGGCCGGCGCCACGCCACCGTACTGGCGGCCCTGGGGGCGCTCAGCCTGGCCATGCTGGTCGTGCTGGAGCTGCACTTCATGCCCCGCATCGGCTGGTTCTCCCAGGGCCGGTACGCACTGCCGACCCTGGTCGGCGTCGTGCTCGGCGCGGCCAGCACGGGCGGGTTCGATCGCCGGCTCGCGGCCCGGGGATGGCTGCCGTGGTACCCCGCGGCCCTCGCCGCCGGGGCCACCGCGCTCCACCTGTACGCACTGTGCCGGGTGCTCACCCGGTTCTCCAGCGGGACCGGCGCGCCCCTCAACCCGTTTCCCGGTTCCTGGCACCCCGGGCTCGGCCCGCTACCGCCGCTGCTCGCCCTGTTCGCCGGTTCGGTCCTGCTGGCGGCCGTGGTCACGGTCGCGTCCGGGCGGAACCCTGCGGCCGGGTCGGCGACCCCGTTCCCGGCGTGCCGGGCGGTACCGGCGACAAGCGCGTGACCAGGGGGTGAACGCCGGAGAAAGGGCCGATCATGACTGGGTGACGCTGGCACGTGACCGAAGCCACGCCCAGATTGCATGCGTATCGTACGACCGTCTTCAGGCAGACGCCGGGTGCGCGAACGAACGCGGCACCACGGTGGCGGAGGGAGAACAGTGCCTGTGCGTGAAGGGTTGCCCCGGCTGACGCTGCGCGGCCGCGGCTGGCTGACCTTCGGCCTCGTCGATCAGGTCGTCTTCGCGCTCGCCAACGCCGCGAACACGCTGCTCGCGCTCGCCCTGCTGAACCGGGCCGACGCCGGGATCATGCTCCTCTCCCTCGGTCTGGGCTACTTCGTGATCGGGGTCAGCCGGGCGTTCGTGGGCGAGGTGCTGCTGGCGCTCGCCTCCCGGTACGACGACGACCGGCGGCTGCGCCTGGTGCGCAACGGGATCAGCGCCGCGCTCAGCAACGCGGGCATCGCCGCGGCGCTGCTGTTCCTGGTGTGGCTGCTGCTGCCCGCGAAGGGCGGCGTGGACCTGCGGTACCTGATCTGGGTGGTGCCGTTCCTGCCGTCGCTGCTGCTGCACGACACCGGCCGGTACAGCTTCCTGGCCGCCCGTACCCCGCAGCACGCGCTGGTGATCGACGCGGCCTGGGTGGGTACCCAGCTCCTCGCCGTCATCGTGATGATCGCCAGCGGGCTGACCAGCGCGGGCGGGTTGCTGTTCTGCTGGGGGCTGGGCGCGACCGCCGGAGCGACCACCTTCCTGCTGCGGTCCCGGCTGCGGCCGTGGGGCGGCAACCCTCGCGCCTGGCTCGCCGAGACCCGGCACCTGTCCGGCTGGTTCACCGCCACCGCGCTGATCGGTCAGCTCCAGGGCCAGCTCGTCGGCTTCCTGGTCGCGAACCGGCTGTCCGCCAGGGAACTGTCCGGCCTGCGGGGCGCCCAGACGGCGCTGCTGCAGCCGGTGCAGAACTTCATCACCGCGGTGATGGGGCTGCTGGTGCCCCGCACCTCACGGTTGGCCGCGCGGGCGACGCCGGAGGCCGGTGGGCGCCAGGCCGCCCGCCAACTGCGCCGGCAGACCCGGACGCTGGCCCTGGGCTTCGCCGCGCTGGCGATCGTCATGATCGCGATCGTCGTCCCGGTCGCCCGGCTGGCGCTGGTGCGGGTGCCGAAGTTCGCCGACATCGCCCCGCTGGCTCTGCCGATCGCCATCCAGCCCGGCATCTACCTGGTACAGCTGCCCTTCGCGGCGGCGATCCGCGGCATGCACCGCGCCGCGCTGCTGTTCGTCCAGTACGTCATCTTCACCTCGACCAGCCTGTCCGGGTTGGTCGTCGGCGCCGGTGCGGACCGGCTCACCGGCGCCGCCTGGGGGCTGACCACCGGCTCGGCGGTCGGCCTGGTCGCCATGATCACCCTGTACTGGTTCGCCCAGCGCCGCCTCGACCGCGAGGCCGGCGGCGGGCACCCGGCCGGCGGTGCCGGCCAGACCGCCGGCCCGATGGGCAGCACACCGGTCAGTTCGCCCCTGGAGCCGACGCCGGAGCCGGCCACGCCGTGACCTGCCCGTCCGGCCGGCCGGCGGCCGCCGGAGCGACTCGCGCAGAGGGATCCGGCGCTGGAACCGCTCGCGGCCGCAGCAGGTGCGCCTCGCCCGCCAGCAGCAGGATCCAGATGCCGCTGTTGGTGCCGCCCAGCAGCCAGTCCTCCAGGGCGATGGAGGGCACCAGGGCCAGCGACGCGATGGTGAACCACGCCGGCGGCGCGACGCGGGCCCGGCGGGCGAAGAACACCCGCCGAAGCACCAGAAGCACGCCGAACAGGAATGCCAGGAGGCCGAGCACGCCGCCCCGGCGGAACGCGCCGACGGCCGCGTTGTCGGTGTTCAGTTCCGCACCGGGGTCGTTGGCACGGGCCACCACCGCACGCGAGGTCCGGGCGTCACCGAAGATCTTCTCGGGGACGCTGGCGTGCGCCCAGTCCGTGGCCACCTGGCGCCAGGTGTCGGTCCGGCCGCTCGTGACGCCGGACGCCGGCGCGACGGGAGTCGTCACGCCGGCGGTCCTCGGCACGCCGGCGAACCTGCTCTGGACGATGAAGTCCGAGCCGCCGAGGGTCACCATGACGAGGCCGAGTAGCACGAACGGCGCGAGTACGGCCAGCCACGGGCGCCGGTACGCCGGCAGGTCGCCGCGCCGCCACCCGGACACCATCACGGCGTGCACCGAGGCGGCGATGAGCGCGACGCCCCACGGTGTCCGGGAGTCGGTCACGAACAGCACGAAGCAGGCGGCGCCGCTGGTCGCCAGCCGCTGCCACCAGGCGAAGGCGCGATCCGGCGCGATCCGCAGCGCGACCACCACGCAGAGCCCGGCCAGCGCGTTGGGCTGGAAGTACAGGCCGGCGCCGCCCCAGAACCGGTCGGCCATCCGGTATGCCGCGGCGTTGTGCGGCGGTACCGCGTGCACGGTGTCGAACATGCTGCCGGCCCCGGCCAGCAGCACCAGCGCGATCGCCACCAGGATCGCCGCCGCGATGCCCGCGCTCGGGTCGCCGCCGCCGTTGCCGGCCGGGCGCCGGGCGGCGGTGACGGTGGCCATCGCGGCCAGCGTGAACACGCCCGCGTAGGCGACCCGCTCACCGGCCACGACGACGTGCCCGACCAGCGCGGCGCCGATGATGCCGAACACCCAGTACGGCAGCCCCAGCCAGGCGCTGCCCAGCCGGTACGCCGCCGCCAGGTGGCCGACCCAGGGCCGGGCCCAGAGCAGGAAGACGACGCCCTCCAGCGCCAGGATCCCCCAGATGAGGATCGGATGGTCGGTGAACGTCCAGGTCGAGACGCCGGCTGCGGTGAAGAAGGCGCCGATCACCACACCCCGGCGGGTGATGCCGGGCAGGCTCACGGCGAGCCCACCGATGGCCACGGCGATGGCCGCCGCGATCAGCGTCCTGACCGCTTCGAGCGGGTTGGCGGTGCCGGCGTACTCAGCGACCGCGGCCGCCACCGCGACCGCACCCGCGAGGGCCAGGGCCCAGTTGCGCCGTCGTTGAGGGGTGGTCGTGCTCATTCGGAGAGGGTCCTCGTTTCACTCATCGGGGTAACGGTCGGGGTCTCGCGTACGCGCCGGCGCCCGAGGACGAAGTCCCGCACCGCCCGGCGCGGGCCCGACGGGACCAGCCACACCTGCATGAACGTCACGTAGTCCGTGATGCCGGGCTTGCCGTGCCGGTGCGCCTCCCGCAGCAGGTCGAAGAAGACCCGCGGGTTGCTGCTGTCCGCCGCCACCGAACTCACGACACTCATCGCGAGTGCCGCGTAGGCACGCGGGGTCACCAGGTCACGGCTGTCCTTGAGCCATTCGAACGACTGCCGCCAGGGCGAGTCGAAGCTGATCCGTTGACGGTTCTCGTCGGCGTGCCAGACGACCAGCGACTCCGGTGCGTACTCCACGCCGACACCCTCGACCTGCAGGGCGCGCAGCGTCCAGTCCAACTCCTGGAAGCGGCGCAGGCCCGGGGTGAACGGCACCTGGCGCAGGAGACCGGTCGGCGCGAAGATCGTCGAGGTCTGGATGAAGCCCTCGCCGTGGAACAGGCCGCGCCGGACCGAGAAGTACTCGCTGAGCGGCTCGTCCGGCTCGGGCAGGCGGCGCGGGATGATGAACTCGGCGCGCGGGGTGCGCACGGACAGCCGGCTCGCCACGATCGGCAGCTCGTGCCGCGACTGCGCGGCCAGCGTGAGCTGGGTAGCCAGCTTGCCCGGCAGCCACTCGTCGTCGTCGTCGAGCAGCGCGGTGTACGGCGCCCTCGCCTGCCCGGCACCGGCGTTGCGGGCCGCTGGCGCGCCGCCGGACTCGGGGAGCTCGATCAGCCGCAGCCGGGGGTCGGCGTGTGGGGCCAGCGCCTCGGCGGTCGAGGAGTCCGGCCCGTCCACCACGACGATGACCTCGATGTCCCGCAGCGTCTGATCCAACGCGCTGCGCACCGCACGGGGAACCAGTTGGGGACGGTTGCGTGTCGGAATGACGACACTGACTTCAGGTCGTTGCGGCATGGTCAGGCCCATCTGTCGTGATCACGATGACCGGACGACTCCAGTCACTCACCAGGAACACCGCTCACTCATCCGTCCCGGGGGCGGCGACCGGTCTGGGGGCGGCGACCGGACGCGCCGGGCCGGACCGGTTGGTCCGGGGAATGCGGCACGTACAGCGGAGGTGGCGGGCTCGTGCGACGGAGGGGCAATGGCGGACGAGCCGGCGCCGGTGTCGGGACCACGGGGCACGCGGGCACGCGGGCACGCGGGCACGGCAATTCCTTCCGGCGGGTCGGCCAGGCACGGACACCACTTTCGGACCGGCATGAGAAGCCCGGGACAAGCCACGACGGTCTTCCGGTGAACAACAGCCACACACGCGGGTTGGTAACGGTCCGACATCTGCGCAGCAATCGGCCCGAGCAGGGCAGCCCTCCGGCGGCGGCCGTCCGCGTGGCGGCGGTGACAAGCGGGTTGCGGTGGCGACGCGCGGCAAGCGGTGATCGGCACACGGCGAGCGGCGAGCGGCACGCGATGAGCGGCGCACGGCGAGCGGCGAGCCCGGCGGGCCGTGCGGGCCGGGTACCGTTTCCGGTTATGAAGATCCTCCCGTACAGCCCGGCCCGGCCGCGCCACTTCCGGTCACGCGTCGCGACCCGGGCGAGGATCGCGTGATCGCAGCGAACCACGACGGGGACGCCCCGACGCCCGGCCCGACGCCCGCCGGCTCTCCCGCCGAACCCGGACGTCCGGCAAGCCGCGCCCACGTGCTGGACAACGCGATCCTGTCCGCGCTGCGCGGGGCTCACGCGCACCTGGCCGAGGTCAACGGGCTCGCCGCCCGGTACCGCACCGATGTCGCGCCGTTCGCGGCCCTGGCCGAAGGGGCGGGCCGGCGCGCCTGGGCAGACCTTGCCGCGCTGGCCGGGCCGGCCGCCCCCGTGGTGCTGGTCGGCGACCCGCCGGCGCCGCCGCCGGGCTGGACGGTCCACATGCGACTGGACGGTGTCCAGCTGACCGGTGCCGGGGTGGAGCCCGCCGCCGACCCGGAGGCGGAGGTGCTCGGCCGGGCCGACGTACCGGAGATCCTCGACCTGGTGGCGCGCACCGAGCCCGGCCCGTACCTGCCCCGTACCGTCGAAATGGGCCGCTACCTGGGTATCCGCCGGGACGGTGCGCTCATCGCGATGGCCGGTGAGCGGCTACGCCCGGACGGCTGGACCGAGGTCAGCGCGGTGTGCACCGATCCGGCGTACCGGGGCCAGGGGTTCGCCGGCCGGCTGGTCCGCGCCGTGGCGGAGGGCATCCGGGCCCGCGGCGAGACACCGTTCCTGCACGCCGCCGCGTCGAACACCGGCGCGATCCGGCTGTACGAGAAGCTCGGGTTCACGCTCCGCCGGACGCTCACGTTCTGCGTGCTCCGTACGCCCGGCGAACCGGCCGGACCCGCGCCCGCGTGACCGGGGCGGTGCGCGCGGTCGACGAGGTCGTCGGGTTGGCCAGCGACCTGATCCGGATCGACACCACCAACACCGGCGACGAGGCCACCACGGTCGGGGAACGGGCCGCCGCGGAGTACGTGGCCGGGAAGCTCACCGACGTCGGGTACGACGCGACGTACCTGGAGTCCGGCGCCCGGGGGCGGGGCAACGTGGTGGCCCGCCTCGCCGGGGCCGACCCCGGCCGGGGTGCGCTGCTCGTTCACGGGCACCTGGACGTGGTACCCGCGGACCCGTCGGAGTGGACGGTGCACCCGCTTTCCGGGGAGGTCTCCGGCGGGTACCTCTGGGGCCGCGGCGCCGTCGACATGAAGCACATGGTGGCGATGAGCCTGGCCGTCGCGCGGCAGTTCAAGCGCGACGGCTACCGCCCGCCCCGGGACATCGTCTTCGCGTTCGTCGCGGACGAGGAGTGCGGCGGCTTCCGGGGCGCCCGCTGGCTGGCCGAGCACCGCGCCGACCTGTTCGAGGGCGCCACCGAGGCGATCAGCGAGGTGGGCGGCTTCTCCGTCACGGTCGCCGAGGGGCTGCGGGCGTACCCGGTGCAGACCGCCGAGAAGGGGGCGGGGTGGCTGCGGCTGCGCACGCGCGGGCGTGCCGGTCACGGCTCGCTGCCCAACGACGAGAACGCCCTCGCCCGACTCGCCGCCGCGGTGACCCGGCTCGACCGGCACCGCTTCCCGCTGGTCTGGACCGACGCGGTGCGGCGGGCGGTCGCCGCGGTCGGCGAGTTGACCGGGCAGCCGATCCCGCCCGGGGATCCGGAGGGCGCGCTCGCGGACCTCGGGGACGCGGCGCGGCGCGCCGGCCTGCCCGGCCTCGCCAGCCTGTCCCGGCTGGTCGCCACCGGGCTGCGGGACACCGCGACGGTGACCGTGTTCCACGCCGGCTACAAGGCGAACGTCGTGCCGTCCGCCGCCGTTGCCGAGGTGGACTGCCGCGTCCTGCCCGGCCGCGAGAACGACTTCCTCCGCGAACTGGCCGCGGTGCTGGGCCCCGAGGTCGAGTGGGAGTGGGACAGCCTGCCCGCGGTGGAGACGGGGTTCGACGGCCGGCTGGTGGACAGCATGCGCGCGGCGATCCTCGCCGAGGATCCGGGTGGGCGGCTGCTGCCGTACCTGCTCCCGGCGGCCACGGACGCGAAGTCGTTCCAGCGCCTGGACATCCGGCACTTCGGCTTCGCCCCGCTGCGGCTGCCCGCCGACCTGGACTTCCCGGCCCTGTTCCACGGCGTGGACGAGCGGGTGCCGCTTTCCGGACTGCGGTTCGGCACCCGCGTGCTGGAACGCGTGTTGCGCACCTGTTGAGCCCGAGTGCTCAGCCGGCCGCCTCGAACGCCCGGCCGACCCCGGTCACCGACGGTCCACTGTGGAACAGCCCGGTACTCGGGCCGCTGTCCGCCGCCGGCAGGCCGAACCACGCGTACCGCTGCACGTACGACAGGCTGCCGAGCAGCTTCGCCGACGCGGTGACGAACGCGGCCTGCTGGGACTGGCTCGGGTACGAGGTGCCGTTCGCGAAGTCGATGAGGGCGTACTCGGTGAGCCAGATCGGCTTGTGGTACCGGTTGTAGACCGCGCTGATGTACGACCTGAGTTCGCCGACCGCGCTGGAGGTGGTGAAGTCCCCGCCGTACCAGTGCAGCGTGACGAAATCCACCCGGTAACCCCGGCTGGCCGCGCCGGACATGAACCGGTCCAGCCAGCCGCCCGCCTGGTCGCCGCCGGTCGCCACCGCCGGGCTGCCCAGCGCCAGCCCGGTCGCCATCAACGCGGGCCACAGGTCCAGTGCCTGCGCGACGGTCATGTTCGCCTGGTCGGCGCGGTCCGGTTCGTTGAACCCGAGCAGGTAGTGCCCGGCACTCTTCGCCTGGTTCAGGGCGCTGGCGGTGACGTTCGCGGAACCCCAGATCATCGGCACGAACTGGACGCCGGACGGGGTGGTGACACCGGCGTGCGTGGTGGACCAGGTGTAGTACCAGCTGGCCCTCGACTGGGCCAGGGCCTGGCTCACGCCGCTGAAGTTCCACACGCACACGCCCTTCTTCGCCGACACGACCGCCGGTGCGGGCGGGGCGGCCGCGGTGCGTGACTGCTTCGGGCGCGAGGACGGCGGCGGGCTCGACGCCGGGCTGGGCGGTGCCGCGGCGGACATCGCGACCACGGCGGACGGCGACGCGGCCGCGGCCGCCGCCGGAGGGGTGCCCGATCCGGTCAGGTGGACAGCGGCGAACGCCCCGGCGGCGAGGACCGCGGCGCAGGTCGCCGCCGCACCGACGGCACCGACCGGGCCGTGCGAGCCGAACGTGAGCAGCGAGCGCAGCCGCCGCACCGGGGCCGCCCGCGAAGACCCGACCCCGCGCGCCCCGAAAACACCGCCCTTCGCCGTGGCCGCGCCGTGCCCCGCGACGCCGTGACCTGCAGTGCCATGACCACCGGCCGCGCCATGACCACCTGCCGCGCCGTGCCCGGTGGCAACGTGAGCGGTCGCCCACCCCGGCGCCAGGGCGGCGTGGGCGGCCAGCGGGACGGCCGGCAACGGCACCAGCGCCACCCCGGCGAGCAGGCGGTCCATCGGCAGCATCCCGCCGGTCCGGCTCGCGCAGGCGGGGCACTCGCGCACGTGCCGGGCCAGCCGCTTGCGCCACAGCGCACTGGGCCGGCCGTCCCACCCCCGGGTCAGCGCGGCCAGTTCCGCGCAGCCCGGCCGGGCGCGCAGTGCCCGCACGACGGTACGGGCCGCCTGCACCTGCTCCTTCATCCGCTGCACCCGTACCGCCGCGTGCGGCGCGGACAGGCCCAGCGCGAGCGCGAGTTCGGCGCGGTTCAGCTCGCCGGTCTCCTCCAGCCACCACAGGGCGAGCAGCGTCCGGTCGTCCTCCTCCAGCCACCGGGTCGCCTCCGCGACCTCCCGCCGCTGGTCGGTCAGGCCGAGCCGGAGGACGGTCAGCTCGGCGAAGTCGGCCGCGGGGTCGGGTACGGCCCGGGCCGCGTCCAGTTCCGCGCTGCGGTTCAGCACGGTCCTCCGGTACTGTTCGCGGTCGCGTACCTGACGCACGGCGATGGCGACCAGCCAGGACCGGAACGCGTGCGGGTCCCGGAGGTCGGGCAGGTGGCGCACGACCCGGATAAGGGTCTCCTGCACCACGTCGTCGACGTCGGCGTGGCCGTTCAGCGCCCGGCCCACGATGTTGTAGACGAGCGGCAGCGACTGCGCCACCAGGGCGTCGAGCGCTTGCTGGTCACCGCCGCGGGCGGCCACGACCAGGGCACTGTCGGGCCCGCTCCGATCGGCCGCACCCATCACGCCCGCGCTCCTTCCGCACCCGTACGCTACGGCCGCGCAACGGCCGCCCGTATCGGGGACCGCCCCGACCGCGCCGGATAACGGATTTCTTCACGCGGCCCGGGTTCCCGTTATCCCGGCGCCGGTCGGCGTGCCTCCCCGGACGGTACCGGAGACGCACGCCGACGACCGCGATGGCAGCCCGCTGGGCCCACCTGACCGTGGTGGCGCACCCGCGACCCGGTCGCCGCGGCCTACGGTACGGGGTGACGGGGCGCGACGAGCCCGGTCTCGTACGCCACGACGACGGCCTGCGCCCGGCTGGTCAGGTTCAGCTTCGCCATCGTCCGGTTGAGGTGCGTCTTGACCGTCGCCTCGGTCACCACCAGCTCACCGGCGATGTCCGTGTTCGACAGGCCCCGGGCCACCAGCCTGAGCACCTCGATCTCCCGGCCGGTCAGCGCGCGCAGGCTCGGCGGCGGGTCCCGGCGCGGCCGGGCGTGGCGGACGTACGCGCTGATCAGGCGGCGGCTGACGCTCGGCGCGAACAGGCCCTCACCGCCCGCGACCGCGTGGATCGCCGCGACCAGCCGGTCGGGGGCGGTGTCGCGCAGCAGGACCCCGGACGCGCCGGCCCGCAGCGCGGTATCCACACTCTCCTGGGCGGCTCCGCAGAGCACGAGTACCCGCGGCTGGGACGCGGCGGCTCGCGACAGGACCGCCTCGGTGACCGCCGCCCCGTCCACACCGGCCGTGTTGAGGTCGACGAGCACCACATCGGGGCGCCGTACCGGCGCCAGCGCGAGAGCCTGCTCGCCGGTGGCGACCTGACCCACCACCTCCACTCCGGGCGCCGCCTGGATCAGCGCCGCCAGTCCGGCCCGGGCCAGCGCCTGGCCGCCGACGATCAACACTCTCGTCACCCGGACCCGCTCGGCATTCATGACGCTCATCGCCCCGCCTCGCTTCGTTCGCTCATCGTCCCGTCTCCCCGATCTCGCTCATCTGGCCTCACTCACCTGGCCTCACTCGCCCGGCGGCCCCCGTCGCCCGATCAGCTCGTCACCCCGTACGGCAACACGGCGTCACTCTCCGTGTCTGGCCACCGGGCCGGCGCGCGACACGGAATTCGCGACATCGCGCTGCCGACAGCCTCCCCCGAGCGACTTGCCAAAGCCCTTGCCGTTCGCATTACCAGGAACGGCGATTGCCGGCGATGGAGGGATTTGCCCGCTTCATCGCCAGCGGCGGGCCGAGTCACCGCCGATGCGACCGTTCGCGCCGGGCGGCCCCGCCCAGCGATCCGGCCCCGCCCAGCCACCCGGTCCCGCTCAGCCATCCGGTCCCGCGAGCGATTCGGCTCCGCCCAGCGATCCGGGCCGCCCAGCCATCCGGTCCCGCGAGCGATTCGGTCCCGTCCGGCAGCAGCCGGTGGGGTCAGCGCCGATGGAGTCAGGTGCGGGCGGTGCGGGCCGGCTGGTTGACCGCGGCGTCGCGCGGGCGCTGGGCGTCCACCGCCCGCCCCGTTCGCCGCGAACGCCGGGCCGTCGCGGCCAGCCAGCCGGCCGAGGCCAGGACGAAGGCGAGCGCGGCAATCACGTAAACGTCGCCGTACACCAGTTGCCACCAGGTCCAGCGCAGCTCGGCGCCGCCGTCGTGTGGAGCCAGGCGCAGCAGCCCGGACGGATGGATCGCGATCGCCGGGTCCACCCCGCCGTGCGCCGCGACGCGCAGCGGCCACCAGCCGAACAGCCCGACGAGGGCCGCGCCGGCCGCGAGCAGACCGAGGAGGCGCACCGGGCGGCCGCCCGCGAACCGGGCCGACCGGCGGCGGCCGCCACGGATCGCGCCCGGTGCCCGGCCGGCCAACGCCGAGACGATCAGCGCGAGCCCGGCGACCGTGTACACCCAGTGGTGCGACCAGGAGACCGGCGAGACCAGCAGCCCGGTGGCCGCGCACAGGCAGACCCCGAGCAGGTCCAGCCGGCGGCGCCCGGCCGCAACCGCCGCGCCGAGCCCGGTCAGCCCGACGGCGAGCGCGGCGGCGATCCACACCGGATGGGCGCCGGTACCGTCGCGGGTCAGCCGGAGCACGAGACCGTTGAGCGACTGGTTCACCAGGCGCACCGGGCTGTCCCCCGGCTCGGCGAACTGGCCGCCCCAGTAGCCGGCCGAGTCGCGCCCGAGGACGGCGAAGCCGACCACGACCGTACCGGCGAAGCTGGCCGCGCCCACCACGGCGGCCCGTACCCGGCCGGTCAGCAGCAGGTACGGCAGGAAGATCAGCGGGGTGAGCTTGAGCCCGGCCGCGATCCCGGTCGCCACGCCCTTGTACCGTGCGGTGTCGGGCGCCGCCAGATCGACGAGCACGAGGGCCATCAGGATCAGGTTGATCTGGCCGAAGTGCAGGGTCAGGTCGACCGGCTCCAGCCACAGGCCGACCGCGGCGACGATGAGCGCCAGCCCGAGCCGCCAAGAATGCCCACCCGCGCCCTCACCCGGCCCGCCTCCGCCCTCACCCGGCCCGGCTCCTCCACCGCCCGGCCCGGCTCCGCCACCACCGGGCTCCGCTTTCTGGGCGGCGAGGCGCACCGCCGCGTGAGCCGAGAGCACCAGGCAGCACAGGCCGCACCCGGCCAGGATCAGCTGCCACACCGGGAAGCTCAGCGGGCTGGCCGCGGCGAACACGAGCGCCGCGAACGGCGGGTACGTGAACGGCAGGTGCGCCCCGCCGAACGCCTGGGCGTACAGCGCCGCTCCGTGCCGTACGGTGACTCCGGCCTCGCGGTACACCACCGCGTCCGACTGCTGCCAGTAGATACCGGGCCGGGACGCGACCAGCGCGATCCAGCCGGCGACCGACGCGGCGAACAGGCCGGCGGCGCCGGCGAGCCGGGTCACGGGCAGCCCGGGGAAGCTGCCGTCGCCAGCGGCCGGGGCGGCCCCGGCCGGTACAGGACCAGGTAGCCGTCCCGCTGGTACCGGATCCGGTACCCGTTGTCCTCCAGGTACCGGATGCGGTCGCGCTGTTCGGGCAGGTCGCAGAACGGGAACTCGTGGCTGTGCACGTCGGCCACCACCCACGGAGCCCAGCGCGGCAGCCGGTCCCACAACAGGACCGTGTCGCGCCCGGACAGCTGCGGGCCGAGCGTGTCCGCGGCCTCGACGGTGACTCCCGGCGGCACCCGGGCCAGCGCCGCCGCGGCCGCACGCTGCGCGCCGTCCCGCCGCCAGGCCGAAGCGTGCAGCAGCCGGTCGAACGCGAACGACGGCACCGCCGCGAGCGCCACCGCCAGTACCGCGCAGGCCCACACCAGCCCGCCGCGCCGCGCAACGAAACCCGCGACCCGGGCGAACACGGCGACCCGCGCGAACACGGCGGCCCGGGCGAACGGGCCGGAGCGCGCCCCGGTCTGCCCGCCAGGTGACCGGCCCGCGCACCACCGCTGGACGCGCACCACGCCGTCGACCCCAGCGGCGAGCAGCGGGACGACCAGGAACGCGTTGTAGTGGAAGTCCAGCCCCCACCAGCTCGCCTGGTCGGACAGCATCCGCTCGGCGAGCAGGGCCAGCGCGGTCAGCAGGTACGGCGACGCCAGCGGGGCGAGCGCCGCCATCCCCAGCAGCCACAGCAGGGTACGCACCTTGATCTCCGGCTGGACGAACGTGCGCAGCGCGTCGAGCGGGTGGGTCGCGAGGTGCCACGTCACCGCCGGCACGCTGTCACCGAACTGCCCGTACCGCCAGTAGTAGTCCGACCGCCCGCCGAACGCCGGAATCGCGTACCGCGTGGTGACCGCGACCGCGAGCAGCCCACCGGCGGTGAACGCGAGTCCGAGCAGCACCGACTCCCGGCGGTGCGGCGCCGGGCGGACCCCACCGGCCAGCAGGCACAGCCCGAACGCGCTGACCAGCAGGCCGATATCCTCCTTGACGGCCAGCAGGGCCGCGGCGGCGAGCGCGACGTGCGACCAGCGACCCCGGCCGTGCCGGAGCGCGGAGTACCGCTCGAACAGCAGCGCGGACAGCACCGGCGCGAACGCGGCCTCGTGGAAGTCGAACGCGACCGCCTGGGCCACCGGCCAGGACAGCGCGTAGCCGGCGGCGACCAGGTAGGCGGGCAGGGTACCCAGTTCCCGGCGCGCGAACCCGAACAGCGGCACGACCGCGGACGCGAACAGGAGCGCCTGCGCGACCAGCAGAGTCCGCGGCCCGTCGTGGATCCAGTACAGCGGGGCGAGCACCGCGAGGATCGGCGAGAAGTGGTCGCCGAGGATCGAGAACCCGGTACCGAATCCGTTGTGGATGCCCTTGACGATCGCGACCGGCAGCCCGAACCGGCTGTAGGAGCGCTCGGCCTGGTCGAAGATGACGAGGTCGTACGTGCTCGTCCGGAAGGTGTGGTACTGGCTGAGGGACAAGGCCAGGTAGAGCAGGGCGGCGAGCCCGGCGAGGGCGGCGACGCCGGCCCGGTGACCGGGCGCGAACCGCCGTCGGCCGCCCGGTGCGGAGGCGGCCTCCACGACCGGCGCGACTCGGCCCGCTGCGCTCACCGGGGTCCGGATCCGGTCGCCAGCGACCGCGCGTCGCCGGGGCCAGCGTCGGGGCCCCCGCCGCCGCTGCCAATTGAA
>JBDZVD010000171.1:8010-11062 GCA_040255525.1 Micromonosporaceae bacterium | reverse complement strand
CGACCACCTCACCGACCACGACACCACCCACCACGACGCCACCGACCACCACCCCGCCCACCACGGCGCCGCCCACCACGACGCCGCCCACGACGGCGCCACCGACCACCCCCCCGCCGACCACGCCGGCCGGCGGAGCGTGTACGGCCGCGTACCAGACGACCAACTCGTGGCCGGGCGGCTTCCAGGTACAGGTGACCGTCACCGCCGGCCAGGCGGCGGTCAACGGCTGGACGGTCCGCTGGACCCTGGCCAGTGGCCAGTCCATCACCCAGCTCTGGAACGGGTCGCTGGCGGTCAGCGGCTCCAGCGTGACGGTGAAGAACCTGTCCTACAACGGCTCGCTGCCCGCGGGCGGCTCGACACAGTTCGGCTTCACCGGTAGCGGTAACGCGGCTACCCCCACGGTCACCTGCACCAGTCCCTGACCCGTACGGCGCACCGCGCGACCCGGGCCCGCCACCAGGTGGCGGGCCCGGCCGCGACCCGAGGGTCCGGTGTGCGGCTCACACCCGGCCCAGTCGTCGAAGTGGGACGTCATCGAGAACTTGCGGTGGCGCACCGCGACCAGCGTGCCGTCGGCCCGCGCGCCCAGCGTGAGGTGCTGCTCCTGATGTTCGCCTCGTCCCGGATGTCGTCGAGGAGCGTGACCGGCGCCGTGGCGTCGTAGTCGATCCGGACCAGCGTGGCCGCGTGCTCGGCGCGCTCGAGCGGGCTTTGGGCCGGTGTGAAATCTCCTGTCGCGAACGGGAATTGAGTCGACCCGACTCAAGTTATGCCGGGTGACGCACCGGCGAGGCTGGTGCGGTGAGACGGAGGAGACCAGCATGAGCACCTTGTCACTGTGGGCGCGGCGCGACCCGTTCGCGGAGTTCGACGCACTGGTGCGCAACGCCTTCGGCCCGGTCGCGACGTGGCCGGCGCGGCGTGCGTCCGGCTTCACCCCGGCCGCGGAGATCAGCCGGGACGGCGAGGACGCGGTGGTGAGCGTCGAGTTGCCCGGGGTGGACGTGACCAACGACGTGACGGTCGAGGTCGACCGCGGCCGCCTGGTGGTCCGCGGCGAGCGCCGCGACGAGCGGAGCGAGGAGCGCGACGGACGCAGCCTCCGCGAGGTCCGGTACGGCTCGTTCCAGCGCTCGTTCGACCTGCCGGCGCACGTGACCGCCGACGCGATCAGCGCGACGTACGACGCGGGCGTGCTGAACGTCCGGGTGGCCGGCGCCTACGCCGGTACCGGCGCGCGGCGAATCGAGATCACCGCGGGCGGCGGCCCCGACGCCGTCGAGAGCACCACGCCCACCGAGGCCGGCGAGCACACCGCCAGCTGACGCGCCCGGACACGACGGCCGGCACCGCCCTGGCGGGTGGTGCCGGCCGGAGCGTACCCGCAGACCACGACCGCCGGCACGCGAGCGAACCCGGTGCCCTCGCGTACGCTGTGCCGCATGATCATCCGCGAGGCCGTCCGCACCGACCTGCCCGCCAGCATCGCCCTGCTCGCCGACGACATGCTCGGCAAGGCCCGCGAGTTCCCGGCGGTCGACGAGGCGTACGAGAAGGCCTTCGCCGACCTCGAGGCCGACCCGCGCAATTTCCTGATCGTCGGGCAGGACGGCGGCGAGGTCGTGGCGTGCATGCAGATCACGTACATCCCGGGCCTGGGGCGGCACGGCGCCCTACGATCACAGGTCGAGGCGCGCCTCGGCGTCGCCGCGAGCCACGAGGGCATGAAGCTGGCACTGTAAGGGCCGGGCGCCTCCGCCGCGTTCAGAACTGCGCCACCACGTACGGGCGCTGGCGCGGGAAGAGCGCGCGCAACTGGTCGGCGGCCGGGTCGGGCACCGTACCCAGGTTCCGGAACGGAAGCTCGGCCGGGTCGAGCACGCCGTACACCAGGCCCGACAGCCCCGCCGCCGTCAGCGTGGCCGCCGGCGCGGCCGGGGCACGCGTCACCTCCAGCTTTCCGGAGGCCCCGTCCAGCAGGTACTCCCCCGCGATGAACGGGTCGTCGACCACGGTGACCGCGATGCGCCCCGGGCCCACCGGCATCCCGGTGAGCGCGTCCACGGACAGGACCCGGGCCATCGGCGCATGGAGGCTGGGGACCTCGACCTTGGCCTCGCTGACAAACCCCAGATCGATCGCCCACTGCTCCGGCGCCTCGTCCGGGTCGACCCGGACCGAGACCCGGGTCACCTGATCGACGTGGGCCGCGAAGAAGCGCAGCAACAACGCACGACCCAGCGGACCGGTCGCCAGCAGGTCCTCCGCGAGCAGGTCACCTCCGTGGTCGGTGATCCGGTACGTCACCGCACCGACCACCTCCCCACCCGACCGGGCGGTCGCCAACCAACGCTGCTCCTGGTCCCGGAAGCGGACCGCCGCGTAGTCCGGCAGGACCGCGCACCCGTGCCGGCGCGCCAGCAACCGCTCCCGCATGTCGCGGTAGTCGTCGTACCCGTCTGCCAGGCGCTCCAGGCGAACCTCGCCGGGCAGGTCGGTGCGCAGCAGCGGGGCAAGGCCCGCGGGCGCGAAGCTGACCGTCGGCGGCATCGGCAGCCCGATGTATCCGAACCGGTGGTAGAAACCGGCTGGACCAACCGATCTCAACGACCCACCGATCCGCGTCACGGTGGTGACCATCACCGGTGCGCCGCACTCCCCGCGCCGCCGCCAGCAGCCGGGAACCGGAGGACGTGCGGTGCCGCCGAGGATCCATGGGTACGCGACGCGAAGCCGCGCCCCACGAGGTGTGGGGCGCGGCACACGCGGCGATCGGTTGCCCGACCGCGTCGGCTGACCGGGTCAGTTGACTCTGCGAATCAACTGTCCCACCGGTCGGTGGTACTCGTCGTCGGGGCTCGCGACCTGGACGACTCCTGACCTACCGAGGCGTCAGGGTGGAGCCGCCCTGGCCCATGTCCTGGCCGGAGTTCCAGCTGCCCGTGCCACCCGAGTACTGCCCGTTCGTGGACGCACCGGGAGCGGTGTTCCCGTTCGGCGCGGTCGTCGAGCCGGGCGCGGTCGCGTCCGGCGTGGACGCGGCACC
>JBDZVD010000171.1:7600-7910 GCA_040255525.1 Micromonosporaceae bacterium | reverse complement strand
CGGCGCGGTCGTGTCCGGCGCGGTCGTGTCCGGCGCGGTCGTGTCCGGCGCGGTCGTGTCCGGCGCGGTCAAGTCCGGCGCGCCAGCGCCGCACCAGTCGCCCTTGCCGCCCCACTGCCCGTGGCCGCCCCACTGCTGTTCGCCACCCCAGCTTCCGCCGCTCTCCTGAGCCGCCTTGCTGTGGTCACCCCGCGGGTCGGACGTGCCGTCCTGACCCCAGCTTCCGCCACTCTCCTGAGCGGCCTTGCTGTGGTCACCCTTCGGGTCCGACTTGCCGTCCTTGCCGTGATCGGCCGCCGCGTCAGACTTC
>JBDZVD010000171.1:0-7500 GCA_040255525.1 Micromonosporaceae bacterium | reverse complement strand
CCATCCTCCTGAGCGGCCTTGCTGTGGTCACCCTTCGGATCCGACTTGCCGTCCTTGCCGTGATCGGCCGCCGCGTCAGACTTCCCATCCTCCTGAGCGGCCTTGCTGTGGTCACCCTTCGGATCCGACTTGCCGTCCTCACCCCAGCTACCGCCGCTCTCCTGAGCCGCCTTGCTGTGGTCACCCTTCGAGCCGCCGCCCCACGGAGCCGAGCCGTCCGGCCCGGTCGCGTCTGAAGGCGCGCCACCGTCGGGTGCGCCATAGGATGGCGCACCGCCCATAGGCGCGCCACCGGTCGGCGCGGTCGCGTCGCACTCGCCGTTGTGGCCCGACTGCGTGGGCGCGTACCCGTTCGACTGCTCGGCGCCGTTCGACTGCTCGGGCGCGGTCGCGCCGGCCTGGTCGGGGGCGTATGCGCTGCCCGTCGATCCCCCACCCAACGGGATCGACGAAAGCGAACCCGCCGCGCTGGCCGCGCTGGCAGGACCGCCGACCGCCAGCGCCGCGGTGAGAGCCGCGATCGCCAGCGTCCGCTTGCGTGTCTTGAACATGTTGCTCCTTCCAACGAGCGACATCGGGGGGCTGGTCCGTCCCGTCAGCGGAATCTCCACTTCGGACACATGCCGGACGACGCACACTCGGGCGGGAGTTGTTTATGGTTGTTTCAACTGCCGCATCCGACTAGCCCCATATGAGAGATATTGTCACATAACCTGCCGGTCGGTTTTTGAGTGATTTACACGTTCCCGTCGCCTCATCCCCCGTTGGGGGGATGAGGCGCCTCTGGATCTGCCCGGCAGCATCTAGGCGACGGTGGCCACCTCTGACCGGCCTGGCCGGCTCTGACCCTGGCTCCGCTCGTCTGAGCGGCGTCGCCATCTCTGATCCCGGCGACCTGGTCTGGGGGGCGCGTCTGGGGGGCGCGGGCGCATCTGGATGGCGCAGGCGTATCCGGGGTCGCAGGAGCAGTCTGGGAGCTTGGGAGCATCCGGCGGTTCCTGCCACCTCTGGGCAGCCAGCGACGCCAACATCAACACGGTCGGCTCAGGCCAGCAGTGCCAGCTTGCCCACCGTGGCCCGCGCCTCCAGGTCCGCAAGTGCTTTCGGCCCGTCGGCCAGCTGATATGTGGTGGGCTGGCCGGGGCCGAGCACCCCGGCCGCGAGGAGCCCGAACAGCTCGCCCATCACCTCGCCGAAGATGTGCGGTGCGGCCTGGATCAGGGTGCCGATGTTCAGGCCGATGACGTGGACCTGGTGCTTGTAGACCAGCTCCCAGTTGGTGATCGCGGCTTCGCCGCCGGCCACACCGTAGACGACGACCCGGCCGGTGACCCGCCTGGTCGCGGCGAGGCTGGCGTCGAGGGTGGCGCCTCCGATCGACTCCAGCGCCAGGTCCGCGCCCACGCCGTCGGTCAGCCGCAGGACCTCGGCGGCGATGTCTGCGCCGCGGGAGTCGATGACATGGTCGGCACCGAGCGCCTGAACCACCTCGTGCTTGCCCGACGAGGCCGCGGCGATCACCGTCGCGCCGTAGTGTTTGGCTATCTTCACCGCGACCTGGCCGGTCGCGCCGGCCGCCGCGTGGATCAGCACGGTCTGCCCGGCGTTAAGACCGCCGAGTGGCTTGAGCGCTGCGAGCGCGGTCGGCCAGTTCACGACCAGGCCCAGCGCCTGCTCGTCGGCCCAGCCTGTCGGCACTGGCATCGCGGCGGCCGCGGGCAGCACCATGTACTCGGCGAAGGCGCCGCCACCCACGCTGACGCCAATGACGTGGGCGCCTGGTTCCAGGTCGGTCACCCCCTCGCCGGCTGCGACGACCTCCCCCACGCCCTCGATGCCGGCCACGTACGGCGGACGCGGGCCGCCGGCGAACGTGCCGCGGGCCTGGGAGATGTCGACGAAGTTGACGCCGCCGGCGGTGACCCGGACCAGGACCTCGCCGGGGCTTGGGCTCGGTACCGGCGCGTCGGTGATCAGGTGCAGGTCCTGCGGGCCGTTGACGGACGTCTGCTGCAGGGCACGCATGGTTGCGGGAATCATCATGTCATCGACTTCTTTCTGGCTATCGAACGATCGGCAAATCTTTGGCACGGCCGGCGCAAGGTCGCGCAACCGCCACCGAGGTCCGCCAGGTGGTCGCGGGCGCTCCGAAGGAGCTATGGCGCGGCGTCCGGGTGAGCCAGGGGACGGCGGGTGCCGGCATACACCCGCACGGCATTCCTGGTCAGGGCTTTGGCGACCAGCGCCCGGCCGATGCCGCGGTTGGCCCCGGTCACCAGGAACCTCTTGCCTGCGATGGTCATGTCCGGCGCCCCCAGAGCGGCGGCTGAATTTATTTTTCGAACGACCAACAAACCATGCCATGTCCGTGCGACACAGGTCAAGGTAAACTTGGTCGAACGGCAAACAAGTACGGAGACGCATTCCGATGGGCACTCGCGGCAGGCCCCGCACCTTCGACCCGGACACCGCCCTGCGCCAGGCCCTGGACCTGTTCTGGGAACGGGGCTACGAGGGCACCTCGCTCAGCGATCTGGCCGGGGCCATGGGGATCGCGTCGGCCAGCATCTACGCCTGCTTCGGCAGCAAGGAAGACCTGTTCCGCAGGGTCATGGCGCTCTACGGCACGACCTCGGGCGAGCCGCCGCGGCGCGCGCTGCGCGAACAACCGACCGCGTACGCCGCCATCCACGAAATGCTGCGCGCCACCGCCGATGAGATCACCCGTTCGGACGCGCCACACTACTGCATGCTCATCCTGGCCGCACCCACCGGTGCCGTGGAGAACCACCCGATCCGGGAGTTCCTGGCCGACCTGAGGCGCGACATGCTCACCGCCATCCGGGACCGGCTCGCCCGCGGGGTCGCCGACGGCGACCTCACCGTGTCGGCGGCCGGCCTCGACGCCATCGCCCGCTACTACACCACCGTGGTGCAGGGCCTGTCCATCCAAGCCCGCGACGGCGCGGACCGCGCCGAGTTGGAGGCGGTCATCACCTGTGCGATGGCCGCCTGGGACGCGCTCTCCGGCCGCGATACCGGGGCGGGACCCGCACCCGCCGGGGGTGCGGGCGCTCGGGAACCCTCACCCACGCGGCCGCGACCGTCCCAGCGAGCCGGTCGGCGTCGAGCATGACGAACGGTTCGGGTCACGACTGCGAGGACGGCTCGTAAGCGAGGTTCGGCCGCAGCCAGCGCTCGACCTCGGCCAGGCTCATGCCGCGCCGCCGTGCGTAGTCCTCGGCCTGGTCACGACCGATGCGCCCGACCGTGAAGTACCGCGACGACGGGTTTGCGAAGATGAGCCCGCTGACGCTGGCGGCCGGAGTCATCGCGAACGACTCGGTGAGTCCCATGCCGATCCGGTGCGCCCCGACCAGCTCGAACAGCACCCGCTTCTGGCTGTGGTCGGGGCTGGCCGGGTACCCGATGGCCGGCCGGATGCCCCGGAACCGTTCGGCGTGCAGGTCCTCGATCGCCGGGTCGGCGTCCGGCTCGAACCAGTCGCGCCGCGCCAGCAGGTGGGCGTACTCGGCGAACGCCTCGGCGAGCCGGTCGGCGACGGCCTTGACCATGATGGCCTTGTAGTCGTCGTTGCCGGCCTCGAACTTGGCCGCCAGCTCCTCCGCGCCGTGGATGGCGACGGCGAACCCGCCGAGGTGGTCGCCCGCGGGCGCGATGTAGTCGGCCAGGCTCCGGTTGGGCCGGCCGTCGGGCTTGGCCGTCTGCTGGCGCAGCATCGGCAGGCGCACCGGGGTCGCGGTGTCGAGCACGATGTCCTCGCCGTCGCAGTGGGCCGGCCAGAACCCGTAGACGCCACGGGCCACCAGGGAACCGTCCGCGACGATCTGGTCGAGCAGGGCGTTCGCCTCGTCGAACAGCTCGCGGGCCACCGGCTGCCCAAGGATCGCCGGGTACTTGCCCTTCAACTGCCAGGCGAGAAACAGGAACTGCCAGTCGATCATCTCGCGGAGCACGGTCAGGTCCGGCTCGACGGTCCGCAGCCCGGTGAAAGCCGGGACCGGCAGGTCGTCGAACGGCACCCGCTCCCGGTTCGCGCGGGCCTGGTCGAGGCCCAGCAGCGGGCTGCGCCGGGTAGCCGCGTGCTGCTCGCGCAGGCGCTCCTGCTCCGCGCGGTTGCTGTCGGCGAACGACTCGGCGCGGTCCGGGCTGAGCAGGTCGGAGACGACGCCGACGACCCGGGACGCGTCGAGGACGTGGACCGTCACGCCGTCGTACGCGGGGGCGATGCGCACCGCCGTGTGCTGGCGCGACGTCGTGGCGCCACCGATCAGCAGCGGGAGGTTCAGCCCTCGGCGCCGCATCTCGGCGGCAACCGCGGCCATCTCGTCCAGCGACGGCGTGATCAGCCCGGACAGCCCGATCGCGTCAGCGTTCTCGGCGACCGCGGTGTCCAGGATGGTCGCCGCGGGGACCATCACGCCGAGGTCGACGACCTCGTAGTTGTTGCAGCCCAGCACGACGCCCACGATGTTCTTGCCGATGTCGTGCACGTCGCCCTTGACCGTCGCGAGCACCACCTTGCCCTGGCCACGACCCGCCTCGTCGCGCCCGTCACGCAGCGCCTGCTCCTTCTCGGCCTCCATGAACGGCTCCAGGTAGGCGACCGAGCGCTTCATCACCCGCGCGCTCTTGACCACCTGCGGCAGGAACATCTTTCCGGAGCCGAACAGGTCGCCGACGGTCTTCATGCCGTCCATGAGCGGCCCCTCGATCACGTCCAGGGGGCGCTTCGCCGCCTGGCGGGCCTCCTCCGTGTCGGCCTCGACGAAGTCGACGATGCCGTGCACGAGCGCGTACGCCAGTCGCTCCTCGACCGGGGCGTCCCGCCAGGACAGGTCCACGGTCCGGCGGGTACCCCGCCCGCTGACCGTCTCGGCGAACGCGACCAGGCGGTCGGTGGCGTCCGGACGCCGGTCGAAGATCACATCCTCGACCAGTTCCAGCAGTTCGGCCGGGATGTCCTGGTACACCGCGAGCTGGCCGGCGTTGACGATGCCCATGTCCAACCCGGCGCGTACCGCGTGGAACAGGAACGCCGAGTGCATGGCCTCGCGTACCACGTTGTTGCCGCGGAACGAGAACGACAGGTTGGAGATGCCGCCACTGGTCCGCGCACCGGGGCAGCGCTGTTTGATCAGCGGCAGCGCGTCGATGAACGCCTTGGCGTACCCGTTGTGCTCGGCGATGCCGGTCGCGACGGCGAGCACGTTGGGATCGAACACGATGTCCTCCGGGGCGAACCCGGCCTTCGTGGTCAGCAGGTCGTACGCCCGGCCGCAGATGGCCACCTTGCGCTCGGTGGTGTCGGCCTGCCCCCGCTCGTCGAAGGCCATCACCACAACCCCGGCGCCGTAGCTGCGGATGCGCCGTGCGTGGTCGAGGAACGCCTCCTCGCCCTCCTTGAGGCTGATCGAGTTGACGACGCCCTTGCCCTGTACGCACTTGAGCCCGGCCTCCAGCACGCTCCACCGCGAGCTGTCGATCATGATCGGGATGCGGGCGACCTCGGGCTCGGTGGAGACGAGGTTCAGGAACGTGGTCATCGCCTGCTCGCTGTCGAGCAGGTCGGCGTCCATGTTGACGTCGAGCAGGTTCGCCCCGCCGCGTACCTGCTCCAGCGCGACGTCCACCGCCGCCTGGTAGTCGTCCGCCTCGATCAGGCGGCGGAAGCGCGCCGAGCCGGTCACGTTTGTGCGCTCGCCGATCATCACGAACCCGGTGTCGGCGCCGATCGCGAACGGCTCCAACCCGCTGAACCGGGTGGCCGCCGGCGGTGCCGGCACCCGGCGGGGCGCGAGTCGGGCCACCGCCGCCGTGGCCTTCTCGATGTGCGCCGGAGTGGTGCCGCAGCAGCCCCCGACGATGTTGACCATCCCGGACCCGGCGAACTCGGCGATCAGTCCGGCGAACTCCTCCGGCGTCTGGTCGTAGCCGCCGAACGCGTTGGGCAGGCCGCCGTTGGGGTGGCAGGCGGTGTACGTACCGGCAAGGCGGGACAGCTCGGCGACGTACGGGCGCATCTCCTCCGCGCCCAGCGAACAGTTCACCCCGACGACCATCGGGTGAGCGTGCTCGACCGAGCGCCAGAACGCCTCGACGGTCTGCCCGGACAGGGTGCGGCCGGACAGGTCGACGATCGTCACGGAGATCCACAGCGGCAGGTGCGGCGCGACCTCCCGGGCCGCCGCGATCGCGGCCTTCGCGTTCAGCGTGTCGAAGATCGTTTCGATCAGCAGCAGGTCGACGCCGCCATCAGCCAGCGCCTGGATCTGCTCGGCGTACGCGGCGCGAACATCGTCGAAGGACACCGCCCGGTACGCCGGGTCCTCCACCCGGGGCGACAGCGAGAGCGTGACGTTCAGCGGCCCGATCGAACCGGCGACGAACTTGCCGCCCGCCTCGTCGGCGGCCTGCCGCGCCAGCTGGGCGCCGCGCAGGTTCATCTCCCGGACCAGCGCCTGGAGGTGGTAGTCCGCCTGGCCGATGCGGGTCGCGGTGAACGTGTTCGTGGTGGTGATGTCGGCGCCGGCCGCCAGGTACCGGCGATGGACGTCGAGGATCAGGTCGGGCCGGGTCAGGTTCAACAGGTCGGGGTCGCCGGCCACGTCGTACGGGTGGTCGGCCAGCAGGTCGCCGCGGTAGTCCTCGGGCTTCAGCCCGGCCTGCTGCAGCATAGTGCCCCAGGCGCCGTCGAGCACGACGATCCGCCGGTCCAGGAGATCCTTGAGTGCCCGGTGCGCTGCGGGCTGGACATCGACTCGGTCCACGGACATAACCACGCCGACCACCTCCGTCATACGGAGGCGCCCTTGCTGAGGAGGAGATGAGGTCGAGCGTGGCGGACCCAGGTCCGTTGCAGCGCCTCTCGACCTTCGTACCGAGGATACCAGAGGAGGTTGTCCGTCCGGTTCCCCGCCAACGGGGTGGAGGCGAGCGGGGCGCGCCGCTACTGTTTCCGTTCGGCCTCGTTCGGCAGAACGTCCGCAACTGATTGTGAGGTTGGTGGCGTGACCTCGTACGGCGACGAACACGACAGCCGGGCGGACGGCTCGGGCTCCTCGTGGAGCCGGCCACATCCGCAACGCCGGGCCTGGCCGGTCGCGCCCAGCCACACGCCGCCGGGCCTGCCCACCTCGGCGCGAGAGCCCGACGCCGGCACCGGCGCGCTCGACGCACCGACCGACACCCTCGCCCAGCTCACCGCCGCCGACCTGGCGCGACAGGCACCGGCACCGGCACCACCGGACCAGGCGACACCCGACCCGACAACACCGAACCCAGCGGCGCCGGACCAGGCGCCGGCGGTGGGCCCGGCGCCCGGCACCGCAGCACCCATCACCCCACCGCCCGTCACCGCACCGCCGTTCCCGTCGGGACCGACCTCACCGGCGCCGTACCTGGCGTCCGCGCCGCCCGCCCCCGGCGGCCTGGTGCCGGCGTCCGCGCCGCCCGCCCCCGGCGGCCTGGTGCCGGCGT
>JBDZVD010000170.1:0-11247 GCA_040255525.1 Micromonosporaceae bacterium | reverse complement strand
CGGTTTTGCCTGGTGGGCGATACTGGGATTGAACCAGTGACCTCTTCCGTGTCAGGGAAGCGCTCTCCCGCTGAGCTAATCGCCCGTAGACCTGCTGAGGTGGAGACGGGATTTGAACCCGTGTACACGGCTTTGCAGGCCGTTGCCTCGCCTCTCGGCCACTCCACCGAGGTGGTTCGCCTCCGGCGGCCCCGAGCGGACGACGGGACTCGAACCCGCGACCCTCACCTTGGCAAGGTGATGCGCTACCAACTGCGCTACGTCCGCACTCTGTCCCCGGTGTTTCCCGGCGACGGATGAGAACTCTAGCCCAGCGTCCCACCGTCTGACAAACCGGATCCCGGTTTTGGCGCGTCGCCCGGGCTGAGCACCCCAACCGGGGGCCAGGAGCCCTGCTAGAAGATCGAATCAGGCCCGACCAGAGCCCGCACGGCCGTGGGCCGCCATTCGGGAGCAGCGGTTCACCCTCGACGGTCTCCCGCTTCGCGGTGGGCGAACGGGAGCATCAACAAGATCAAACCCATGTCCGGCCATCACATCGACGTACGTTGCGCTGCGCCGGCACAGGTGCCAGGGTGGGCGCCGGCACTCAGTGCCCCGCCGCCCTGCGCGATCTACGCATTTGACCAATTACGGTCAGCATAGCGCCCACCAGGGCGTGGCGCAGCGCGCGTATTCCCCGAACCGGCGGGCTCGCCAACCGCAGCCACGCACCTGCTTTCCGTAGTCGCCACGCCATTCCCGTGGTCGGTCGAGCCTGGTAAAGCCATATGCGCTGATCGATGTATTTGACGGGTGCGTACCCGGCCCGCTCGATCGCCCACCGCAGCGGCAGGTCGTCGTGGTAGAGGTGCCAGGCGTTGCGTTCAGAGGGACGCCGCACGTCGAAATTGGCGGCAAGGTACCCGCCCGGTCGGGTCGCCCGGTAGAGCTCTTGTGCGGCCTTACCCGCGTCCGGAACGTGCGCGAAGGTGTCCAGGGCGGTGATGAGATCGTACGAGGCGGCCGGTAGTTCGGCGGGCAGGTGCAGGTAGGTCGCGTCCACCCCGCGCCGCTTCAGCCGCCAGGCGGCGAACGTCAGCAGTGGCGCCGAGACGTCGGCCAGAGTGACGTCGTATCCGAGTGCGGCGAACAGCTGTGCGGTGACTCCGACGCCGGATCCGAAGTCGAGGAGGCGTGCACCGCTGTCCGGCCGTGGAAGCGCGTCGGCGAGCACGACGTGGTTCGGGTATTCGAAGCCGACCGTCTGGAGGTAGGCGTACCAGAGCAGGTCGAAAGACCAGGAAGCGACGGAGTTGTAGAAGTCGGCCAGCCCTTCCGCGGTATCGCGGGACGATGCCTGCCACTCGTGAACGCTCTCATCCTCCCAGTGCAAGCACCGGTGGACGACTTCCTGCGGGCGCAGCAGGTGGTACTCCGCCAGGTCACCGATCACACCGTCTCGCGGGGAGCCACCGCTCGGTGGCCGCAGCGCGTCGGTGAACAGGGTCATGCTCGCGGACCGCTCGGCGCGTCGGCGTATCTGGGTCCAACCGTCAGTCGCGGGTGGCGAGGTGGCCGGGTCTTCGGGGTCGACGTGGAGCCCTTGGCCCTCCACGCTCTCCTGGAGTAGAAAAGCACGAAGTCGCGTGCGGAGGCGCCCGAGAAGATTCGACGTGCCGTGGACAGATGGTTGTGTCGAGTGTGAAGTAACGGGAGTCTCCCTCATCCGATCCGGACCGCTGTGCGAAGGACCAGTCGGCGTCCACATCGGGTACGGCAGGCACGGCGGTAGTGGTAGTGTGCCGGAGCCCGACCCCCGGGCCAACCTTACAAGATGTGGTAAGCCGTTTCGGGCAGAGACCGGTGGCTTTTCGCAGCCACGGACCTCGGCCAGTCGGCTGAGGCTCGCATCGGCCGCCCTGCTTCAACGCGCCGGCGTCGCCGCTGCGGGTTCGCCGGCTAGCGCCTGCGGCTGGGGAGCAGCAGCGGTCGCGGCGCCCACCCGAAGCCGCCCCCGGCTGATGGCCGGAGGCGGCTTCGTTCGCGGGTACGGCGGTCAGCCGACCGGCTTCCAGGGGCCGTACGGCTGGCCCGGAGCCTGGTCGCGGGTCCACCACCGCGCGGTGTACTTCTTGCCCTGGTACACCGCGATGTCGCCGGCGTCGAACACCCGGGACGGCGTCCAGATCGCGGTGCCGTCCGGTGCCGTCTCGAGCTGCTCCCAGGGGCCGTACGGGTCGCCCGGCTCCTGGTTCCGCGTCCACCACATCGCCCGCCAGGTCGAGTCCTGGTAGGTCACCATGTCGCCGTTGTTGTAGGCGGTCGAGGCGCTCCAGGCCGGCGCGGCCGGCGGGTTCAGCCCGACGACCACCGGGTCGTGGTCGGAGGCGGCGAACGGGTCGGTGCCGTTGAACAGCTGGGTGGCGTTGTAGTTGTAGCGGCTGTAGGCGTAGGCCACCGCCTCCTGCGCGTTGATCTGCCACACATCCGCACCGGTGACCATCGCCCGCGCGGTCGGGCTGGCCAGCACGTGGTCGAGCGAGCCCTCCAGGCCGTCGAAGGAGTACGTCCACTCCGCCGGGTCGAGCGCGCTGCCCAGGTCGGTGTAGCCGTCGGCGTACAGGGTCTGCAACGGGTCCTCGTGGGTGTACGCGTTGAAGTCACCGACCAGGAACACCCGGTCGGTACCGAGCCCCGCGGCCACCTGCGCGGCGAAGGCGGCCACATCCTGCGCCTCGTGCACCCGGGTCGCGTTGAACGCGCCCTGGTCCACGGCCGGGGACGAGGTGTCCTCGGCGTCGCCCGGGTACAGCGGGGCGCCGTCCGCGCCCTTCGACTTCAGGTGGTTGGCCACCACCAGGAACGCGTCCGGGTCGGTGGCGCCGGCCTTCTTGAAGCCCTGGGCCAGCGGCTCGCGGGCGATCGAGAACGGCTGGCCGGGGCCGGAGTCGCCGGTCAGCACGGTGGACGCGCCGACCGGGGCGACGTCGGCCGGCCTGTAGATGAACGCGGTGCGGATGACATCCTGGTCGGCCAGCGCCGGCAGCTTGTCGGCGGACGGCGACGGGACGTAGGCCCAGACGGCCGACCCGGCGGCCGCGTTGAGCGCGTCGACGAGCCCGGCCAGCGCGGTGTCCCGCGGCTCGCCGAACTTGGCCGAGTTCTCGATCTCCTCCAGGGAAACGATGCTGGCGCCGAGCCGGTTGACCCCGGTGACGATCTTCGCCTGCTGGCGGGCGAAGCTGGTGTCGTCGGCGGCGCCGCGCGGACCGGCGCTGCCGTCCGTGCCGGTGCAGGTGTTGACCGCGATCCGGTTGCCTTGCCGGTCCGTGTAGTAGGTGCAGGTGCCCAACCCCTTGGCGACGTAGTCCTCGCCCGTCATCGGGAAGTAGTTCTCGACGTTGAACGTGGCCAGGCGTACGCCGCCACCGACGTTGGCCGGCTGCTGGTTGGCGGCGCGGGTGTCGCTGAACGTCGCCACCGCCGACCCGTCGTCGGTGATCTGGTGGGTCGGCTGGAAATTCCACAGCGAGAACCGGTAGTCGAGGATCACCGGCTGGTGGAAGGTCACCTTCGAGCCGATCGAGACCGGGTTGGTCGGGGTCAGCCACGGCAGCGGGGTGTTCTGGTTGGCACTGGTGCTGTAGTTCACGCTCGAACCGTCGTCGAGCGTCACCATCCGGGCCGCGTTGTCGGCCACGGCGGCCTGGGCCTCGGCGCTGCCCGGGGTACCGGCGTCGGTCGGCTGGCGCAGCGGGGTGTCGCCCGCCGCGAGGGTGAAGGAGCCGTACCAGTTGGCGTCGTAGTTGTCCGACACGGTGAAGTCGCCCTCCGGGGCGATCAGTTCGCCCTCGTGCGCCTCCTTCGCGGCGTCGGTCGCCAGGTCCGACCACGGGAGCTGGTCGGCCACGACGGGCGGCAGCGGGGTGTCGAGCTCGGTCACCGCGGGCGAGCCGATCTCGGTCTCGCCCTGGAACTCGCTGACCCGTCCGGTCACCTGGACGCTGTCGCCGACGGTGACCTGCTTGGCCGAGGTGGAGCCGAACACGAACACCGCGTCGGAGGCGCCCGGGGTCTTGTCGTCGGCCGCGGTGCCGCCGGCGCCGCCGGTCTCCAGGAAGAAGCCGTTGAAGCCGCCGGTGGCGTACGCCGCGGTCACGACGCCCTCGGTGGTCACGGTCTTCCCGGCGTACGGCGAGGTGCCGGTGTTCGTGCCCTGGATCGCCGCGATCGGCACGGCGGACGGGGCGGCCCCGGAGACCTGGAAGCTGAAGGTCGCGGAGCCGGTCGCGCCGGTCGAGTCGGTGGCGGTGACCGTCACCGACGACGTACCGGCGTCGGCCGGGGTACCCGAGATGGTGCCGTCCGCGACGATGCTCAGCCCGGCGGGCAGCCCGGTCGCCGTCCAGGTGTACGGGGCCGTGCCGCCGGAGGCGGCCAGGGACAGCGGGGTGATCGCGGTACCGGCGGTGGCGTTCTGGGTACCGGGGTTGGTGACCGTGATCGTGCCGCTGCCCGGGTTGCCCGGATCGGAGGCCGCGTTCTGCGGGGTCGGGGTGGCGACCTGGAAGTCGGCGGCGTTGTTGTCGGTGTCCGTGCCGGCCGCGTCCCGCTGGTAGCTCAGGACCACCGAGTTACCGCTCGGCGCGCTGGTCTCCGGCGAGTTGCTGGTACCCCAGCCGATCTTGTCGATCACGGCCGGGTCGGTGGGTAGCACGCCGGACGTGCTGGCCGCGATGAACAGCGTGCCGCCGCCCGCGCCCGGGTTGACGCTGCCGCCGGTGCTCAGGTCCGGCGCGGGCAGCGGCGCGCCCGGGTTGGTGCTGGCGTTGTTGCTCGGCAGCTGGATGAGGAAGTGGCCGTGCCCGGCCACCGTCCCGGACAGCGCGAACACCTGGGAACCGCTGGGCACCACCGTGCTCGTCGGCGCCCGGTACTGAAGGGTGTCGCCGGTGAGCGTGACGGCGTCCGGTGCCGGGTTGTAGAGCTCGACGAACTTGTTGAGGTAGCTCGCGCCGGACGAGCCACCGTTGACGTACGCCTCGCTGATGACCAGTCCGGTTCCCGCCGGGTTGGCCGACGCCGGCACGGCGAGCAGTGAGCAGGCGATGCCCGCTGTGGACAGTGACAAGGCGGCGATGGTCGCCCGCCGGACGGACGGCGCAGACAAGGACCGAACCTCCAAGGATCGCTGGTGTACCACGGCCCGGACTATTCACGAGCCGGCACGTCGACGGTAGGCGTCAGTCGTCGATCTCGCGCGGACGCCACCGCAACGGCCACTGACGGTCTCGGCAACTCGGGCGGGCCGCCCTCCTAACGGCCCTGGTAGAACCGGGCTGCCCCCGGGTGCAGCGGCACCGGGTTGGTCTCCGGCGCCGTGTCGCGCTTGATGTCGTCGGCCACCGGATGCACCTTGGCCAGCTCCGACTGGTACTCGAACAGCAGCCCGGTCAGCTGGTACGCGAGCGCCTCCGGCATCGTCCGGTCGACCACGATCATGTTCGGCTCGGCGACCGTCTTCACGTCGTCGGTCAGCCCGTACGTCGCCTTCGGCAGCACGGCCGCGGTGTAGATGCCGGCCCCGTACAGCTTCGTCAGCGCCGGGATCAGCCCGTCGACGGGCAGGAACCGGACGTGCCTACCGGCTTCGCGGAACAGGTCGCCGACGCCCGGCGTGGGCAGGCCACCGGACCAGAACATGCCGTCGATGGTGCCGGCGGAAAGCGCGTCCGTCGTCTGGGCCAGCGACATGGGCAACTTCGTCAGGTCCTTGTCCGGGTTCAGGCCCGCCGCGCTGAGCATCCGGTTGGCCATCACCTCGGTACCCGAGTTGTGGCTACTGGTCGAGATGCGTTTCCCGCCCATCTCGGCGACCGAGTCGATGCCGCGGTCGGTGCGCACGATGACGTGGGCGTAGTTGTTGTAGATGCGGGCCAGCGCCCGCACCTGCTGGGATCGCCCCTCGAACGGGCCGGAGCCGTGCAGCGCGTCGGCGGCGTTGTCGGCGAACACCAGGCCGATGTCCACGTTCCCGCTCGCCAGCCGGTTCAGGTTGTCCACCGAGCCGCTCGTCGGGGCGGCCACCGCGTCGTACCCGTCCAGGTGCCGGTTGATCACGGCGGCGTACGCGGCGCCGACCTCGTAGAACACGCCCGTCGGGTTGCCGGTGCCCACCGCCAGTTCGCCCTGGTGCCAGCGCCCGCTGGCCGGGTCCTTCGCGACGGCGCAGCCGGCCAGGGCGAGCAGCGGCAGCCCGAGCAGCGCCCGTCGGCTGACCGCCGGAGCCCGCCCGGCCGATCGCGTACCGCTCATAACTGGCCCGCGACCCGGGCACCCGGCTCCAGCGCGCTGGACACCCGGTGCGCCAGCAACGCCGTCTCGTACCCGACCTGCCCGAGGTCACAGCCGGAGCTGCCGAGTACGGCCAGGTGCGCCCTGTCCCCGACCGCCATGACCAGCAGCACGCCGTCGTCCATGTCCACCACGGTCTGCCGTACCCGGCCGGTGGCCAGGCACTTGGCCGCGCCCACGGTGAGGCTGGCCAGGCCGCTGGTGATCGCGGACAGCTGGTCGGCCCGGTCGACGGGCAGCCCCTCGGAGGCGGCGAGGGTCAGACCGTCGACGGACACCGCGAGCGCATGCGCGATGTCCGGTACCCGTCGGGCGAACGTCGTGAGCAACCAGTTCAGGTTGCCTTCGACGGACTCGGTCGAGTGGTCGGTCGGGATGCTCATCATGCGTCCTTCGCTGATCGGTCTAGCCCGGGCGGACCCAGGTCGAGCTTGTGGTGCTGGACTGACGCGGTGGCGCCTCGCGAGGATGTGCGGTGGTTCGGGTGGCACGGTTCGGCGGGTACGGGTTCACGCCGGCGGCCGGGGGTTGGTGTGCCGGGCGGCGGCCGCCAGCCCGCTGGCCAGGCCGCTGAGGCGGGCGCGGATGGCGTCGGGATCGGGGGGCCGGCTGGGGTCGTCGGCCTGCGCCGCCGGATCTCCGCCGGCCACCTGACCCGGCAGTTGCAGGCGACCCGGGCGCCGCCGGGGCAGCCCCATGCGCTCGTCGCCGGCCCCGCCGGACGGGCCCGCTCCCGGATGGCCACCGGCCACACCGGTCCCCGGGAGACCGCCGGCGCCCGCTCCGGCAAAGCCCCCGCTGCCGTTGGCCCCGGCGCCGATGGCCGGCCCGGACGGGCCGCCGTTGCCCGGGCCACCGCCGGACGCCCCACCGTTGCCCGCCCCGCCGCCACCTGGGCCACCGTTGCCCGGGCCACCGTTGCCCGGGCCACCGTTGAATGTACGACCGGCCGCGTTCGGCTGCGGAACCTCGGGCGGGTACGCGCCGTACGGGATCGCGCCGGACGGCGCCGTACCGGTCGCGGCGTAGCTGGCCGGGGCCACCACGGCCGGGCCACGGGTGAGCGGCGCGACCGGATCCGCGACCACCGGCGCGAAGCCCCCGACCGCCCGGGTGACCGCCCGCCCGACACCGTTCTGCGCCACCCGCACCGCGTACGGCGCCGGTTGCGCGCCGGTCACCTGCTCCACCCGGTCGAGCGGCAGCGGTACCGGCGCCAGAATGGCGATCGGCAGCGCCACCAGCGCGGCCGTACCCCCACCGGCCGCGCTGCGCAACTCCACCGCGATCTGGTGGCGTGCCGCCAGCCGGGACACCACCAGCAGGCCCATCGTCCCGGCCAGTTCGGCGGTCAGCATGGTGGCCTGGCTCAGCCTGCCGTTCAGTTCGGTGACCTGCGCCTCCGGTATGCCGATGCCCTCGTCGAAGACGGTGACGGTGACGGTGTCGACGGTACGGCGGGCGGAGACCCGCACCCTGGTGCTCGGCGGCGAGTACTGGGTCGCGTTCTCCAGCAGCTCGGCGAGGAGATGGATCAGGTCGCGGACCACCGGCGCGGCGACCGCCACCTCGGCGACGGCCACCGGTTCGACCCGGTGGTAATCCTCGATCTCCGCGGACGCCGCGCGGATCACGTCGATCAGCGGTACCGCCGCCATCACCCGGCCGCCCGGCTCGCCCCCGGCCAGTACCAGCAGGTTCTCGTCGTTACGCCGCATGCGGGCGGCCAGGTGGTCCAGCTGGAAGAGCCGGCCGAGCGCGTCCGGGTCGGTCTCCATCCGCTCGAAATCGGCGATGAGCTGCAACTGCCGGTGGACCAGCGTCTGGCCGCGCCGGGACAGCGCGACGAACAGGCCGGCGATGTCCAGCCTCATCAGCGCCTGGTCGGCGGCGAGCCGCAGCGCCTGGCGATACACAGTGGACAGTGCGGCGCCCACCTCGCCGATCTCGTCGCTGCCGGCCAGGGCCAGTGCCTCGGCCCGCGCCGCGGACGTGTTGAGCACCCCGCGCACCGCGGTGGTGTCCGGCGCCGTGGTCAACGAACTGATGGTGCCGGGCAGCTCGACGCCGGCCACGGTCAGCGCCGAGCGCCGCAACCGGCGCAGCCGCCGGCTGGTGCGTACCGCGAAGAACAGCGCCGCGCCGAACGCGATCGCAATCAGCGCGGTGGTCGCCGCTCCCGTGATCACCGCCTGGTTGGCCGCCGCCGCCTGCCGCTCGCGCGAGGTGTGGTCCAGGGTGTGCGACAGGCTCAGCTGCACGGCGCGCATCTGCCGCACGAGGTTGCTCTGCGCGATGTACCAGCCGTCCGGGTCGGCCTTCAGCGCCGCCGGCGCCGGGGTCGCGGCCAGCACCGCGGTGCGCATGGACAGCGCGGTGCTGACGTCCGGCCCGCTGAACTCGCGGTTGTACAGCTCCTGCTGCTCCGCTGTGGCGTTGCGGGTGAACTCGGCCAGCCGCTCGTCCTGCGCGCCCACGAGCGAGGCCAGCCGTGCCTGCTCGCCGGGTAGGAAGCGGCCCCGCTGGAAGACCTGGTGCAGCAGGTCGCGCTGCTGGGCACCGTAGTACTCGGCGCGGGCGATGGCGGCGACCGCCCGGGCGGTGGCCGCGAGGTCGGCGTCGGCCAGCGCGGTGGGCAGCGCGTCGGCGAGCGCGAGTACGGCGTGCCGGATGTCGTCGTACTGGTCGCCCGACAGCGCCTGCGGACCGAGCTCCTCCACCTGGGCCCGGACGGCACCGAGCGTGCCCAGCTGCCCGGTCGCGGCGTTCAGGACCCCGACCAGGTTCGGTGCGATCCTCCGGGCCTGCGCGCTGGCCCCGCGGAACTTCGCCACCGCCAGGTCGGTCTGGCTCTGTGCCGCGGTCAGCAGCGCGGCACCGGCCCCGCCCCGGGCGCGCAGGCGGTCGGCTTCCGCGATCTCCTGCTCCAGCGCGTTCTCCACCTGCAGGGCGACGATCGCGGTGTTCGCCACCGCTTCCCCGCGCCGGGCGGCCAACGCCGAGTGAACGGCGGTGTCGGTCTGTGCGGCACCGAGCCCGACCAGCCCGATCGCGGCCAGCACGATGGGCAGCATGAGGCGCAGGCGGATCGAGTGCAGGCCACCGGTGCGCGTGTGCCCGGCCACCTGATGGCCACGGCCGGCGCGTGGCGGGGCCTCACCGGTGCCGATGTTCTCGTCCGTGGCGCTCGCCCCCAACCCGTTGGTGTCCCTGGGCAACCGCCGGACACCGTGTCGCTGACCCCATGCAAGGTTGCGTCTCGCTCCACCGGTCCGCAACCCCTCCAGGTCGGTCGATGCCGGACGGACGGACCATACGGGCTAAGCCGTTGGTACCCGCCCGGGCGGCATGAAAGCGCTCGCAGTGCCCTTGCTGACCGGTCGCACGCCAGGGGTATCGCTCCATGAGTAGCGGGCGTGACAGGCATCCCGCGCAGGTCACGGCGGACCCGGCACCGCCCGCGACAGGTTGGCCTCCGACCGAATCGACGGTCGTCGGCACCGGCCCGGCGCGCCGGAGCGCCCACCACGAATACGCTCCGGCACGCGCTCGCCGGGCCGCCGCCGGCACGGCGGGTACTGTCCGGTCCGGCGGCCGCTGTCGGTCTGGCGACAACCGATGCCCGGGTGGCAGCGGGCTACCTGGGCGGCTCGACCGGCTCCGGCCACTCCGGTGGCCGGCCGGCCACCCCGTCGGTGCGCAGCCGCCGCGGGTCCGCCCGCCCGTACAGCAGGGGGCTGAGCCAGGACCGTACCGAGGACCGGAACGCCGCCGGCTCCATCGCGCCCACCCCGTCCGGCAGCACCCCGACCAGCTCACCCGCCAGGTCGACCAGGTTGCGCCAGTGCACCAGCTCCGGAGTGTGGGGCCAGGCTCCGATGACCACGTACCCGGTGAGGCCACGCCGCGCCAGCGCCTCGAGGGTGAGCGCGGTGTGGTTGAGCGTACCGAGCCCGGCCCGCGCCACCACCACGGTCGGGCAGCGCAGCGCGAGCGCCAGGTCGGCGACGGTCCAGCCGCCCTCGCCCATCGGCACCAGCAGCCCGCCGGCGCCCTCGACCAGCACGACATCGTGGGCCGCCGCGGTACGCCCCACCGCCTCGATGACGTCGCCGAGCGCCAGCGGCGGCGCGCCGACCTGCTCCGCGGCGGCCAGCGGCGCCAGCGCGTCCGGGTAGCTGACCAGGTTCAGCAGGGTGGCCGGCGCGGCGAGCCGGGCCACCACATCCAGGTCGGCTTCCTCGTCCGAGCCGGGCGCGATGCCGGTCTGTCCCGGTTTGATGACCGCCACCCGCTGCCCCGCCACCGCCGCGGCGGCGGCGATCGCCGAGGTCACCACCGTCTTGCCGACCCCGGTGTCGGTACCACTGACGATCCAGACATCGGTCACGGCGCGCACTCCGCGATGATGTCCAGCGCCTTCTCGAAGTCGGCCCGCGGCACGCCGACGTTGATGGTCAGCCGCAGCCGCGAGCGACCGTCCGGTGTGGACGGTGGCCGGAAGCAGCCGACCGCCACGCCGCGGTCCCGGCACGCCTGAGCCCAGGCGACCGCCTCCACCGGCCCGGGCGCGCTCACCGACACGACGCCGGCCGCCGGCTCCGACACGTCGTGGTCGACCAGGCGCTTGCCGACCAGCGCGGCGCGCTGCGCGGACTCCGCGCGCAGCGCGTCGCCGTCCCGGATCAGCTCCACCGCGGCCAGCGCGCCGGCCGCCACCGCCGGGGGCAGTGCGGTGTCGTAGATGAAGGTACGGCCGGTGTCCACCAGCTTGGCGACCAGCGCCCGCGGCCCGGCGACCACGCCACCGGCCGCGCCGAAGGACTTCGACAGCGTCACGGTCGCCACCACGTCCGGCTGCCCGGACAGTCCCGCGGGGGCGACCGCGCCGGCACCGCCGGGGCCGAGGAG
>JBDZVD010000040.1:0-51363 GCA_040255525.1 Micromonosporaceae bacterium | reverse complement strand
CATCGACATGTGATGCGCCACCACGTCGTGCAGTTCCCGGGCGATCCGGCTGCGTTCTTCGAGTACGGCCTGCCGGGCGAGGTCCTGCCGGCGCAGTTCGGCCTGCTCGGCCAGCCGCGCCTCGGCCGTCCGCCGGCCGAGGATGGCGTCGCCGAGCACCAGCACGAGCGCCTCGACGCCGCACAGGATCAACACCAGCCAGGGCGGCGTGTCGGCCAACGGGACCGCCGGCAGCAGCATGAACAGGGCGGTGAGCAAGCCCACCCCGACCACGGTCCGCCGCGGATAGGACGCCGCCACCTGGAACAGCACCACTATCATCGCCAGGCACCCGCCGACCGGCCAGGGCCAGATCGGGTCCTTCGGGGAGGACACGAGCACCCCGGCGAACTGCCCGAGTACCATGATCCGCCACGCGATCAGCGGGTGTCGCACGGCGAGCAGCAGCGGAAGGCACTGAGCGACCCCGATCAGGGTGCCCAGGATGGACGACATCGTCCTCCCCGCGAGCAGTTCGGCGATGACACTGGCGGTCAGGCCGGAGGCCAACGCCGCCCAGATGATGCTGACCACCAGCCGCAGCCGCGACGGGTGAGCCGGCCACGGCCATCCGGACGCCCGGGGCACCGGTGTGCGCATGGCGGCGTCAAGCACCGCATGGAACGCCCGGACCGCCAGGCGCACACCGGGAACCTCGCCACTGCTCACCCGACGACCGTACCGGCGTGGCGTCCGGGGTGGCGTACGCGCCCGCGCGCGGCGATGAGATTCAACGAGCCCGAGTTCCGACGTACTCGTAGAGCCACCGGCCCTTGGCGTTGAGGGCGTCGCCGACCAGGTAGTCATGGCTGGCATGGCCCCCGCCGAGCGCGATCACCTCGATGGCGAACAACCGGGGCGGCTGGCCCGTCGCCATGGCGCGAACGCTGCTGGTGACCCCGTCGAGCGGCCCGCCGACGAACTCCACCTCGACATCGGTCACAGCGGATCCCACGAGCGGCCCGGCAGATTCTGCCGATCGACCGCCTCCCACAGTTCCTCCGGTATCGCGTCGCGGCCGCCGACCCCCCGCAGGTGGGACACGATCTCATGCTGAGCCGCGTCCAGTTCGGCACGGGCCTGCCTCCACTGCTCGTAGAGCCCGGACGGAAGCTCGACTCCTTGGTCGCCGCGGACGGGAGTCAGGTGAACGACCGAATGTTCGTCGTACCCGCCGATGATGTAGCGCGACATCGCGCATCCTCTCTGGATCGACGCGGCGAGGCAAGATCCTCTACGGTCGTCCGTCCCGTCAACCGTACGCGTGAGGCGTCCAAGAAGCCTCGGACCGGTGTCGCCGGCCCCCTCCGACCGGATATCGGTCGACGCGGTCCACGCCCCTGCACCACCCCCACGGGCCGGCAAGAGGCGCCCGGATGTCGTGGGTGTGCTACGGTTCGTAGCGTCGCAGTTTTGAGTTTCAATGAGTCTGTGCGCCCTGAGCGGCCCATTACCCTGGCGCTTGCCTATTGCCGGTCCTTTCCCCTGGACGAGGTGATCAACGCGGCGACGCGGAAGCCACACGGTGTGGCGTCCATGATCCTTGCGAAGGAGAAAGACATGGCTATCGGTACCGTCAAATGGTTCAACGCCGACAAGGGCTTCGGTTTCATCACGCCCGACGGCGGCGGATCAGACGTGTTCGCCCATTACTCCGCCATCACCTCGGATGGCTTCCGGAGCCTCGACGAGAACCAGCGGGTCGAATTCGACATCACGCAGGGCCAGAAGGGCCCGCAGGCGGCGAACATCCGGGTCGTCTGACAGCGACCGGTGGCGGAGGCTCGCCGGCCCGCAACACGGGACCCCGGACACCGAGCGGACGACCCTGGTCGAAAGCGACTTCGACGCCCCGAGCGGGAGGCAGATCAACGCGTAGCGGCGTGCCCGCCGAGAACCTCAAACGGGTTCACGTCCGCTGCGGATGGTCGGATGGTGACGACGGGTCGGACGCAGGTCCGACCCGTCTCCGTCGTGTGGGCTACAGGACACTGCGGCTGCCCTGGGGCCTCGACCGGGTCGTACCGGGGGGCTCCGTCGCGGGTGACCGGACCGGTCGTCTGCAGGCCTGGTCCAGCAGCACCGCGGCGGTGATGAGCAGGTCGGGCCCGAGATGCTGCTGGAGTAGTGCGGTCAGAAAGTAGTGTCCCACCAGATCACGGTCGTCTGGTTTCAAGGTGGCCAGGGGAAGGGCGGTGGCGAACGCGATCCGCGTCTGGGGAGAGGGTCCGTTCAGCGAGGCGACGAGTGCCGTGGCAAGGTCACGGGAGCGTCCGGCCAGTCCGTTGTCCAGGAAATACGCGCGCAGCGCCGGATCGGTCAAGGCCAGCCGGTAGAAGTTCTCCACCGCCACGGTGATCGCCGTGGACTGCCACGGACCGACATTCCGAGCCAACAGCGATCGAATTGATGCCCTTCGCAAGAATGGCGACCCGGGCTGAATCATTGTGAGGCCCCTTGGTGGGTATGTCGCGAATACTACCGCTCACCGGGGTCCAGGGTGATCTGCGAATCATACCTCGCGCTCGACTCTGGTCAATCTGATGCTCCGCGACGGCGCAGCCGTCAAGCCTCCATCGGGAAGCCCACTTCACCGAGAAGCCAAGGAGCGACAATGCCGGGGCCTCAGCCGTATGCTTGCTGGCATCAGCCGACGCGAGCCTTGTCGTGTTCGAGCGGCGGACCGGCCTCACCGCCTTCCCGCCAGCAGGCCTCCTGGCGAAAGGTGCGGGCCGTGGCACGTCAGATCCGATGCGCGCCGTTCTTCGGCGCTGTCGCGTTGGTCTGCGTGCGGAGTTCCGTTGGGCGGTGACGAGGCACGTCTCGCTCGGGTGCGCGCGGATGTCGCCCGACAACCCTCAGCTCCTGGAGGTTCTGGCGATCTCGCCGGCCTGCTACGCCGCGTCTGCGTCGCGGCGGCGGAGCGGATTCAGGCGTCGGGTGTCGGGATCTGGATCATGTCAAAGGGCGGCGTTCCCGGGTTTTCGGTCGCTTCGGATCTGGCCTGCGAGCAGATCGAGGACCTCCAGTTCACGATCGGCGAGGGAGCGTCGGCAGACGCGCTCTCGTTGCGCCGCCCCGTTCTGGTGCCCGATCTCGCCGATGACTCGGCATCGCGCTGGCCTGTCTACTCCGCCGCGATGCACGACTGCGGAGTACGGGCCCTCTTCGCGTTCCCGATTCAGGTCGGTGCCAGCCGCCTGGGCGTGTTCACCATGTTCCGTGGCCGGCCCGGAGGGTTGACCGCCGAAGAACTCGCGCTCGCGCTCACCTTCACGGAGGTCGCGTTGACGACCCTGCTCGACGGGCATGACACATCGGGCGACGGGCTCGCCCAGGCGATGACGCGCCAGGCGGTGGTGTTCCAGGCGCAGGGGATGATCATGGTACAACTCGGCGTGAGCCTCGACGAGGCACTGATCCGGTTGCGGGCTCACGCGTACGCGGACGGGCGCCCGTTGACCGACGTGGCTCATGACGTGCTGACCCGCAGGCTTCGGTTCCAACACCAGGACACCTGAGCCGGGAATTCGATGGTTGAGAGATGGAGCCTGTCGTGACCGCTGTTTCCGCTGAACGCCTTGCACGCGTTTTCGTCGAAATCGCCGACACCCTGGTCGACGAATTCGAGATCATCGACTTCCTGCACCGGCTCACACTGCGTACCGCCGATCTGGTCGACGCCGCGGCGGTCGGGCTGCTGCTGGCCGACCAGCGAGGACGGCTTCAGTTCGTGGCCGCGTCGCAGGAGCAGGCCAGGCTGCTGGAGCTTTTCCAGCTGCAGACCGACGAAGGACCGTGCCTCGACGCGTTCCGCACGGCGGCCCCTGTGGTCAACGCGAACCTGGCATCATCAAGTGGGCGGTGGCCCCGCTTCGCCCCGCACGCGACCGCGGCCGGCTTCCCCTCGGTGCACGCCTTCCCACTGCGACTACGCAGTGAGGTGATCGGCGCCCTGAACGTCTTCGGCACCGATGGCGAGGCGCGCCTGGAGGAACAGGACGTCCAGGTTGTGCAGGCGATCGCCGATGTCGCCACGATCGCCCTGCTGCAGGAGCGCGCGATCCGGCGCAGTGAGATCCTCACCGAACAGTTGCAGGCCGCACTCAACAGCCGGATCGTCATCGAGCAGGCGAAGGGTGTGGTCGCGCAGGCCCTCAACCTGGGCATCGACGAGGCATTCGACGCGATCCGCGCGCATGCCCGCCGCCGCAACCTGCGACTGGGCGAACTCGCGCACGACATCGTCACCGATTTCACGAAGATCCATGAGATCTCCCCGCCCTGACCGGCTCGGCCGTCTCGACGTCCGCCCTATCTGAGCGACGCGGCGTGTCACCCGTGTCCCCCCAGCCCGACGGCAGCGGCGGAGCGGTGTGCCCCGGGCTCAGGTCATGTGTGGCCGGGTTCCCGGACCGGCAGCCAACTCCGGCCCGCTCACCGGTCGTCGCGCAGCGCGCGCGCCTGTTGCAGGGCCGACAGAACCGCCAGCGTGGCCTCCGCGCCCTGATCGGCGCTGGCGCCGGTCCTGCCGAGGCCGTCGAATCCACCGCCCGTGCCATAGTGGATCATCGGCACCCCCGCGTCGTTGTCGCCCGTGAACCAGACAACTCCGCGCCGCACACCGGCCGCCCAGAACCGGTCACCGGTCACTGCCCATGCCCGGCAACAGGCGTCGACCAACGCCGCGGCTTCGATCGGTCGCTGGTCGAACGCCGGGCGGGGCTGCGGTGTGCGCCAGCCTTCCGTAGAGGTCGGCGACAGATGTCCCTGCAGAGTCTCCGTCCGCAGCAGCCACTCCAGCAGCCGCAGGCCGTCGGCGGCCAGCGCGTCGTCGTGGAGGTACCTCCCAGCGACGATGAGAACCTCGGCCAGGACCGCGTTGGCATATCCGAGCCGGTGCTCCGGCCACAACCACTCTGGATCCTCACTCGGCCGGCCCGCCGCCTGAGCCACGGACTCCAACAACCCTCGTGCACCTTCGTGGTTCGGGTACCGATCGAGAATCTCCGCCGCCCCCAGAGCGGCGAAGGCTCGCGCCCGCGGTTCCGCCGAACGCTGACCGGCCGCCAGCTCGAAGCAGGCCAGCGCATCCTCGCGCAGCCAGCCGGCCTCGCTGCGGGCCGCGACGGTACCCAGGCCCCACAGCGCCCGCCCCCAACAGACGCCGGTGCGAGGGGCGTCCTGCCACCGGCGGTCATACCCCAACCGGTTCCGGAACGCCCCCGTGCCGCTCTGCGCCTGCGCGGTGAACGCCAGGTACCGTTCGGTCAGCCGGCCGAGTTCGGGCGGCGGATCCGGCTCGCGTCCGAGCACGACCAGCCCACGGGCGACGTCATCGAGGCAGTAGCCGTGCTCGCGGCGCGGAACCGATCCCCGGGCGTGCTCGAGCAGTCCGGTGTCGTCCGACAGCCGCCGCAGGTGGTCAAAGACCGGCGCCGGCGATGCCATCATCACGCGACCTCGGCCACCAGCCGTACGACGCCGGCGTCCATACCGGGGTCGCTGGCCACCACACCGTCTCGCAGCCCTGCGGTGACAGTGGCCGGTCCGCTCCGCGTCGACGGGTACGGACTGAGCAGGCCGAGGCGTATCTGCGTGGCCGAGCTTGCACCGGCCGACCGCAGCCTGCCACGGTCGTTTCGCGAAGCAGGCATCATTGCGGGCCACCTCCTGGTGAGATTCGCGCATCGTCACCGCGGCACATCGGGCGCCGTTCGCGCGACGAACATGGCTGAGGGATAGCTGCCGCCGAAGCGGCGTGGACGCGAATCGCTACCGTTGTCCGGGCGGCATCTCGGCTTCCGTCGTCCCGGCCAGAGGGCCGGGCACCTTCCGGTACGCGTGAGGCAACCCTACGCCCCACCGGACCGATCGCGTACCGGCGCACGCCGGGCATTCACGTACGAGCCGGCAAGGGCCTGACCCCTCGGCAGAACCGGGCCGGCGAATCATCCGAGATCAGCGATGCCCGGGTGTAGGGTGAGGATGTCGCTCACACCTCGACGGTGCCAGCCCGCCACCGGCGGAAGCACCGTGCTGGACGCGGCGTCCGGTGTCACTGAGCAAGCCGATGACGATCAGCCGCCTTCCCCTTTCCGTAGCGCCGTCCGGGACCGCAGAGCGACTCAGCGCACCCCGATCTCGATCTGGCAGGCGAGCGTGCGCGCCGTCGGCCGCAACACGCTACGGCTGCGGGCCTCTCCCGTTGTCGGGAAGCATTTCCCGGGCAGCGACACGACCGGTCCGCGACGTTCGAGGCATCCGCGCCGACATCCGACCAGCGAAGGAGTACCCGTGTCTCACCGGACCCAGCAGAAGCCCAACGTCAAGAAGCAGGGCCAGACGTTGAAGGAAAAGCGGGCCGCCAAGAAGGTGAAGAAACTCAGGCTGGCGGACGCCGCGGTCAAGGTTCCGGCGACCGGTCGCTGAGAAACGGCGGCGACGAACTCGGCAGTCGGGCAAGCCACGGTTTTCGGCCGGTGGTCCGGCGGCCGCCGCCGGCGGACCGGGCCGCGGGGAGGCTACGGCCACTCATCGGGGCGAGGCGGCCGCACCAGGTCCTGGTAGCGAGGCAGGCTGGCGCCGTAGATGTGGAAGTTGAGGCGGGCATCGGCGAGGCTCAGTTCCACATTGACACCATCGGTGGTCGCGTCGGAGTGCCCGCCTCCCTGGCCACCGCCGGTCCAGTAGCACACCGGACAGGTGCCACACCCGGTCCGGTAGCCACAGCACGGGCATCGAGGCACGTTCTGCTGCACCACGCCGACAAGCCTTTCACGTCCTTCGGCCTGGCGACAGGGCACCAGAGGTCCCATGTCACCCCGCTGTGGTTGCCGACTCGCCGCAGGCCGGGGAACCGGGACCGGTGGTCCCGGACGTCGCGCTTGTTCCGCCAGACGAAGGGCTCGGGCGATCGGCTGTGTCAACGCCGTGGTCAGCATGCCTTCCGGGCGCGAGTGGGTGCGAGAATGCCCCTGTGACAGACGAGAAGATCGTGCGGTGGCTGAGCAAGCACGATCATGTCTTCGGTGAGCTGCGTGAGGCGGTTGCCAAGACATCCGAGGCCGCCGGCCACGCGGGTCGGCTTGTCGCCGCGAACGTCTCGGCGGCCGGTTCGGGCGAGGCGCTGGCGGCGGTCAGGGAGAATGCTCGACGTCTGTCCGCTGCGGTGCGCAGGGCTCGCCGTCTTCCGCCATTCCCGGACGAGCAGGCGGCGATCGCCTTTTCCGCGGGCCTGGAGCGATGGGTCGATGCGTCCGAGACGCTCATGGCGGCGGCTGAGCATCGAGACGTGCCGGAGATCCACCGGGCGCAACGAGCGCTCGACGCGGGTCTGGACGAGTTCCTTCGCATGGCCGAGGCACTCCGCGCAGCGACCGGCCAACAACACCGGACAATCTCGGAAGCTACCTGATGGCTGTCCAGTCGCAGGCCACGCGTCCCCGGTGACGGCGCGAGCGGTCGCTCGTCGGGTCTCCTAATTAGCGCCGTGGGGAACGGGCGCCGACCCTCGTTCGGGACGAAAAGGCCGCCGCACCTGTGACCCGGCCGGGTGTCGAGGTGGTGGCCGCGGGCCGCGGCACAGCGACCGGGCGCGGTGGCGTGCCCAACGTACGAGCAGTGATCGAGGACTTGCGACGCGACCTGCCGCGGGACGGCGCGTCGGGCGTGGCGGAAGGCCCGACCGCTGGTTCGACGAACGAGCGCTGGCCCGGCGCGATCGCGGTCAACAGCGGGTGGCCCGGTCGCAGCCGGGTGGTTGTGGCGGAGATGCCCGCCCGTCGAGTCAGATCGCGGACCTCGGCTACCTGGTCGTCGGTCATGAGGGTGACCACGGTACCTTGCGCGCCCGCACGTGCGGTACGGCCGGAACGGTGCAGGTACGCCTTGTGTTCGACCGGCGGGTCGGCGTGGATGACCAGGGTGACGCCGTCGATGTGGATGCCGCGGGCGGCGATGTCGGTGGCGACCATGGTCCGCGCCCTGCCATCGGTGAAGGCGAGCAGGTTGCGGGTACGCGCGGGCTGGGTCAGATTGCCGTGCAGTTCGACGGCCGGTACACCGGCCTCGACCAGCCGCCGGGTCAGGGTCTTGGCTGCGCGTTTGGTGCGGGTGAAGACCAGCGTCCGTCCCGGCGCGGCCGCGAGGTCGGCGAGTACGGGAAACCGGTCCTCGGGGCTGACGTGCAGGACGTGGTGGGACATCGTGCCCACCGGCGACAGCGGTGAGTCGACGCTGTGCGTGGCCGGGCTGGTGAGGAACCTGCGCACGAGCACGTTCACTTCGGCGTCGAGGGTCGCCGAGAACAGCAGGCGCTGGCCCGACGGCGGGGTGTGGTCGAGGAGGCGCCGCACGACGGGCAGGAATCCGAGGTCGGCCATGTGGTCGGCCTCGTCCAGCACGGTGATCTCCACCGAGTCCAGGCTGGCGCGGCCCGCGGCGACGTGGTCGGCGAGCCGGCCCGGGCAGGCGACGAGGATGTCGACGCCGGCCCGCAGGGCGGCGACCTGACCAGCGGGGCTCACCCCGCCGAAGACGGTCAGGGTCCGCAGCGACAGTGCCTCGGCCAGCGGGGCGATCGATGCCTGGATCTGGCTGGCGAGTTCGCGGGTGGGTGCGAGGATCAGGGCGCGTGGGCGGCCCGGTCGTCGTGGCCCGGGCCGGGCGGCCAACCGCGCCAGCACGGGAAGGACGAACGCGTAGGTCTTTCCGGAGCCGGTCCGGCCGCGCCCGAGTACGTCGCGTCCGGCCAGCGCGTCGGGCAGCGTCGCGGTCTGGATCGGGAACGGCGCGGTGACGCCGGCCGCGGCCAGCGCCTGAACGAGCCGGGGCGGGAGGCCGAAGTCGCTGAACGTGACTGGTGGGTGGGGCGTGGTGTGAGCGCGGCGGCTCGCCATGAAGTCTCCGAGGCTGGAAGGTCGTCCTGCCCGGCGCGGACCCGAGTGGTCGCGGCGCACGGTGGTCGACATCGAATACGGTCCCAGGCACAACGGAGCGGACCGCCGGAACGACAGCCTACCCCCGCACCGGTCGCCGTCCCCGCTCGGGGCCCCGCCTCGCGGCGCCGGCCCAACCACCGTTGACGCTGGTGGCCCGCTGGGCAGGGCTGGTGGCCCGGGCAGAGAGCTGGTGGCCCGCCGGGCGGGAACGGCGCCCACCGGTGACTATCAGGTCGACCGTCACCGGTGGGCGGATCTGTGTGGCCGGCGAGGCTCAGATGGTGCGTACCCGTTCGACCTGCCGGCCCTTCGGGCGGTGGGCGATGTCGAACTCGACCCGCTGGTCTTCGTCCAGCGTACGGAACCCGTTCGACTCGATGGCGCAGAAGTGCACGAACACGTCCTCACTACCGCCATCAACACTGATGAGCCCGGAACCCTTCTTGTCCAACCACCGCCCGCCCGGCGGCATTCCCGGCGCGGCCCGCCCTGGTCAGCGGACCCGGCCGAGCCGCCGGTCGTCTTCGTCGTCGGACGACAGTTCGCGCCATTCCGGGCGACCACCCCGCCATGCGCTGGCGAGAATCTCCGCAGACGCCCGGCCCGGGCACACCTGCACCCTCGACCGGCCCTCACAGCCACCGGCCTGCGCCTCGACTTCCCAGTGCTGACCGTCGGTGCGGATGTACACATCCCGCCGGCCGCGTGGGCTCCGGTTCCCGTTCCACCAATGGCGCTCGATTCTCACCCACCGACCGTATAGCAGCGCCCGGCACCGAGGAACCCTCGTGACCTCCCGGATCACCGGGGTTGAAGCACCCTGATCCGGCTGATCTGCGGCTCCACCGGGGCCTCGGTCGGTGCGGGAGCATAGCTGGCCACGGTGGTCAGCCGGTCGGCGGGCAGGTACCCGCGTCCGGGGTCGCCGACGAGCACGAGGGCGCCACGCGCGACGGCCCGGCGAAGGAACGGCCACATCCGCGACGCGATCGCCTCGCTGTAGAAGACGTCACCGGCGAGTACCACCTCGGCATCTCCCCCATCCCCGTCGAGCAGGTCACCCGCGCAGGACGTGACCGCGACGCCGTTGGCCCTCGCGTTCAGAGTCACCGCGGCCAGGGCGTACGGGTCGACGTCGTTGGCCGTGACCGCCGCCGCGCCGGCCAGCCCCGCGGCGATGGCCACCAGTCCCGACCCCGACGCCACGTCCAGCACCCGCCTGCCGGCGACGGTCGCCGGCTGATCGAGCAGGTAACGCGCCAGAGCCTGACCGCCCGGCCAGGCGGTGGCCCAGAACGGGGCCGTCAGCACCGTGCCCGCCTCGGCCTCCATCCGGGCCCACCACACCACGGCATCCTCCGCCAGGTGGAGGCGGACCTCAGGGACCAGCGGCGCCTGGACCAGGCGGAGCCGATCGGGTCCCGAGGCGTCCGGCATGATCAGTTCATTTTCAAGATAGGCCATCGCGCCCGCCCGACTCGTCACGGCGCCAAGCATGACTGACCGGCGGCGCACCCGCGCGTCAAACCCGGAAAGGGCGGCACCCGGGAAACCACGTCGCGGGCGAAACGGGCTGATCGCCCGGCCGAGGCCGTTTTGTTGACGTCCGGGCGGGTAGCGCACCGTCAGGTAGCCGCTGACGTCCGGGTCGTGCGGGGTTTGATGCCGAGGTGATCGGTGAGCGCAGTGGAGGCTGACGGGCAGGCGACGCCGTCGTACGCGCCGGAACTGCGCGACGCCCTGGTCGAGGTGGTCGACGGGGAGGTGCGGTTCGGACCGGGGGACCGAGCCCTGTACGCCTACGACGGGTCGATCTTCCGGCAGCGCCCGATCGGCGTGGTGGTGCCCCGGCGGACCGAGGACGTCGAGGCCGCCCTGGAGGTGTGCCGCCGGTTCGGCGCGCCGGTGTTCGGTCGCGGCGGCGGCACCGGGCTGGCCGGGCAGACCGTCAACGAGGCGGTCTGCTTCGACTTCTCCAAGTACCTCAACCACATCGTTGGGTTGGACCACGATCGCCGGCAGGCCCGGGTGCAACCCGGAGTGATCTGCGACCAGCTCCGCGACGCCGCCGGGGAGCACGGCCTGACGTTCGGGCCCGATCCCGCCACCCACGACCACGCCACGATAGGCGGGATGGTCGGCAACAACTCGTGCGGCACCCACTCCCTGCGGGCCGGTAAGACGGCGGACAACGTCGATGAGCTGGAGGTGGTGACCTACGACGGAATCCGGATGCGGGTGGGCGCCACGGACGACGCGGAGCTGGAGCGGATCATCGCGGGCGGAGGTCGTCGCGGCGCGATCTACGCCGGCATGCGGCACATCCGTGACACGTACGCCGACGTGATCCGATCCGGGATGCCGGACATCCCGCGCCGCGTCTCCGGGTACAACCTGGACCAGCTGTTGCCGGAGAACGGCTTCCAGGTAGCGCGGGCGCTGGTCGGTTCGGAGTCGACGCTCGCGCTGACCCTGGAGGCCCGGTGCCGGTTGATTCCGGCGACCGCGAACCGGGCCACGGTGGCGCTGGGATATCCGGACGTCGCGTCCTCTGCCGACGATGTCCCGTGGCTGTTGGGTTTCGACCCGATCGGGCTGGAGTTCTTCAGCCAGCACGTGGTGTCCAACCTGCGGGCGAAGCAGATGGTGCCGGCGGGCATCGGGATGCTGCCGCCGGGGCACGGCTGGCTGCTGGTGGAGTTCGGCGCGGACTCGCCCGCCGACGCCACCGCCGCGGGCGAACGCCTGGTCGCCGCCCTCGACCGGCGCAGGTCGGCGCCGAGCCGCCGGCTCTACCGTGATCCGGGCGAGCAGGCCACGCTGTGGCAGGTACGCAACGAGGCGGTGGGCAGCAGCCGGATGCCGGCCGGTCTGGGCGGTCATGCCGGATGGCCGAACTGGGAGGACGCCGCGGTTTCACCACAGCGGCTGGGCGACTACCTGCGCGCCTACCTGCGGCTGCTGGACCGGTTCGGGTACCACGGGGTGATTTTCGGGCACTGGGGACAGGGCTGCGTGCACTGCCGGATCGACTTCGACCTGCGCACCGCGGAAGGGATCGCGTCCTACCGCCGGTTCATGGAGGAGGCCGCGGACCTGGTGGTGTCGTTCGGCGGCGCGCTGTCCGGGGAGCACGGCGACGGGCACGGCCGTGCGGAGCTGTGGCGGCGGATGTTCCCGCCCCGGTTGATGGCGGCGTTCGAGGAGTTCAAGCGGGTGTGGGATCCGCGGGGCCGGATGAATCCGCACAAGCTGATGGACCCGTACCCGCTGGACTCGCATCTGCGTGAAGGCCCGGACTACCGGCCGCGGGAGCTGGCCACGGCGTTCCGGTACCCGCAGGACGCGGGGACCTTCGCCGACGCCGTGGGGCGCTGCTTCGGAGTCGGCAAGTGCCGGCACCTCGACGGCGGTGTGATGTGCCCGAGCTTCATGGTCACCCGGGAGGAGCGGCACAGCACCCGGGGCCGCTCCCGGCTGCTGCAGGAGATGGCCGACGGGTCCGGAAGCCTGCCGCGCGGGTGGCGCAGCCCGGAGGTCAAGGAGGCACTCGATCTGTGCCTGTCCTGCAAGGGCTGCCGGAAAGACTGCCCGGTGCAGGTCGACATGGCGACGTACAAGGCGGAGTTTCTCCACCACTTCTACGCGGGCCGGCCACGGCCCCGGCAGGCGTACGCCCTCGGACTGATCAATGTGTGGGCGCGGTTGGCCTCCCACGGCCCGCTGCTGGCCAACGCGGCCACCCACGCCCCCCTGCTCGGCGACCTCGTCAAGGCTGCCGGCGGCATCGCCCTCCAGCGCGACGCGCCGCGGTTCGCTACGACGACATTCGCCGCGTGGTTCCGCAGCCAGCGCCCGAGCCCTCCGGCGGGTCCCCGGGTGCTGTTGTGGCCGGACACGTTCACCAACTTCTTCCGGCCTCGGGTCGGGGTGGCCGCGGTCGAGGTACTCGCGGCCGCCGGGTACCAGGTGGCGCTCCCGGCCGCGGCGCTGTGCTGCGGCCGGCCGCTCTACGACTACGGGATGCTGTCGCTCGCCCGCCGCTACCTGCGCCGGGTCCTGCGCGTGCTGGGTCCGGACATCGACCTCGGTACGCCGATCGTGGTACTGGAACCCAGTTGCCTGGCGGTGTTCCGGGACGAGCTGGTCAACCTCTACCCCGACGACGCCCGCGCCCGGCGGTTGGCCGCGCAGAGCTTCACTCTCGCCGAGTTCCTGGCCCGGCACGCGCCGGACTGGCCGGTGCCCCGGCTCGACCGCGCCGCGGTGGTCCAGCCGCACTGCCACCATCACGCGGTGATGGGCTTCGCGGCGGATTCGGATCTGCTGCGCCGGATGGGCCTGCGCGTCCAGCAGCCGGACGCCGGCTGCTGCGGGATGGCGGGCAGCTTCGGGTACGAGGCGGGGGAACGGTACCGGGTGTCGGTCGCGGCCGGCGAGCGGGTGCTGTTGCCGGCCGTACGCGGGGCCGACCCCTCGACCCTGATCGTGGCGGACGGTTTCAGTTGCCAGGCCCAGATCGCCGGCGGTACCGACCGGGAAGCCATGCACCTGGCCGAGGTTCTGACCATCGCGATGCGTCAGGAAACGGCGGAACCGCCCGCGGCGTATCCGGAGACGCACCGGCCCGTCCTCGACCCGGCGGGATCGCGCGCCACCGGCCGTGGGGCCGGTCTGGCAGTCGGAGCGGGCGTGTCGATGGCGGCCCTGGCGGCGGCGCTGCGCTACCGCGGGCTGCGGCGTTGAGCGACAAGCAGGAGGAGACGGATATGGCCGAACCGGAGACCGCGGCGGACGCGCTGGTCGCTCGCCTCATCGATTGGGGTGTCGACACGATCTTCGGCCTGCCCGGTGACGGCATCAACGGGCTGATGGACGCGTTGCGCAAGCGCCACGACGCGATCCGGTACGTGCACATGCGGCACGAAGAGGTCGCGGCGATGGCGGCCGTGGGGTACGCGAAGTTCACCGGCCGGCTCGGCGTCTGTTTCGCCACCTCCGGACCTGGTGCCGTCCATCTGCTCAACGGTCTGATCGACGCCCGGGTGGAGCAGGCGCCGCTGCTGGCCGTGACCGGCATGGCCTACCACGATCTGATCGGCACCAGCTACCTGCAGGACATCAACACCGACTACCTGTTCAACGACGTCGCGGTCTACAACCAGCGCATCATGGGGCCGGCACACGTCACCAACGTCGTCGACTTCGCGGTGCGCACCGCGCTGGCCGAACGCGGCCCGGCACACCTGGCGTTCCCGATCGACTACCAGGCCGCACCCGCCGGTTCCGGCTCCCGGTCAGTGCGCAACGTGCCCGGCCACACCTCCGCCACCTTCCGGCCACCGGTACGGGTACCACCGGCGGCATACCTGGAGGCCGCGGCTCGGGCGCTTTCCGGCCGCACCCGGGTGGCGATCCTCGCCGGGGCCGGTGCGCGTGGCGCCGGCGACGAGCTCGAAGCCGTTGCCGAGGTGCTCGGCGCGCCGATCGCCAAGGCTCAGTTGGGCAAGGACTGCGTACCCGACGACTCCCCGTTCACCACCGGCCCGGTCGGGCTGGTCGGCTCCCTGCCTTCCGAGCAGGCACTCGAGCGCTGCGACGCGCTGCTGATCGTCGGCTCCACCATGCCGTACATCGAGTACTACCCCAAGCCGGGGCAGGCGGTCTGCGTGCAGATCGACGACAAGCCGGAGCGCATCGGGCTGCGCCACCCGGTGGACGTACCGCTGGCCGGCGATGCGCGGGCCACGCTGGCCGCGCTGCGACCGCTGCTGACCCGCAATGAGGACCGCGCGTTTCTCACCCAGGCGCAGCAGGGCATGCGGCAGTGGTGGGACCTGATGGACGAGCGGGGCACCAGCAGCGAGACCCCGATGAAGCCTCAGGTTCCGGCTCGCGCGCTGAGCGAGGCCCTGGCCGACGACGCCATCGTCTGCGGTGACTCCGGCACGGTCACCACCTGGGTGGCCCGGCAGGTCAAACTGCGCCGCGGCCAGCAGTTCAGCTTCTCCGGCACCAACTGCTCGATGGCCGCCGGGCTGCCCTACGCCATCGGCGCCCAGGTCGCCTACCCCGATCGCCAGGTCGCGGTGTTCACCGGAGACGGCTCGCTGACTATGCAACTGGGCGATGTCCTCACCGCCGTCCAGCATCGGCTGCCCATCAAGATCGTGGTGATCCGCAACGACACCCTGGGCCTCATCAAGTGGGAGCAGATGGTCTTTCTCGGCAATCCGGAGTACGGGGTCGACATGGCACCGCTGGATTTCGTCGGGTTCGCGGAGGCGTGCGGCGCCCGTGGGGTACGCATCGAGGACCCGGCCCGCTGCCGCGAGCAGATGGCCGAGGCGCTCCGGATGGACGGCCCGGTCATCATCGAATGCGTGGTCGACCCGCACGAGCCGCCGATGCCCGCCACGGTGAAGAAGGACCAGGTCCGCAAGCTCACCGAGGCGTTGCGCGCCGGCACCCCCAACCGCAACCGGATCGCACTGGAGATGGTCAAGGACCTGCTGGACGAGGCCAGCTTCGAGGCGAGCCCCGGCCACGCCATCCCCGACCGGCTGGGGCGGGCCGCGTCCCGCGTGGTCGGCGGGCTGCGCGAGTCCGTCGACCGCCGGCGCGGAGCCTGACGCCCGACTGCCAGCCGGCGGTGGGGCCGGCGAGCGCGCGGGCCCCACCGCCGAGAGATTTCAGAACATCAGCTCGCCGGCCGGGTAGCTGTAGCCGATCTGAGCCCTGGGGGCGTACCCGCCTGCTCCGTCGCCCTTGTAGAACCACAGGTCGCCGGACGGGTCGCGGGCGATCAGGTCGGACCTGCCGTCGCCGTTGACGTCACCGGCACCCACGATCGCGTCGTAGATCTGCCAGCCGGTACCGATGCTCACCCGGCCGGCGTACGTGCCGGTGCCGGTGCCCGCGTAGAACCAGAGCACGCCGGCACTGTCGCGGCCGATGAGGTCGGCTTTGCCATCGCCGTTGAAGTCGCCGGGGGCGAGCAGGATCGAGTAGATCTGCCAGCCGGTACCGATGTTCCTCGGCGTCGCGTACCCGCCGGTGCCGTCGCCGGAGAACAGCCAGAGTACGCCCGCCCCGTCGCGGCCGATCAGGTCGGACCTGCCGTCCCCGTCGAAGTCGCCCGGCGCCAGCAGCACGTCGTAGCCCTGCCAGCCGGTACCCACCTGGCGCCGGGTGGCCCCGGAGAACTGGCCGGCGGCGTCGGCCGGGTAGCGCCACAGCACGCCGCTAGAGTCGATCGCGAGCAGATCCTCGGACCCGTCGCCGTCGAAGTCCCCGTGCCGGGCCACGGTACGCATCGTGCCCCAGCCGAAGCCCGCCTCGCAGGCCGGCGCGACTGTGCCGTCCGGCCGGCCGGCATAGCGGAACAGCCGCCCGTGCGCGTCGCGCCGGATCACCCCGGCGGTCGTCGTGCCGGGCAGGCCGCAGTCCGGCCACCAGGCCGCCGCGCGGTACAGCTGATGGTCCGAGTAGCTCGTGGCGGGCAACACGTCGCCGTGGATGTCGCGGAAGTCGCCGTCGCTGAAGAAGAGATAGTCGATCTTCGCGGTGGTACCGAACGTGATCTCGCCCGACCGGCAGGCGGTGGCGGCCGGGTCACAGCCGGAGGACGCGAAGTAGTCCGGATCGGTCTCGTCGGCCTCGTGGAAGGAGCCGATGCCGCCGGTCAGCGGACTGCTGTAGAAGGAACTGAGCGGCTTGGCCAGCGGGCTGGCGTTGAAGTCGCCGCCGAGCACGACCGGGATCCCCGCGTCCTGCCAGGTCTTGGCCTTCGCGGCGAGCGTCGACGCCTCCGCCGCACGCAGGTTGGGGCCGTTGTGAGCGGTGTCGCCCCAGTACAGGTGCACCGCGCAGGCCCAGGCGACACGGTTCTGCAGGTAGGTCTCGACGCACGGCGAGGTGATGCTCTCGTCGTCGACGCTCGGTGTCAGGGTGATTGCCTGGGACCGGACGATCGGCCCCTTCACGAGGGTGGCCATGCCGTAGGTGTGCCCCTTGCACACGTTCGCGGTCACCGCCCGCGTACCGACGAAGTAGCCGTTGAAACCCAGGGGCCGCAACGCGTCGAGGATGTCGTCGAACTGGTTCGAGCAGACCTCGACGAGGAAGATGGCGTCGGCGTTCCAGGAGGTGCCGTTGGCCTGCTGCTCGATGTAGCGCTCGCGGGGGCCCTCGTCGACCTGCGGGCAGTGGTTGCCGCACATGTTGTAGCTGACGAACCGCAGCGGGGGCGCGGGCTCGATTGGAAGCGAGTCGGCCCGGGCCGACGCGGCCGGCTGGAGGGACAGAGCCAGGAATGCCAGGAACGCCAGACACCCGGCGGCGAACCGGCGAGGGCACATCGATAGCCTTCGTGCGGGTTTGGGCACTGATCCTCCATCGTTCGAACGAGAGACGTATATGGCATCAGACGATCGCCGGCTTGCGGATGTGACATCGAGGCCGGTACACGCAGCGGGACCCGGTGAGTGGGACCGTCTTTGCTCCCGGGCCGAGCAGACTTCGACCTTCCGGGCGATGGTGGCAACAAATGGCAGCGAAAGCGTCAAAATAGAAATCCGCCAGATGCCTCAAACGCGGACAGAGTCGGTCGCGAGACGGCTCCTGATCCCCGCCGCAGACCTCCCGTACGTCCAGCAACCGGGGAACCGCCGGGCGCACGGGGAGCACGTCCGCCATCCGGCGGTCAGGCACGCGGATCATGCGGCTAGAGTTTCCGCATGCAAGGGCTGCTGCGATGGCTGTCGACGATCGACTCCGCGGCCGAACGCGCCCTGCGCATCATCGAGTTCTTCGACCAGCTCACCCGGCACGACGCCGACCTCGAAGCCGTGACGCGGGCGACCGCGGTGATGGCCGAGGCGACCGCCGGCGCGGAGGATGACCTGCACGATCTGGTGTGCGCGATGACACCCGCCGGACGGCCGGCCCAGGAGACCGGCGCGAAGACGATCTCCCGCCCCGTCGTCCACGGCAACGCGGTCATCGGGCGGGTCTGGCTCGCCCGTACCGAGAGCGACACTGAGCGTGACTGGGACGAGCTCATCATGGAACGGATGGCGTTGGCGGTCGCCGCGGCCCACGCCAGGCGGCGGCCCCCCGAGCGCAGCCCCGTCTCCGGCCCCGCCGACCCGGCCATCATGCAGTACCTGCTGGGCGGCGGCATCTCGGAGCCCGACGCCAGCCGCGCGGCTCGGCTGCTCGGGTTCCGCGCCGGCCAGCAGGTCAGAGTCGTCGTCGTCGCCAGCGCCGAGCTGCCGAACCGGATGTCACAGCTGCGCGCGGCCTTCGGTGGCTCCGTCGTCCTGGCCGCTCTCAGCGCGACCAGTGCCGCGGGCATCGGGGCGCCGCTGACGGCGTCGATCACGTTGCCGAACGGCACCACCGGCTGCATCGGACCCGCCGTGCCGGTGGAGCGCGCCGACGTCTCGTGGCGCGCCGCTCATCGCGGCCTGCGGTTCGCCGCGATGTCCCCGACCTGGCCGACCCTGATCGACACCGCCGATCTGGGGTGCCTCGTCGCGCTTGACGGGCTCGACCGCGACGGTATCCGCAAGCTCGCCGATGTGCGGGCCCTCGCGTCGATCGCGGCCGGCCGCCGCGGCAGGGAGGACCTCGACCTCCTCGACCTCATCTGCGCATGCAACTCGCTACGGGAAGCGGCCACCGCGGCGCACATGCACCACAGTAGTGTCAACTACAGAGCGCAGGCACTCGGTGACCGGCTCGGCATGAACCTCGGCACGGCTGTGGGGCGGTACCGTGCCCGGACCGCCTTGATCTTCTGGCGTCTGCACTGCCAGTGAGCCCATTCCGCCAATTGGCGGATTTGACAGCCGCGATTTCAGCCAGGTTCCGATGTTGTTTCGCGCCGGCCACGGCCAGACTCGGATCATCTTCTCCACATTCACCCCTGGCCGTTCGCACGGCTGGAAGGATCTCCTATGTCTATACGGAACCCGGGCCCGTCCGGCCGGTTACTTCTAGTCACCACGTGCACGTCGATGCTGGCGGTCCTGGCGGCGTGCAGCGCGAACCCGAACGGGACAGGCGCATCGCAGACCAAGGCGACGACGAATGATACGGCGACGAGCGGTCCCCTGACGTCGGCGGAGTTCGTCAACCCGCTGCCGCAGTACCCGGCGTGGCGCACCATCGGCGACTGCATGGCCAGCGAGGCCAAGACCCGCGGGATCGCGTTCACCGAGAGCGGCCCGACCGGGGGCACGCTCGACGCCACCAAGATGATCCAGCAGATCCAGCAGGCGACCGCCAACAAGAAGGGCGCCATCATCACGTTCCCGGCCAGCGACGCCTTCATCCCGGTGTTGCAGCAGGCACAGAAGGCGGGCATCATCACCGGCACGCTGTACGGCGACGGCGGTGACGTCGTCGTCGGTCCCAACTACGCCGAACTCGGCAAGATGTTCGTCGACGCGATCGCCAAGCGCCCCGGGCAGCAGAACGTCGGCCTCATGGCGCAGAGCGACACCGGCCAGGCCAAGCAGTGGGCGGACGGGGTCGCGGCTGCGGCGAAGGCCACCACGAACGTCAAGGTCGTCGGCACCGTCTACACCAACGACGATGCCGCGAAGGCCCTGGATCAGGCCAACGCGCTGCTGACCGCGCACCCTGAGATCAACGTCATCGCGAGCCACATGGGCTCTGTCACGCCCGGCGTCGTGGCCGCGATCAAGGCGCGGAAGCTGGTCGGGAAGGTCGTCTTCGTCGCGTCAGGCGCCGACAACGGCGGCAAGGAGGCGGTGGCGGACGGCATCGCGTACGGGGCCTGGTTGCAGGGCCTGTGCGACGAAGGCAAGACCGTCCTCGACGCGGTCGCGGACAAGGCCGAGGGCAAGACGGTGGCCGCGCACATCGACGCCAAGGAGACTATCGGCACCAAGGACAACCTCACCACCCTGATCGGGCAGGGCTGGGGATGACCGGTCCGACCACCGCCGGGCTGCCTCCGGACGCTTCCGGCGGCAGCCCGGCCCTCGAACTGCGCGGGATCTCCAAGAGCTTCGGGTCGGTGCAGGCCCTGGAGCACGTGGACTTCGCGGCCTGGCCGGGCGAGATTCACGCGATCGTCGGCGACAACGGTGCCGGCAAGTCCACCATGCTCAAGATCGTCACCGGCATCCACCAGGCCGACGCGGGCGAAATCCACCTCAACGGGCGGATGGTCGACCTGAGGCACAACGCCACGACGGTGCAGGACCTCGGTGTCGCGGTGGTCTATCAGGATCTCGCCCTGGTCGAGTGCCTGGACATCGCACAGAACCTCTCCCTCGGCAGCCTGCCGCGCCGCTGGGGCATCGTCCTGGACCGTCAGCGCATGGCCCGCGATGCGGCCAAGGTGCTCAGTGACCTCAAAGTCCGAGTCGGGGACGTGCACACTCCCGTCGGCCTGCTCTCCGGTGGACAGCGGCAGATCATCGCCATCGCCCGCGCCGTCCGGATGGACAAACCGCTCATCCTGCTCGACGAGCCGACCGCGGCCCTCGGCGTCCAGGAGTCGGCGCGGGTGGGAACGATCATGGGAGAACTGCGCGCCGCAGGCAAGGCGGTGGTCTGCATCAGCCACGACCTCGAGTTCGTCTTCGCCCATGCCGACCGCGTCACCGTCCTGCGACTGGGAGTCAGCGTCGGCACCCGCAGGACCGCGGAGACGACCCGCGACGAAATCGTCGGGCTCATCACCGGGGCGTTCCCCGGCGACTCACGCCCCACCCGAGTCGAGAGGGATGCGGCATGACCGTCACCCAGCCCCCGCCGGTCGCCGACCCTGAGCCGGCCGCCGGCCCGCGGACCGCGGGGCAGGCCGTGGTCCACCGCGGCATCCTGTCCAGAGCGCTCCTGCGGCAGGAGTTCACGCTCGTCCTCGTCATCGTGGTCATCGGCCTCGCCGCCTTCACGCGCAATCACGCGTTTCTCAGCGGCGACAACGTGCTGGAACTGTTCCGCAGTTCCGTCATCTACTTCGTGATGGCCTGCGGCGCGGCCCTGCTCACCATCGGCGGCGGATTGGACTTCTCGGTCGGTGGCGTGTTCACGCTCGGCGCCCTGAGTACCAGCCTGCTGCTGGTCCGGGACGTCCCGTGGCCGTTGGCGGTGCTGTTCGGTGTCGCGGTCGGTGCCCTGGTCGGGATCGTCAACCACCTCATCATCACCTACTGGCACGTCCCGCCGATCATCGCGACCCTCGGCACCTTCTTCGTGCTGCTGGGGCTGGACACCCAGGTATCGCAGGGCGACGACGTGTTGCCCCTGCCGGACGTGTTCACGACGTTGGGACAAGGCAGCGTCCTGGGTGTCCCCAGCGTCATTCTCTATGCCGTCGCCGTCGGTCTCGTGTGCTGGTTCCTCCTGGAACACACCCGGTTCGGGGTGAACGTCCGCGCCCTGGGCGGCAATCGCCAAGCCGCGGTGCAGAACGGGCTGCGCGTCGTGCGACTCGACCTCGCCCTCTACGCGATCGCCGGCGCGACCGGGGCCCTGGCCGGGATCATCTACACCGCGCGCGTCGGAGCCGGTCAGGTGCAGGCCGGCGGCGCGACGACCACGCTCAACGTCGTCACCGCCGTCCTCATCGGCGGGGTGAGCCTGTTCGGCGGCCTGGGCACCATCACCGGGGTGGCGTTCGGCGCACTGCTACTGTCCACAGTGGATAACGCCCTGGTCGTCGCGCGGGTACCGCCCGACTACAACAACGTCATCGTCGGCGCGATCCTCATCGGCGCCGTCGGGATCGACCATCTTCGGCGCAAGCGGCTGTACCGGCGGGGATGACACGATGACCATGAACTGGACGGTTCAGGCACGTTACGTGGATCCCGAACTCGCGGCGATGCAGGTCCTGTCGCCGCGGATCACGCTGGACAACCTCGCCGCCGCCCGGGAGCTGGAGCGCACGCTCGCGACGCAGACCACCCGGCGTGCCGAGGACGTCGACATCCTCGAACTGGACGGGGAACGCCGGGACGGTACAGCGCTCCGGATGCGGCTGTACCGGTCGGCCCGCTGGCACGGCGCCACGCTGCCGGTACTGCTGTTCATCCACGGCGGTAGCTTTGTCACCGGTGGCCTGCACAGCGAGGACAACCGCTGCATCCACTACGCGCGGGAGGCTCAGGTCGCCGTCGTCGCCGTGGACTACCGGCTCGCCCCCGAGCATCCCTTCCCCGCGGCCGTCGAGGACTGCCAGGACGCGCTCGAATGGGTCCTCGCACATGCACCGGCGATCGGCTGCGACCCGTCGAGGGTCGCCCTCGGCGGGCTGAGCGCTGGAGGCTGTCTGGCCGCCGCACTGGCACTGTGGGCATCGCAGCGCCCAGGCGTCTGCCCGGTCTTTGCGATGCTGCTCTTCCCGGTGCTCGATGCGCGCCTCGCAACCGCGTCGGTCAACGAGCTCACCGACACCCCGGTGCTCATCGCCGATACCGTCCATCGACTGTGGACACTCTACCTGGGCGAGCCCGGACGCCGCGCAGAGCCGCTGTCCCCGCTCGCGTCTCCGGCCGAGGCCACCGACGTGAGCGGGTTCCCGCCGACGCTGATGATCACGGCACAGTACGACCCGCTGCGGGACGAGGGGCTGGCGTTCGCGACCCGGCTGGCCAGCGCCGGCGTACCTGTCGACCTCCACCATTTCGGTCGCGGGTTCCATTCCTTCGATTCATTCGACGCCACCCGACTGGGACTGGAGTGCCTGGATATCCAGGTGCGCGCCCTGCAACGAGCCCTTGCCCCGTGACCGTGCCTGGAGTTTGTCCGATGGATAACCCCGCGCGCCATCCGCGCCTCGATCCCGCCGCCGCGCTGGTCATCGACCACCTTGCACAGGCGGTGAAGGTCGATCCCGACTCCGAGCCGGAACGGGTACGCAAGGACTTTGCCGCGGCCACGGCCTGGCTGCGCGAACCCGCCCGGCCGGCGACGGGCGTACGCAGCGAAGACCGCACGATCGACGGGCCGGACGCCTCGGTACCGGTGCGGATCTACACACCGGAAAGCGGGGCCGCGCGGGACTGCGTCGTCTACCTGCACGGTGGCGGCTGGGTGGTCGGCGGGCTCGATACCGCCGACGCGACCGCGCGAACCCTGTGCAGGATCGTCGACGCGACCGTCGTTTCCGTCGACTACCGTCTCGCCCCGGAGCACCCGTTCCCCGCGGCACCGACCGACTGTGCCGCGGTCATCCGCTGGGCGGCCGGCCGGCACCCCAGGTGGTTGGGCGTGGCCGGCGACAGCGCGGGAGGGAATCTGGCCGCCGCCACGGCCAACGAGTTCCCCGATCTCATTGACGCTCAACTGCTGCTCTACCCCGCGCTCGATCCCCGCCAGGACACGGCGTCCTACCGCACGTTCGCCGACGGGTACCACCTCACCAGCGCCGCCATGAGCTACTACTGGCGCTCCTACGCGACACCGGAGCAGTCCCGCAACCCGGTCGCGGCACCGGTGTTCCACGACGGACTGTCTGCCGCACCGGCGGCGGTCGTCGCGACGGCCCACTTCGACCCGTTGCGTGACGAAGGCCAGACCTACGCGGCGCGCCTCGTCGCGGCCGGCGTGCCGACGGTCTACCTGCCGTGCACGACCCTGCCGCACGGTTGGGCGGACATGACCGAACGGGTACCAGCCGCCGCACGCGCGCTGCGGTCGGCGGCGTCGGCATTCGCCCACCTACGGGACCGGGCGGTCCGCGAGCCAGAGGACGCGCGGCGCGCACCAGACGATTTCCCGACGATATGAAAGGCGCGTCATGCCGTGACCGAGCTGACAGCTGCGACGCTCGACCGACTGGACCCGCGGGTGGCAACCCCGGGCTATGACCGCTCCACGCTGCGGGTCGGCATCGTGCCCTTCGGCGTCGGCGGCTTCCACCGTGCCCACCAGCAGGTCTACCTCGACGCGATCGCCGCCGCCGGGGAAACCCGCTGGGGTGTCTGCGGCGTAGGTCTGCTGCCACCGGACGCTGCCGCCCGCGACGCTGCCCGCGCCCAGGACGGCCTCTACGTCCTGACGTCCAGCGCGCCGGACGGAACCCGGGAATCCCGCGTGATCGGCACGCTGGTCCGCTACCTGTTCGCTCCCGACGATCCGGCCGCGGTCCTGGACGTCCTCACCGCCGCCTCGACCCGGATCGTCTCGCTGACCATCACCGAAGGTGGCTACGGCATCGACGACGCCACCGGAGAATTCGATCCGCACGACGAACTCACGCTCCGCGACCTGGCCGGTGCCGAACCACCGCACAGCGCCTTCGGCTATCTCACCGAAGCACTGCGGCGCCGCCGCGAGGACGGCACGGCACCGTTCACGGTGCTGTCCTGCGACAACATCCAGGCCAACGGGCGAGTCGCCAAGAAGGCGGTCGTGGCGTTCGCGCGGGCCCGAGACCCGCAGCTCGCCGACTGGATCGACGCGACGGTGAGCTTTCCGTCCTGCATGGTGGATCGGATCACCCCGGTACCCACGGCCGACACGCGCCGGGCCCTGCGCGAGGAGTACGGCGTCGAGGACCGCTGGGCCCTGCAGTCGGAGAGTTTCCTCCAGTGGGTCGTCGAGGACCGCTTCCCGGCGGGCAGGCCGGACCTGGCGTCGGTGGGTGTAGCTCGTTCCGGACGTCGAGCCGTACGAGCTGATGAAGCTACGGCTGCTCAACGCCTCGCATCAGGCGCTCAGCCATCTCGGACTCCTCGACGGGCAGACCTGGGTCCACGACGTGGGCCGCGACCCACTGTTCGTCGCCTTCCTGCGCCGCTACATGGAACGGGAGGCCATCCCGACGCTGCGGCCAGTGCCCGGAATCGACCTGGCGGCGTACTGCGACCAGTTGATCGAACGGTTCGCCTGCGCGGCCGTACGGGACACGCTCGCGCGCCTGGCCGTCGACGCGTCCGACCGGCTCCCGAAGTTCCTGATCCCGGTGCTTCGCCACCAGCTCGCCGTCGGCGGGCCGGTGGGCTGCTGCCTCCTGGTGCTCGCCGCATGGAGCAGGTACCTCGAACGGAGCCTGGGTGAGCACGCGCGCACTGTCACCGACCGGCGGGGCAGCGAACTGCTGGCGCTGGTGGCCCAAGAGGACACCCGCCCGGGTGCGCTGCTGGAGTACACCCCGGTCTTCGGCGACCTGGGCACCGACCGCCGGCTGGTCGCCGGATACCGCGCGGCCCGCGAAGAGCTGGGACGGCGCGGGCCGCGCGCCGCGATGCGGGCGCTGCTGGACGCATGAGCGTACTGGTCATCGGTGAGGCGCTGCTCGACGTCGTCGACGGCAGGCGCCGGCCGGGTGGCAGCCCGATGAACGTAGCTGTCGGACTGGCCCGGCTCGGCGTGCCCACGGTTCTCCACACCTGTTTGGGAGACGACACCGCCGGGCGCCTCGTCGCGGAGCACCTGTGCGCCAGCGGCGCGCGCATCACGCCCGAGTCCTGGACCTGCCGGCCGACCTCGGTCGCCGAGGTGCGGCTCGACGGCTTCGGCAACGCCACCTATCGCTTCGACATCACGTGGGACCCGGCGCCGATCACCAGCGCGCCGGTGCGCGTCCATGCTGTCCACATCGGATCGATCGGCGGCGTGCTGCAGCCGGGCGCGTCGGTGGCCGACACCATCCTTGACTCGGTTCACGACTCAGCGCTGCGAAGCTACGACGTGAACATCCGGCCGGCGGTCATGGGAGGCCGGGATCGGCTACGGCGGCGGGTGGAGGATCTCATCGCGCGCGTCGACATCGTCAAGGCGAGCGACGAGGATGTCGCATGGCTCTACCCCTCGTTTCCGGCCGAGCGCGTGCTCGACCACTGGCTGGCGCTCGGCGCGAGGATGGCCGTGCTGACCCGCGGCCGGCGGGGCGCGAGAGCGGTCAACGCCGGGACGGTCGTCGACGTCGCGGCGCCGCGGGCGGACATCCGCGACACGATCGGCGCGGGTGACTCATTCATGTCCGGGCTACTCGCGGCGCTTGACGACCTCGGAGTCCTGGACGGTGCCGGCCGCGACTGCCTGCCCGCCCTCGGCGACCGGCGCCTGCGCGAGATCGTGGAGTTCGCCGTCCGGTGCGCCGCGGTCACCGTCGCCCGCGCGGGCGCGGACCCGCCGCGACGAGCGGAGGTGGCCTGATCGCGCCACCACGCGGGCCGGTGACATCGGTGGATACGCAGAAGCGACGCCCTGCTATTTTTCACGCAGAGGTGGTCGGCGATCCGCCGGCCGGTCGGAGGTGCGCGGTGGATGAACAGGCAACGGCCGGTCGGCTCGACACGACCACTGCCCACGTGGCGCGCGTCTACGACTACTGGCTGGGGGGCAAGGACAACTTCGCCGTCGACCGGGCCTACGGCGACGAACTCGAAGCGAGAGTGCCCGACATCAGGACCACCGCGCTCATGAACCGGCGGTTCCTCGGCCGGGCGGTGCACTACCTGGCCGGCGAGGCCGGCATCCGGCAGTTCCTCGACATCGGCACCGGGCTGCCGACGGCCGACAACACCCATCAGGTCGCCCAGGCGCTGGCGCCGGAGTCGCGGGTGGTCTACACCGACAACGACCCGATGGTGCTGGCACACGCGCGAGCGCTGCTGACCAGCACGCCGGAGGGGCGAACCGCGTACATCGACGCCGACCTGCGCAACGTCGGCAACGTTCTCGGCGCCCCGGAGCTGGCCGAGACGCTGGACCTCACCCGCCCGGTCGCCGTGATGCTCATCGCCGTCCTCCATCTCGTGACCGACGACGCGGTCGCGTACCCGACCATCGACGCGCTCGTCAAGGCGGTGCCGCCGGGCAGCTACCTGGTGATCTCACATGCCACGGCGGACTTCTGGCCCGAGGAGAAGGCCCGCGCGGCGGACGCCACGAACAAGGCGCACGGCGTGGACTTCCGGTTCCGTACCCATGCCGAGGTTTCCCGCTTCTTCCAGGACCTGCGGCTCGTCGACCCCGGCATCGTCCCGGTGGCCGAGTGGCGCGCCGACGCCGGCCCGACCGTGCCGCGGGAGCGGAGCAACCTCTGGGCCGGGGTCGCGCGGGTGCCGTGACGCGCCGGGGGCCGCGCTCCCCGTCACCGCCCCGGGTCGGCCAGCTCCAGGTCTTCGACGACCAGGCCCGCTCCGGCACGGCCGCACACCGCGGCTCTCATCCCGTCTCCCCTCTCCCCCGCCCGCCGCGGGCGCCGGGCCGCGTCACCTCCGGTCAGGCGTCGATGTTCACCCGCACGTCGGCCAGACCGGGTGCGACGGTGAAAGACGCCTGGCGGCCGCCGGCGGACACCGTGTAGTCGCCGAAGAATCCGCGAACGGTCACCCGCCCCTGGGCGTCGGTGCGAAGTTCGGTCGGGGGCAGCCACCACTCCCCCTTGATCAGACCCTCCAGCGCGAGGTACGACGGCTTGCGGCTGCCGTCCGCCCGGACGAGCCCGATCGGGGCGCCCAACCAGGCACCCTCATCCGTGAGCCCCCAGTAGTTGATCGCCTGTACCGCCGGGTGCTCGACCAGGCACCGGTAGTGGCGCGCGATCTGTTCGGCCTGGCGCGCCTCGCCCTCCGGGGTCGTCGGCCACGAGGGGATCTGGTAGTCGTTGAGGTCCTCGATGTCCGGCGGCATGAGGTGGCCGGACACGATGCTGGTCTCGGTCATGTGCAGCGGCAGACCGAAGCGGGCAAAGCGGTCGAGCGTGTCGCGCATGTACTCCTCGCCCGGGTATCCCTGATGCATGTGGGTCTGCAATCCGATGGCGTCGACCGGGATGCCGGCCTCGAGCACGCCCTCGATGAGGCATTCGTAGGCCGAGGAGAGGTCGAAGTCGTTGAGCACCAGGGTCGCCGACGGATTGGCCCCGCGGGCCTCGTCGAAGGCCATCCGTACCATGAACATCCGCCCCCGGTCCCGGGCGAGCGGGGTGATGGCGTTGTCCCCGTTGGCGAACACCGGCATGATGACGGCCTCGTTGATGGCGTCCCACACGTCGATCAGGCCGGCGAAGCCGCCGACGAGGTCGCGGACGCGGGCCCGCAGCAGCCGCTCCACCTCGTCGAGTCCGAGGCCGAGCAGCCACGGCGGCTGCACCGTGTGCCAGACCAGCGGGTGTCCTTTGACGGTGACGCCGCGCTCGGCCAGCCACCGGGCGGTCCTGGTGAGCCGCCCGACGTCGGGCGCACCACGGCGCGGCTCGTAACGTCCCCAGTAGAACGGCAGCGTCGCCGTGTTGAACAGATTCAGCCACAGGTCCCCGAACCGGTCGAGGTCCAGCCGCCCGGCGGCGCCGAAGCTCTCGACCCCCTCGGCCCCGTCGGGGTCCTGGCCGCCGACCAGCCGCACGAAGTCGAACCCGATGTTGCCGAAGGCGAACGCGTGCCGCCGCTGTTCGACCGTGACGACGCCCTCGCGCAGCGGCTGGCCGTCGCCCGCGACCACCGTGAGGCCGACTTCGCCCATCCGGTGTCGCACGGCCGGATCCGGTTGAGTCGTCATCGCGTCCACAACTTCGCTCCCTTGCCTCGTCATGGCTTCCGTGGCTGTCCGGTCCGGTGACGGCGGTGCATCCCGGCCGGACTGGTCAGCGGGTCACCACCGTAACCCGGCAGTGGCGCCCGCGATGGTGGTCCAGACGCAGCGCCGGCCCGACCAGGTCGAGCCCGGCGGCCAGCCGGATGTCCGCGCTGGAGGCACCGAGCCGCAGCTCGATGCGGCCGGGCTCGACGATCCGCTCCAGGTCGGACCCGATGAACGAGGCCACCGCGGGCACGGGCGACACGCTGTTCATGCCGTGCGACGTTCGCGACATCGCCGCGCTGCGGGACGCGATCGGGCGCACGGCCGACCGGCTCGGCCCGATCCGCGTCCTGGTCAACAACGCCGCCAACGACGAGCGGCACCGCGTCGAGGATTTCGATGTGCCGCTGTGGGACGACCTGATGGCCGTGAACGTCCGCCATCACTTCTTCGCCGCGTGGGCGGTGGCCCACACTTTGGCGCGGGAACTGGGCCCGTGGGGCATCCGGGTCAACTGCGTCATCCCCGGCTGGGTCATGACGGAGAGGCGGCTCGCCACCTGGGTGACACCGGAGGCCGAGGAATCCATCGAGCGCAATCAGTGCCTGCCGGACAAGCTGTACCCGGGCGACGTGGCCCGGATGCTGCTGTGGCTCGCCGCCGACGACTCCCGCGCATGCACGGCGCAGCGGTGGATCGTGGACGGCGGGTGGATGTGCCGACCCCGGGCGCGAGGGCCGCCTTCCGGGTCGGTCACGATGTCGGGCCAGGCGGTCAACGGGTCACCACCGCGCGCCGGCCTTGGCTTCCCGGTACAGGGCGAGCAGCACGCGCACGTACGGGTAGCGCACCCTGGTCACCCGCCGGTGACCGGCAGCAGGGAGCCGACCCGGGCCCGGACCGACTCGACCGCGTCCCAGTCCGCGCCGCTCAGCGTGCTGAGAGCGGCCGGGAAAACCCCGTCCTGTTCCTTGAGGATGTGGTCGCGCAGCAACTCCAGGACGCTGGACAGGCGGCCCGGCCAGGCCGGGTCGGCGGGGGCGGCGGCACCGGCCTCGGCGAGCACCGCCTCGACCCGGCGATGCTCGGCTTCCAGGGCCGCCACCTGCTGCGGAAAGTCGCCCACCAGGGCGGGGAACAGGCCGTGCTCCTCGACCTGCGTATGCGGGCCGAGGATCGCGGCAATCTGCCGGGCCAGTTGCGCCGTCCGGGCGACATCGCCCGCGGCGCAGGCGGCGCGCACGGCGCCCATGAGGTTGACGACCATGTCGTGCTCGCGGGTCAGCTCGCGGATGGCGGTCACGTCCTGGCAGCCGCAGTACTCACACATGTGCGGTGGTTCCCTTCCGGTCGGTGGTGCGGTCCGGGCTCGCCGTGGCCGGGGCGCCGGCGGGACGGGCGACCGCGGTGACGGTCAGCAGCAGCGCGCCGAGCGCGACGAGTGCGAGAGCGGCAAGGCCGGGAGCGTAGGAGCGGTACTGGCCGTAGACGGCGCCCATGACCAGCGGGGGCACGAACCCGCCCAGGCCGCCGGCGGCGCCGACGACACCGGTGACCGAGCCGACCATCTTCGCCGGTGCACGCTGCGCCACCAGGGCGAAGATGGCGCCGCTGCCGGCGCCCAGCGCGGCGGCCATGGACAGGAACGCGATCGTGCCCAGCGGGACCAGGCCCGGGGTGAACGCCTGCACACCCGCACCGGCGGCGACCACCAGCAGGGTGGTGGCCAGGACGCGAGCGGGGGCGACGCGGTCGGACACCCACCCGCCCACCGGGCGCATGACGACGGCGAGGAGCACGAAGCCGGCCATCCGGTTGGCGGCGTCGGTCTGGGTCAGCCCGTACGCGGTCTTCAGGTACGCCGGCAGGTACACGGAGAAGGCGACGTACCCACCGAACGCCACCGCGTACAGGGCGGCGGCCTGCCAGGTGACGCGCAGCCGCGCGGTGGCGCCCAGCCGCCGGGCCAGCGGGGCGACCGGTACCACCCGGTCCGGGGCGTCGCGCAGCAGCACAGCCGCCACGGCGGCGTACCCCGCCAGGGCGATGGCGGCAACCAGGAACGGGGTGGCCGTACCGCCGGCACCGGCCAGTTTGACCGTGGTCAGAGCGCTGATCGCGGTGCCCCCCATGCCGGCACCGAATACGCCGACGGCCATCCCCCGGTGCCGCGGCGGGAACCAGTTGTTGACGAACGGCACGCCGACCGCGAAGGCCGTGCCGCCGATGCCGAGGAAGAACCCGCCGACCAGCAGCCCGCCGAGCGAGGTGTGGCCGGACAGGCCGAGGTAGAGCACCGGGACGAGGGTGGCCAGACAGACCAGCGGGAACATCACCCGGCCGCCGAACCGGTCGGTGAGCGCGCCCACCGGGACCCGGCCCACCGACCCCACCACCACCGGTACGGCGACGAGCAGGGCCTGCTGGAACGAGCTGAGGTGCAGCGTGTCCTTGAACTTGGGGCCGAGCGGGCTGAGCAGCGCCCAGGCCCAGAAGTTGACCGCGAACCCGATCGTGGCCAGGGCAAGCATCAGTGCCCTTCGCCGGACGTCCGGGCCTGCGGCGGCGCCGGGCCGGCCGGTGGGCGCCTGCGGTGTGCTCATCGGGGTCTCCAGTTGCGCTGGGTGTCGGTGGCCCTACGGACGATCCTCAAACGTCGCGGGATCGCCGCCGCCGGCAGGGGCGGCGGCTCCCCTCAACAACCTTCCCGATCACCGTCGGAACTGAACAGGGACCTTGTTCCCGATCGCACCGGACCCCTCGGCCCGCTGGCCGGGAACCGGCCACGCCGGCGCGGCGGCCAGCCCGGCCGGGGACTGCCCCGGGCGCCGGGTCAGTGTCCGGCGTCCTGCCGGAACAGACGCGGTGCGAAGTCGGCGAGATTCTTCTGCCACACGTCCCAGCCGTGCGGTCCCGGGGTCGGCCCGTCGAACTGGTACTCGATGCCGAGGTGGTCGAATGTTGCCAGCGTGCTCAGGACGACGGTGTACAGGAAGTCCGTCTGGTCGCCGCAGTACACGGCCAGCAGCCTGGTCCCCTTGTTGATCGTGGCCGCGTCGAGACCATCCGCGCTGAAGAGCCCGGCCGAGAACGTACCGAGGTACGCGAACTCGCCCGGGTGGGACCGGAGCAGGTCGTAGGTCTGGAAGCCGCCCATGGACAGGCCGGCGAGAGCCTGACCCGCCGGGTCGTGCGAGACGTGGTAGCGGGCGCGGGCCGCCGGAACGAGGTTCTCCAGCAACTCCGTCGCGAAGTCGCCGACGTTGCCGTTGCCCATCACGACCACCATCGGGACGAGCTTCCCGTCGAGGAGCTCGTTGTCGAGGATCTGCTTGGCGCGTCCCATCTCGACCCAGTCGGTGTAGCTCTGACCGGAACCATGCTGCAGGTAGAGCACGGGGTACGGATCCCCGCGATGGGGATCGTAGCCGGCCGGTGTCCAGACGTACGCCCGGCGTTGCTGTCCGGCCACGGTGCTGTCGTAGCTGAGCGTCTCGACGGTGCCACCGCTACCGTGCGGAACCTCGGCGAGCAGCCGTGCCGGCTGTCCGTGGACGAGGAAGGTGCTCCACGCCGGCTCGGAGGTGATCGTCGTCGGGTTGGAGGTGTCCTTCCTGGCAACCGAATCGACGATGAACTGGTAGTGGTAGAACCCCGGCATGAGCGGCCCGACGGTCACTTTCCACCGGTCCCCGGAGCGGACCAGGGGAACCCGCAGCCAGCTGCCGCCCGGCGCCCAGTTTCCCCAGAGCGTGACGTGCTGTGCCTCGGTGAACTCGGTGGGGGTCTCGAAGGTGGCGAAGGTGGCGCCGTCGGTGGCCGTGGTGAGCCACGGCGTTGGGGCGGTGCCCGGGGCCGGCGACGTGAACTCCCGGACCAGCGGCAGGTGACCCGGGCTCGGGCGGTGGTCCGGCACCGCGCCGAAGAGTCGCGGCAGGAAATCGATCAGGTTCTCCCGCCACGCCGTCCAGTTGTGTCCGGCGCCGGGGTTGACCCCGTCGAACTCGTACCCGACACCGAGGTGGTCGAACCTGCGCATCAAGCGGTACGTGGGGTTGTAGGCGGGGTCGGTCACGTTCCCGGTGTACAGGCGCAGCAGTCGGGTGCCCGCATTGATCGCGCCGGCGTCCAGCTGGAAGCCGTCACCGGAGAGGAGGCCCGCGAACGAACCGACGTAGGCGAATTCGCCTGGCTGGGCGAGCGCGGTGCGCAGCGCGCGGGACGCGCCCTCGGACACTCCGGCGCACGCCTGGTGCAACCGATCGTGGGCGACGTGGTAGCGGCGGCGGACCGTCCCCAGCACGTTCGCCAGCTCGTCATCGACGCCGGTCACGCTTCCGCCGCCCATCACGACCACCATCGGCGCGATGCGCCCCTGGGACGCGAGGTTGTTCAGGATCTGCTCGGCACGGCCGAACTCGATCCAGTCGGTGGGGCTGCCCTCTTCACCGGCCTGGAGGTAGAGCACGGGATACGGTTCCGCGCGGTGCGCGTCGTATCCGGGTGGCGTCCACACCGTCACCGGCCGCTGCCGGTGCGGCGGCGTCCCGGTGGAGATGACCGTCTCGAGCTTTCCGCCCCGCCCGTCCGGCACGTCGCTGAGCAGGCCCGCCGAGTCACCCGGGACGACGAAGGTGCTCCAGGTCGGCTCGGAGCCGGCGCTCGTGGGGTTCGTGGCGTCCGGGAGGGCCTTGCCGTCATCTCCGGTGATCCGGTAGTGGTACAGGCCCGGCGCCAGCGGGCCGATCACCGCCGTCCACGCTCCGCCGCGAAGCGTGAGACCGAGCTGCGATCGGGCGGCGGACGGTCCGAAGTTCCCCTCGACCACCACGAGCGAAACCTCGCCCAGGGCCTTCCGGCAATACTCCCCCGGCACTCTGAAGGACGCGTAGCCGTGGGACAGGGTCAGCCAGGGCGCCCCGGCGGCGACGACTGGACTAGCCACGACCACCGCCGCGGTTCATCCGGCGACCGGGACGGGTACGGCCACCCGCTGGCGCACCGCCCGCCGACACCCTCGGGTCTGGTGAGAAAGCGCGCATGTCATCGACTCCCGTTTCCCGGTCTTCGCCCGGCGGCGGCCGGCGCGGTCCGACCGCCGGGGTGGTGCCGGCCCGGGGAGGTCAGACGTACCGAGTGGACGTCGGGCATCGCCCGGGTACGTCCGGATCCGCGCCGGCCTCAGCCGACATGGAATCCCACGATCGCAGAGCGGCACGGAAATAGCAACGAACGCGTCCGGCAACTTTCCGGGCATAGCCGGGCAAGACAATCACTACGCTAAACTGCCGATCATGACGCCGAGCAGCGGTGCACCGGCGCAGGGTGGCCGGCGGCCCACCACCATCGCCGAGATCGCGCGGCTGGCTGGCGTGTCGCCGCCCACTGTGTCGAAGGTGCTCAACGGTCGCACGACCGTCGCCGCCGAGACCCGCGCGCACGTGCAGAGGGTGCTGCACGAGCACGGGTACCGGTCGACGCGGAAGCCCCCGAAGCTGTCCCCCATCCTCGAGCTGGTCTTCCATCAGCTGGCCGGCATCCACCCGGTCGAGATCCTCAAGGGCGTGCGGCGGATCGCCGTCGCGCACGACCTGGCGGTCGTGGTGTCGGAGTCACAGGGCAGGCAGACTCCGGGCCGGGGCTGGCTGGAGGGGGTGCTGAGCCGCCGCCCCACCGGGGTCATCCCGGTGTTCTCCGACCTGTCCGGGGACCAACGGGCCCAGTTGGCCGGCGCCGGCATCCCACTGGTGGTCCTCGACCCGAACGGGGTGCCCAACGACGACGTGCCCTCGGTCGGCTCCACCAACTGGGTCGGCGGTCTGTCCGCCACCCGGCACCTGCTGGAGTTGGGTCACCGCCGTATCGCGGTGATCACCGGTCCGAAGTGGGCGCTGTCCAGCCGGGCCCGGCTGGACGGGTACCGGGCGGCGCTGGACGCAGCCGGGGTTCCGGTCGACCCGGCACTGATCCGGGAAGGGACGTTCGAGATCGCCGACGGCCTCACCCACACCATCGACCTGCTCCGGCTCCCCGATCCGCCGACCGCGATCTTCGCCTTCAACGACGGCATGGCCATCGGCGTCTACCACGCGGTGAGCCAGGCCGGCCTGCGCGTTCCCCGGGAGCTGAGCGTGGTCGGCTTCGACGACTACCAGCCGCTGGACCAGTGGCTGGTACCGCCGCTGACCACCGTCCGCCAGCCGCTGACCGAGATGGGGGCCGCCGCCGCCCGGATAGCCCTCGACCTGGCCCGGGGCACCGTGCCGCGGCCCAGACGCCTGGAACTGGCCACGGAACTGGTCGCCCGGGCCAGCACCGCGCCGCCCGCCCAGCGGTAGACCGCCACCCCGCCCCGACCCGCGGCCCACGCTGCCCGCCGGCGGGTGGCGGCCGCGCGTGACGGTGCGCAGCCCCGCGCCGGCCGGCGGCGCGGCCGCCGGTGCCCACGGGTCGGCACACCGGGTGCCGCTGCCGTACCGGAAAGTTTCCGGAAGAGGTCTTGCAGTTTCCGGCCGTGCCTGCGATTCTCAGTGATCGATGGCCCGTCCGAGGTCCACGGCGACCGGCGGCGAGCCGGGCACGCGACCGATCCCTACCGGCCGAAAGGAACAGCGCCAGGTGCCGCCGCTGGACAGCCTGGCCCGGCCTCCGCGTTCGTGAGGAGGGATGCCGATACGACCTTCCGTCACTACCACGGATGGGGATGACCGGTCCCTGGTGCTTGCGAACTCGACTGTGCAGAGAGGACAGGTTATGAGAGCGAGAAAGCTATTGGCCGCATCGCTCGTCCTGTCGGCGGGCGTCCTGGGCGTCGCCGGCTGCGGGCAGGGCGGCTCGGGTGGTGACGGTAGTGGCGGCAAGGTCACGATGACCTTCTGGAACAACGCCACGGCGGGCGATGGCAAGACCTTCTGGGAGAAGACCGTGGCGGACTTCCACGCCGCCCATCCGAACGTGACCATCAAGATCCAATCGATCCAGAACGAGGACGTCGACGGCAAGCTCCAGACCGCTCTGAACTCCGGCGACGCCCCCGACATCTTCCTGCAGCGCGGCGGCGGCAAGATGGCCGCGATGGTCAAGGCCGGCCAGCTGATGGATCTCACCAACTCGATCACGGACGCCACCAAGGCGGTGGTTTCGGAAGGGTCGTTCCAGTCGGAGACGATCGACGGCAAGGTGTACGCGATGCCGATGGGCGTCCTGCCGGGCGGCTTCTTCTACAGCAAGGATCTGTTCGCCAAGGCCGGCATCGCGCAGCCACCGACCACCCTGGCCGAACTCCAGGCCGACGTCGACAAGCTGAAGGGCGCGGGTATTCAGCCGATCGCCCTGGGCGGCAAGGACGCTTGGCCGGCCGCGTTCTACTACGACTTCTTCGCGCTGCGGGAGTGCAGCTCGAACACGATCACCGGGACCGCCAAGACGCTGTCCTTCAGCGACCCCTGCTGGCTGAAGGCCGGTCAGGACGTCCAGAGTTTCGCCGCCACCAAGCCGTTCAACAACGACTTCCTGGCGACCTCCTCGCAGCAGGGCGCGGGCAGCTCGGCCGGGCTCGTCGCCAATCACAAGGCGGCGATGGAGCTCATGGGGGCCTGGGACCCGGGCGTGATCGCCTCGCTGACGCCCGACCAGAAGCCGCTGCCCGACCTGGACTGGTTCCCCTTCCCCAGCATCGAGGGCGGTTCCGGTCAGCCCGGTGCGATCCTCGGCGGTGTCGAAGGCTATTCCTGCTCCGCGAAGGCCCCCAGAGCCGAGTGCACCGCCTTCCTCAACTACATCACGACGACACCCGTACAGGAGGCCTACTACAACGCCTTCCACTCGCCCCCGATCGTCGGCCAGGCGCAGAGCGTGGTGACCGAGCCGTACCTGAAGTCGGTGCTCGCGGCCTACAGCAAGGCGCCGTTCGTCTCGCAGTGGCTCGACACGGTCTACGGGCAGAACGTCGGCAACGCACTCAACAACGCCGTGGTGAACCTGCTCGCCGGCAAGGGCAACGCCCAGGGCATCGTCAACGCGGTCAAGACCGCGGCCAAGAAGGCATAGAGACCCGCACGATGCCTGACTCGTCCCCGGAGAGCGCACAGCTCGCGCAGGACCCGTTGGCGGGCCCGGCGACGGTCGGGGGTGGCGCGCTCGTCGCGCCACCCCCGCGACCGCGTCGGGCCCGCAAGGGCCTCGGGTGGCCGGCACGGCTGGAAATCGCGCTGATGACGGGACCGACGCTGCTCGTGTTCGTCTTCTTCGTCATCTTCCCCGTTGCCGTGGCCGCGTACTACGGCTTCTTCAGCTGGCAGGGGTACGGGCCGCCCGAAGACTTCGTCGGCTTCCGCAACTACGTGCTCATCTTCCAGGACCGGGCGTTCCTCGACGCGCTGTGGCACAACGCCGCGGTCGTCGTACTCTCCCTGGTCTTCCAGGGGCCGGCAGCGGTCCTGCTCGCTCTCCTGCTCAACCGGAGGATGCGGGGACAGGCGCTCATCCGGGTGCTCGTCTTCGTGCCCTACGTGATCTCCGAAGTTGTCGTCGGCACCGGCTGGAGCCTCATGCTGCAAGGCGACGGCGCCGTCAACTCCCTCCTCAGGCACATGGGGCTCGGTTGGCTGGGCCACGACTGGCTTTCCGACTCGGCGTTGGCGATCTGGACGCTGATGTTCATCCTCACCTGGAAGTACATCGGCTTCGCCGTCATCCTCTTCCTCGCCGGGCTGCAGGGCATCCCCGACGAGCTGAGGGAGGCCGCCGCGATCGACGGCGCGTCGTACTGGCAGATCCAGCGCCGCATCACGCTGCCGCTGCTCGGTCCGACGATCCGCATCTGGGCATTCCTCTCGATGATCGGCGCCCTGCAGCTGTTCGACCTTGTCTACATCATCTGGGGCCAGTACGTCGCCTCGACCGCCGGTACCTCGACGATGGCGACCTACATGGTCGCCAACGGGCGCACCGCCGGGGAGTACGGGTACGGCAACGCGGTGGCCGTCGTCCTGTTCCTCATCTCGCTGGCCGCCGCCCTGCTGTACCAGCGGTTCGTTCTGCGGCGGGACACCGAGGGTGCGCTGACCGGGAGGACGGGCTGATGGCCGCGACAACGGCAGGCGCGCGGGGGGCGACCCGAGCCAGCCGCGGACCGGCGTGGGGAAGCTTCGCTGTGTACTTCGTCGCGCTGCTGCTCGTCGGCGCGATGCTGGCACCGGTCGCCTACCTCGTTCTCGGTGGCTTCCGCACGAACTCCCAGATCACCACCGACCCGGCCGGCTGGCCGAGCCCGTGGAAGGTCGGCAACTACCTCGATGTCCTGCGCGGCGGGGTGTTCTGGCGTGAGGTGGTCAACTCCACCATCGTCGCGGTGTGTACCACGGCCGGCGTGGTCACCCTCGGCCTGATGACGAGTTTCATCCTCGCCCGCTACCGCTTCCGCGGTCGGGGTGCGATGTATTCGCTGTTCGCCGCCGGCCTGATGTTCCCGCTGACCGTGGCGATCACCCCGCTGTACATTCTCGTCAGGACCATCGGGCTGATGAACACGCTGCCCGGAGTGATCCTCCCGCAGATCGGGTTCGCCATCCCCACCACGATCATCATCCTGGTCCCTTTCGTCCGGGCCATCCCGACCGAGATCCAGGAGGCGGCGTCGATCGACGGCTGCAGCCGGCTGGGCTTCTTCTGGCGGATGGTGCTCCCGCTGTCCATGCCGGGTGTCATCACCGTGGCCATCCTGACCTTCATCGCCAGCTGGAACAGCTATCTGCTGCCGCTGTTCATCCTCAACCGGGAGTCGGCCTTCACGCTGCCGCTCGGCGTACAGGCGTTCGCGTCGCAGTACTCGGTCGACACGGCCAAGGTCCTGGCGTTCACGTCCCTGTCGATGATCCCCGCGTTGGTGTTCTTCAGCCTGTTCCAACGCCGGATCGTCGGCGGTCTCACCGGAGCCGTGAAGGGTTGACGGGTGGCGCGGCGACCGCCGGGCCACCGGGCCACCGGGCCACCGGGCCACCGGGCCACCGAAGAGGTACGTGAAGCTGGCTGAGCCGCCAGAGATCGATGGCCTCGAGGTTGTACCCGTTGCTGCCCTGCGCCGCCAGGCCCGGGTCGGGCCGGCAGGGTCGACCACGCGCCGTGGCGGCCACGCATAATCTCGGGGAGTGGATAATCACGGCAGGCGCCGCCTTGGACAAGCGCCGTCGGCCGTGTCCCAACTCGACGCTGGAGCAGTGCCGTGGTCAGCCCGTACGACATCGAGGACGTCTTCCCCGACGAGGCCGCGGCCGTGCGTCTGCCGCGCCGCCAGGCCGGCAGCGCCGCACAGAGCCTGGCCGTGACTCTGGTGGCCGACTACACGTTGGGCACGCACGCCTGGCTGCCGTCCGCGTCGATCGTCGCCCTGCTCGGCGAGGCCGGGGTCGGCAGCAGCGCCGCACGCACCGCCATCAGCCGGCTGTCCCGGCGTGGGGTGCTGGAAAGCAGCCGGGACGGGCGGTACAGCTCCTACCGCCTGACGTCATCCGCGACCGGTAACCTGTCCGCGGGCGGTGCGTGGATCGCCGGGTTCGCCACGCGAGCTGACCCTTGGGACGGATTTTGGACGCTCGTGTCCTTTTCCTTCCCGCAGGAGGAGCGCAGCCAACGACGGGCTCTGCGGGGCCAACTGCGATGGCTGGGGTACGCGCCGCTGTACGACGCGCTCTGGGTCTCTCCCGACGCGCCGAACCCCACCGTCAAGCAGCGACTAGCGACGCTGACCCTGGGGACCATGACGATGTTCCGGGCCCGCCACGTGGAACTCGCGACCCCGACCAACCGCAACCCGATCGACGCGTGGGACATCGCCGCGATCGGGCACCGCTACGACACGTTCATCCGGCGCTGGAAGCCGCTGCTGCCCCGCATCCGCGGCGGGAAGGTCTCCGGCGCCGCCGCGGTGCACGCCCGCACCGAGATCATGGATGCCTACCGGCACTTCCCCATCATCGATCCGCAGCTGCCGATCGAGCTGATGCCTGCCCGCTGGCCACGCACAGCCGCGCGGGAGGTCTTCGTCGCCGTGTACGACGGGCTCGCCGAACGGGCTCAGGAACACGTCCGCGCCGTCGTGACCCGGTTCAGTGGCTCCCCCTGCGCTGAAATCCGGGCGCACACCACGGCGGACATGGTCGGCGCCGGCCACACGCCGTGACGCGCGGCCGCACCTCGTGAGCCGCTCGGGCCGTCGATCGCGGTGGGTGGCGCGGCGCCCTCGTCCACGCCGTGAGCCGCACCGCGAAGATGCCCCTCCCGGCAGAGAATTCGATCGGTTTCACACCGTCGGTTCCCTTACGGGAGGGGCACCTCGCCTAGCTATCCGCCGGCAGACCGCATCACATCGCGACCGCCGAGGATCGCGCGGGCTAGCGCTGCAGGGTCAGCAGGCCCGGCCGCCACGGCAGTTGGTCGTAGCTGCCGCCCGCGCTGGGGGACTTGCCCTGGTACAGGAACTGGAGGTTGCAGGGGTCGATGGTCATGGTCTGGTCGGGGTTGTTGCGGACCAGGTCACCGTGGCTGATGTCGTTGGTCCAGGTGGCGCCGCTGTTGGCCTTGCCGGCGAAGGGGTTGCTCTCGCTGCTGGCCTGCGGGGTCCACGAACCGCTCAGGCTCGAGGCCGTGAACGAGCGGAAGTAGCGTCCCTGGCTGCCGATCGCTTCCACGATCATGAGGTACTGGTTCTGGCCCTGGACCTTGTAGACCTCGACCGCCTCGAACAGGTTGTTGGTCGAGTCGCTCAGGACGGTCGTGTACGACGAGCCGAAGCTGCCCGGGAAGTTCCCGATCGGCATGCTCGCCCGGTAGATGTTGCCGTTGTCTCCGGCGAAGAACAGGTACATGTTCGAGCCGTCGCCGATCAGGGTCTGGTCGATCGGGCCGGTGCTGGAGTTGGAGATGCTGCCGGTGAACAGCGGCTGCGGCGAGGACCAACCGTTGGCGTTGGTGGGGTCGCTCGACGTCCGGTAGATGAACGGCCAGGAACCCCACTGGTAGGCCAGCACCCAGATGTTCTTCGGCGCGAAGTAGAACAGCGTGGGCGCCACCGCCGCCTGGCTCATCCCGTTCTGGCTGGCCGACGCCATGTCGGACCAGTTCGTGAACGGGCTGAAGTTCATCGAACCGTACGACGATCCCGACACGTTCGAGGCGTACACCAGGTGCTTGCCGTTGTAGACGACGTTGGTGAAGTCCTTGAGCGAGACCCACCCGTGCTGCGGCGTCGCCAACGCGCCGGTGGACGTCCAGTGGTACGTCGACGGAAGAGAGCAGTTGCCCCCTCCGGTCGAGGTCGGAGTCGGGGTCGGGGTCGGATTTCCGGTCGGCGGCGTGGCCGACAGGCCGGTCCACTTCTGGTTGGAACCGCCGTTGCACGTCCAGATCTGCACCGCGGTGCCGTTGGCGGTACCGGCGCCCGTCACGTCCAGGCACAGCCCGGACTCCACCCCGACCACGGTACCGTCGGAGTTGACCCGCCACTGCTGGTTGGCGCCGCCCCAGCAGTCATAGATCTGCACGCGGGTACCGGCGGTCGTCGCGTGGTTCGGCACGTCCAGGCACTTGTTGCCATAGACGACCAGTTCGTTGCTGGAGTTGAACGTCCACTGCTGGTTGGCACCGCCCCAGCAGTCATAGATCTGCAGGAGCGCGCCGTTGTTCTGGCTCTGCCCCACCACGTCCAGGCAGCGCCCGGAACCAACGCCACGCAGTGCGCCGGTGACGTCCGCCTGAGCCGGGCTGGCCACCACCGTCACCGCCAGGGCGACTGCGGCCGCGGCGAGGGCGGCGAGCGCCGGGATCAGCGCTCGACGCCTGCGACTGCCACTTCCTCTGTTCACCAAGACTCCTTTCGGGTCCACTTCGGATCCCCGTCACATCCAGGCACACCCCCGGACTCCGCCCCGGCCTTGACTGACAGACCGGCCGTCGCGGCACCGTGCGCGCCGTCGACGGCCGTCCTTGGACGAGACGGAGTTGACCGGGTGAACGGCGAGGCGGCGCGCATTCCCCACTGAGTGGCCGAGGACGTCCGACCGCCTCTGCCGGCAACACGTTCCCGCCTGGGCATCGGGCATGAGAGTCCGCAGCATGCGAGTCGTACGCACCGCTGTTACCGTTAACATCCCGGTGTTAGCTTGACCTCTTGAGTGAGAGTTGTCAATCTCGTCGCTCGGTCTGGGGTCTGCGCTGCCGGAACCCGAACGCCGCTGCCAGACCCGGCGCTGAACGCGCTCGTGGGAAGCGGCGGCACGCCGCCGTAATCGTCAACACGACCGTCCCGCCGCTGCTGTCGCGCGGCTACCGCACCGGGGGTAGCGCGCGGCGGACCGACGGTCCCGACCGGCTCACCCGGGGGGAGCCCGGCGCGTACCGCGACGGACGAGTCGCGGCGCGTGAGCCGCGCGTGATCGCCGCGTGATCCGGCCGCCCGACGGTGTACGGGCGGTCCCGACACCAACCCGTACCCGCCCCCGCCAAGGGCCGCATCCACCGCATAGCAGAAGGAGGACGAGCACATGACAATGCTCAGACGGATCGTCATCGGTGTCGCCACCACCCTGGCGCTTGCCGCACCGGTCTTGGTCATCGCCTCACCGGCGAACGCGGCTGCCCGTGACGGCGTCTGCGAGAGCGGCGAATTCTGCTACTACTACAACAGCGACGAGGCCGGCTCCGTCTCCGACTTCACCACCTCGGTCGGCGACTACGGCACCACCGAGCCCACCTGCTACGACTTCAAGGGCCCGGGCAACGGCCAGGGCACCTGCATCAAGAACAACGCCGCCTCGGTCTGGAACCGCTCCAGCAAGACCGTGCGGGTCTACTACAACAGCAACTACGCCGGTTCTTACCAGGACTTCGCCGCCGGCGCCAAGGGCAACCTCAACTCGACGCTGAAGAACAACAACGCCTCGCACCAGTTCCTCGGCTCCGGCGGCACCTGCTCCACCTCCGGCCTCGGCGACCCGAACACCTGCGCGGAGGCGGTTTCCTGGGCCAAGTCGCACGAGACCACCACCTACCACGCCGACTACTACGACCGGTGCGACCACGTGGTCGGGCTGGCGTACGGGTGGAGCGCGTCCGGCTCGACCACGGCCTACAACCACTGGCTCGCAGTGCCCTCGGGGTACAAGCACGCGGGTGACCGCAACGTCCCGGCCGGGGGGCTGGCGTTCTTCAGCGGCGGAGCGGGTCACGTGATGATATCCATCGGCGGTGGCCAGTTCGTCTCCAACGACATCGGCGGCAACGGCACGCTGACCGTCACCACGATCGCCACGATCGAGAGCCGCTGGGGCAAGCCGTACCTCGGCTGGACCCAGCCCTGGTTCCAGATCAACCACTGATCGATCAAGCAGCCGGCCCCGGCGTGCCTGCCCGGCACGCCGGGGCCGCGGGTACGCGGGTCGATCGCCTACAGGTGCGCGTCGACCCGGCCCAGCAGGTCGCGGGGCTCGGCGGCCTCGGGGTCGTTCAGGTCCTCGAAGATCTGCGTGGCGGCCCGCCAGGATCGGCGGGCGGCGGCGTGTTCACCGGCGGCGCTCTGGTTGCGGCCCAGCGTCACCAGCGTGCGGGCCTGTCCGTGGCGATTCCCGACCGACTCGTGGAGGGCGATCGCCGCGGTGAGGGCTTCCGAGGCGCGCTGGTGGGCGCCGGTGCTCGCGTACACATCGCCGATATTGCCGAGTGTGATGGCTTCGCTGTAACGGTCCCCGATCTCGCGGTAGATACCCAGCGCCTCGTGGTTGTGCCGGATGGCGGCATCGGCGTCGCCGAGTTCGGCGTGGCACAGTGCCATGTTGGCGAGGGCCAGACCCACGCCCTGGCGGTTTCCGGACCGCGCGTGGAGGGCGCGCACCTGGGCGAACGTGTCGCGCGCCAGCCGGAACTGGCCAAGCTCGCCGTACACGACGGCGAGACTGTTCAGCGTGACGGGTTCGCGCCGCGCGTCGCCGGTCTCACGATGGAGGTCCAGCGCCCGCTGGTAGTGGTCGATCGCCTCGTCGTAGCGCCGGTTCTCGCACAGCGCGGTGCCGAGGCAGGCCAGCAACGCCCCTTCGGCTGTCCGGTCGGCCGCGAGGCGTGCGCAGGCCAGGCCGATCTCGCTGGCCGCCGTCCAGTCGTCGCGGATCTTGGCGACGTAATAGTACGACCAGAGTGCCAGCGCCAGCTGCCAGGCGAGGCCGTACGAGCCGGCAGAGGCCGCGAGCCGCACGGCGGCGATCAAATTGGCCTGTTCGAGCCGGCACCACTCGAGCGCGGCGGTGTGGTCGTCAAAGACGGGCGCGGTCACGCCGGCGGGCGCCGGTTCGATCGGGATGGGCAGGTGATGCGGGCGGATCAGGTCCGCGGCATTCGACGCCGCGTGCAGGTACCAGGCGAGGAGCCGTTGCACCGCGGCCTGCCGGACGGCCGGACTGTCCTCACGTTCGGTCCGCTCGCGGGCGTAGACCTGGATCAGGTCGTGCAACCGGTAGCGATCGGGTGCCGGACACTGCACCAGGTGGCTGGCGACCAGCGTGTCCACCGCCGATCCGGTCACCGCCGCACCGGTGCCGGTCAACGCGGCGATGGCGGCCGGGCCGAGGTCCGGTCCCGACCACAGCCCCAGCGCGCGAAACGTCGTGGCCGCCCCCGTGCGCTCCGGCAGCCGGGCGTAGCTGGCCATGAAGCTCGCGCGGATCCCGAGGTCGTCGAGGTCGAACTCGTCCAGCCGGGAGCGCACGTCGGTGAGGCGGTCGGCCAACGCCTGGATGCTGCGGTCCGGACGGGCGGCGATCCGGGCGGCCGCGATCCGGATCGCGAGCGGCAGCCCCGCGCACACCCGCAGCACCCGGTCGACGGCGGCGGGTTCGGCTGCCGCTCGCTGGCCGCCGACGATCGCGGCGAACAGCTGCGCGGCGGTCGCGTCGTCCATCACGTCAACGCCGACCCGGATCATCGCGGGCAGCGTGGCGAGATCGTCCCGGCTGGTCACGATCACCGCGCTGCGGGTCGACCCGGGCAGCAGCGCGCGGATCTGGGCGGTGTCTCGAACGTCGTCGAAGACGAGCAGCGTCCGGCGGCCGGCCAGCAAGCTCCGGACCAGTGAGAAGCGCTCGGACTGATCGGCCGGCACGTGAGCCGGATCAACACCCAGCTCGCGAAGCAGCCGGCCGGCCACCTCACCCGGATCCATCGGGAACTCGCCGCTGCCGTGCATCGACACGTACAGCTGACCGTCCGGAAAGTCGCCGCGCACCCGGTGGCCGACGTGCACGGCGAGCGTCGTCTTGCCCGCGCCACCGGCGCCCGTGACAGCGGCAACGACGGGCGTGGCGTCGGGCCGGGCGGGATCGGCGGCGAGTGCGTGGCACAGTGCCCGCACCGAACTGGCCCGCCCGGTGAAGTCCCCGAGGTCGGCCGGCAGCTGAGCCGGAACGACACCGACTCGTCCGGGTGCCGCGACCGGATCGGTCACTGGCCGCGCGTCCTCGGTCAGGATCGCCTGCTGCAGCCGCTGCAGCGCGGTGCCGGGCTCGACGCCGAGCTCCTCCACGAAGGTGGCCCGGGTGGCCTGGAACGCGGCGAGCGCGTCGGCTCGCCGACCCGTGCGGTGAAGCGCCGTGATGAGCTGCTCGTGGAACCGCTCGTGCAGCGGGTACGCCGCGAGCAGCTGCGCCAGGTCGGCGAGGACGTCCTGCGGCCGGCCGTCGGCGATCTCGGCGTCGAGGCAGGCCTCCCAGACCGACACCCGCAGCTGCGTGAGGACATGGCCGTCGTCGCGCTGCAGGCGGCTGGACGCCACGTCGGCCAGCGGCTCGCCACGCCACAAGCCGAGCGCTGAACGCAGCGCCTTGGCGGCGGCCGCGTGGCTGCCTTCGGCCGCCTTCGCCTGACCGATGACCCGCAGCCGAAGAAATCGGGCCAGGTCCAATTCATCGGTGTGAAGGTCGATGACGTAGCCGAGCGGAACGGTCCGGATGCGGCCGCCGAGCGGCCCGAGCATCTGCCGCAGCCGCCCGACGTAGGTGTTCAACGCCGCGCGGGTTTTGCGCGGCAGCCGCTCCTCCCACAGCAGGTCGGTCAGCTCGTCGATGGTCACCGGCTGGGGCGTGCGCAGCAGCAGGACGGCGAGCAACACGCGCAGCTTGGCCGCGGCGATCGGGATCTCGGCACCGCCCATGCGGACGCACAGCGGCCCGAGGATCCCGAACACCGGCATCTCCACGCAGCTCGACCTCCGTTCGATCAGAGCGTGGCGGCACTGTGGCACGGGCTGCGACGAGGTGAGGCTTTCCGGCCCGTAACAGTCCAACACGACGGATTGTGGTGATCCTCACGAGCGCCGACAAGGTCGAAAGATCACATTCATCAAGCGGCGGCAATATGCCGGAGCGGTAATGCTAGGTCCGTGCCGGCGGTGAGACGGGGCTGGGATGAGCGCGCGGAGTGGGGCCAGCGCCCGGGCCGGCCGCGTTCCCGGGGTTCGCCCCCCGCCTGCGGAGCGCGGCCAGCCCGACGAGGTCGTCCGGCTCGGCGTCCGGCACGTCCCGGTCGAACCGGGCCAGCGGCGGGTACCGCGTCGCGAGCAGCACCATGACGGCGAGGATCACGGCGAACAGCAGGTACGTCAGGCCGATGCCGCGGCCCGGCCCGGTGCCGATCAGCCGCCCGACGCTTCCGGCGAGGGTGCCGCCGGGCTGCATGAGAGGCTCCAGCGCGCGGCTGACGAACGGCCCGACGACCACGAACGCGACCGGAAGCGTGCAGAACGCGAAGAGCGTGTTCAGGGCGAAGACCCGGCCGTGGTACCGGGGCGGCACCTTCACCTGCACGATGGTGGCGTAGATGGTGTTCATGATGGTCAGGCCGACGAACATGCCGAACACGCCGGTCGCCACCAGCGGCACCGATGGCCGCAGGCCGGTCAGGGCGAACGTGCCGGTGAGCGCGAGCGCCGAGCACAGCACGCCGCGCATCCTGCGCTGGGCCGGCCCACCCCACAACGCCATGACCACACCCCCGACGATCACTCCCAGGGCGCCGGCGACGGCCACCGTGGTGACCGCCGACAGCGGGCCGAATCCCAGCACGAGCGGCTGGATCAGGATGAACAGCGGACCCAGGAAGACGTTGGTGGAGGCGAAGAACAGCAGCATCGCGCGGAAGCCGGGAGAGCCCATCGCGTACCGGAAGCCGGTCTTGATCTCGGCCGTCATGGTCTCCCGGCGCCGGAACGCCATCGAGGCCGGGAAGCGCAGCAGGGCGGTGACGACGACGGCCACGACGTAGCTGGCGACGTCGAGGGCGAGGATGCCGCTCAGCCCGATGGCCGCCATCACCCCGACCGCGGCGACCGGCACCATGAACTGGGCCACCCCGCTGCCGACCTGCACCATGCCGTTGGCGTGGCCCAGATAGCGCTTGGGGACCAGTTGCGGCACCGCCGAGTTGTAGGCCAGCCGCTGGAACGTCACCGCCACGGACAGCCCGACCAGCAGCACGTAGATGTGCCAGATCCGCAGCGCCCCGAACAGCAGCAGGACGAGGAAGACGCTCTGCACCGCCCCGGCGGACAGGTCGCCGGCGAGCATCACCCGCCGGCGGCTGACCCGGTCGACGACCGCACCCGCGATCGGCAGCGCGAGCATCCCCGGTACCAGCGCGATGGCCGAGAACAGCGCGAACCGCACGAGCGAGCCGGTATGCAGGTAGATCCAGATCGGCACGGCGAACTCGGTCATCGCCGACCCGGTCATCGAGACCAGTTGGCCGCCGGCGACCGCGAGGAAGCGCCGCATGCTGGGTTGGGGGCCGGGCGGCGGACCGGCCGCGGCGCCGGCGGTCGAGACGCCGTGCAGCCACCAGGTGGCGTCCGGGCCGCGCGCCCCGGCGGTCAGGGACCCGCTGTCACCGGAGGTGACCGCCGGATGGGTACCGGTCAGGATCGCGGCCAGTTCGGCCGCCCGGTACTTCAGGAAGTAGTGGCCCGCCTCGTCGAGCACCACCAGGGCGGCGGTAGCGGTGAGGAAGTGCCACTCCCGGTACCGCTCCTCGTAGTACATGGTGGAGTCGTCGCGCTCGCCGATCACCGACACGATCGGGGCGTTCAGCCGGTCGACGGTACGGCGCTCCAGGTCGGTGAAGTACTGCTCGGCGGCCTTCGAGTCCTTGCGCATGTTCTGCACCAGGGTCCGCACCTCGTCGGGTTCGAGGTCGGACAGGTCGAGACCGATCGAGGTCAGCCAGTTGGCGTAGATGCGGTCGCTGCGCAGCCGCTCCAACCGGCTGCGCAGCTCGGTGAGCCGGCCCCTCGGCCGGGCGAACGGGAAGATGGCCCCGGTGTACACCACCTCGACCGGCCGGCCGGCGGCCTCCAGGGCTCTGGCCAGGGCGACCGACATGGCGCCGCCGAGGCCGCAGTGGCCGTAGATGGCGATCGGCCCGGTGATCCGCTCCTGGATCTCCGCGACACACTGCCGGACCAGCTCGTCGAAGTCCGCGCGCCGCTCGTTCAGGCCCAGGTCGTGGCCGGGCATCGCGAGCGCGTAGAGCGAGTACCCGGCGGGCAGCGCGTCCGCCAGCGGCTGGTACACCACCGCGCTGCCGCCGCCGTAAGGCACGCAGACGTAGGTGAGGGTCCGCTCGCCGGCGACCGGACGGGTCAGTTCGTGCAGCAGGTGCTGCGGGCCGCGCTGGTCCTCCGGTACCGCGACGAGTTCGGCCAGCCGGCGCACGGTCGGGTTCTTGAACAGGTCCAGCACGCTGGCCCGGCCGGTGCCGGCGGGCAGTGCGGTGCGCAGGCGCGCGACGACCTGCGTGGCCAGCAGCGAGTGGCCGCCGAGGTCGAAGAAGTCGTCGTCGATGCCGACCCGGTCGACGCCCAGCACGGCGGCCCACACCTGCGCGACGGCCCGTTCGATCGGGGTACGCGGCGGCACGTAGGCGTCCCCGCTGGAGCCCGCCGGTTCCGGCGCGGGCAGCGCACGGCGGTCGAGCTTGCCGTTGGGAGTGACGGGCAGCGCCGCCAGCGACACGTACCCGGCCGGCACCATGTAGTCGGGCAGGATGGCCTTCAGCGCGGCGCGCAGCACGGCGGGTTCGACCACGGTACCGGCCGCCGGGACGACGTACGCGACGAGCCGCTGGTCGCCCGGGCGGTCCTCGCGCAGGATGACGACCGCGTCCCGGACGCCGGGCTGCTCCCGCAGCACCGCCTCGATCTCGCCGGGCTCGATGCGCTGGCCGCGCAGCTTCACCTGCTGGTCGAGGCGGCCGAGGTACTCCAGGGTGCCGTCCGGCCGGCGCTTGGCGAGGTCCCCGGTGGCGTACATGCGGCTGCCGGGCGGGCCGAACGGGTCGGGGACGAAGCGCGTGGCGGTCAGGCCCGCCCGGTTGAGGTATCCGAGGGCCAGGCCGGTGCCGGCCAGGTGCAGCTGGCCGGCGACCCCGACCGGTACCGGCTGGCCGGCGGCGTCCAGCACGTACACCCGGGTGTTCTGGATCGGGCGGCCGATCGGCACCCGGGCCAGGCCGTCGAGCAGCTCCGGGCGGCATTCCCAGGCGGTGACGTCGATCGCGGCCTCGGTCGGGCCGTAGAGGTTGTACAGCGCGCAGCCCAGCCGCGCGTGGACCGCCCGGGCCAGGTGCACCGGCAGCTCCTCGCCGCTGCAGATGATCCGGCGCAGGCTGTCGCACGCCTCGACGCCCTCCTCGGCGAGGAACGCGGCGAGCATCGACGGTACGAAGTGGACGGTGGTGATGCCGTGGCGCGCGATCAGCTCGCGCAGGTACCCGGCGTCCTTGTGGCCGCCGGGCCGGGCCAGCACCAGCCGCGCACCGGTCATCAGCGGCCAGAAGAACTCCCACACCGACACGTCGAATCCGGCCGGTGTCTTCTGCACCACCGCGTCGCCGGCGTCGAGGGGGAAGGCGCGCTGCATCCAGTCCAGCCGGTTGTGGATGCCGCGGTGGGTGTTCGGCACGCCCTTGGGCCGGCCGGTGGAGCCCGAGGTGTAGATGACGTAGGCCGGGTCGTCCGGGGTGGCGGCCGGGGCCGGGCCGGTGGCCGGCGCGGGAACGACGGTGCCGGGTGCCGTGCCGTCACCGAGCACGATCGTCTCGAGTCCGGGCAGGCGCGGTACCCGGTCGGCCAGGCCGGGCTCGGTGAGCAGCACCCGGGGGGCGGCGTCGGTGAGCATGAAGGCCAGCCGGTCGGGCGGGTACTCCGGGTCCAGCGGCAGGTACGCCGCCCCGGCCTTGAGCACGGCCAGCAGCGCCACGACCAGCTGGATGCCACGCTCGGCGCACACCGCGACGATGGCGCCGGCCCCGGCGCCGGCCACGGTCAGCCGCCGGGCCAGCAGGTCGGCGCGCGCGTCGAGCTCCCGGTAGGTCAGGGCCCGGTCGCCCTCCCCGTCGAAGACCACCGCCACCGCGTCCGGGGTCCGCTCGACCTGCGCCTGCACGAGCGCGTGCAGCGTGGTGGCCGGGCCGATGTCCAGCTCGGTGCGGTTCCAGCCGTTCACGACCAGTTCACGCTCCGCCGGGTCGAGCAGGTCGATCCGGCCGATCCTGGTGTCCGGGTCGGCGAGGACCGCTCGCAGTAGCCGGTCGAAGTGCCCCGCGAAGCGCGCGATGGTGGCCGCGTCGAAGATGTCGGTGTTGTAGGTGAAGAAGCCGGACAGGCCGCTGTCGTGCGGCTCGAACAGGTACAGCTCGAGGTCGAACCGGGTCTCCCGGGCCTCGATCGGAAACGGCTCGACGGTGAGCCCGGCCTCCGGCAGGCCGCCCCGGCCGTAGTTGAGCATGGTGAAGGTCGCCTGGAAGACCGGCGAACGGCTCACGTCGCGCGGCACCCGCAGCTCGGTGACCAGCCGTTCGAACGGCATCTCCTGGTGGGCGAAGGCGTCCAGGACCCGGTCGCGGACCCGGCAGACCAGCTCAGCGAAGGTCGGATCCCCGGACACGTCGGCGCGCAGCGCCAGCACGTTGGCGAACAGCCCGACGAGGTCCTCCAGCTCCGGCAGGGTGCGGCCGGCCACGGTGGAGCCGACGGCGAAGTCGTCCTGCCCGGAGTACCGGTACAGCAGCGTCTGGTACGCCGCGAGCAGCGTCATGAACGGGGTGGCGCCGTACCGCCGGCCCAGCTCCGCCAGGGGCCGGCCGAGTTCCGCGCCGAACTCCAGCGGGTGGCCGGCGCCGTGGAAGCGCTGCTCGGGCGGGCGGGGCCGGTCGGTGGGCAGGTCGAGCGGCGCCACCCCGGCCAGCTGCCGGGTCCAGTACGCCAGGTCGTCGTCCAGGCACTGACCGGGATAGCGGGCCCGCTGCCAGGCGGCGTAGTCGCCGTACCGCACCGGTGGTTCCGGGGCCGGGCCGCCACCGGCGTACGCGCGCAGCAGATCCTTGAGGAACACGTCGATGGACCAGCCGTCCGCCGCGATGTGGTGCAGCACCACGGTCAGTACGTGCTCGCCGTCGCCCAGACGGATCAGCGCGGCCCGCAGCAGCGGTCCGGCGGTCAGGTCGAACGGCTGGACTATGGTCTCGGCCACCAGCCGCCGGGCGGCCGCCTCCCGCGCCGCCGGATCCAGGCCGGGATCCAGCCGGTGCACGGCCAGCGGGACGGCGACCGCGTCGTCGAGCACCGCGACCGGTCGCCCGTCCCCGGTGGCCGGCAGGCGCATCCGCAGGCTCTCGTGCCGGGCGGCGACCGCGTCCAGGGCGCCGCGCAGCCTCGCGGCGTCGACCGGACCGCCCAGACGCACCGCGATCGGCACCGTGTAGGCGGCGGTGTCGGGGACCAGCTGATCCATGAACCACAGCCGCTCCTGGGCGAACGACAGCGGCGGGGCCT
>JBDZVD010000169.1:0-11326 GCA_040255525.1 Micromonosporaceae bacterium | reverse complement strand
CGAGGTCCACGTCCAACCGCAGCGACCCGACGACGTTGTAGCCGGAGGCGTCCGGCAGAGCGTGGCTGAACAGCCACAGCGGCTCCTGGGCCGGGGTCAGCGGGCTGTGGTCGCGGCTCGGCCGCGGCACCGGCGCGCCGCCATCGGTGGGCACACCGGCGCTCCCGCCGGCATCCGGCGCCGCGGACCGGTCCGCGAGCAGCCCCCGCAGCCCGTCCAGCGAGATGTTCTCGCGCAGCAGTGCCGATAGCGGAACCTCGCCGTAACCGCCGTCGCTCAACGCGGCGAGCATGCGGGCCGCGGTGAGCGAGTGACCGCCGAGATTGACGAATCCCTCGTCGTCGCGCCGCTGCGCCGCGGGGGTGCCGAGCACCCGCCACCACAACGCCGACAGCGGGTCGGCGCCGGTCGGCGGGTCGGCCGCCGCCGCCCAGCGCCGGGCGATCTCCTCCCGGATGCCACGCCGGTCGACCTTGCCGGAGGGGGTCAGCGCGATGCCGTCGACCCAGTAGAGGACTCGTGGCACGAACGCCGGTGGCAGCCGCAGTGCGGCGTATCCCAGGACCTCGCGCTCGGTGCCGGGCTCCGCCGAACCCGCGGGCACCGCGACGGCGGCAAGCTCCGCGCCCCCACCATCCGGTGGCGTCACCGCCACCGCCACGGCCTGCCCGACCGCCGGGTGGTCGCGCAGCACCGCCTCCACCTCGCCGGGCTCCACCCGCACCCCGCGGATCTTGATCTGTGCGTCGAGGCGCCCCAGGTAGTGCACGAGTCCGTCGTCGATCCGGGCCAGGTCACCCGTGCGGTACCACCGGCGGCCGTCCACCACCACGAACGACCGGGCGGTCAACTCCGGCTGCCCGACGTAGCCGGTCGCGACCTGGATCCCGCCGATCCACAGCTCGCCCACCTCCCCCTCGGGCAGGATGACGCCCTCGGCGTCGGCGACGCAGAGCTCGACGTTGTCGATGGGCTCCCCGATCGGTACCTCGTCGCGCGGACCGATCGTCGCGGGTACCGCCCAGTGCGTGACGTCGATGGCGGCCTCGGTGGGGCCGTACAGGTTGTGCAGCTGCGCGGTGCTGCGCCGCACGAAGTGCGCCGCCAGGCCGGCCGGCAGCGCCTCGCCGCTGCACACCACCAGGCGCAGCGACGTGTTGCCCTCCACCCGGGCCAGCCTCAGATACAGGTCCAGCATGCTGGGCACGAAGTGACAGGCAGTGATGCCCGCACGGTTGATCACCTGCTCTATCTGGCGCGGATCCTGGTGCGCGTCCGGCGGGGCGAACACGCACCGGGCCCCGCTCACCAGCGGTACCCAGAACTCCCAACCCGCCACGTCGAAGGTGTACGGCGTCTTCTGCAGGATCCGGTCGGCGGCGGTGACACCGAACCGGCGTGCCATCCAGACGATCCGGTTGGTCAGCGCGGCATGCCCCAACTCGACGGCCTTGGGCGTACCCGTCGAGCCGGACGTGAAGATCGCGTACACCGGATCGGCGGTACCCACCGGCGGCAGCGGGTGGACCTGCTCGCCGGCGGTCTCGGGAACCCGGACAACGGGGACGCCCTCGGCGTGGGGATCGAGACCGGGGGCGGCCACGCAGCACACCGGGCGGACCACGTCCAGCATGGCGCGCATCCGGCGCTCCGGCTCATCGGTGGCGATCGGCACGTAGTGGCAACCCGCCTTGAGAATGCCCAGCAGCGCCGTCAGCATCCCGACCTGCCGGGGCATCCGCACCGCCACGGCACCACGGCGCCCACCGGTGGCCCGCAGGATCGTCGCCGCCATCTCGTCGCTGAGCCGGTCCAGTTCGGCATAGGTCAGCGACCGCTCGCCGTCGCTTGCCGCCACGGCATCCGGCGCCCTGCGCCGCTGGTCCCGGAACAGGCCTGGGATGCCGTACGGCGCGTGGTGCTCGACCCGGCGCCCGCGCAGGAGCACCCCGTCGGTGGTCCGCATCAGACACACTCCCCCTCACTCGTGGACTTCGGTTCGGCACGGCCGCCGCACCGGCCGTGGCCGCGTGGCGGTGCGCCGATGCCACCGCCAGCCGGCACGACCGGCCCGGCTACGCTGCCCCCGACGGCGCCTCGACCTCGCAGAGCAGGCTGCGCAGCGCGCTGTGGTAGTCGCCGGCCAGGCGCAGGATGGTCTGCTGGTCGAAGCGGTTGGTGCAGTACGTCAGGTTGCCGCTCATCCCCTGTGCCGGGTCCATCCGGATGCTCCAGACGGCGCCGTCGGGGATGTCGGAGGTCACCGCCTGCGACACCTCGCGCCGGGGCACGACGGTGTACGTCAGCTCCCCCATCGCGGTGGTGGCCGGCGTCATCCCCTCGGGGAACGCCTGGAAGGTGACCGCGGTGAGCCCGTCCTCCATCGCGGGCGCCATGAGATCCGGCGCGACTTCGAAGATCTGCACGGCCGGAATCTCGTGCTCGAACGCCCCGAAGCAGGCGCGGCGTACCCGGCGCAGCAGTTCCGGGCCGTCCGGGCTGCCGCCGACGTCCACCCGCAGCGGCAGGAAGTTGAAGAACGAGCCGACCGTGTTGTCGAACCGCCCGACCGGCCGGCCGAGCGTGTGGGTCGACACCACGAGATCCGTCAGGCCGGTGATCTGCTGGACGATCCGGCAGTACGCGGCGAGCAGCATCATGAACGGCGAGCAGTGCGCCAAGCGGGTCACCCGGCGGGTACGGTCCAGCATCTCGACGCCGAGCTCGAAGCGGTGCATGGAGGTGACCTGGGGCAGCCCGAGCGATCTCGGGTAATCGGCCGGCAGCGCGGTGAAGCGCGCACCCTGGAGGGTCCGCTGCCAGTACGCGCGCGCCCGCGCGGTCGCCCCGTAGGTGGCGCGCTCGCGTTCCCAGGCCACGAACTCCCGGTACGGCTCCATCGGCGGCAACGCCGCCGCGACGCCGGCACGCCGGGCCGCGTAGAACATGGCGAGGTCGCGCACCAGTACGCCCATCGAGAAGCCATCGGTGGCGATGTGATGGGTCACCAGCGCCAGCACCGCGTCCTGCTCGTCGAAGCGCAGCAGTGCCGCCCGCAGGTGCGGCAGTTCCTCGGCGGGCATGAGTTCGGCCTCGAGTTCGAGCAGGAAGGATTCCGCCCGCAGGTCCCTGTCCTCGGCGCACAGCCCCGGGCAGTCCCGGACATCGAGCCGGGGCCGGCTCGGCGGGAACACCTCCTGGTGCGGTTCGATCCCCCGGACCACGTTGGTCCGCAGCGGCTCGTGCCGACGGACCAGATCGGCGAGCGCCGCGTCGAGCGTGGCGGGGTCCAGCGGCCCGCGTACCCGACGACCGGCGATGATCTGGTACCGGGGGCCGAACGGGCCACCGCTGTCGCCGGAGTCGAACATGCACAGCAACTCCTGGTTGAACGACAGTGGCAGCCGGCCCCCGCGCGGCGTCTCGGTCACCGTCATGTCGCCTCCTCGTCTCGTCGCCCCGTCCGGACCGGGGCAGGTTCAGCGCGCCCGGACGATGTTCTCCAGGGTGGGCACGATGTCCTTCGGGCTCGGCGTCGACGCCATGTCCTGGCGCAGACGGGCCGCGCCGGCGAGCAGCGACGGGTCCTTCAGGGCGCGCCTGATCTGCTCGCGCATCGCATCCACGTCGCGATGCAGGAAGTCCAGGATCTCGCCCGCGCCGAAGCCGACCACGTACCGGCCGGTCACCGACCACAGCTTGTACCCGGCCGTGGAGGTCGAGCCCGCGCCGACGATCAGCTGGGGTACGCCCGCATGCCCGGCGGTGGCCATGGTTCCGATGCCGCCGTGGCTGATCAGCAGGGAGCTGGTGGACACGAGCTGATCGAGCGGCAGGTAGTCGACGGTCCGCACGTTCTCCGGAATCTTTGGTACCGCGGCGAGTTGGGTGGCGTTCAGGGTGGCCACCACCTCGATGTCCAGATCGGACAGAGCGCCGAGCAGATCGCCGACGAATTCCCAGTTCGCATGGGGCAGGTACTTGCGCACCGACATACCCAACGACACAGCCACCCGGGGGCGCCGCACCGGGTACAGCCAGTCCGGCACCTGTACCGGTGCGGTGTACGGGATCCACCGCATCGGGATCCGCCGGGTGTCGACGGGGAAGTTCATCCCGCCCGGCACGTGGTCGATCGTCCACTCCCCGTACAGCGTGTCGTGGTCGACGGGGACTCCGTACCGGTCCGCCATCCCGCGGATCGTTTCCGCGAACGGGTTGGGTACCTGAGGTGCTTGTTCACCGGACGTGAGGCGGGTGAACGTGTCCAGGAACCAGCCGTTGAAGTCGGTGCCCGACAGCCGCATCTGGGTGGCGCCCACCGCACGGGCCGCAACCGCCGCACCGGGCACACACGGGTCCCAGATGACCAGGTCCGGCTTCCAGTGGCTGAAGAACGCCATCATCCCGTCCATCGCCGGCATCGGCGTGTCCGCCGACGCCCCGTACGGCGTGAAGTCCCACATCGACGGCACGAACCCGTAGATCACGGTGTTCCAGGCGTTGCGGTCCTCCTCCGGGATGTTCAGCGCCCCGGTGATCCGGGACATCTCCTCGCGCTGCTCGGGCCACGGTGCGGCCGGACCCACCGGCACCGGCACCTGCTGCTCATCGCACATCGGGGTGAAGGGCAGGCCCGACGCGATGACAGCGTCACCGATCGACGGGTGGGAGAGGAAGGTCACCTCATGGCCGGCGGCGCGCAACGCCCATGCCAGCGGTACGAACGGGTACAGGTGCGCCGGTGTCGGCCAGAGTGCGAAGGCGACCCGCATGGCAACAGCTCCTTGGTCGGTGTCTGTACAACTCCGCCGGCGCGCGTCGCGCGGCCGCCCGTCCACGACGGGACTTCGACGAGCCGAACCGGCGGATCGGTGTGGTGGGGGCTCGGGGTGACCGCGCCATCCCTTGCCCACTAGCATCCGTTGCCGCGGCGCGGCTGGCGTCTTTCAGCGTGCTAGGCGCAAGCCGGTCCGGTCGCGGTGACTGTGAACAGCTCCGATCCGGTGAGCCACCGTTCCTGGTGCACCGAGATCGAGAACCCGTGCCCGGCGAGCAGCCGCCGCACCTGGGCGATCCGCCCGTCAATGTCGTGGACCTCGGCGACCACGGAGTCGATGCGAGACCAGTCCGCGGCCGCGACCCCGTTGAGCACATCGAGTTCGGACCGTTCGACGTCGATTTTGAGCACGGCGATGCGGGGTACGCGCCGCTCGGCGAGCATCGAGGAAACCGTGCGCATCGGTACCGTCTCGGAGCGCCCGGCGTGCAGGTCCGCCACGAGGTACGCGATCTGCTCCGGCCCCACCCCGTTGCTGCGCAGGTAGTCGCCGGTGAGCCGGTCATCGGCGGCCCGCGACGCGTACCGGCCGGACTGGCTCGGTGCCTGTGGGTAGTAGGTAAAGGTGGTCTGGCCGTCCGCGTCCCCGAGCGCGTAGGGGTAGGCGGTCGCCCCGGCCACGTGCGCCGCGAGGTTGCGCGCCAGGCACGCGAACGTCGCGGCGGCCGGCTCGAACGCCAGGATCCGCAGACCCGGCACGCGTTGGGCGAAATAGAGCGTGGACAGCCCGGTGTGGGCACCGACATCGAAGACCACGTCGCCGGGGCGCAGCCTGGCCGCGGCGTCGCGGTACACGCCGTCCTCGAAGATTTCGCGCCACAGCATCAACGCGTCGGCGGCGACGGGCGCCGCCCAGTCGCGCCCGTCGGGCATCCGCACCTCGACGTGGGCGGTCTGCGTGGTCGACGAGTCCTCCACCGGTTCACCCTGGTCGTGGGAGCGCGCCCGCAGCACCGCTCAGCCACCGGCCATCGGCGGGATGACGGTCACCGTGCTCCCGGAAGCGACGATCGTCGTCGCGCGTTCGTGCCGGGCAACCAGGTCGTCGTTGACGCAGATGTTGACGTAGCTCGCGGGCTCCTTGTCGGGCCCGAGCAGCCGGCGGGCGTACGACGGGTTGGCCGCGACGAACCGCTTGATGACCTCGTGCAGCGGGCCGGCGGCGACCTCGAACGTCGTCTGCCCGTTCGCCGACCACACCGACGGTAGAACGATTTTCACCATGTGATCCTCCATCGAGGGTTCCCGGTGACCGCACCGCCTCGCGCCCGCATGGCAGCGAGGGCGTCACGCGCCGCGGCGACCGATCGGTCGGCGGTGGCCGGCGCCCGGACACCGAGTGCGGCGCACCGGTGCGGACATCCGGCGCCGGTCCCCTGACACGCCGGCCACCGCCATACTGAGCAGCATCCATCACGGCGCCGTCATGCGCGTCTTTCACCGTGCTGTCGCGTCTCCCGGCGTCTCCCGGGCGTCCGGCGGCTCGGCCCGCCGGGTCGGCCCGACGGGTCGACCCGGCGGTGCGACCGCTACGGGGAGGCGGTCGGGCGGCACACGCGATCCGGTCGACGCGCCAGCGGTCCGGCCGCCGCGACGTCGCGTGCTGGCTGTCCCGGGGACCGACCGGCGGCCCGCCGGCCGCGCCTTCACGCCCGGCCGGCCGGCACCCGATATGGTGGTGCGGCCGGACATTGAGTGATATAACGATGTCTAACTTCGCACGCTATTGCGCACAGGGGCGACAGCCGAAGATCTTGCTGTAGCGACAAATCTCCAAGGTCCACACCGGTACCCGTGATCGATGACATTGGCCATGGGGCATGGCCCAACCTGACCACAGTGCACGCCAGGAGGATGCAGACATGCTGCTCAGCGGAAAAAACGCCATCATCTACGGGGCCGCGGGAGCGATGGGTAGTGCGGTGACGCGGGCGTACGCGCAAGAGGGGGCGAGACTCTTTCTCGCCGGCCGCACTCTGTCCACACTCGACCAGCTGGCCGACGAGATCCGGGCGCACGGCGGCGAGGTCGAGACGGCCCAGGTCGACGCGCTCGATCAGGACTCGGTCAACGCGCACGCCGATCAGGTAGCGAAGACCGCCGGCAGCATCGACGTGTCCTTCAACGCGATCAGTATCCACGCGAGGCAGAACATCCCGCTCACCGAGATCTCGCTCGATCAGTTCATGACTCCGGTGATCGAGGCCAGTCGCACCCACTTCATCACCAGTACCGCGGCGGCCCGGCACATGACGGCACAGGGCTCCGGCGTCATCGTGCTGCTGTCCTCGACCGCCGCGATGGAGTCGCGGCACCAGATGGGCGGCTTCAACCTGGCGTGCGCGTGCATCGAGGCACTGACCCGCAGCCTGGCCGGCGAGGTGGGCAGGCAGGGAGTGCGGGTCGTGGGCCTGCGACCCAACTTCACCCCTGAGACGATCCCCGGCACGTCCGAGGAGGATGTCCCGATGATGGTGGAGGACACCCTGCTCGGGCGCCTGCCCCGGCTGGCCGAGGTGGCCGGCACCGCCGTCTACCTGGCCTCACCGGCGGCAGGGGCGATGTCCGGCGCCGTCGTCAACCTCAGCTGCGGTGCCATCATCGACTGACCGTTCCGGCCGGACAGCACCGGCGCTGCGATCGTGGTAGGCCACGGTCACAGGGCCCTCCCGCGCGGGAGGGCCCTGTGCCGGCTCAGTGGCGCCTGCCGCCGGCCGGGCGGACGAACCCCGCCGCGGGTCGGCCTACCGGACCGGTCACCTGGCGGGCCGGTAGCCCGGAACGCCGGGCACCAGTTCGTCGGGGGCCGGGGTGGGACCGTGGCCGACGTAGGTCACCCGCCACAGGGCTGAGGTGTCATCGGCACCGAACGGCGCGTTGCCGTAGTTCAGCACATACAGTGTGCCGTCCGGGCCGAACTTCCACCCGATCAGCAGCCAGATCGCGTCGAGGTTCTCGGGAATCATCGGGTACAGGCTGTCCGCGTGTACCGGCAGTCCGCCGTGCGCGACGGTCTTCGGATCCATCAGCAACGCGTGGCGCGGGCCGGCCGGGTTGGGCATGAAGTCCCCGACGAACCACTTGCCGTCCCAGTACTCCGGCCATTTGACCGGGCTCGTGCTGGTCGGGTCGTACCGGTAGATCGGCCCGTCCATGATGGCCTGCATGCCGCCCGTCAGCCACGGCAGCCGGTAGGTGGCCTGCGACACGTCGTAGGACGGCACGCCGTGCGCGTCGCGCGGATAGTCCGGCCCGCCGCCCTGGGGCGAGTACCAGAGGTTGGCCGGCTGCACCGCCGGCAGATCCACCAGACCGGTGTTGTTCGGCGAGGTGTTGCGCGGGTGGTCGCAGTCGTACCAGCCCAGCGGCTGCGTCGGATCGGGGAGGTTACGGTCCCGGTACGGCTGATTGTCGCCCAGGCAGTAGGGCCAGCCCTCGTTGCCAGCCTTGGTGATGACCTGGAACTCGTCGTACTTGCTCGGTCCCCAGATCGGGCTGGGGTCGGTGGCGTCCGGCCCGACCGAGCCCACGGTGAGCACATCCGTCTTGGGGTCGATGGAGATGCGCGACGGGTTGCGCTCCCCCATCACATAGATCTCCGGCCGCGTCTTGCCCCGTACCGCATGCGAACCGGTGAACAGGTTGCCCCGCGGGATGGTGTAGGTGCCGTCGCGCTCGGGGTGGATGCGCAGGATCTTGCCGTTGAGGTCGTTGCTGTTGCCGGACGTGCGCCGGGCGTCGGCGAAGGACACCCCGAGGTAGTTGGGCTGCGGGTTGTTCGCCGAGTAGCCGTCGCTGTAGCCGGAGGCGGTGTTGTCGCCGGTCGCGATGTAGAGGTTGCCCCTGGAGTCGAAGGCCATGTCGCCGCCGACGTGGCAGCAGCTGTGCAGCTGGATGCTCCACTGCAGCAGTACCTTCTCGCTCGCCGGATCGATCCGGTTGCTCCTCGGGTCGAGGGTGAACCGCGACACGCGCCGCACCCCCATCTGGGTTTGCCGGTTCACCAGGGCGTGGGGCGTGTAGTGCAGGTAGATCCAGCCGTTGTGCAGGAAGTCCGGGTCCAGCGCGATACCGACCAGGCCCTCTTCGGACTTCTCCAGCTCGTCCTCGCTGGAGCCCAGGTTGCCGTAGACCGGCAGGGACAGAAGCTTGGTCACCTTCTGGGTACGCGGGTCCCAGACGTGCACGGTGCCCTCACCGAGCCCGACGTCCGGGTTGTCCCAGCCGGTGACCGGGGCGGGGCCGCCCACCATCGGTCCCGCGCGCCCGATGTAGAAGACCCTACCGTCGCCGGCGATCGCCAGGCCGTGCGGCTCACCGATCTGGTCGAGCTGGCCGGGCTTATTCGGCGGCGTCACCCGGGTCATCTGGTAGTTGGCGCTGATCGTCGCGGTGCAGTCGGCGCGCACCAGCCGCGACGTCCACAGCAGTGCGCCCTTGAGGTGGTCGCGGAACGCCGGCTCCCGGTAGCTGCCGGTGGTGTTGCCCATGCCGGTGTAGAAGGAGCGGCCGCCGTCGAAGTCCCGGCACCACGAGATCGGGTGGTCGGCGCCGTTGGCGTCCGGCCCCGGCCGATAGCTGCTCTCCCGTACGCTGGCCACCGTGTGCACCTGGCCCGACGGGTTGGGGTCCCAGTTGCGCCACCTGTCGGACCGGCGCCACTCCAGCGGCAGGTCCCTGGTCGCCGGGTGGACCCGGTCTGCCACCTCGACAATCGCCCGCTGGACGTCGCTCGGGCTGCTCGCCGCCGGTCGGGCCCCGATGAGCTGAGTGAACCATGCCGACTGCGGCTCGACGCTCGCCGCGTCGCCCACCCCGAGGAAGCCGCCGCCGGCCTGGATGTAGCGTTCGAACGCCGCCTCCTGCGCCGCGTTCAGCTGCCGCCCGACGGTGCCCAGGAACACCACGGCGTTGTACCGTGCCAGGCGCGCGTCGGTGAACACGCCGGCGTCGCCGGTCGCCTCGACGTCGAAGTGCTGCCACCGCGGCCCGTCCCGGCCGACCTGCTTGACCGCGTCGACCCCGGCCGCGGCGATGGCGCCGCGCGCACCGGCGTCGAACACCAACACCAGCGGGGTACGCGTGTGTCCGGGGGCCCCCGCCGGTGGGTGGGCCTGTGTCGAAGTGGCGAGCAGCACGCCGCTGAGCGCGACCGCCACCGCCACGGTCAGGACGCGGCGGGCCGCCCGGACCGGTCTGAGCAGAGTTCGCTTGGCAACCATCGGTCTCCCATCACTGCGTCGGGCACGCGCGATGCGCGCCCGCACCCGGGCGCCCACAGCGGATGCCGATCAGACTGCGCCGGCCGCTTGTCAGGCCACACGCCTCGGTGCCGGCGGTCCGGCCAATCCAGCTAAGCCGATCGATGCGCGGGCGCGCATCTCGCGTCGTGCGATCACCGGGTCATGCCGGGGCGTTCACGCCAATCCCTGCACACCCAACAGCAGTTGCCGGACATCCGTCGCCGCCAGCCTGCCGGTCGCCTCGATCGGGGCAGGAACCGCAGCGGTGCGCCCGAGGACGACCGGCGCGTCGGCCTCCGAATCCGGCAGCCGGCCGTGCGAGCCGCGTACCCAGGACGCGTCCAGGGGCACAACATCCATCGCGTACCGCAGGCCGAGCTTCTTCCTGGCCAGGCTCACCGCCGCCCTGCCCCTGGCAAACCTGTCGGCGGGGTCGAAGAATAGTTCCGCCGGGTCGTACCCGGGCTTGCGATGGATCTCCACACCGCGGGCGAAGTCCGGTGCCCGCTGGTCGTCTTCCCAGTAGTAGTAGGTGAACCAGGCGTCCGGCTCGGCGACGGCCACCAGGTCGCCGGCCCGGGCGTGCGCCAGTCCGTAGCGCCGCTGCGCCGGCTTGTCGAGCACCTCGTCGACGCCGGGCAGTGACTGAAGGACGGCGCGCACCTTCATCCGGTCGGCGGCATCGGCCACGTACACGTGCGCGACCTGATGGTCCGCGACTGCGAACGCCCGGGAGGCGGCCGGGTCGAGGTACTCCATGCCGGCCTGGGTATAGACCTCGAGCAGCCCTTCGCCACGCAGCGCGCGGTTGAGGTGCACCGGGCGGTGGACCCCGGTGATGCCGTACTCGCTCAGGGCGACCAGGTCGATGTCGCCGGCGTCCGCCCGGGCCAGCAGCGGGGCGACGGCGGCGTCGACGTCCGCCGCGGCCGCCCGGGCCGGCGCCGATCCCGGACCGTAGCGCTGGAGGTCGTAGTCGAGGTGCGGCACATAGACCAGGAGCAGATCCGGGCGGTACTCCGACAGCACCCGCTGCACCGCGTCGACGATCCACCTGGTCGAGGCCAGTGACGCGGTCGGACCCCAGTAGTGGAACAGCGGGAACGGGCCGAGTTCGGCGGTCAGCCGGTCGTGCAGGGCGGGCGGGCGGGTGTAGCAGTCCGGCGACTTGCGCCCGTCCGCGGGGTACACCGGGCGGGGCGTCACCGCGAGGTCGGTGCTCGCACCCATCGCGGACCAACAG
>JBDZVD010000039.1:0-51461 GCA_040255525.1 Micromonosporaceae bacterium | reverse complement strand
CTGTTCGGCCACAGCCTCGGCGCCCTGGTCGCGTTCGAGGTTGCCCGCCGCATGTCCGCGGCGCGCGGGCTGGTCGCCTCGGGCTGCGCCGCGCCGCCGCTGCTGCCCTCGCCGCGGGTGAGGCACGCCGCCACGCTGGAGGGTCGGGAGTTCGCCGAAGCCGTCGGCTTCTTCGGTGGCCTGCCGCCCGAGATCGTGGCCGCCGAGGAACTGCACGACCTGCTGCTCCCGGGCGTGCAGGCCGACTTCCGGCTGGTCGCCGGGTACCGGTACCGGCCGGCCCCGGTGCTCGGCGTGGACGTGACCCTGATCAACGGCGACGACGACCCGCACGTCGACCCGGCCGGGCTCGACCGGTGGTCGGAGGTCACCTCCGCCGCGGTACGCCGGCATTCGTCGCCCGGCGGCCACTTCTACTTCGAGCAGCATCCCCACGCCGTACCGGAGGTGCTTGCCGGCCTGGCCCGTGCCGCGGCGCGGCCGTCGGCCGCTTCGTCCGAACTTGTCATCTGATCCGCCAGACGGGGGCTCGACATGTCCACCGACACCCTGCGCCTGCTCGTCTCCTGCCCGGACCGGCCCGGCATCGTGTGTGCCGTGTCACAGTTCCTCTACGAACGGGGCGCGAACATCGTCCGCTCCGATCAGTACACCTCCGATCCCCGCGACGGCACGTTCCACCTGCGCATGGAGTTCACCCTGCCGGTCGAGCGGCGCGGCGACCTGCTGGAGAACTTCGGCCTGACCATCGCGAGCCGGTACGGCATGAACTGGCGCATCGCCGAATCGCGGCAGGTGAAGCGGATCGCGGTGCTCGCCTCCAAGGCCGACCACTGCCTGGTCGATCTGCTGTGGCGGTGCAGCCGCGGCAGGCTGGCCGCCGACATCACGCTCGTCGCGTCCAACCACCCGGACCTGCGCTCGGCGGTGGAGGCTTTCGGGGCGCCGTTCCACCACGTACCCGTGCCACCGGGCCGCAAGGCCGAGGCGGAGGCGGAGCTGGCCGACCTGCTGGAGGACCGCTGCGACCTGGTGGTGCTCGCCCGGTACATGCAGATCCTCAGCGGCGCCTTCCTCGGGAAGATCGGCGTACCGGTCATCAACATTCACCACTCGTTCCTGCCGGCGTTCCCCGGCGCGCTGCCCTACGAGCGGGCACGCCAGCGCGGCGTGAAGCTCATTGGCGCGACCGCCCACTACGTCACCGAGGACCTGGACGAGGGCCCGATCATCGAGCAGGACGTCATCCGCGTCTCCCACCGCGACGACGCCGCGGCACTGGCCCGGCTCGGCGCCGACGTCGAGCGCGTGGTGCTGGCGCGCGCCGTGCAGTGGCACTGCGAGGACCGGCTACTGCGCCACGGCAACACGGTGGTCGTCTTCTGACCGCCGTGCCGGAGGGCGTCAGCCGGTGAACGCGCTGCGGGCCAGGTCCCGGCCGCGGGCGGCGTGCCGCGCGTACCCGTAGGTGCCCTCGTCCAGCAGCTCGCGGGCCGCCGCGGCCAGGGCGTCGAGCGCGGCGAACGCGAACGACCCGCCCACCGACACCCGGCTCACGCCGAGCTCGGCCAGTTCCGGCACGGTCGGGCCGCCAGCCATCGCGAGGATGTTGACCGGCCGGTCCACCGAACTGACGACGGCCCGGATGTCGTCGGCCTTCGCCAGCCCGGGCGCGTACAGCACGTCCGCCCCGGCCTCCTGGAAGCTCTGCAGCCGGGCGATGGTGTCGGCGAGGTCGTTCCGCCCGTGCAGGTGGTTCTCTGCCCGCGCGGTCAGCACGAGCCGGTGCGGCCCGCCGTGCGCGGCCTCGGCGGCCGCGGCGACCCGCTCGGCGGCCAGCCCCGGCTCGTACACCGGGTCGTCGGACCGCCCGGTGGCGTCCTCGATCGAGCAGCCGGCCAGGCCCACGCCGATCGCGGCCCGCACCAGGTCCGCCACGCCGTCCGGGTCGTCGGCGAACCCGCGTTCCAGGTCGGCCGAGACGGGCAGCGGAGTCGCCGCGACGACGTCCGCGGCGTGGCGCAGCGCCTCTTCGCGCGAGACGGCCCCGTCCGGGCGGCCGAGGGTGGCCGCGAAGCCGCTGCTGGTCGTCGCCAGCGCCCGGTACCCGAGCGTGGCGAGCACCCGGGCCGAGCCGATGTCCCAGGGGTTGGGGATCAGCAGCGGCCGGCCGGGGACATGCATCTCGCGGAACGTGTCGACCAGTTGCGGGGGTGCCGGGGTGATGGACATGCGGTGCTGCCTTCCTCGAACGGGATCCGTATGGACGGTAGACCACCGGGCGAGCAATACATGACGCTACCCCGGTGCGCCCGGATATCTTCGACGAACCGGGTACGTGTCCCGCCGGCGCCGCCTCGGTGAGCCAGGTGCCGGCGTCGCCGGTCACCTGGCGCGGCCAGGTTCGCGCGACAGGGCCGCGCCGGGGCCCGATCGCCTGGGCCCGCGGCGCGTCGGGCACCGACCGGAACAGGCCGCCTGGGGTCGATTCCCCTCGGGCTGGTACGTCCTCGGTCACCCGCGCCAGGGAGCGTGGGGTATGACGAACCACAGGATGAGGTAGGCGAGGATCTGCGGGCCAGGTAGCACGCAGGACAAGACGAACAGCAGCCGCACGGTGTAGGGGCGCCAGCCGAAGAACTCGGCGAGGCCGCCGCAGACGCCGCCGAAGACGGCATGCTCACGGGAACGGGTCAGCCTGGGGCGGGTGGGGCCACTCGACGACGGTCCTTGCGGCTGTGCCATGGGAATCCCTTCCTGTGCCTGGAATGATGTGGATTCGGCGGTTGGTGAGGACACCACGGACGCCGGCCCGGCGCGTCAGCGGGGCGATCGGGCCGCGCGCAGCAGGTAGCCGAACCCGGTCACCAGACCGGCCACGACCACGGCCAGGCCGGTAACGACCACAACGCCGAGGCGGCCGGACGTGCGGTGATCGGCCGTCAGCGCCAGCAGGGTGAGGACGACGGCTCCGGGCCAGATGAGCGTGCCCGCCCATTTGTGGCGAGTGTCCCAACGGGGCCCGTTCCACAGCATCACGATCCCGGCGATCCATCCCAGCAGGGGAATCACGAACCCGCCGAGCAACAGCACCAGCACGGTGGTCACGTCGTAGGCCAGTCCGCCGGTGGCGTGGACCGGCGGCCGGGCACCGGACTGGTCGGCCGCCGCGGCGGCGATCTCTTCCGGAGTGCCCAGCCCGTCCAGGACACGGCGAACCTGCACCTCGCCGGCCGCCGCGTCGACCTTCTCGGCGAGGTGCGCGCCGATGTCCTGCATCAGCTCCGCACGGGAATCGGCAGGCAGGCCGGCGCTGGCTTGTCGCAGCCGGTCCAGGTAGTCGGCGATCAGCGCGTCGGGTGTGGGCATTGGCTGGCTCCTCACGATGCTCGGGGTGGTCGGTGCGGCGCTCATGACGCTGGCCGTGCCAGCAGCTGATCGACCGCGTCGCGAAACTGCGCCCATTCGCCCCGGAAAGCCTCCAGCGAGCGACGCCCAGACGCGGTGAGCCGGTAGTACCGCCGCGGTGGTCCCGCCGGGGACTCCTGCCAGCTGGAGGTGACCAGCTTCTCCTCGCGCAGCCGCGACAGCAGTGGGTAGATCGTCCCCGTCCCGGCCGCCAGGGCGTGGTTGTCGGTCAGCGCGTCGACCAGTTCCACCGCGTAACGCTCCCGCTCGTGCAGCAGCGCGAGCACGCAGAACGCAATGGTGCCGCGCCGCAGCTCGGTCATCGGATTCCTGCCCTGCTCGACTACCATGCCAGACATGGTACCGGGCCGTGCAAGTAAGTCCTCGGCCCTCGCGCCGGTGGCGGAATGATCTCCGGGCGATGGGCGCCTGCGCGGGCGTGACGCGGAGGTCCGAACCGCTGACCGTGACGATCGTCACGGATCGGCTGCTCGAATCCCACGAGTCCTCCACATCACGGGCGGCCGCCGGATCCAACCGGCCCGGCGCACCGCGAGCCCGGGCCTTTCGATTGTTTTTACAATTCATGTCGTGTAAATTCTCTTACCGAGGCGCCGACCCGAACCAGCCCACGCCGGCCGCCTCCGGCCAACCCCCGGCCGGAGGCGTCGGCGACGCCAGTCGAGGAGGGCATTGATGAGAATCGCGCACCACAGCGCCGCGACCACCCGGGCGGACAGCCCGGCCGGTGCCGCCGGGGTACCCACCCTCGACAGGCACGGCCTCGCGGGCGCCGTCGATGACGCGGTCGTACGCTGCCCGGTTCCGCGCGGGTGCGCAGGTTCCCGGGTCGGCGCCGAAGCTCTGCCGGTACGGGTCTGAGGAGCGGGGTCATGTCCGACACCGTGCAAGCGGTCGTGCTCGGCCTGTTCACCCTGGCCGGGGGCGTCTGGGTGGGCGGGTACGCGGCGATCGTGGTCGTCGCCCGGGTTGCCACGCGTACCCTCACTCCGGCGCATCGTGTCGCGTTCTTCCGCGCCCTGGGCCGCGCGTACCTGGCCGTCGGGTTGCCCGCACTGCTGGTCGCGCTGGGCACCGGCGCCGTCCTGATCACCGGGCGCCGCTGGGACGCCACGTGCAGCGCGGCGGCCGGCGTCGCGGCGGCTCTGGTCGCCGCGCTTCTCCTCGGCGTCGTGCAGGCGCGGCGCATGGGCCGGCTGCGCGGCATCGCCCTGGCCGCTCCGGAGGACGCGGCCCGGCAACACCAGGTCCGGCAGGGGGCACGCGCCGCGGCCTTGCTGCGCGGAGGGATCGGACTGCTCACCCTGGCGCTCATCGCGCTGGGCTCGATGCTCGCGACCTGAGCGCGCCGGCGCTGACGACGTGCGCGGCGGGAAAGGAACACCACAAATGATCCACCGAGAACACCGCACGGATCCGGCGCGGTCCGCGGCTGCCGGAGACGTCACCGGCCAGGAGCGCCCGGCCGCCGTGGCCGCCGCCGAGGTCGACGCCCTGCTGCATCAGGTGATCGACCCGGAGGTGGGCGTGAACATCGTCGACCTCGGCCTGGTCTACCGGATACTGGTCGACGGACCCGTGGTGCAGGTGGAGATGACCCTGACCACGCCGGGCTGCCCGCTGGCCGGCTACATGGACGACGCGGTGCGCCGGGTACTGACCGCGCTGCCCGGCGTCGAGGACACCCGTGTGGACATCGTCTGGGACCCGGCGTGGAGTCCGGCGATGATGACGGATACGGCCAAGCGGCAACTGGGTTGGCTGCGGTGAGCGCCCCGACGACCAGCACGCCGGGCGTCACTCCGAGGATCGGCCTGACCTCCCCGCACCGTCGCCGCGGCGCCTGGGTGCCGCCGCTGATGGCGGCCGCCGTGGTGCTGCTGGTCGGTGGGCTGTGGGAAGGGCTGGTCTACCTCGGGCTACCGCTCGCGCGGGGTCAGGAGCAACTGCACGTCGGGCACGGTCCGCTCATGGTGTTGGGGTTTCTGGGAACGCTGATCGGGCTCGAACGGGCCGTGGCGCTCGGCCCGGCGTGGGCCTACACCGCGCCGATCGGTGCCGCCGCGGGCGGCCTGGCCGTGGTCGTCAACGCCCCGAACCGGCTCGGGCCAGCGCTGGTGACCCTCGGCGGGCTCGCGCTGGTCGCGATCTTCGTCGCCGTGTACCGCATCCAGGCGTCGCCACACACCGTCGTGCTCGGCTGCGGCGCGCTGTGCTGGGTCGCCGCGGGAGCACTGTGGCTGGCCGGCTGGGACGTGCCGCGATTCATCCCCTGGCTGACCGGATTCCTCGTGCTGACCATCACCGGCGAACGGCTGGAACTGTCCCGGTTGGCCGGCGCCGGCCGCCGTGCACGACGGCTGTTCGTCGTCGCCGCCGGCGCCTTCGCGGCCGGACTGGTCATTTCGCTGTGGGCCGACGCGATCGGTGTGCGCGTGGCAGGCGCGGGACTGTGCGCCCTCGCCGCGTGGCTGGCGCGGTACGACATCGCCCGGCGCACCATCCGCACCGGCGGTATCACCCGCTACATGGCCAGTGCCCTGCTGACCGGCTACGCGTGGCTCGCCGTCGGAGGCGCGCTGTGGCTCGCCCTGGGCCGGATGCACTTCTCCGATGCCGGCACAGCGGCCCGCGGCAGCGGTTACGACGCCATGCTGCACTCGATCTTCCTCGGCTTCGTCATCTCGATGATCTTCGCCCACGCACCGGTCATCGTGCCGGCGGTTCTCGGGCGACCGCTGCCGTTCACGCGGCTGTTCTACCTGCCACTGGCACTGCTGCACGCGACCCTGCTGCTGCGTGTGGTGGGCGGCGACGTGCTGGGCGACGTGTCGAGTTGGCGATGGGGTGGCTCGCTCAACGAACTCGCGCTGGTGCTGTTCCTCGGCCTGGCCGCGACGATGGTTGTGCGGGCGCGCCCGAGACCGGCGGCAGGCGGCACGCGACGCCGAGCCGAATAGCCCGCTCCGAACGACCCGGGCACGCCCGCGGGGGCGCCACGACCGACGGCCGTGGCGCCCCCGCGGCGGGTGGCCCGGGTCGCGGCGCGCCGCGAAACCCGGCACCGGGCAACGCTGACACCGATCCCGGGTGGGCAGGCGTCGCTCCGGCGGCCCCGCACGCGGCGCCCGGTCACCCGCCGGTCGTCACCCGCCGACACCGTCGCGGTCGGCGTCGAGGCGGTCGTCCTCAAGAAGGCCGTCGCAGTCGCCGTCGAGGTCCTCGTCGTCGAGCCGGGCGAGCCAGGTGGCGAGCCGGTCGATCGCGGTCTCGTACTCGGGGCGTAGGTCGACGAAGTCCCGCAGTCGCTCGGCGAGCCACTCCAGTCGCGCGGTCTCGGTACCGCGCCGCGCGGCCAGCTCCTCGATGCCACGGTCGGTGAAGTCCATGCCCACCCTCTCTAGGTTTGCCGGGCTGGCTCGTGGTGGTGCACAGGCGACCGCCCCGGAGGGCTTGCAGCCCTCCGGGGCGAACTCGCCCGGCAGTGCCGGGAGTGCCGTGGCGTACCAGTGCCTACTGCCCGCCGCGGCGTGATTGTGACGAAGCGGCGGCTTACGCGCCGGCCGCGCGGATCCGGCCGATGCGTACCCGCCAGACCTCCGGCCCCGCCTCGAGGTAGTCCCAGCTGAACTCGCCGGCGTTCTCGGCCTCGAACTGGTAGCGCAGCGGTTTCGGGTCGTGGTCGTTGACCAGTACGTAGGACTCACCCGCTGGCAGCGTCGAGAAGGTGTCGAAGATGAGTTCGTGACGCCGGGCGGGTGCTTCCTCGCGTACGTCGAGCACGCGGTCACTGGTGGTCATGACTGATTCCTTCCTGGTCGCGGCGCTGCCGAGTGGCGTACGCGGGCGCCGATCGGTTCTCGTGTTGTTGGCCGGGCGGTCGGCTGAAAGCCGCACGTCACCGGGTGGCTCGGTTCCTTCTTCGGCAAGCGGACGCCTCGCCGGGGTGCCGTCCGCGGGTTGGGCCGCCGATCGCCCGTCGCCGGTCGGCTCGTGACGGCCGGCGGGGTCAGGCGTCTCGGCGGGCGCCGCCGGTGACCGTCCCTCGCCGGCCGGCTCTTCGAGGCGGGCGAGGTGGTGCATCAACCCGTCCAGGTGGCGGGCCTGCCTGGGGTATGTCTTACGCAGCGCCACCCATGCCTCGGCGGCCAGTTGGCTGGCCCGCTGGACATGTCCCGCCGCGCCCAGCGCACGGCAGGCCCGGACCAGGGTCCGAGTCAGCGCGTCGACACTGTCCGGCTCGTTCGGCGCGGGCACATGCCCGGCGGGCGCGGACACCCGATCAACCGGCACGGGTGATGGACACCCGCCACACCTGGGGGCCGGCCTCCTGGTAGGTCCAGGTGAACCGGTCCGGCCACATCGCCGTGATCTGGTAGCGCAGGGGTCGGGGATCGTGGTCGTTGACGATGACCAGCGAGTCGCCCGTTGCCAGCCCGTCCAGCCGGGCGAAGATGAGTTCGTGTCGCTGCCCGTGCGCAAGCGTGCGCACATCGAGTTCCGTCGTGGCGTTGGCCTCGCCGGCCACGTCGCCTGGGCTGGTTGATGTCATGTCGCTGCCTCCGGTTGATTCGTTTTTACATGACTCTTGTTGAAATAGGAGAGCGGGGTCGGTGGTCCTGTCCGCGCCGGTGGTCACGGGCGTGCCTGCCGGCGCGGAAGGGCGCGGCGCTCGGCCGCGCTGAGGCCGCCCCAGATCCCGGTGTCGTAGCCGTGCGCCAGCGCCCACTCAAGGCACTGGCGCGCTACCCGGCAGTGCCGGCACACGGCCTTGGCCTCGCTGCCGTTGGCCGCGCCGACCGGGAAGAACAGCTCGGGATTCTGGTCGCGACACGCGGCGCGGGCCCACCAGTCGCTCACCGGACGCCTCCCGTGGCGGCGGTGTCCTGCCGGGGAAGCCGGCGACACATCGACCACCCGGCGCGCGTGAGCCGCGGCTTGGCGGATTCTGCGGTGGGGCTGCGGTCTGGGCGCGAGCGGCGGCTCGGTCCAGGTAGCTCGTGACTCGCCGCGGGGCCATCGGCACCGCGGATGTCGCGGGTGTCGTGCTCGTCCATGGCTGCCTCCGATCCTGGACACCCGGTCACCATCCCTAGTTTTTCACTACTATAGTTGTTTTTATGTTTGGGCAAGAGAGTGTGTGACCGGTCCGACGCGACCGGGTGGGCCTGAGGGGAGTGGGTATGCAGGTCGAAACGCTGGCGGCGGCGCTGGAGCGTGAGCACCGCGAGATCGACGCCGGGATCGAGGACTACGTCGCCAAGGCTGGACCACAGCAGCGGGACCCGGCACCGTTGCGCGCCGCCATCGCCGCGCTGCGCCGGCACATCTACCTCGAAGAGGAGTTCCTCTTCCCGCCGCTTCGCGAGTCCGGGCTGGTGGCTCCGGTGTTCGTCATGCTGCGCGAGCACGCCCAGCTGTGGCAGACCATGGAGGCACTCGAACACCAGCTGAGTCTTGCCGATCAGTCGGGCGGTGAGGATGTGACGCTGCTGTGCCACCAACTGACGGTCCAGTTGCAGCACCACAATCTCAAAGAGGAGCGCATCATCTACCCGCAGGCCGACCAGGTGTTGGCCGCTTCGGCCAGCTCCCAGCTACGCGACTTCCTCGACACCGCCACCCTCCCGTCCGGGTGGACATGCCAGCGCGCCGGATCCTGAGCGGGACTCCCGGGTGCGGCCGGGCGGCGTCGCCTCACCCAACGGCATCGCCGCTGCCGAGTGCGCCGGCGACCCCCGTTTTCCATCGGCGCCGCGCTGAACTCGGCGAATGCGCCCGGTAGCGCGTGGCCGCGGATCGCCTCGCGGTAGGCGTTCGGCGACCATGCCGGCGTGCCGGAGCCCGGCGACCGGTGGGAGGACGTCCACCTGCTCCGGGCCGTGAACACCGGCCGTGTGTGCCGGCCCACCCTGGTTCGGTCGCCACGAACTGCGCCGGATGCGGCCCGCCCCGCCTAGCGGCCGCGTGCCGCCCGCTCCCGGCCTCGGCTCGAGGAGCGGCCGCGGCCGCGGGCGCCCGGCTCGCGTGCGGCGGGCTCGCGGGCCGGACTGGCGCTGGCGCGACGGGTGAGGTGGGCGATACAGAGGCTCGGCTCGACGAACGGATCGAGCCGGTCGGCCTCGACGGGGGCGTGGAGCTCGGCGAGCAGGCCCTGCATGAGTCCGAGATGGATGGAGCAGACCACCTCGCGGTGCTGCTCGGCAGCCTCCCGGAACGGGCAGTGATGGAGCAGGATCTGCCGCTGGCGGCCGGCCGTGACGGCTTCCGGCGTGAACCCGATGTCGCTGAGCATCTGGACGAGCTGCGCGGTCGCGGCAGCGGCGTCGACGCGGCGAAACGGGGGGTTCTTCTCGGCGAGATAGCGGCCCCACGCCTGGCCGGCGCGCACGGCCGCCTGTCCGGGGTGTGAGGTCTCGGCGGCCACATAGCTGGTGAGGATCTCCGCGAGCAGCCGATAGCTGCGCCTTCCCGCCACCGCCGCCCCGGGCCGGGCCGCGTACAGTGCCCGTGGGCGGCCGGGCTGCTCGCGCTCCTCGGTCGTCCGCTCGACCAGGCCGGTCTCGACGAGGCCGTCGAGATGGAACCGGGCGGTGTTCGCGTGCAGGCCGAGCCGCTCGGCCACCTCGCCCACGCTGAGCGGTGCAGCGGCACCCTGAAGCACCGCCAACACTCGAGACCGGCTCTCTCCCAGGACCGGACCCGGTTCCGGGTCCGCGTGCAGCAATTCTTGACCAGCCATAGGTCATTTTCCCACATGGCGGCTAGTAGAAACAACCGACGTGCCACTTGACTGGTGCGGCTTCTTCGCGGCACGGGTTCGATCAGGTGACCCGAGCCAGGACCGCGCCGATCGGAACGCTCACCAGTAGAAGGCCGATGAGCAGCCAGTACAGGCGTAGCCACCAACCGCCGCCGCGCCGCGCTCCCCGGACATCCCACGCCAACAGCGCCAGAGTCAGGACGAGCAGGACGCTTCCCGCGTCGACGGCCGCGACGGTGCCGGCCAGCGTGCCGGCGAGCACCGCGGCATTTCCGCCGTTCCAGGCCGCAAACTCGGCGGCGACTCTGCGCCCGAACGCCGGGGCCGGCGCGAGCAGGACCCGACCCGCCCCGAGCGCGATCTGGGTCACACCAGCGACCAGCACGAGGTAGGCGGCGGCCCAGGAACCGTGCTCGGACGGGGCTGGCGCCGTCGCGGCGGCCACCAGGCCACCGCAGACCACGCACGCCGCTCCCACCGTGACAAACGGCAGGGCCGGCCGCAGCCGGGCAGGCACGCGGATCGGCTGTGCGGGTGTGGTCCGGTCCGGTCCCATTGCGGTCATGTGCTCCTCGTCCACGACGGTGGTTCGCCGCCCACCGGCAGCCCATTGCGGAGTTCGTTTTTCTTAGCCAACTGGTTCATATTAGCGGCGGTGTCCTCGGGAGGCGGGAGGGGCGCGTCAGGCAACGCGAGCCCCGGATGATCGTGGTCAGGTGTGCCCGAGCACGCGCGTCCGGGGCGCACCACGGGCACGGCACGGGCGGGTCGCGACCCGCGGCGGAACCGGGGCTCGATGTCCGCAGCGCCGATCATTTCTACGACGCGCGATAGTGTAAAATAGTCGAAGGCCAAGCTGCCGGAGGGAGACGACCGTGGCGTACGTGATCGGCGAGCCGTGCATCGATGTGATGGACCGAGCCTGTGTCGAGGAGTGCCCCGTCGACTGCATCTACGAGGGTGGGCGTTCGCTGTACATCCAGCCTGACGAGTGTGTCGACTGCGGCGCGTGCGAGCCGGTGTGTCCGGTGGAGGCCATCTACTACGAAGACGACCTGCCCGAACAGTGGGCCGCCTACCAGGAAGACAACGCCCAGTTCTTCACGCGGACGTTGCCCGGACGCGACGAGCCGCTCGGCTGCCCCGGTGGCGCGGCCAAGGTCGGACCGTTGGGAGTCGACACCGAACTCGTCGCCTCCCATCCGAAGCCCGACGGCGCGCACTGACGGCCCCGCCCCGATCGTCACGTCCGCGGCCGGCCCGGGGCCCCCGCCGGTGCTGCCCGAGGCGTACTGGCACGAGCGCCTCGGCGCGCACCGGCCAGTTCGCCCGGGGGATCGGTGGGTGCGGCCGACGTGGACGCCCACCGCCCCCACCATGCGGGTTGGCCGCCCTACCCATTCGCGCGGGTTACCCCGGCGCGTGCCGCCGCCTTAGGTTGATCGCGGAATGCCGCGTCAGGCTGCGAAGGGGGCGTTGATGCCGAGATCTCTCACGCTGCTGGACGGCACCGCACGCGCGTGCCTCGGCCGTACGGCGGTGTTGGGCGGGGGCAACGCGTGGCGGACCCGCAGCATGCTCAACGGTCACTGGCTGTCCGGCGACCTCGTGTACCGCCACCGGCACAACCAGCTCTTCGACGCGGAGCGGGCCAACAAGGCGCTCAGCGTCGCCGGGCAACCCATGCTGGCCCTGCTCGACGTCGCGCCCGAGGGTGTGCGGACCGGTGCGACCGGCACAACCCTCAAACGACAGCTTCGCGAACGGTACGCCGACCTGCCCGCCTATGCCCGCACGGCCGGAGTGCACTCGGCGGCACAGGCGGAGGTGATCTCGTGACCGGTGAAGCTGTGGGAGCGGATCGGGAGTTCGCCGGTACCACCGCGGTGGTCAGCGGGGCCGGCAGCGGCATCGGCCGCGAGGTGGCCCGGGCGTTGGCCGAAAGCGGCAGCACGGTCGCGTTGTTCGACCGCGACGAGAAGGCCGTCCGGGCCGCGGCGGAGCGGTTCGAGGCGGCCGGGCTCACGGTCTGCCCGATGACCGTGGACGTCGCCGACGCGCGCGGAGTCGACCGAGCGGTCGCCACGGTGGAGGCCAGCCTCGGTCCCATCGACCACCTTGTCAACGCCGCCGGTGTCCTGCGTCTCGGTGGCGTCGTGTCGATCAGCGACGAGGATTGGCGCGCGGTCTTCTCGGTGAACGTTGACGGGGTGTTCAACCTGTCCCGGGCCGTACTCCGGCGGATGATGCCGCGCCGGCGCGGCACGATCGTGACCATCGCGTCGAACGCGGCCCGGGTGCCGCGGGCCCAGATGGTGGCCTACGGCGCGGCGAAGGCCGCCACGGCGCACTTCGCCAAGACGCTCGCGCTGGAGTCCGCCGAGTACGGCATCCGGTCCAATGTGGTCAGTCCCGGGTCGACGGACACCCCCATGCTCCGCTCGATGTGGACGGACGACGCGGGCCGTGCGCGCACCATCGACGGGGATCCACACGGATTCCGGGTCGGCATCCCGCTGCGGAAACTGGCCCAGCCGGCCGACATCTCGGACGCGGTGCTGTTCCTGCTGTCTGCTCGCTCCGGTCACATCACCATGCAGGACCTCTGCGTGGACGGCGGCGCCGCGCTCGGCGCGTAAACCGCGCCGCCCCGTACCTTCACTGAGGGGGCATCATGCCGATACCGTCCATCGACGCCTATCCGATGCCGGCGGAGCGGCTCCTGCCGCCCAACACCGCGCGCTGGCAGCTCGACGCCCGGCGGTGCGTCCTGCTCATCCACGACATGCAGAACTACTTCCTCAACATGTTCCCGGCCGAGCGCGAACCGGTGGCGACCCTGGTCGACAACGTCGTGCGGCTGCGTGACGCCTGCCGGGTGGCCGGCGTGCCGGTCACATACACCGCCCAGCCGGGCGGGATGACGAGGCAGCAGCGGGGACTGCTGCGCGAGTTCTGGGGTCCCGGGATGAGCACCGATCCGGCCGCCCGGGCCATCGTGGACCCGCTGACGCCCGGCGGGGACGACCGCGTCTTCACCAAGTGGCGCTACAGCGCCTTTCACGGCACCGACCTGCTGGACTTCCTCCGGGAGCGCGGCCGGGACCAGCTCGTGGTCTGCGGCGTGTACGCGCACATCGGCTGCCTCATCACCGCGACGGACGCGTACTCCCACGACATCCAGCCGTTTCTTGTCGCGGACGCGCTGGCCGACTTCTCCGCCGAGCACCACCGGTTGGCACTGGATTACGCGGCGGCCTGCTGCTCGGTTACGGTGACGACCGGCGCGCTGATTCACGCGCTGTCCGGGCCGGGGGCCGAGCGGTGAACCGCGGGACCGTGGCGCTGCCCTCGCAGCTGCCGGCGGAGTTCGTCCTGCTGCGGCGCCCGGGTCCGGCTGGCGACGACACAGTGGAACTGTTGGCCGGCCCGGTCCAGCAGCTGCCGGCCCTGCACTCCGTACCGGTACCGGACGACATCGATGACTCGCCCGTGTTCCTGCTGGTGCCCTATCGCACCGCCGGCGAGCGGGGCTTCCAGTGCCGCGAGGACGACGTTGCGCCGCTGGCGATGCGGGTACACACCCGGCGGCGTGTCACGCTGCCCGACCTTCCCGCACTGGACGACGCGACGGCCCGCGCGGTCGCCGGTGGCCGGTTCGACATCGATGACGCCGAGTACGAGCAGATCGTCCAACACGTCATCGACGACGAAATCGGTGCCGGCGAGGGCGCCAACTTCGTCATCAGCCGCTCGTTTCACGCCGAGATCCCCGACTACTCGGTCGCCACGGCACTGTCCGTCTTCCAGCACCTGCTCCGGCACGAACGCGGCGCGTACTGGACGTTTCTGGTCCAGGTTGCCGGCCGTACGTTCGTCGGCGCGACCCCGGAACGCCACATCACGCTGTCGGCAGGCGTGGCCTCCATGAACCCGATCAGCGGGACGTACCGGTACCCGCCGGGCGGTCCGACCGTCGCGGGGCTGGTCGGCTTCCTCAAGGACGGCAAGGAGTCGGACGAGCTGTACATGGTGCTCGACGAGGAACTCAAGATGATGGCCGCCTTCTGCGACGACGTCGTACGGATCGACGGCCCGAGGCTGCGGATGATGGCCCACCTCGCGCACACCGAGTACCTCATCTCCGGTCGGACGGCGCTGCCGCCGGTCGAGGTCCTCCGCAACACGCTGTTCGCGCCGACCGTGGTGGGCAGCCCGCTGGTCAACGCGTTCCGTGTGATCAAACGGCACGAGCGCACCGGACGCGGCTACTACAGCGGGATCGCGGCCCTGATCAGTCGGGACGAGAACGGCCTCGACCGACTCGACTCGGCGATCCTCATCCGTACCGCGGAGGTGCGGCCCGGCGGGCGGCTGCGCATCGGCGCCGGGGCGACCGTGGTGCGGCATTCCCGGCCCGCCGAGGAGGCCGCCGAGACTCGGGCAAAGGCTCGCGGCCTGCTGGCCGCGATGGGCGTCGGAGCGACGCCGGCCGCGTCGCCCGCCACGAACCGTCGGCCTGCGGTCGGGTGCTCACCGCAGAACCACCGCGACATCCAGCGGGTGCTACGGACCCGCAACGACCGGCTGAACCGTTTCTGGTTCGGCGCCACCGGGACGGGCTCGGACGCGCTCACGGTGCCGGGCGGGCCCCGCATCCTGGTGCTGGACGCCGAGGACACGTTCACCGCCATGCTCGGCCACCACGTGCGCGCGCTGGGGTGCCCGGTCGAGATCCAGTCCGCGGCGAAGGAGTTCGCCGTCGATGACGTCGACTGTGTGCTGCTCGGCCCCGGGCCGGGCAACCCGCTGGCGCTGGACGATCCACGCATCGCCCGACTGCACGACATCGTCGGCGAACTGCTTCGCGGCAGCGTGCCTTTCCTGGCCGTGTGCCTCAGTCATCAGATCCTCAGTGCGCAACTCGGCCTGCCGATCCGGCGCCGCCAACCCCGTCAGGGCCTGCAGCGCGAGATCACCCTGTTCGGCGAGGCGCAGCGGGTCGGCTCGTACAACTCCTACTTCGCGGTCAGCGACCGGGACCGGCTTGTCGACCCGGTGCACGGCGCCTTCGTGGAGGTCAGCCGCGACCGGCACACCGGTGAGGTACACGCCCTGCGCGGCAAGCGGTTCGGCTCCGTGCAGTTCCACCTTGAGTCGGTACTCACGCAGAACGGCCGGCTCATCGCCGCCCGGCTGCTGACGGACCTGTGCGGGCGCGGGGTGCGGGGAGACCGGCGATGAAGGGATATGGGACGGCCACCGGCATCGACGCGCTCCTCTTCGACCTCGACGGCCCGGCAGCCTGAAAGGCTTCCGGAAGCGGAGGCCCGAACTAGGATGAGTCCCGGGTCCATCCCCGGCTTCAGGCTCATCCACGCGCGAATCCGGAGGCACCGTGAAGCTCTTGCTCACCTCGGGCGGCGTCACGAACCCGAGCATCCACTCGGCTCTCGTGCAGCTTCTCGGCAAGCCGATCGCCGACTGCCACGCCCTCTGCATCCCGACGGCACAGTGGGGTCACCCGATGTGCGGTCCCGCGTCGGTACGCGGCTTCGTGGCCGCCCAACCCGAGCCCGACTGGCGGTACCTGTCCGGCCTGGGCTGGGCGTCCCTCGGTGTCCTCGAGCTGACCGCACTGCCTACCATCGGCGCGAAGCGGTGGGTTCCCTGGGTCCGCGACGCCGACGTGCTCCTGGTCGACGGTGGCGACGCAACGTACCTGTGTCACTGGATGCGGGAGTCCGGGCTGGCCGACTTGCTGCCTTCGCTGCCCGACCTGGTCTGGGTGGGAGTGAGCGCCGGAAGCATGGTGATGACGCCCCGGATCGGAGACGACTTCGTCGAGTGGCCGTTGGCCCCGGACGACCGCACCCTGGGGGTCGTCGACTTCTCGATTTTCCCGCATCTGAATGCTTTCCCGACGAACACCCCGGCTCACGCCGAGCGGTGGGCCGCCGGCATCGGCGCGCCGGCCTATGCCATCGATGAGCAGACTGCTATCAAAGTCGTCGATGGCTCCATCGAGGTGGTCTCGGAAGGCCAATGGACGAGGTTCGGGTGACAGTCAACGGGTGAGACAGGTCGCGGATTTATGCCGGTCGGCAAACGAGCTTGACGGAGTGAGTACTCACTCCGATATGGTACCGGCATGACTGAGACACCAGCCCGGCGTCGAGCGCCGGGAATGAGCGCGCAAGAGCGTCGGGAGATGATCGTGGCCGCGGCCCTGCCGCTGCTGGTCGAGCATGGCGGCGCGATCAGCACCTCGCAGATCGCGAAGGCGGCCGGGATCGGGGAGGCCACGATCTTCCGGGCCTTCAACGACAAGGACGAGCTGTTGGACGCCTGCGTGGCCGCCGCTGTGCGCAACGACCATGTCCTGGCCGAACTCGATGCCGTGCCGCTGGACCAGCCCCTGGCTGCCCGGCTCACCGAGGCGGCCGCGACCCTGCACGCCTACCTGGAGCGGGTGGGCGCGGTGATCGGCGCGGTCCACGCCGCCGGCCGCCGGAGCGAGCGCGGCGCGCCACGTGATCGCACCGCGCCCGGCGGCCGAGCTACTGCGACCGAACGCACCCACCAGGCGGTGATCCGGCTCCTGGAACCCGACCGCGCCATGCTGCGACTGCCGGTCGAGGAACTCGCCGTCGTCTTCCTCGGCATGCTGTTCGGCCGGCGGGGAACCCTCGGCGGTGAAACCCCGATCGAGACGTTGGTCGATGTGTTCCTGCACGGCGTGGTCGACGGCCGGACAGGTGCCCGATGAGCCTGCTGCCCCACTGCCCGATCACGAGGGCTTCGCTGTGGTCCGACTCGACGGTCCCGCCGCGACCCATGCTGACGCCCCTCCTCAGCTCCGATCTGTCAGCTGCGGCAGCACCGCAGATCCCAGCAGCTCGATGTGATCCGTGTCGTCCACGTCCACCCGCAGGTACACGCGCTGCGCGCCCACCTCGCCGAACTTGGCAATCTGGTCAACCACCTGGTCGGGAGATCCCGTCACCGCCTCCGCCGGCGGGAGCGCCGTAGCGCTCTGATGCCGCTGCACGCGGCTGCGCACCTCAGCCTCGGTACGGCCGCAGAACACAGCCAGGCACGCGGAGAAGACGGGCGGCTGCGGCTTACCCGACGCGGCGCACGCCGCGCGTACGCGACCGTACTGTTGCTCGGTCAGCGACAAGTCCGCGAACGGCACATTGAACTCGTCGGCGTAGCGGGCGGCGAGCGCCGGGGTCCTTCGAGGCCCCCGCCCACCAATGATGATTGGCGGATGAGGCTGCTGTACGGGTCGTGGCAGGGCCGGCGCGTCGATCAGCTGGTAGTGCTTGCCATCGAAGTTGAACCGCTCTCCCACCGGGGTCTGCCACAGCCCGGTGATGATGGCCAGTTGCTCATCGAGGTGGTCGAGGCGTTCCCGCGGCGGTGGCAGCGGGATCCCATAGGTCATGTGCTCCGCCTGGTACCAGCCGGCGCCCAACCCCACCTCCAGGCGACCGCCGCTCATCTGATCCACCTGAGCGGCGCCGATGGCCAGCGTGGCCGGCGTCCGGAACGTGGCGCTGCTCATCATCGGTCCGAGGCGCAACGTCGTGGTCTCTCGGGCTAGCCCCGCCAGGGTCAGCCACGCGTCGGTGGGGCCAACCCCGCCGTCACCGGACATCGCCAGGTAATGGTCCGATCGGAAGAACCCGTCGAAGCCCGCGGCCTCGCTCGCCTGTGCCGCGCGGAGCTGGTCGGTGTACGTCGCACCCGTGGACACCTCCACGAAGATTCGTACCTGCATGGCGCTCCTTCAAAGAATCTGATGGTGTACGCGGACGGCCCCTAAGCTGGCTATCAGAGGACCGCTGACGGGGGGCGGGTGTGCGCCGCCACGCCACCCGCCCCCACTGCCGAAAGCTCAGCTCTTTTTCTGGCCGGGCACGAAATTCCAGGCAACGAGTCCGTCCGGGTCGGTCCCTTGTGGAATCGCTCCCGTGGACTCCAGCGTGGCGACCATCCGCGCGACCCGAACCTGGGTGACCGTGCCGATAGGGTCCGGGTCGGCCCGCACGTAGCCCGTCATCAACCGCAACTCGGCCGCCGCGGCGCCCGCGTTGCTTCCCTGCACATTCGCCGCCAGCGCCTTTCCGGCGCCGTCGGGGTCATCCAGCGCGGCCTGCAGGCCCTTCAACAGCGCGCCCAGGAACCGCCGCACCAGGTCCGGGTTGTTCTTGATGAGATCCTTCGACGTCCAGATGGCGTTGCCGTAGAGATCGGTCAGGTACTTGCTGTACGGGAACACGATCGGTGCCTGCTTGGTGACCAGCTGAACACTGGGCACACCCACGACGAACTGGTCGATGGCATCCACCTTGTGTGCCGCCAGCAATCCGGCCAGCTGCGTCGCCTTCGCGGACTCGAACTGGTCCGCGGTGCCGTTGAATCCGGCCTGGTGGGCGTATGCGGGGAACAGCAGCTGGTCCACCGACCCCGGAGTGCTCGCAATCTTCTTACCCGCCAGGTCCGCCGGGTTCTCAATGCCGGAGCCAGGCAGCACCATAAGCGCGGCCATCGAGTGCTGCTGCGCCACCGCGATCGCCTGGATGTTCAACGGCGACTTCGCCTTGGCTATCTGGATGATGCCACCCGAGAAGTCCACCGCGGTGAACTGCACCTTCCCGGCGGCCAACAGCTGCACATTGCCCGTCCCGGTGCCGGGCTTGATCGTGATGTCGATACCGGCATCCTTGAAGTAGCCCTTGGCCATGGCCTCCCAGACGTAGGCGTCGCGGCCGAAGTTGCCGAACGATGTCATATAGGTGACCTTGTCCAGGCCCTTGTGCCCGTTGCTACCGGCGCCCGCATCCGACTTGGACGAGCAGCCCGACGCCGCCAGGAGAACGCCGACTAGACTCACGGCGGTCCCGAGGCGGATGCCTCTGCGCAACTTCATATCGATCCTCTCCATCGGCCCGTCGCTAGGGGGAAACCCGGGCCGCCGGATAGCTTATCCACGCAACCCCCAGACGGTACCCTCGGAGGCGTCCTGGATCTGCTCTGCCCGGCGAACCACAGGCGTGCCTGTTACCGGCCGACGAGTCGTCCGCCATGCGGCACCAGGATTCCTTACCGCTCCTGACCTCGGCACCTTCGGCGCTGGCGGCGTTCGCCGCGACTGGCAGTACGCGGGTGGACGCGGACTCGGCGCGCAATCTGGTGCTGCGCGGGATCGGCGACCCGGCTCCTATTCCGACCGGCTCATCGCCGACCATCGAGTCTGCGCGTTAGACCCTCGCCGCAGGGGCGGCATCGTGAATCGGTCCTGCGCTCGGATCAGGCGGGTACCTTCTCATCCGAGGATACCGGCGTCCACATGCGAGTGATCAGGAGTGTCGCCGCGGCCAGGGTCAGGGCTAGCACGCGGTAGCCGACGGCCATGCCCGCGGTGAGCGACGCCGGAGAGCGCAGCGCGTGATGGGCGTTGAGGACGGTGCCGATGACGGCCACGCCGAGCGCGGCGCCGACCTCGCGGGACGCCGAGTTGAGTCCCGAGCCGAGGCCGCCGGCCGTGGCGGGTAGTCCGGCGATGATTCCGCCGGTCAACGCAGGTGCGCAGCCTCCGATCCCGACCGCGATGACGAGTAGGTAGACGGCGTAGAGCGGGTACGGCGTGCCGGCATTGGCGGTCGACATCAGCAGCAGCCCGACCACGATCAGTGACAGGCCGGCGCCGATCGTTCGGCGCGCGCCGAACCGGCCGACCAGCGCGGTGGTCCGGGGGGACACGACCGCCACGCCGACCGCGAACGGCAGGACCGCGAACCCGGTGGCGATCGTCGAGTAGCCCTTGACGTCCTGCAGGAACTGCGCGTTGGTGTAGAAGAGTCCGAAGAGCGCGAAGAAACCAATACCGACGCCCAGGGTTCCGGCCCACACGGTCGGCACGGCGAAGACCTGTGGCCGCAGTAGGGCACGCTCGGCCTTCCAGGCGTACGCGGTGAACACGGCCACCCCGAGCAGCCCGAGCCCGAACCCGCCGAGCACGGCCCGGTCGCCCCATCCCCGGTCGGGTCCCTCGATGATGCCGTAGAGCAGCGCGAGGAGCCCGCCGGTGAGCAGCACCGTGCCGATCGGGTCGGCGGTCGCGTCGTGGCGCGGCGCCCGGGGCACGACCAGGGCGACCGCGACGGCGAGCAGCAGCCCAACCGGCGCGAAGAGCGCGAACAGAGCCGCCCAACTGGCCCACCGCAACATGACGCCGCCCACCAGGTTGCCGGCCATGCCTCCCATGCCCAGCGCCGCGGTCCACAGCGCGATGGCGTGCGGCCGCCGCTGCGGCCGGGTGGCGTGCAGAACCAGCGCGAGCGTGGCGGGCTGGGCGAGCGCAGCCCCGGCGCCGGCCATCGCACGGCCGGCCTGCAGCACCGCCACGTTCGGCGCGGCGGCGCTGACCAGGTTCGCGGCCGCGAACAGCAGCAGCCCGACGATGAGCACGCCCTTGCGTCCGAGCCGGTCACCGAGGGCTCCGGCCGGGATGAGCAGGGTGGCGAAGACGATGACGTAGGTGTCGACGATCCAGACGAGCTGGCCACCGCTGGGACGCAGATCGCTTCCGGCGAGCTGGGGCAGCGCGAGATTGATCGCGGCGACGAGCGCTTGCAGTGCGACCACCGCGAGGCAGCTGACCAGGAGGGTGAGGCGTTCGGATTGCACGACGCCGACGCTAGGATCGATGCAGTTCTAACGTCAAATGCATGCTTCACAAGTGAAAGTTGCGTTCCGTGCAATTGGATCTGAACCTGCTGACCGCCCTCGACGCGCTTCTCGAAGAGGGCAGTGTCGGCGGCGCCGCCCGGAGACTGCACCTGTCCGAGCCGGCGACCAGCCGTGCGCTCGGCCGCATCCGGGCCGCGCTCGGCGATCCGGTGTTGGTGCGCTCCGGTCGCTCGATGATGCTCACTCCGCGCGCCGAGGCCATTCGTACCGAGGTCCACGCGCTGGTTGAGCGGGCGCAAGGGCTGTTCACCCCGCCCGGCGAACCCGATCCGAGTAGCTTGCGGCGCACGTTCAGCGTGCTGGCCGAGGATGTCGCGATCTCGCTCGGCCCGGAGTTGCTGGCTCGGGTGCGAACCCAGGCGCCACAGGTAGCGCTGCGCTTCCTCGGTGAGGCGCCCGACGTTGACGGATTGCAACTGCGTGACGGCCGTGCCGACCTCGACATCGGGGTGATACACCAGCCGCCGCCCGACATCCGGGTGGAGCAGTTGTTCAGCGACCGGATGATCGCGGTCGTGCGGCCGGGCCATCCGCTGGCGGCCGAAGGGCTCACACCGGATCGGTACGCGACGGCCGACCACGTCAGCGCCTCCCGCCGGGGCCGCATGACCGGGCCCGTCGACGAGGCGCTCGCCGGACACGGACTGCGCCGGCACGTCGCCCTCGCGGTGCCCACCCACGCCGCGGCGCTGCTCGTGGTGGCCCGAACCGATCTGGTCGGGCTCATACCACGGAAGCTGGGCCGGCGAACCATCGAGGCGATGGGCCTGGTCGCGCTGGAGCCGCCGGTGCCGCTCCCGCCGATCGAAATCCGCCAAGCGTGGCACCAGCGGTACGAGGCCGACGGCGCGCACCGCTGGCTGCGCCAGTGCGTACGCGATACCGTCACGGCCCTCGGGGCAACCGGTCCTGACCGCTGACGGAGGCCGCTTGACGCCCGTGGATGCGCTGAGCCCCTGCCGCGTCTTGGCTGTTCGCCGCGCTCGAACCGGCGCGCCGGGGCCTGGTAGCCGGGGCGGGTGGCGGATTCGATGCGTAGGCCCAGACGAGATCTGCCCGTCAGATCAGGCGGGTGAAGCCCGTCTCGGCGAGGCTGGTCAGGATCTGCTGCCACTGCCGGCCGCCGCTGATGCTCTGACCGCTGAGATGCAGTTCGCGAACGTGCGAGCCGACGACGGACACAGCGACCAGGGTGGGACTGGGAGTGGCGCAGTAGAACGCCACATCCCAGACTCCGGACACGGCCGCTTTGGTGGGGCAGCCGGCCAATTCGTTCTTCATCCACTGGTCGGCCGTCATTCCATCGGCGTTGTCGGTGTCGGAGCCGGAAACGGACAGGCCGAACGAGTTGGTGGTGTAGATGCAGTTGGCAAAACTGACGGGGCCGTCTTCCTTGGTCTCCTCCTGGCTCACGGACGGCACGTGAAACGCCGCGGCCACCTCGGTCTTGGTCACGATGGAGCAGCCGGCCGGCAGCGGCAGGTCCGCGGGCGTGGCCGATGCCGGGGAGCTCGCGGTCGAATCGTCCGGCAAGCCGGTGGGCAACGCTGGCGGCGACGGTATGGACGAGGCCGACCTGACTCCGGAGTCGCTACAGGCGGCCAGTGCGAGCGCGAGCACGGCCATCGCCGTGGCGACGGCGGGGCGTCTGAACATCGAAACACTCCTTGATCTGTTCAGCGACAGGCGGAGTCGAGTGTTCCGGCCGAGACTTACAGAACCACTACATGCGCCGACGGCCTGGCCAGAGGCCGGTTCGCCGTCTGGCATCATGGGCCCGTGCCGCATCCCGCCGACCCGTACCCGGCCGATGCCCCGGCGACGGTTCTCGTGCTCGGCCCGGTCGCGGTTCGTAGCGGCGAGGCGGTGTGTGGGCCGTCGTCACCGGTACTTCGGGCGGTGCTGGCGGGGCTGGCCCTGGCCCCTCCGCATGGGTTGGCCAGCGACACGCTGTTCGATCTGGTATGGGGGACGCGGAACGCGCGTTCGGTGGAGCCGACGGTCTCGGTGACGGTGCACCGTTTACGCCGCTGGCTGCGTCAGGTCTGCGGTGAACTCATCACGGTCGCCCGCGCCTCGGGGCGGTACCGGCTCATCGTGAGCGACGGGCAGGTGGACGCCGAGCTGTTCCGCCTACTCGTGGCGCGGGCGCGACGGTTGACGGATCCGGCCGAGCGGGAACAGACCTTCGCCCGGGCGCTAAAGTGCTGGCGGGGCTCCGCGCTGGCCGACGTTGCTCCGGACAGCGTCGACCGCACCGTGGCCGACGCGCTGGAACGGGACCGGACCCGCGCCACTGTCGAGCACGTGTACGCCCTGCTGGCGTGCGGCCGCGCCGAACCCGCGGCGCAGGCCAGCGCGCGGTTGGCCGCGGACCATCCGCTGGACGAGCGGGTGCAGACCGCCCACATCGAGGCGCTGGCCGCGGCCGGGCGCCGGGCCGAGGCGCTGGACTGCTACGAGCAGTTGCGCATCCGGCTGCGCGACGAGCTGGGTATCGACCCGGACAGGCGGGTCGGCGATGCCCTGGTCCGGGTGCTGCGCCAGGACGGCGGTGGGGGGCCGCCACCGTCCGCGGCCGTGCTGGTGCCGGCCGAGCTGCCGCCGCCGGTGGACGCCTTCGTCGGGCGCCGTGAGCAGTTCGACGCGCTGGACGGGCTGCTCGCGGCCGGGCACCGGACGATGGTTGTCTCGGCGCTGTCCGGCACCGGTGGCGTGGGCAAGACGTCGCTGGCCGTGCGCTGGGCGCGGCAGGTCGCGCGCCGGTTCCCCGATGGGCAGCTGTTCGTCGACCTGCGCGGGCACGCGCCGGGTCCGCCGCTGCGCCCGGCCGAGGTGCTGAACCGGTTCCTGCGCTCGTTGGGAGCGCCCGCCCCGGTCGCGCCGCTCGACCTTGCCGAGGCGACCGGCCGGTACCGGTCGGCGCTCGCCGGCCGGAGGGTGCTGGTCGTGCTGGACAACGCCGCCGACGAGCAGCAGGTCCGGCCGCTTCTGCCCGGTGCGCCGGGGTGTATGGCCCTGATCACCAGCCGGAGCCGCCTCGACGGTCTGGTCGCCGTCGACGGCGCCCACCGGATCAGCCTGGACGTGCTGCCCGCCGCCGACGCGATCGGCCTGCTGACCCGGATGCTGGGCGCAGACCGGACCGGCGCGGAGCCGGCCGCGACCGCCGCGCTCGCCTCGGCGTGTGCGTTTCTCCCGCTGGCGTTGCGCATCTGCGCGGCTTCGCTGCTGGCCGATCCGGATCGGAGCATCGCCGAACTCGTCGACGAACTGCGGCGCTCGGCGCTCGACGCGCTCGCGTTAGGCACCGACGAGCGGTCATCGGTGCGAGCCACCCTCGACTTGTCGTACCGGTGGTTGAGCGCTTCGGATCGGCGGGTGTTCCGGCTGCTGGGCACGGTACCCGGTCCGGACATCACGGTCGCCGCGGTCGCCGCGCTCACCGACTCCAGCCGCGACGACGCGTACCGCGCACTCGCCCGCCTCACCGCCGCACACCTGCTGGCCAGGCGCGCCGACCGCTACCAGTACCACGATCTGCTGCGTGCGTACGCCGAGGAGCGGGCCGACCGGGAGGAGACCCCGGAGGACCGCGAGCATGCCTGGTGGCGGCTTGCCCACTGGTATCGGGACCGTACGGACACCGCCGTGGCCCGGGTGGACCCGCACCTTCCGCAGTTGCCGGCACAGGTCCGTGCAACGCCGGCCGCGGACTCGGCCTTCGGCAGCTACGACGAGGCATTCGGCAGTTACGACGAGGCGGCACGCTTCCTCGCGGCCGAACGGCACAACCTGGTCGCGGTCGCCACCAAGGCCGCCGCGCACGGCCCGTATCCGGTCGCCTGGCAACTCGCGCACGCTGCGCGCCAGTTCTTCGCCCACAGCGGTACCGGTGCCGAACGCATGGCCCTCGCGCAGGCCGCGGTCGCCGCCGCCGAACAGGCCGGCGACCTGCTCGGCGCGGCGGTCGCCGAACGCGCGCTCGCTCACGCGCAGGAGCGGGCGGGCGACTACGTCGCCGCTGTCCGGCACAACCGGCGTTCGCTGGAACGGGCTCGGCAGGCCGGCTGGGACGCGCACTCCACTGACATGCTCGGTGCGCTCGGCACCGTGTACGCGCTCGCCGGCCGGAACCGGCGCGCTATCCGCCTGCTGGAGGAGGCCGCGGCGGGCGCGCACCGGACGGGAAACCGCCGCGGTGAGGCCACGTACCTGTCGAATCTCGCCGTCACCCGGGGCTGGACCGGTGAGCTGGCGGAGTCGCTGGATTGCACACTGCGGGCGCTAGCCATCTATCGCGAGCTGAACCTGGTGTCGTGCCAGGCGATCGGCATCGGCACCGTCGCCGAGGCGCACTACAGAATGGGCTCTTACCGGCCGGCGATCGATGCGTACGCAGAAGCCATCGAACTGGCCCGCGCGGCGGCGAATCCGTCCGCGGAGATCTCCGCGTACAACGGCATCGCCTGGGTGTACCTGGAGCGGGGCCGGCACGCCGAGGCCGAGGCGGCCGCGTCGGCGGCGCTTGCGATGGCCGAGAAACTCGGGGCGTACCGGCAGATCGTCACGGCCAAGACCACTCTGGGCGCGGTCGATCGCCAGTTGGGCCGGCCCGACCGGGCCGTCGATCGGCTGCTGTCGGCGCTGGCGCAGGCGGCCGGGGGTGACGTCGAGACGCGGACCGGGGCACTGCTCGGCCTCGCCGTGACGGTTCACCGGCGGCGCCCCGGCGATGCCCTGGCCTACGCGCAGGAGGCGCTGGCCATCAGCCATCGGGCCGGGTTCCGCCTCATCGAAGGGCAGGCCCTGGTGACACTGGCCGAGATACACCTGGCCCGGGACCGTCCCGGCCACGCCCGGCACCACTCCCAGCGGGCTCTCGACCTGCTGCGGGGAACCGGGCACGTCTTCGGCCAGGCCCGAGCGTGGCAGGTCCTCGGCGACGCCCTCGACCGCGGCGGGGATCCCGCCACGGCACGGGCCGCCCGGAACCGGGCGCATCAGATCTTCACTGATCTCGACGCACCCGAGGCGGTCCGCCGCCTGTCATGATGTCCCGTCCTCGGCATGGCTGAGGTGGCGAATCGCGCGACGCCGTGGGTCGCCTGCGCGGGCTCCTATTGAAGCAAGCAATTGTTATCGATAACATCCGATCCGGCGGCCGTGGTCTGCTGGCTCCACCCCGCTGGGTCGCGTGGCGTCCGGGCTCACGCGACCGCGCGGGTCGGCCGAACCTTCCGCCTTCCGGCCGAACGCGGCCGCCGTGATCCGCGCCTCGCCCAACCCACACCGCCGCGAACTCCGATGTCGGGCGGTTCACCAGTCACGGCTACGCCAGCGCACCCAGCACCCCGGTCAGCACCGGCGGTCACGGATCGGGACTCGTCCGGCTACCAAGAATGGTAGTAGCCTGCCGAGATGCGTCGAGCCCGAAAGACCCTGGTCACACGCCGTATCCTGGCGGGTTTCCTGGCCACCATGATGGGCGCCGTGCTGGTGGTGGCCGGACCGGTGCCGGCCTCTGCCGGGCCTACCGGATCCGACGGTGGCACCAGCGCCACCCTGCAGAAGCAACTGGACGCGGCATCTCGCGGCTACAACGACGCGAAGGGGCGCCTGGCCGCGGCGAAAAGCCACCAAACCCAACTCGAGACGCAGATTCGGGCCACCAGGGCACAATTGACCGCGCTGACGGCACAGGTGCAGGCCACCGCGGTCGCAGTCTACAAGACCGGGCGGCTGAGCAGCCTCGGTGTCCTTCTGGGCTCCACGTCGACCCGCGACTTCCTCGACCGGGCGACCAGCGTGCAGGCCCAGATCCACCGTGACGGCGAAGCCCTGCGCCAGTTGCATGCGGTAGCGGCGCGGTACGACCGGCAACGGGCCGCGGTCGCCACCGAGATCACCGCGCAGCAGACCCAGCTGGCCATCATGGACAAACGCAAGAGGGATGCCGAGACGGCGCTGAGGGCGGCAGGTGGGGGAGGCGCCACCGCCGGTCCCTCCGGTGGCGTCGCATCCGCCACCCCGGCACCCCGCAATCCCGACGGCAGCTGGCCCAAGGAATCCTGTTCGGTCGACGACCCCACCACGTCGGGCTGCATCACACCGCGCATGTTGCATGCCCTCCAGGAGGTCAAGAAGGCGGGATTCACGCACTACGTCTCGTGCCACCGCAACGGCGGGTCGGGTGAGCATCCGCTGGGGCGGGCCTGCGACTTCTCGGCCAACGCCACCACGTTCGTCGACGCCAGGGCGACCGGGGCGGACAAGGCGTACGGTGACCGGCTGGCCGCCTGGTTGCTGGCCAACGCCGACCGGCTCGCGGTGCTCTACGTCATCTGGTACAAGCGCATCTGGCTACCGGGCAGCGGATGGCGTGCCTACCAGGGCGATGGAACCCCGGCCGGCGACCACTACAACCACGTCCACCTGTCCGTGCAGTGACCCGTGACCGACCGGGCTCCTGCACGGGCGTGTCCGCTGGAAGCGTGAACGCGTCCGGCCGGCAGAGGCCCGCTGTGCCCGTGCTGGCGGAGGATCGGGTTATCCGATCCGCGGCTGTCGCCGCTTTACTTCAGGAGGTTCGTGTGTTCATCGCGATCGTCGATTTCCGGACTGCCGCCAGCGACCGACCCGCCGCCCTCGCCCAACTCGACGGGGAGGCCGACCGGGTACGCGCCATGCCGGGCAACATCGCTTTCCGGGTATACGCCGCGCGGGAGGACGACACCGCGGTCACCATAGTCCACGAATGGGAGGACGAGCCTTCGTTCGCCGGCTACTCGAAGTCGGATTCCTTGGCGCAATTCGGCAAGGTGATCCGGCCGATGATGGTCGCCGCACCGGTGAGCCGGCGCTTTCGCGCCGACCTGCTGCAGGCGGCGGCCTGACCGGGCCCGGGACGGACCGAGGATGAGGCGGGTGCGAGGCCGTCGATGACCCGCAGGGCGTACAGCTTCGTCCGCACGTTCACACCGGAGGCCGCTCGCGACCTGTGTGTGGACCGCCACTACCTGCTCTGCGCCTCCGCCGGGACCCTCCGGCTGGAGGCGCAGGGGCAGGCGTGGTTGCTGCCGCTGGCGCGGGCCGCCCTGATCGAGGCGGGAAGCCCGATCCGGGTGAGCATCCCGCTGCCGGCCACGACCGCGTCCGTCCTGTTTGACACCGGATTCACCCCGCCCCCGCCGGCACCCCTGACCGTATTCGACCTCAACCCGCTGGCACGCGCACTGCTGACGGAGTGCCGCGCGTGGGGCGAGTGCGGCGAACCCCTCACGGCGTACGCCGAGACGCTGTTCGCCGCGCTCGCCGCGGTGACCTGGCGGCTCGCCGAGCAGCCGAGCCCGGTCGTCGTGCCCGCGGGGCGATCACCGGAACTGCGCCGGGCGCTGGAGCTGACCGGGCAGCGGCTCGGCGGTGAGGTCCGCTTCGAGGACCTGGCGGTCGACGTTGGTCTCACGCCGCGGTCGCTGGCACGGCGCTTCGCGGACGAGACCGGCATGACGTGGCGGGCGGTCCTGCGCCGCATGCGGGTACTGGCCGCGATCGAGGAATTCGCGGCGGGTGACGCCCCGGTAACCGCGATCGCATTCATGGTCGGGTACACCTCACTGTCGGCGTTCAACGCCGCGTTCAAGGAGTTGACCGGCCGCACGCCGACGGAGTACCGGGCCAGCTTCCGGCCCTGACACCCGCCGGCGCCCGGCCGCTCACCAGGTGCTCTACCGGCGCAGCCACTCGCTCGCGGTGGTGACCTCCGCGAGCACGTCCGGCAGCGGCTGGACGCCGATGCCGGGGCCCGCCGGTACCGGAAGGTGGCCACCGTCCAGCACGAACGGCGGGGTGATATCGGTGTGGTAATACCGGTCCGAGGCGGAGGTGTCGCCGGGCAGGACGAAGCCGGGCAAGGCGGCGAGCGCGACGTTGGCCGCTCGCCCGATGCCTGTTTCGAGCATCCCGCCGCACCACACCGGTACCCCGTGGGCGGCGCACACGTCGTGGATGCGGCGCGCTTCCAGGTAACCGCCGACCCGCCCCGGCTTGATGTTGACGATCGCGCAGGCGCCGCGCTGGATGGCGTCCACGGCACTCCTCGCCGAGGTGATCGACTCGTCCAGGCACACCGGTGTCCGGATGATCCGGGCCAGCTCGGCGTGGCCGCGGATGTCGTCCTCTTCGAGCGGCTGCTCGATCAACAACAGGTCGAACGCGTCGAGCCCGGCGAGGTGGCGCGCGTCGGCGAGGCGGTACGCGGCGTTGGCGTCGACCTGCAGGAGCACCTCGTCGCCGAAGCGCTCGCGTACCGCCCGTACCGGCGCGATGTCCCAGCCGGGCTCGACCTTCAGCTTGATCCGTAGGTAACCCGCGTCGAGATAACCTTCGACGGCGCGGAGCAGCTCGCCCACCGAGTCCATGATGCCGACCGAGACGCCGCAGGCGACCCGGTCACGCACCGCGCCCAGCTCCCGTCCCAACGAACGCCCCTCGCCACGCAGCTCGGCATCCAGGACAGCCATCTCCAGGGCCGCCTTGGCCATCCGGTGTCCCTTGATGGGGGCCAGCGCCTCCCCGACGGCCCTCGCGTCCAGCCGGGGATGGTCCGCGATCGCCGGGACGAGGTAGCGGCGCAGCACGTCTACGGCGCCGTCGAGGTATTCGGAGGAGTAGAGCGGTTCGCCGGCCGCCACACACTCCCCCCACCCCTCCGCGTCCTCGGTCACCACGCGCAGCAGGAGGATGTCCCGGTCGGTCTCGGTCCCGAACGAGGTGCGGAACGGTGCCACGAGAGGCATGCGGACGCGTCGCAGTTCCACTCCGGTCAGTTTCATCGTTGCTCCTGTCCCGCGCCGCCGCGAGTGACCACGTACCACCCGGCCTTGTCGAACCCGGTCGGCCGGGCTCCCTCGGCCATCAGCGCGCCGAGCACCTCACGCACCGCTACCCGCCAGTGGGTGGCCCGCGCCGGGTCGGTGCGGCGCAGCGTCTCGATGTCGGGCGGCACCGCAACCAGCACCGTTTCGCCGTCCAGGCTGCCGGCGGTCGGTGCGTCGCCGTCCCCGCGGCCGAGCCCGATGACCGCACCGGCGCTGCGCGCCGCCCGCGCGTCGACGTGCCGCGGCGTTCCGGCGCAGGCCGCGGTCACCGGGCCGGCGGCCAGATCCCAGCGCACCAGCAGCCGGTCGCTCTCGTCGGTGCCGTTGATCGCGTCGAACCCGCCGCCGTAGAAGTTCGGCAGGTACTCGACCGCCGTGGCGGCGAGCTTGACCAGGTTGAAGTACGCGTTGCGGCGCACCAACGGATCGAAGGTCCAGCTGATCGTGCGCACCCCGCGGGCCAGCGCCCAGGCACGTTGGTGCACCTTGAGGGCGTACCCGACACCGCGGCCCGCGGCCCCGGCACAGACCCCTGCGATGTGACTGTGCATGGCCCGGCCGGCGGGCGGCCCGAAGAAGCCGACGCAGGCGCCCACCAGCGTATCCCCGTCGTACGCACCACCGGCGTAATTGCCGGTCTTGGTCAGCGCCCGCAACAGCTCCGTGTTGATCGGCGGATCGTTCGGGTCCGAGGGCCAGATCTCGGTGTAGAGCCGGCACACCGCTTGCAGCTCGCCGAACTCGGTGAGCTCACCCAGGCGGACGCCGGCGCGGCGCCCGGCACCGCCGGCAGCGGCGAAGGCATCGTCGAGGGCCGGGTCGGCGGGGCGCGACATCGACGACGTCAATCCCGGTTCGCCGTCGGCGAGTGACATGCCTGGATGCTCCCCTCCTGGAACGCGTCAGGCGATTGCTGCCCGACAAGAGAAATGTCTAGACCATCCGCGGCCCGGTGGGAAGGGGCGATGAGGGTTGACGCAGGCGGCGCTGGGGCGTCCCGGCCTGCGGCACCGGTTCGCCGCGGCGGTGTCGGGCTGCGGCACCGGTTCACCGCGGCCGTGTGGCAGCGATCGTCTCCCGTCCGGCTGCCGGCTCCGGCGCCTGCTCCGGGTCGACGACGTCTCACGAAGTCGTGCGGACCTGCCCGTCCAGCACGGTCACCGCGATCGGTGCCAGCGGCCCGGTGGCCGGGCCTCCGGTGGCGCCGCCGCTGGAGTCATACGTGGCGCCGTGGCACGGGCATCGGAAACCGTTGCCGTCCCACTGCACCGGGCAGCCCTGGTGCGTGCACACCGCGCTGTAGGCCCTGAACGTGCCCTGGCTCGGGTGCAGCAGCCAGGCGGGGTTGCCGTCGGCCGTGCTGAAGCTCTTGGCGCCGCCTATGGCGACATCGCTGGCCCTGGCGATCGTTCTGCCCTCTGCCGGGGTGGGGCCCGTCGTTGCCGCTCCGGTGCCCGGCGTACCCGCGACCGGGGTTACCGGACCGGCGGAAGCCGCGCCGGACGCGAGGGCCGGGGCGGGTCCGGATTCGCGCCGCCCCAAGGCCAACGCCGAGCCGCCGACCAGCCCGGCGGCGCCGATCACACCGGCGGCAAGGCCGCTGGTCACCGCCGTACGCCGGTTCACCTCGGCGGTCAGGCCCATCGACTCCCGAGGGTCGGGGACGGCCGGCAGCCGCAGCCGCCCGCGCACCCACCGGCGCACCAGGGCGTGTACCGACAACAGGCCACCGTCGCCGGCGAGCAGCACCGGAATCCACGCGAAGACGAACACGATGTCGGAGCCGAAGTAGTACGGCGTGGTGCGCCAGCTGACGGTCAGGAAGAACGACATCGCCAGGAGCACCCCGGCGGCGGCCGCGGCCCGGGTGAACAGGCCGACCAGCGCACCGAAACCGGCGGCCACCTCCCCGAAGGCGATCATCAGCCCGGTCACGGTCGCGTGCTGGGCGCTGAACGTGACCAGAGGGCCGATCGGCGAACCCGTCGCCGCGTGCAGCATCTGCGCGTGCACGCCCAGCGGTGACGAGTCGTTGAGGTAGTTGGGGTCCAGTAGCTTGGAGAGGCCGGCGTACAGGAACGTCACGCCGAGAAACGCCCGCAGTGGCAGCAGTACCCACGCCGCCTCGCCGAGTCGGGGATCGCGGCGGCGCCTGCGCCAGCTGCTTGCGGGCGCGCCCGGCGCACCCGGCGATCGTGTGGCGTTCTTCGCCGCGGTGGATCCGCGTCTGGTGGACATGAGCCGACCCCTCCATTGTCGATGGCTCGCCAGCGAGTGCCCGGGGGGTCACCATCCGTCGTGGTCGCGGTGATGGTGCAGGTACAGCCTGTGCCGGCATTCTCAGAAAATTCTCGGAACCGGGTTGTTCGCGCGGGAAGCGGCGCCCGCCACCGGTACGAGAGCCGGGCCCAGGAGAGGCCCTGCCGGGGGTGGGCCCGGTGCGTTCGGCCGCATCCGGTGGCTTTCTCCCTTATCCGGAACGGGCGTCGGCGGCCCACTGCGCGGCGCCCCAGCGGTCCGCGATGGTCTTCGCGTGCGCGTAGTGGGCGGCGGCCTCGTCGGGCCGGCCGAGGAACCGGGCGAGGTCGCCGAGCGTGTACGCGACCGGTCGCATGGCCAGCGACAGGCTGGCGGTGCCGGGCAGTTGGTCGCGCAGCGGCAGCAGCACCTGGTACATGTCCTGGGCCGCCGGGGTGTCGCCGATCGCGACGAGTGCCATGGCGCGCAGTACCGCGAAGATGGAAAACAGGAAGTCGGGGCGCAGCGGTACCGCCCGTGAGCGCATCCGCCGCGCCTCGTCCACTTCGCCGGCCTCGGCCAGCGCGAGGGTCAGCAGGTCGGCGAAGACGGGGCCGTGACGGTCGAACAGCTCCTCGGCCCGGGCGGCGTATTCGCCGACGCGGCCCTGCCCGACGCGCAGTGTCGCCTCGGCGAGCAACCCGAACCCCTCGGCGTGGAGCGAACCCTGGCGCACCAGCCGGGTGGTGGTGTGCGCGTACCGGCGCTCCGCCTCGTGCAGGTCGCCGGCGATGTGGGCGAGCATCGCCTGCGCGTACTCGCCGACGCCCTCGGCTTCGGGCATCCGGTAGGCGCGGGCGAAGTCCAGGCCCTCGGTGACCAGCCGGGACAGCGTGGCCGCATCGGCGGCGGCGACGGCACTGAGCGCGGCCGTGAAGCCGCCGTACGCGCGGTAGGCGGGCCGGTCGTGTTCGGTCGCGAGGGCGATCAGCGTCGCGGCCACCCGATCCCGGTGCGGCCAGTCCAGTTCCCCGCTGTGTTCGCGGGCCAGCGCGGCCAGGGCGAGCATGCGCAGGGCGGGATCGCCGAGTTCGTCGGCCAGCTCCACGGCCTGGGTGGCGGCGGCTCGGCTGCGCGGGTCGCCCTCCCCGGCGAGCTCCGCGGCGAGCGCCTCCAGCAACCGGCACCGGTCGGCCGGGGTGAGCTGCGACCGGTGCAGCAGCCGGGTCAGCAGGGTGACCACCGGCTGGTCCACGGTGCCGTAGGCCCGGCTCTGCCAGGGGGTGGGCTCGGTCCACCCGGTGAACGCGGCGACCAGTAGGTCGTCCCGGCCGGCGGTCTCGGCCACGTCGATCCCGCGGCGGCGGGTGGTGCGGGCGGCGGCGACGGCTCCGGCGCGGATCTGTGCCCGCAGCAGGCGGCTGAGCAGCCCGACCCGTTCGGCGGCACGGTCGTCGGGGGCCGGCTGGGCGCCATCGCCGGTGGCGGGGATGCGTTGGATGCTCTCCAGCGCCCCGGTGAGCAGATCCGCCGCGGTGTCGTGGGCGTAGCGGCGTTCGGCGAACTCGGCGGCGCGTACCGCGTAGTCCACCGCCCGCGACGCGGTGGCCGCCGACGCGGCCTGCCGGTAATGATGAGCCAGCCCCGGCACATCGTCGGGCCGCAGCCGTTGCAGCGCCGCGCCGATCCGCTCGTGCATCCGGGCCCGGCGCACTCCGCTGAGGTCGGCGACCAGGGCGTCGCGCACCAGCGCGTGGGCGAACCGGATCTGGCCCGGTGCCGGTTCGGTCAGCAGTCCGGCGACGATGCCGGCGTCGAGCGCGTCCAGCACGCCCGCCTCGTCGGTGTCGGCGGCGTCGATCAGCACGTCGACGTCGGTTTCCCGCCCGGCGACAGCAGCCAGCCGGAGCACGACGATGACCGCCTGCGGCAACCGGTTCAGCCGCCGGCGCAACACGTCGCGTACTCCCTCGGGGACCTTCTCCAACGCGACGAGGGCGCCTTCGCTGTCCAGGAGGCGGGCGCTTTCCTTGACGTAGAACGGGTTTCCGCCGGTCCGTTCGGCCAGTGCCGCGGCGGTCGCGGCGTCGACGGGAGTGGGGCTGAACGCGGCGATGAGCGCGCCGACGGCGGTGGCGGGTAGCCCCGCGAGCGGCAGCCGCAGCGGGCCGCGGGGGGCCAGGGCGGCGAGGCTGGCGGCCAGGTCGGGGCAGACCTCGGCGGCGCGGTATCCGACCAGCAGGAGGATGGGCACGTCCGTCAGCTCGGTACCGACGGTGGCCAGCAGGGCAAGGGTTTCCCCGTCCGCCCAGTGCAGGTCGTCCAGAACGATCGCCAGGCGCCGTTGCCGGGTCGCCTCCCGCAGCCAGGCCACCACCGCGCGGTGCAGCCGGAACCGGCCGGCCGCCGCGTCGATGCCCGCCCGTTCGCCGTCCGGGGCCGGTGACCCGAGCAGCTCGGCCACCTCCGCGGGCGGTACCGCCGTCGATGCCCCGGCCAGCGACCGCAGCGCCAGTACCCACGGCCAGGCCGGCGGCGCGCCCGCGGTGTCTTCCGGGCACTGGCCCCCGACGCACAGCCACCCCTGGTCGGTCAGCTCCCAGCGGAACCGCGCCAGCAGAGCGGACTTCCCGACCCCCGGTTCGCCGCTGACCAGCGCGATCCGTGAACCCTGCCCGGCGGCCACCTCCGCGGCACCGGCGCGCAGCCGGGCCAGCTCGGCTGACCGGCCGACGAACGGTTCGGCCGCCGGGCGGCTGGGCGAGGCCCCGACCCCATCGCGCGACGGTGCCCCTTCCGGGCGGTGCGACGGTGCCCCTTGCGCACCGGATCCGGGCGCCGGTGCATGGAGCGACGGCAACCCCGGCGCCGTGCCGCTGCCGGCGGGCTGCCGGATCGCCTCGTACAGCACCTCACGCTCCTGCCGCAGGATGGCCGTTTCCAGGGCGGCCAGATCCGGGCCCGGGTCGAGGCCGAGTTCGTCGGCCAGGCCACGGCGGGCGCGGCTCAGCGCGTCGAGGGCGTCGGCCTGCCGGTTGCTTCCCCACAGCGCCAGGGCCAGCAGTCGCCAACCTTCCTCGCGCAGCGGGTGCCGCCGGGTCAGCGCGTCCGCCGCCGGCACCGCGGCGGCCACCTCGCCCGCGCGCAGGGTCAGGCCGACCAACGCCTCCTCGGCCTGCAACCGCAACTCGTCGAGCCGGGCTACGTCCGCGACGGCCCACGGTTCGTCGGTGAACTCCCCGAACGCGGCGCCCCGCCACAGGGACAGTCCAGCGATAAGCCGGGCACGCGCCCCGGCAACGTCGCCGGTGGCGGAAACCGCCTCGGTGACCAGCCGTTCGAAACGCCAGGCGTCCAGCGCGTCGGCCGGCAGCGCGACCGCGTACCCGGGCGGCGCGGTGACCAGGATCCGGGCTGGTGCCCGTGGCGGCCGCCCGGGTTCCAGCAGCCGGCGCAGATTGGACACGTACGCCTGCAGTGAGGTGATCGCCTGGACCGGCGGCTCAGCGCCCCACAGATCGTCGATCAACCGGTCCACGGAGACCGCCTCGCCCCGGGCGGACACCAGCCGGGCGAGCACCGCCCGCTGGCGCGGGCCACCCAACGGGACCACGTCCCCATCCACGTCGGCCTCGACGGGTCCGAGCACCCGGATCTCCACCATGATTTCCCCAGCCTATCCCGGCTCCAAGCCGGTTCCAGGAGGGCTCCAAGCGGCCGGCCCCAGCCTGGTCCCAGCCCGGCCACCGGCCCGGGCGGACGTCGAAAGGCAGGCCATCGTGCCCACGGACACCCATGACATGGTCGTCATCCACCGCGCGTTTCGCCGCGAATCACGGCTGCTGCGCACCGCGATCGCGGCGGTGCCCCCCGGTGACACCCGGCGCGCCGGCATCCTCGCCGAACACCTGCGCTGGTACCGGCTCGGACTGCACAACCATCACCACGGCGAGGACGAGCTGATCTGGCCGCTGCTGTACGCCCGCGTAGACCTGGAAGCGGACATCGTGGTCCGGATGGAGGCCCAGCACGAACGCATCGCACGGACCCTCGACGAGGTGATGCGGGCGCTGCCGGCCTGGGAGTCCTCGGCCGGCGAGGCGGCCCGCGACGCGCTGGTGGCCGCGCTCGCCGAACACCGGGCCGCGGTGCTCGAGCACCTCGATGACGAGGAGACACACCTGCTGCCGCTGGCCGGGCAGTACCTGAGCGCACAGGAGTGGGGCGCGTTGGGGGAGCACTTCCTGACCGTCACCCCGAAGCCGATGCTGCTGCGGTTTCTCGGCGCCGTGCTCGAGGACGCCGACGCGGACGAGCGCCGGGCCCTGCTCGGCGCGCTGCCGCTGCCGGCCCGGCTCGCCTGGAAGACCATCGGCCGAGCCAGTTACGCCCGCCGGATCCGCCGGGTCCGCGCCAACACCGCATCGCTGGAGGTAGCACGATGACCCTCGTCCACGTCGCCGACGCCATCGCCTGGATCGTCGGTATCGGCATCATCGTCATCGGTCTCCGTTTCTTGCTGGTACCCCGATCGTCGGCCACCGGCTTCGGGGTCGCGGTCGGACCGCAGGCCGGCAGCGCCACCGCCTATCTGGCCGTCAAGGGATTCCGGGACATCGGCTACGGACTCATCGCGATCGCCCTGATCCTCGCCGCGACCCCGCAGGTACTCGGCTGGTTCATGCTCTGCGCCGCAGTCGCCCCGGTCGGCGACGCCCTGATCGTGCTGCGGTACCGGGGCCCGAAGCTCACCGCCTACGCGGTTCACGGCGCGACGGCCGCGGTGATGGTGGTGGCCGCCGCGTTGCTGCTGCGGTGAGCCGCGAGGCGATCCGCCCTCGACGCGTCACCGGCGCCGGGGCAGCGGGAGTGTGGAGACCGGCGCGTTCAGCGTCGCGGCGGTCCTGTGCTTGCTCGAACGACGAGGCTGGTGGCCAGTTCGACGCCGACCTGGGAGGTCCGCTCTCGTCGGTCGATGGCAAGCGCCATCTCGGTCGCTGTCGCGGCCATTTCGGCAAGGGGTTGATGCACGGTGGTCAGCGGCGGGTCGATCCAGGCCGGCACCCAGGTGATTCCGCCGTACTCGATCGTGACGGTCAAACTCAACCCGTCGCCCACCAACCCCGTCGACACCGCGCTCACCGCCCCCGGTAGCCCGACGGCCAGCGATGTCACCGCGAACACCGCCACCATTTCCTGGCAGCCGTCCACCGGCGGCACCGTCGCCCGTTATGGGGTGTACCAGCAGTTCGACACCAACAGCGTGCTGCTGGGCGAGACGACCTCCACGTCGCTGACCGTGCGCAACCTGTTGCCGGGCACCTCGTACACGCTCAACGTGCTGGCGACCGATCAGAAGGGCTACCTTTCGGTGCCCTCGCAACCCGTCACGTTCATCACCGGCACACCACGCGTGAGCACCTGCGCCGTAACTTATTTCCTCGCCAGCGGCTGGGCCAGCGGGTTCGTGGCGAACATCAGCGTCACCAACACCGGACCCGAACCCATTACCGGATGGACACTGGCGTTCAGCTTCCCGGTCCCCACCGAGAGCGTCTCCGGTAGCTACTGGAACGCGGCCTTCTCGCAAGCCGGGCAGCATGTGGTGGTGACACCCGTCGACTGGGACGCCTACCTGGCCCCGAACGGCGGCAACACCGTCAGTTTCGGATTCGTGGGCGACCAGACCGGCGCCAACCCGCCGCCCGCCTCCTTCACTCTCAACGGCACCGTCTGTACCACGACCTACTCATCCTGACCGATCGCGCGCCACTGCACGGCCGAGTCGGGGACGTCAAGAACCGGCTCGGCGCGCCGGCAGACGCCGTCATGTCACGGAAGTCACACGGTACAGCTATCGATCTGATCTGATACGGTTCCGATATTGTCTGAGAACCGGCGGAGTACGCCACCGGGTGGCGGGACGGTGGCCGTACTTGAAGTCAGAGGAGGAAACACGGGGGTACCTCCGGTCGAGCGGGTGACGGCCAGGGCAAAACCTTGGTGAGGGTTCACTCCGCCTTCCGGCTCAGGCCGCAGCGAGTCATGCCCTGGCACGTCCAGGTGAGGCAGCCGCGCGACCAGGGACAACCGTCGCTCCCGCCAGCACGTCCCAAGTGCGCAACCTTCAGCGGGAAGGCATGATGCCGATCATGAAAAGTCGCAATGTCCGGAACACCCAGAACAGCAGCCCCCGACTCAGTCGGCGCGGCTTCCTTCTGGCAGGCGCGGCCGCGGGGGGCGCGCTCGCGGTGCCCGGACTGCTCACCCCGACCCGTGCCTGGGCGTCCCCGGCCACCTTCAAGGCGTACCACGGGATGGACAGCGCCGGACACCAGCAGCAGGTCCACGACCTGTCGGCCCAGAACTACCGGATGATTTCGCTGAGCGTCTATGGGTCCCCCGTGCAGTACGCGGCGGTCTGGGTCCAGCGCTCGGGCCCCACGTGGCAGGCCGTCCAGGACCTCACTCTCACCGATTACCTGGCGCAGTACAACAACCTTGTCGCCCAGGGCTATGTGCCGACCATCGTCACCGCGACCGGCCCGAGCGACAGCGCGGTCTTCGCCGGCGTCTTCGAACAGATCACGTCTACCGCCTTCTCCGCGTACTTCGGCTTCAATGACAGCTACTTCCCCGGATACAACGCGTCGGCCAAAGAAAACGGGCAGATCCTCAAGACGCTGGCGGTCTACGGCACTGACGCCAGCGACCGGAGGTACGCCGCGGTCTGGCTGACCAACTCGGGTGGCGTGAAGTGGAACGCCGGCCCGATGGGTGATGACGGCACCCAGTACCAGAACTGGCAGGACGGCTACACGCAGGCCGGCCTGCGCCCGGTGATCGTCGACGCCAACGACGGCGGCCAGTACGCGGCCCTGTTCACCGACGACTCGGTCGGCGACTGGGTTTCCCAGCACGACCTGACCGCCGCCGACTACCAGAGCGAGTTCAACACCCAGGTCGCCGCCGGCCTCATGCCCATCTCCGTGCAGGGCAGCGGAACGGGCTCCGACATCCGGTACTCGGCGGTCTTCGTCAGCCAGGACCCGCCCATCGCGCGGCAGTGGACCCAGGTCGACAGCGTGGGTGCCAGCTACACCGGCGTCCACAGCGTGGTGAAGCAGTTCATGCAGCAGTACGGGGTGCGCGCGGGCCAGCTCGCGATCCGCAAGAACGGCACGATGAAGCTTGCCTCCGGCTATACCTGGTCGGAGCCCGGCACCCCGACCACTGCGCCGACCACCCCGATGCGGCTGGCGAGCGTGAGCAAGGCGTTCACCTCCGCGGCGATCTGGGCTCTCGCCCAGAACGACGGCTTCGACCTGAACACCAAGGTGTTCTCGTATTTGGGGATCACCACCGTGGCGCTGCCGAGCCAGACCAAGGACAGCCGGGTCGACGACATCACCGTGCAGGAACTGGTCGACCACAGCGGGGGCTGGTCCCGGACCCACGGCGGCATCGACCCGGTCTTCGAGGGGCGCGCAATAGCCCAGGCATTCGGGCTGTCCGGGCACGTGACGAAGCGTGATGTCGCCCGGTACATGTACGGCGAGCCGCTGCAGTTCACGCCGGGTGCCATCCCGTCCGACTACGGTCTGGTCGACTATTACTCGAACTTCGGATACCTGCTGCTCGGCCTGGTGGTGGAGCAGCACACCGGGCAGAGCTTCATCGACTACGTGAAGAGCCAGGTATTGACCCCGCTGGGCCTGTCCAACGACGTCTTCCTCGGGGCCACCCTGCGTTCAGACGCGCTGTCCGGCGAGGTGAGCTACGACGCGCCCGCGGCCGGTCTCAGCGCGTGGGATCCATGGTCCACGGCTGAGGTGCCGTCCGCGTACGGCACCTTCCTGATCGCGGAGATGGACAGCGGCGGGGGCCTCGTGTCCAGCGCGCCGGCGCTGGCCACGTTCATCGGCAGCAACGCGACGTGGGGCATGGGCGGCCGTTCACCCGACTATGCCCGGACCGGCGAGATGCCGGGCACGGCCAGCCGCATCGAGTCCCGTACCGACGGCATCGACTGGGCGTACATCTTCAACACCGCCGAGATTCCGACCGACCTCGACTCGGCCGGGAAGAGCACCCTCGACCGCTTCGCCGCCGCCGTCAACGCTGCGATCACGACGGCCGGCATATAAGGGCTCTCGCCGCGGCGCACCGGAGCCGGGCTGTGGCACAGGCCCCGGATGCCGTGGGTGATCCCGGTCCGGTCGAATGAGGTGGCCGCCGGCCGGTACGTCGCACAGCGTGCGGCGCACCGGCCGGCCTTCCGTTGCCGGTACGGCGCCCGTCGAGCGCGGTGACCGGCGACTACCGGGACCTGCGGCCGGTCGCACGGCCGGACATCGCCACGCTGCCCGGCGGATCCCGGTTCGACCCGTGGTGCCTGACCGACCGGGCCACGCTCCGGCGCTGGCAGAGTGACCGCAGGGCGAAGCAGGCGATCACCGAGATGTGGCAGTATGATCCCGACCCAGCGGCCACCCTCGCTCTCAAGGCGCAGATCGACGCTGCCATCGCGGCCGGTGACGTCGTCTACCACCGCACCCGCAACGGCGGTACCTGCTACTACGAGTGCCCCTGGTCGCCGCGGTACGAGGTCCGCCGGCCCATCCGGATCGCTGGACACTCCCTCAAGGTGCTGCAACAGTTCGCCCTGCAGGCCGCCGCCGACGATGTGCTGCGCGGCGGCGTCTTCCAACGCGGGATCGTCATCGGGCCCTTCCAGCCCACCAGCGAAGTCGAGTACTGCGACCCCGACGGCCTGCACTGACCAGGTCAGCTGACCCGGATCAGGTTCCAGGACATCGGCGGCAGCGCGACCGTCAGCTCACCGGCGTCCACGGCGACCTCCTCGCCCCGGTGGGGTACCACCCGGTCAGGCTCGTCCCTGGTGTTCGCCGCCAAGGGGTCTTCGCCGCCGACGTAGGTGTGGCGCGCCCGGCGCAGGCCCGCAACGGCGCGTAGCTCAACGGTCAGCGGCAGGGACGCGTGCTGGTCGCGGTTGACCGCGAAGATGGTGAGGCCGTCGTCATCGCGCAGTGCCACGGCGTCCAGCACCGGCACGTCGCCGAACCACGCCGTTTCGTAACTCGGCGACGTGATCGCCGGCCGCAGTACGACGCCACGGCCGTAGCGACTCGTCAGCGTGAACGGGTGGAAGATGGTCTGCGGCCACGCCGGGCCACCCGGTTCGCTGCGGATCGCGCCGATCGCGTTGACCAGCTGTGCCAGGCATGCCATGCGCACGCGGTCGGCGTGTCGCAACAGGCTGATCAGCAAGCTGCCCACGACCACGGCATCGACCAGATTGTACTGGTCTTCGAGCAGACGCGGTGCCTGCTGCCAGTCGCGCTCGTCGGTCGCCCCGATCGAGTACCAGACGTTCCACTCGTCGAACGAGAGGTTGATGCGTTTCGTGTGGCGTCCCTTCGCCCGTACATAGTCGGCGGTAGCGACGACGGACTCGATGTACCTGTCCATGTCGACCGCGCACGCCAGGAAGCTCGCCCGATCGCCCTTGCGCTCCTGGTAGTAGGAGTGCAGCGAGACGTAGTCCACCTGCTCGTAGCAGTGCTCGAGCACGGTGGCCTCCCACTCGGGGAACGTCGGCATCCGCCCCCCGGACGATCCGCACGCGACGAGTTCGATGCCCGGGTCCACCAACCGCATCGCGTGCGCCGCCTGGGAGGCCAGCCGGCCGTACTCGGCAGCGGCCTTGTGGCCCACCTGCCACGGACCGTCCATCTCGTTGCCGAGGCACCACACCTTCACCGCGTGCGGATCGGGTACGCCGTTTCTGCGTCGCAGGTCCGACCAGTACGTCCCGCCCGGATGGTTGCAGTACTCGACGAGGCTGGCCGCGGCATCCGCGCCGCGGGTGCCGAGGTTCACCGCGAGCATCGGCTGCGCGCCGATCCGCCGGCTCCAGGTGCAGAACTCGTCGGTGCCGACGGCATTGGTCTCGATGGATTTCCACGCGAGATCGAGCCGGGTCGGCCGCTCCTGCCGCGGGCCGACACCGTCCTCCCACCGGTAATTCGACACGAAGTTTCCACCCGGGTACCGCAGGATCGGCACTCCCATCTCGGTGACGAGGTCCGCCACGTCGCCGCGAAAACCGTGCTCGTCGGCCGTCGGGTGCTCCGGTTCGTAGATGCCTGTGTAGACACACCGGCCGAGGTGCTCGACGAACGACCCGTACAGCCGCGGGTCTACCTCGCCGACAACGAACGCGGGATCGACGATCAGGCGGGCGTGGGACATGGGTTTCCTCTCGCAATGAGGCGTGCGGAACGGCACGGGGTGGGCTGGCACGGCGATGCCGGGTCAGACACGAAGCCTAACGGTGGCTCGCCTCACGCCGCCTGCCGCACCGACATCACCGCCCAGGGTGAGAGGTCGACGTCGAGGTCGAGCACGCCGTCGTCGGGTACGGTCAGGGTGAACCGCAGCAGCGAGTCCGCGACCGCGCCCAGGTACCTGCTCTCCGCCGGCGAGGGGTTGACCGGAGACCCGAGCCGATACCATGCCTCGGCGACATTGCCGTGCTCCCAGTCCATGATTTCGACGAGGAACGGAGTGCCCGGCTTGAGGCCACCGATCGAGTGGCGGATCCTCCGGTGCGGGCCCATCCCGGCCAGCGCCCGCGTCGCCGGGTACGAGTTCGCCGAGCCGACGGCCCGCATCGCCATCTGATCGGGGTAGTTGAAGAACACCGCCGACACGGCCGATGTCCGGCCGTCACGGGTCACCACGCCGTCCGGCGTCGCCAGGAGCAGCCGGTCACCGAGCCGCCGGAGCATCGTGAAGGCGTGGAACGTGGGCTTGTGGATGCCGCTCTCGTTCAGCAGGCCGAAGCCGCCGTGGAACGGGCCGATCCCGGCGCCTCCCTCCTCGAACACGTCGGTGAACGTCCAGTAGGAGATCGACTCGGCGAGCGTGGCGCACTTCAGGTAGGTCCGCGTGATGGCCGTCGCCGCGAACAGCGTGTCATGGATGAAGTCGCGGGCCGACGGCGAGGTGGACCATTCGCTGATGTGAATCTCCGCGTCCGGGTACGGACTGTTCGCCACGAGGTCGCGCAGCAGGACCAGGTCGTCGAACGTGGCATCGACGTACCGGGCGATCTGCACTCCCCGGCCGTCGGCATCGTAGGCGAAGTCGGTCGGGTACAGGTGGGTCGAAATGAAGTCGACCGGTAGTTCGCGCTTGGCACACCAGGCGATGAAGTCCTCTATCCACACCGGACGCCAGTCGAGCGCGTCCACATCGGCCGCGGTGGCGGTCTCCAGCATCGCCGCGCGGTCCTCAACCTCGCCCTTGTACCTGTCGTCGGGCACGAAGACGCTCGTGGCCGGCCCGCCAACCTTCAGCTCGGGATCGATTTTCTTGATCGCGGTCACGGTCTGCTCGTAGAGTTCGAAGTACTCGGTCTTCATCCCCGTCCAGAAGTGCGGAACCAGGTTCGGTTCGTTCCACACCTCGAATCGCCACTGGCGCACCTCGGCGAGGCCGTACCGGTCGATCCAGTGCTCGACCGACCTCGTGACCAGCTCGACCCAGCGAGCCATGTCCTTCGGCGGGCTGCAGTGGGCGCCCCACCAGAACACGGTCTCGTGTACCGTCGCCAGATCGCGGGGCATGAAGCCCAACTCGACGAACGGACGCGCGCCGCAGGACAGGATGAAGTCGAACACCTTGTCCACGTAGCTGAAGGTGTACACCGGCGAAGCGAGGGGTGTGTCCTGGCCGAACCCGTGACCATAGCTTTCCCGGTAGACGAACATGTCGTCGTGGAACACGCCGTGGAAGCGGATATAGCGGAACCCGCAGGCGTCCACCACCTCGGCGAACTGCCGCTGCCAGTCCGCGCGCAGTGCCTCGTTCGCCCGTCCGGCGCCGACACACTCCGCCCAGACGTGCGGCAGCGCGGTTTCGTCGCACGGCTGACCGTCGATCCGGAACCGGGGTTCGAACACAGCGTCGTTCGCCATGGCCTCACTTTTCCTTGCGGGTCATTCACGGATGGGAAATGCTCGGTGCCGGCGCGTGGCGGGCGCCCGCGCCGGTGTGAACCACAGATCGTCGCCGGACGGGCCGGCGATGCCGGGCCCGGCCGCCGATATCGCCGGCCGCGCGGCCGGCGCCTAGCCCTTCACGGCGCCCAGTGACAGGCCCGACCGCCAGTACCGCTGCAGGGTGAGGAACGCGATGATCAGCGGGACGATGGTCAGCAGTGCGGCGGTGATGACGAGGTTCTGGATGAGGGCGCCGTCCCCGGCCGTCGAGCCCAGCTTGTTCCATTCATTGAGTCCGATAGTGAGCGGATACCAGTTGGGGTCCTTGAGCATGATCAACGGCAGGAAGTAGTTGTTCCAGATGGACACGAACGAGAAGAGCAGAACCGTCACGCTTGCCGGTGCCAGCATCGGCAGCGCTATCTGGATGAAGGTCCGCAGTTCCCCGGCGCCGTCGACCTTCGCGGCCTCCAGCAGGTCCGTTGGCACGGCCTCGGCGGTGAACACCCACATCAGGTACAGGCCGAAGGGGTTGATGAAGCACGGTATGAGAACCGCCCAAGGGGTGTTGGTGATGCCGAGCTTGGCGAACAGCAGGAACTGCGGGATCGCCAGGGCGATACCGGGGACCGCGATCGACCCCAGGATGACGAAGAGGAACACCCGCTTGCCGCTGAAGCGCAGCTTCGCCAGGGCGTACCCGGCGAGCGCCGCCAGGAAGGTCGAGACGGTCGCGCCCACGACGACGTAGAGGAGGGTGTTGAGAAGCCACCGGGAGAAGATCCCGTCCTGGTACCTGAACACCTCCACCACGTTGTCCCAGAGGGCGAACCGGTGGCCGGGCGCCAGCCCGAACGAGGAGACGAAGTCGGACTGGGACTTCGTCGCGTTGATGACCAGCCACCCGAGCGGCAGTAGGCAGTACAGCGTGAACAGTCCGGTGACCACCGTCAGGGTGACGCTCTTCTTCGGGTTCTCCACCGTGTACAGCCGGCGGCGCCTGCGTGAATGACGCATCGACACGCCGGAGGTCGCGGCGACCGCCTTCCCGGATGAGGTCTGTGGGCTAGTGATCGAAGGCATTCCTCAGTCCTCTGATCTGGACGGCGTAGGCGACCCCGATCGTGATGGCCGCCATGACCAGCGCCAGAGCCGCCGCGTAGCCCTGCTGCGATCCGGTGAACGCCAGGTTGTACGCGTACAGGTTCGGCGTGTAGTGGGTGGTGATTCCGCTGTTGGCCACCATCGACGGCAGGATCTGCGGCTCGTTGAACATCTGGAAGGTGCCGATGATCGAGAAGATGACCGCGATGACCAGGGACCCGCGAAGCGCCGGCAGCTTGACCCTGCGAACGACTTGGAATTCGCTCGCTCCGTCGAGCGCGGCCGCCTCGTACAGCTCATGTGGCACGGCCTTCAGCACCGCGTAGAAGATGAGCATGTTGAAGCCGGTGAACGCCCAGGTCACCATCACCCCGATCGAGATGAGCGTGGTATTCGGGGCGAAGGGATCGAGGTTCACGCCCAGCGCGTCGTCGAGGCTGCCGAACAGGCCGTACTTGACGCCCAGCAGGAATCCCCACATGAGAGTCGACACGACCGCCGGCACCGCGTACGGCAGGAAGATCGACACTCGCATGAACCTGATGCCGTGCAGGCGCCTGGAATCCAGCGCCAGGGCCAGGGCTACGGCGAGGATCAACATGATCGGTACCTGGATGAGCGTGAACCCGAAGACGCGGCCGACGCTGTCCCAGAACTGCGCATCCTGGACAAGCTTGCGGTAGTTGGCCAGTCCGCTGAACGTGTTGCCCCCGATCAGCTTCTGCTGGAAGAGGCTGAGGTAGGCGGCGTAGAGGATCGGCACGATGTACACGAGCGCGAACAACATCCCGAAGGGCGCGATGAACGCCAGTCCGGCGGGTGTCCTGCCGCGCTCGCGAGCGGGTACCGGCTGTTCTGTCGGGTCTGTCGATGTCGTGGCCGCGGCGCTGGTGTCGAGCCGGCTCGGGTGGCCCATGTCTGTGGCGTTCCTTTCGGTCGGTTGCTGTCCCCGCCAAGGCTCGCGCAGCCGCGCCGCCCCGGCGGGGAACCGCTAGTCCACCGTGAAACCCTGCTCGTTGCCGTACTTGACCATGCGCTGCTTCCACTCTTCGAGGATGCCGGCGAGCGAGCCTTCGCCCGTGGTGTAGAACTTCGATACGAGGTCGCCGTAGATGGAGCGGGCCCACTCGAAGAACGGTGGGAACTGCCAGCCGCTCGCCACGCTGTTCGAGGCTTGGGCCAGCACGGCGCCGACCTTCTGGTCACCGAAGTAACTGCTGGGCTTGCTCTGGAAATCGGTGCTGTCCAGCACCGGGGTGACCGGCACGAAGGCGCCCGCTTCGACGCGGGGGGAGAGGCCGGCGCCATGGGTGAAGTACTCGAGGAACTTGTACGCGGCGTCCTTGTGCTTGGCAGCGGCCGGGATGCCGAAGGCGCTTCCGCCGTTTTCGGCTCCGACCTTGTCGCCCTGCGTCCATTGCGGCATCAGCGCGACCCTGAACTGCCCGGCCGCCTTCGGCGCGCGGTCGGGGAGCGTCGAGGTCAGCCAGCCACCCATGATCTGCGACGCGAGAGTCCCGTCGTTGAGCGCGCGGTTCCAGTCGTCGGACCAGGCCGTGATCTTGGTGTTGAGCAGGTGCTCGTCGAGCATCTTCTGCCAGAACGCCACGGCTTTGGTCGTGCCCTCGTCCGTGAAGTCGATGTGCACCTTGGTGCCGTTCACCTTGAATGGGCGGCCGCCGGCCTGCCAGATGAGCGAGAGCAGGAAGAACAGGTCCCCGGTGTCCTGGGCGATGTAGTAGTTGCCGCCGAGCGCGTGGACCTTCTTGGCATCCTCGTAGTACTCGTCCCAGGTGGCCGGCGGCTCGTTCACCCCGGCCTTCTTGAGGGTGGCCTCGTTGTAGAACATGGCCGACGGCCCGTAGTCGGACGGCAGCCCGTAGACCTTGCCATTGACCGTCACGTCATTCCACGCGGCCCGAACGTAGTCCTTCTCGAGACCGTCGACGCCGAACTTGCCGAGATCGGCGAGCTTGCCGGGGATGGCGAAGTAGGGCACCGCGAAGTATTCGAACATCGCCAGGTCCGGCACACCGGATCCGGCCTGGATCGCGTTGTCGAGCGCCGTGTACTCGTCGTACGACGAACCGGCGTTGACAACCTTGACTTTGATGTTCGGGTTCTCGGCCTCGAAGCCGGGCACGGACTTTTCGACCGTGCCATCCCAACTCCAGACGGTGAGGTTCACCTGCTTGCCGTCGCTGCCCGCCGTCCCGCCCGAGCAGCCGGCCAGGACGAGCATCGGCACGAGCGCCGCGGAAAGGAACCTTGCCTTCCTGTGAAGCCTCATGGGCCCGTCTCCCGTCGCGATCGAGGTCGAAAAAATTTCGCAACTTATTCGTTTGGCGGGACAGTACATCGGCACGTATGAGCACGTCAAGGTCTCAATCGGCCGTTGGCGGCCGGGTTGTAGTGTCAGTAGCCTGTCGTGGTACCGTCGAAAAAATTTCGACGGCGATCGGAGTCCGGTGAATCGGCGATGGGGTTCTGGACGGGCCACCCTGGCAGACGTCGCGCGGCTGGCCGGCGTCTCACAGGCGACCGCCTCGAAGGTGCTCAACGGGCGCAGCGACGTCGCGGCGAACACCCGTGACCTTGTCCTCGCCGTCATCGCCGAGATCGGCTACAAGCCGACCACGGCGCGGCGCGATCTGCGGCGGGACCGCACCCTGGTCACCGTTCTCGACATCGTGGAGTCCCGGTATGCCGGGACTGTGCTCCAGGGGATCCTCGCGGCCGCCACCGCCGCGCAGGCCGAACTCCTCCTGCGACTGCCGCCCGACCACTGGAACGGCGCCAACCGCACGGCGGCCGGCGCCTGGGTCGCGGAGATTCAGGCCTGCGGTGCCGCCGGCATCATCGCGCTCGCCGTCGCGGTGCCCGACTCTGTGCTCATCGCGGCGGAAGATGCGCAGCTGCCCGTGGTGACGATCGATCCGATCGACACGACGGACTCACGTATCGTCAGCATCGGCTCGACCAACTGGGCGGGGGGACGCTCGTCCACCGAGCACGTCATCGGGCTCGGTCACCGCAGGATCGCCTGGATCGGCGGCCCGCTGGGCTCCGCGCCCTCGGCGGAACGCTTCCACGGGTACCAGGCCGCGCTGCACGCGGCCGGCGTCACGCCGGACGCCGCGCTGATTCACCACGACACGTTCTCCGTCGAAGCGGGACGCCAGCACGGCCACGATGTCCTGACGCTGGACGAGCCGCCGACCGCGATCGTCGCGGGCAACGACGAGATCGCGGTCGGGGTGCTCGCCGCGGCCAAGGACCTCCACATCGCCGTTCCGGGCGACCTGTCGGTCACCGGGTTCGACGACACACCGCAGGCACAGTGGACCACGCCCCGGCTGACATCCGTCCGGCAGCCGCTCGTCGGCATGGGCCGGATGGCTGTCGAGACCGTTCTCGGCATGGCGGACGGCGTCCAGCCCGCCTCTCGCCACCTCCAGCTGGCGACGACCCTCAGCGTCCGCGACTCGACGGGCCCCGCCCCGTCGGCCTGATCCGGAAGACGGCCGCCACGGTGGCGGCCAGGGATCCGGCGTTCGCACCCGGCCGAGTGGCCACCTCGCCGGGGCGCCCGGCCGGTCCGCCGCGGCCGGGAACCCCGGTCACCGGTTCGACGCCCTTGCCCCTCGCGGGGTGGACCCGGCGCGGCGCGGCACCGTCGAACCGATTCGCTTCGGTCTCCGGTCGAGGCGCTGCTCGGCCCGCTGGCCCGGTCGCTCGGTACCCGTCAATATCGATGACGACCACTTGACATACATCACACGTACGACCTATGTTTCAGGAACGTTGCGGCGGGGTTGGGATCGAACCGGTTCGGTCCAACGTGGTTGACGACGTGACAGCGATGGTCGGCGGCGCGGCCGGTGCCATCGGTACCGGGGCACACCGCGGCCCCACGACCAGCCGTGGCGGGCCGGGCTTCCGGTCGGCGGCGACCCCAGCGGTCCAGGAGGACGAATCGCAATCGAGCGGGTCTCGTCGTGGCGGCAACACCCGCCGCCTGGCCGAGGGGCCACGCGAACAGCAGCTGTCGAGGCAACGCTTTTCGGCGTGCGGCCCGAGCGGACCGCACCACCCCGTGGCAGACAACGGCCCGCCTGATCACACCCCAAGGAGACGGCATGTCCCTACAATCCCAGGCCCGGCGGAGACCGGCGCTGGCCGGCCTCGTGCTGGCGAGCGCTGTCGCGGCCGCCACCGTGGTTGTCGTCACGGCGTCCACGCTGCCCGCCGCGGCGGCCACCACCACGCTGTACGTCTCGGCGTCCGGCAGCGGTGGCAGTTGTTCGAGTAGCCAGCCCTGTTCCCTCTCCGGGGCACAGGCGGCGGCGCGCTCGATGGTCGGCGGGATGTCCGGCGACATCGTGGTCCAGTTGGCCGACGGGGTGTACCGGTTGTCCGCCCCGTTGCGGTTGACCGCGGCCGACTCGGGTACCAACGGCCACAACGTCAGCTGGCAGGCGGCACCGGGGGCGCATCCCGTCATCAGTGGCGCGCGACAGATCACCGGCTGGAGTCTGGCCGACTCCGGGAAGAACATCTGGCAGGCCAGTGTGGGCACCGGTGTCGAGGCGCGGCAGCTGTATGTGAACGGTAACGAGGCCACCCGCGCGCGCACCCAGGTGAACCGGTCGGACTTCACCGCCTCGGCCACCGGACTGCGCTTCACCAATTCCGCGCTGACCTACCTGAACAACCTGACCAACCAGAGCCGGGTCGAGGTAGAGGCGATCAACTCGTTCACCGACCGGTACTCGCCGGTGCAGAGCATCAGCGGGAACCTGCTGACCATGCAACAGCCGGCGTGGAACAACAACGGACTCGGGTACGACACGTTGACCAGTCCGTTCCGTGCCGGCCCGATGTACCTGGAGAACGCGTACGAGTTCCTGGACTCGCCGGGCGAGTGGTACCTCAACACCGGCACCGGCGTCCTGTCCTACATCCCGCGCTCCGGCGAGAACATGAGCAGCGCGGACGTCGAACTACCGGCGCTGCAGTCGCTGGTGGACATCGGGGGCACCTACGACGCGCCCGCCCACAACATCTCGTTTTCCGGCGTCACCTTCACCGGTACGAGTTGGCTCGGGCCCAGCAGCAATCAGGGGTACGCCGACCAGCAGACCGGCGCCTACCTGATGGGCAACTGGTCGTGGCCGTCGTTCGGGTCGTGCTCCTCCGGCTGCACCCAGTTCGAGGCAACCCGACCGAGCTGGAGCCAGATGCCCGCCGCGGTCCAGGTGTCGGCGGCCAACACCATCACGTTCAGCGGTGACCAGTTCGTCAACCTCGGCCAGAACGCGCTGGGCATCGGAAACGACGCGAACGCCCACGCCAGCGGGGTCGGATTGGGGGCCAGTTCCATCACGGTGACCGGTTCGGTGTTCACCGGAGACTCCGCGGGCGCGATCGTCGCCGGCGGGGTGCGGGCCGACGCGCACCACCCGAGCGACGCACGCATGACCAACCGGGACATCACCATCAGCGACAATCTCGTGCACGACATCGGCCTGGACTACCGGGGCATCGTGTCGTTCCTGGCGACCTACGTGACCAACGCGGTCGTGGACCACAACGAGGTCTACAACCTGCCGTACTCCGGCATCGCCGTCGGGTACGGGTGGGGTGCGAACGACGCGGGTGGCAGCAACGACTACGCCAACCGTGGCCTGTACAACTACCAGCCGCGCTACAGCACCGCGACCACGGAGACGAACAACAGGATCACCAACAACTACGTGCACGATGTCATGCAGCAGATGAACGACGGCGGGTGCATCTACACCCTGTCGGCCAACCCGGGCGCGGTCATCAGCGGCAACTACTGCCTGCGCACCAACAACTACTTCGGCCTGTACTTCGACGAGGGCTCGCGGTATTACAGCGCCACCGGCAACGTGTTCTCCAGCGTCGGCACCTGGTCGACGGCGAACGCGAACGGCAACAACAACACCGGCAACCTCACCGTGACCGGCAACTGGACCACCAACGGCACGACCTGGATCACCAACGGCGACCGCGGCAACAACGTCAGCGGGAACACCACGGTCACCAACAACAACTGGCCGTCCGGGGCGCAGGCCGTCATGGCATCCGCGGGAATCCAGTCCGGCACGCCGCCGTCCAGCCCGCCGCCGTCGGGTGGGCAGCAGGATGTGGAGTTGGTTGGTGTGGGGTCGGGTCGTTGTGTGGATGTGCCGAACGCGAGTACGGCTAACGGTACTCAGGTGCAGTTGTATG
>JBDZVD010000038.1:47798-51748 GCA_040255525.1 Micromonosporaceae bacterium | reverse complement strand
GAACGCGGCGCTGGACGTCACATACCAGGTGCCCGCGCTGCGTCCGGGCGAGGTGCACCGGGTCGCCGGGGTGCACGAGCGGGCCGGCGGCAAGGGCGTGAACGTCGCCCGGGTGCTGCACGATCTGCGGGAGCCGGTGATCGCGACCGGACTGGTCGGCGGCGGTAACGGCGCGTCCATCCGTACCCTGCTCGGCGACCTCCGGCACTCCTTCGTGGACATCGCCGGGCCGTCCCGGCGTACCACGGTGGTCGTGGACGGTTCCGCGACGACAGGCTTCTGGGAGCCCGGCCCCGAGGTGGCCGCCGAGGAGTGGGAACGGTTCGTGGCACGGTACGACGCGCTGCTGCGGGTCGCCCGGGTGGCTGTGCTGTCCGGCAGCCTCCCGCCCGGCCTGCCCGTCGACGCGTACGCGCGGCTGGTCGCGGTGGCCCGCGCGGCGGAGGTACCGGTCGTCCTCGACACGTCCGGCGAAGCGCTGGCAGCCGGCGTCGCGGCCGGCCCGGACATCGTCAAGCCGAACGCGCACGAGCTGGCCACCATGTCCGGCATGCCGGTCGGCGTCTTCGAGCCCGGCGCGGCGGAACTGGCCGAGACCGAGGCGCTCGCGGCGGCCGACGCGGTACGCGGCGGCTCCCGCACCGCCGTGGTCGCCTCGCTCGGCCGGTACGGGCTGGTGGCGTCGACGCCCGGCGGGCGGTGGTACGCCCGGCCGGCGTCCACCCTGGACGGCAACCCGACCGGGGCGGGCGACGCCACCGTCGCCGCTCTCGCCCGGGGTCTGGCCTACCGGCTGGGCTGGCCGCAGCGGCTGGCCGACGCGATCGGGCTGTCCGGCGCCGCCGTCCTCGCCCCGGTGGCCGGTGCCGTGTCCCTGACCGACTTCCAGCGGCTGCGCCGGGGCGTCGAAGTCCGGGAGGTCTGATGCCCCTCGTCCCCACCGCGAACCTCGTCGTCCCCGGTGCGACTGGTCGGCACGGTGTCGGGGCGTTCAACGTCATCACGCTGGAGCACGCCGAGGCCATCGTGGCTGGAGCGACCGCCGTCAACCGGCCGGTGATCCTGCAGATCAGCGAGAACGCGGTGCGTTTCCACGGCGGGGCGCTCGGGCCGGTGGCCGCGGCCGCGCGGGCGGTGGCCGGCGCCGCGACCGTGGACGTCGCCCTGCACCTGGACCACGTGACCTCCACCGACCTGCTCAGGCAGGCGCCCGGGCACGGGTTCGGCTCGGTGATGGCGGACTTCTCCACGCTGCCGTACCCGGACAATGTGGCGGCGACCCGGCAGGCCGCCCAGTTCGCACACCGGCATGGCCTGTGGATCGAGAGCGAGCTGGGTACCGTCGGCGGCAAGGACGGCGCCCCGCCGCTGCCGCCGCACGCGCCCGGCGCCCGTACCGACCCGGACCGGGCGGCCCGCTACGTCGAGGCCACCGGCGTCGACGCGCTGGCCGTCGCGGTCGGCTCGTCGCACGCCATGACCAGCCGGGAGGCGCAGCTCGACCATGAGCTGATCGCGGCCCTGCGGGTCGCCGTACCGGTGCCGCTGGTGCTGCACGGCTCGTCCGGGGTCACCGACGCCGACCTGCGCAAGGCGGTGGCCGCCGGGATCGTGAAGGTGAACGTGGGTACGGCGCTGAACGTCGCCTTCACCGGCACGGTACGCGGCGTCCTCGCCGCCGACCCGAAGGTCGTGGACCCCCGCGGGTACCTGGCCGCGGGGCGGGACGCGATGGCCGAGACGGTCGCCCAGTTCCTGGCCGTGCTCGGCTGAGCCGGCCGGCACGCGCCGGCTCCCGGCCTCCCCACCTGGGCCGGTACGCACCGGCTCCCGGCCTCCCCACCTGGGCCGGCACGCACCGGCTCCCGGCCTACCCGCGCCGGCCGGCCAGCTCCCGGCCGCGGTCGTAGGGCTGCGCCGCCTCCGCCACGCCCAGCCCCGGCGCGTCCCAGCCGGACGACGCCAGCCACCGCCCCAGCGGTACCCCGTCCCACCGGATCCGGCGCATGATCCGGTCCAGGAGAAGCCCGAACACCAGCCCGGCCACGGTGTCCGTCAGCCAGTGGAAGCTGAGGTACACCGTGGTCACCCCGAGGACGGCCGGCGGCACGACCCGGATCACCCTCCGCCACATCACCGGCAACCAGGCGCTCAACAGCAGCGCCAGCACGCCGTACCAGACGATCGAGTTGACCAGGTGACCCGACGGGTACGAGGCGCCGCCGACGCCGAAGTACCCGCGGGCGAAACCGCGCCCCACGTGCACCAGGTTCGCGTCCGCCGCCGGGCGGGCGGTGATGTCCTTCAGCGGAGTCAGGGTGCAGAACGTCAGCGCGAACGCCACGATCACCACGAGCACCGGGCGGACCGAGTGCCGGCGCCAGGCCAGCAGCAGCGCCAGGATGCCGCAGATGCTGGTCAGCCAGCCGCCCTGGCCGAGGTGGTTGCCGCCCCAGGCCGGCCAGTAGAGCAGCGCGGGGCGGTGGGCGTCGCACCAGTCGCGCAGCCACACGTCCGCCCCGATCAGGGCACGGCTGGCGACTCCGGCGGTGATCGCCACGAAGATCGCGAGGAGCAGGCCGTCGAACCACCAGCCCGCCGGCCTGACCCGCTTGAACGCCGCCACCCGACCAGGGTACCGACCGGGGCCAGCTCTACAGCCGGGCGCGGATCTTCGGGTAGATCTGGTCGATCCTGACCCCGGAGTCCGGACAGCCGCCGAAATGGTGCAGGGCGACGACCTTGTTGCTATTCCAGGAGATCACCGGAGAGCCGGACGATCCGCCCGAGGTGTCGCAGTAGTACGAGGTGTCCGTGCCCTTCGCGTACCCGTTGGCCACCGCCGAGGCGACCTCGCACGAGCCGCCCTGTGCCCGGCCCGAACCGGTCGCGATCACCGTCGGATCGCCGCCCGGGTGCTGCGGGATGTACAGCTGCTCCCCCGGCTGCGGATCGCGCACGTCCAGCGACAGGTACCCGAACGGCTTTACCAGCGGGAAGTTCTTCACGGTGAACAGCGTGTAGTCCAGAGTGGCGTCGGTGGCCAGCACCTGGTCGCCGGAGACCTTGACCGGCTTCGTCGTGGTGGCCCCGCCGCACACCGTGCACTCGTCGTTGAACCAGATCTCGGTCTCCCGGGCAGTGGTGGTGTCGGACAGGCAGTGGTGGGCGGTCAGCAACCGGTTGTCCGGACCGACCCGGAACGCGGTGCACAGCTGCATGCCGTCGATGAGCAGCAGGGCGACGGCCCGGGAGTTCTGGTACGCCACCGGATGCGCGGCCTTGAAGCAGGCCGCGTCGGCGGAGGCGCCGGTACCGCAGGTGGTGTGCGAGCCGCCCCGCCGCATGGCCGTGATCGCGGCGTCCCGCCGGGACTGCTCGACCGTGCGTTGGGCGTCCCGCTCGTCGGGCGTGAACCCGCGGGCGACCTTGTCCACGACCAGGTGGGTCAGCTTTCCGTGCACGGTCAGCACGGCGGTGTCGCCGTCCACCGACATGAGCCAGCGCTCGCCGATCGTCGCGCCGTACGTGGTCGCCTGCTTGCCGCGCCGGTCGGTGACCGTCAGGTACTCGCCGGGCAGGAGAAGGATCTTCACGTGCGGTTTCACGTACGAGGCGCCGGCGTACGTCAGGGTGAGCGGGTGCCCCTGGGTGACTTCCCGCTCCATGCTCAGCGAGACCCCGACGGTGGTCATCCCGCCGGCCTCGGCGCGCAGCGCGGTGGTCTTCTCCGCACCGTTCGGCGCGCGGGACCCGGCGCGCTCCGACGCCAGGCCGCCCAGCCCGAGCAGCACGACCACTCCCACTACCACCACACCGGTACGCATCGCCCTTTCCCCTCAGATCCGACGATCTTCCGGAATATGTAACGAATCACCGCGGGGAGCGTCGCGCGGGCGGTCTTCCGGGGGAGCACAGCCGGAGCTGGGCCGTGGCGGAGGCGAGCACCC
>JBDZVD010000038.1:0-47698 GCA_040255525.1 Micromonosporaceae bacterium | reverse complement strand
CCACCCACGTTCCGGGGGAGCACAGCCGGAGCTGGGCCGTGGCGGAGGCGAGCACCCCCACCCACGTTCCGGGGGAGCACAGCCGGAGCTGGGCCGTGGCGGAGGCGAGCACTCCCCACGTTCCTGTCATCCTGGTACCCGTGCGCATCACGTCGGCCGTCTTCGACCCGGCCCTGCTGGACCTGCCGTGGACCACCCCGCTGGAGGAGTGGCCCGAGGACCGCCTGGTCCTGCTGCCGCGGGGAATCTCCCGCCACGTCGTACGCTTCGTGCGGCTGAACTCGACGGTGTACGCGGTCAAGGAGACCGGCGAGCGGGTGGCCGGCCGGGAGTACGACCTGTTGCGGGCGCTGGAGCGGATCGGTGCCCCGAGCGTGGAGGCGGTCGCGATCGTCGCGGACCGCGCCGGCGCCGAGGGCGAGCCGCTGGAGCCGGTACTGGTGACCCGGCACCTGCAGTTCTCGCTGCCGTACCGGGCGCTGTTCTCCCACACGCTGCGCCCGGACACCACGAACCGGTTGCTCGACGCCCTGGCGGCCCTGCTGGTGCGGCTGCACCTGGCCGGCTTCTTCTGGGGCGACGTCTCGCTGTCGAACACGCTGTTCCGGCGCGACGCGGGAGCGTTCGCCGCCTACCTGGTCGACGCGGAGACCGGCGCACTGCACGAGAAGCTGTCGTCCGGCCAGCGCGGCGAGGACGTGGAGCTGGCCAGGGTGAACATCTTCGGCGAGATGCTCGACCTGCAGGCGGCCGAACTGCTGCACGAGACGATCGACCCGGAGACGGTGGCCGACGACGTGGTGCGCCGGTACGAGTCGCTGTGGCACGAGGTCACGTACGAGCAGGAGGTCGGCGGCCGGGAGGTGCGCCACCACGTGGAGAAGCGCATCCGCCGGCTCAACGAGCTGGGCTTCGACGTCGAGGAGCTTCAGCTGTCGGTCCAGGACGACGGGCGGCGCTACCTGATCCGGCCGAAGGTGGTCGACGCCGGGCACCACACCCGCCGGCTACTGCGCCTGACCGGCCTGGACGCCGAGGAGAACCAGGCCCGCAAGCTGCTCAACGACCTGGACACCTACCGGGCCGAGTCCGAACTGGACGACGAGCAGCAGGCCGCGCACCGCTGGTTGACTGAGGTGTTCGAGCCGGTGGTCCGGGCGGTGCCGGCGCACCTGCGCGGCAAGTTGGAGCCCACTGAGCTGTTCGTGCAGGTGCTCGAGCACCGGTGGCTGCTGTCCGAGCGGGCCGGGCGGGACATCGGGCTGGCCCCGGCCGTCCAGTCGTACCTGGCCGACATCCTCGCGAAGCGGCCGGACGAGCAGGCCATCCTGGGGTACGCGGTCGGCCCGCCGACCGAGGACATCCCGGTGATCCGGGAGGACACGGTGATCAGCTGAGCGAGTCGGCGCGGCTGTCCTGGCCCTCCGGGGGCGGCACGGGCGGCGGCGCGGGCGTGGACTGCGCGACCAGGCGCCCCAGGCCGGCCCGGGTCGCGACCACGACAAGCCGCTCCCCCGGCGCCAGTACCCGATCGGACGGCGGTACCCACTCGGCGTGCCGGAACTCGCCCGCCGTGACCGCGATGATCCGCGCCTCGCCGCCGTGCTGGGCTGCCGCGACGGTACGGCCGCAGAGCACCGCGCCCGGCTCCACCGGTACCTCCGCCACCAGCAGCACCCGGCGCTTGACCGGAATCGTACCGATCACCTCGCGCTCCAGCATCGCGGCGGCGAAGGCCGGGGCGGCCAGGTACGACACGCTCTTCGAGCTGGTCACGTCGAAGGCGCGCTGGATCCGGTCGGCGAAGTCCCCGTCGAACAGCCGCAACACCACCCGGAGATCCTTCTTGAGGGTCCGGGCGTGCAGGGCGGCCTCCAGGTTGATCACGTCGTCGGTGGACAGCACGACCAGCGAACGCGCGGTGCCGGCGGACGCCTCGTCCAGCGTCTCGGCCCGGCTCGCATCCCCGATGATCAGCGGTACCCCCAGGTCACGCGCCAGCTGGACACCCCGGGCCTGCTCCGTGCGGTCGATCGCCACCACCGGTATCCCGAGGTCGCGCAGTTGCTGCATGACGCGGGTCCCGACGTTGCCGAGACCGACGACCACGACATGGTCGGCGAACGGTCCGCGCGGCCGGCCCAGCGCCAGGGCCAACCGGGCGTTCACCACCGCCTCGACCACCGCCGCGGTGAGCACCGGGATCATCGCGAGGCCGGCGAGCATGACCACGACCTGGAGCACCTGGACGGTGACCCGCCCGTTCGGCTCCGGGTTCACGCCGCCGACGATGTCCAGCACGGTGAGGTAGAACGCCTGCCAGATGGACAGCAGGCCGCTGCTCAGCCAGGCGAGCAGCAGGGTGCCGAGCACCACCACCCCGAGCAGCACCAGCGTGGCGATCCGCAGATTGCGGTTGATCACCGAGCCGAACAGCCGGCCCGCCGCGAGTTGCCGGTACCAGCCGGCCACGCGGGACCGCTGGGAGGCCCGGGCCAGCACCGTTCGGCCCTCACCCCGCACCGGCCCGCCGCCTCCGTTGGTCCCGTTGGTCCCGCTGCCGCCGCCGGCTCCGTCGGCCACCGCGAGGACCAGGTTGCAGCGCGACTCGTCGGGCGGCAGCAGCACCGGCTCGCTACCGCTGGCGGTGTCCGCGAGGCCGCAGATCGCCTTGGCGGGCGACACATCTTCGCGTTCGGCCAGGAAGAGCGTGCGGCCGGGCAGCCGGACGAAACTGGGCGCCACCTCACCGAGCGCGGAGGCGACGAAGGCGGGCGCCGCGATCGACGCGTCGGACAGCACCCGGCAGCTCTTGAACAGGTTGCGGATGCCGTGCCCGAGGCTCATGTTGAACATCCGGATGACGAGCCGCAGGTCTGGATTGATCTCCTGAGCCTGGAGGGCGGCGTCCAGGTTGCCGACATCGTCCTGGCGTACCAGCGCCAGCGCGGCAGCCGTGCCGATCTTCGCCCGCCGGAACGCGTCCGCGTCCAGCCGTGCCGCCTCGACGATCCGTACCTCGCCGATGGCGTCCAGCTCCGGCCCGTGGCCGTGCGCCTTCGACGGCAGGATCACCGTGACCCGGCGCTGGTACCGCACGGCCAACTCCTCCACCAGGCGCAGCGCCAGCGGGTCGTCGCCGCAGACGACATAGTGCCGGGAGCGCGGGTCCGGCTCGGTGCCGCCGCCCATCGGCACGCGCAGCCGCTGCCTCGCCTGCGCCACCAACTCGGGCGCTCTGACCGACCGGCGTCGGAACCCGTTGGTGGCCATCACCGGATCTTATCGACGCGCCTGCGTGCCGTGGCCGGACCGACCGGTGCGCCACGTCCGGCGAGCCGGCGATCCACCAGCGCCGATGGGTTGCCGGACGGCACCGGACGGTTGCCGCCGCCCGGCCGGTCGGCTCGCGCGGAACCCGGGGCGCGGAGCGGCAAGCCCCGCGACGGTTTAGCAGTCCCGTGGCGGAGCGGACGATCCGCGCCGCACCAGAGCGGCCGGGACGCGGACGGTACGGACGCCGGCCGGCGCCTCTTCGAGCAGCAGCCGCATGCCGTGCCGGCCGATTTCCTCCAGCGGCAGGTGAACCGTGCTCAGCGGCGGCTGTACGTCGACGGTCAGCGCGATGTCGTCGAAGCCGACCACGGACACGTCGTCGGGTACCGCCAGCTTCAGCTCATCCCGCAGGGCCGCCAGTACTCCGATCGCCATCACGTCGTTGAGCGCGAAGATCGCGGTGAGCTCGGGGTTGCGTGTCACCAGCTCGACGCCCGCCGCGCGGCCGCCCTCCCGGGTGAAGTCCGACTTGACGATCTGCTCCTGCGGCAGGGCGATGTCCAGCGCCCGCAGCTGGTCCCGGAAGCCGCGCAGCCGCTCCTGGTTCACCAGCAGGTTGGCCGGGCCGCTGACCACACCGATCCGGCGGTGGCCCAGGTCGGCCAGGTGCCCGGCCGCCAGCCGGCCGCCGTCGCGGTGCTCGGGCAGCACCGCGTCGGTGGCGAACCCGTGCGGGCTGATGCAGGCGACCCGGCCGCCGAGTCCGGCCAGCAGGTCCAGCTCGTGGTGCAGCGTGGACTGGTAGCTGCGCTCGGTGAAGCCGCTGCCGAACAGCAGCACGCCGCGGGCGCGCTGGGCGCGCAGCCGGGCCACGTAGTCCAGTTCGAGGGCCGGGTCGCGGAACGTGTTGCAGACGAGGACGAGCAGCCCGCTCTCGTGGGCCGCCCGCATCGCGCCGATGGCCATGGCGGAGAAGTACGGGTCGGCGATGTCGTGCACGATCAGCCCGACGACCGGCGTGGTCGCCCGGGCCAGCGCCTGGGCGGGGCCGTGCGACGTGTACCCGAGGTGCCGCGCCGCCTTCTCCACCCGCTCGCGCAGTTCGGCGGTCACCACCCGGGTGCCGCCGTGCAGCGCGCGCGACGCGGTCGCCAGTGACACACCCGCCTCGTTCGCGACATCCTGCAGGGTGACCGCCGCCACTGGACCGGTGGCTCTTGACCGCTTCGTTCCCACGCCCGTAGTCTAGGCCGGAAAGCGCTTTCCAATGTCAAAGGGTCCGGCTCACCGGGTCGGCTTCCCTCGCCCCGCACCAACGAGAGAGGCAGCATGTCTCGGCAGAGCATCGGCATCATCATGAATGGCGTGACCGGCCGGATGGGCTACCGCCAACACCTGATCCGCTCCATCCTCGCGATCCGCGAGCAGGGTGGCCTTGAGCTGCCCGACGGCACCGTGCTGTGGCCCGAACCGCTGCTGGTCGGCCGGGACTGTCAGCGGGTCCGGGCGATCGCCGAACGGCACGGCCTCGACAGGTGGACCACCTCGCTGGTCGACGCGCTCGCCGAGCCCGACATGCAGGTGTACTTCGACGCCCAACTGACCCACGTGCGGGAGAAGGCGATCCTCGCCGCCATCGACGCCGGCAAACACGTCTACACCGAGAAGCCCACCGCCGACTCGCTGGACGGCGCGCTGCGGCTGGCCCGGGCCGCCCGGGACGCCGGCGTCGTGCACGGTGTCGTGCAGGACAAGCTGTTCCTGCCCGGCCTGCTCAAACTGCGCCGGCTGATCGAGGGCGACTTCTTCGGGCGCATCCTGTCGGTACGCATCGACTTCGGGTACTGGGTCTTCGAGGGCGACTGGCAGCCGGCCCAGCGGCCGTCCTGGAACTACCGGGCGGCGGACGGCGGCGGCATCGTGCTCGACATGTTCCCGCACTGGCGGTATGTGCTGGAGCACCTGATCGCGCCGGTCGAGTCGATCTACAGCCACGCGGTGACCCACATCCCGACCCGCTGGGACGAGCAGGGCCGGCAGTACGAGGCGACCGCCGACGACTCCGCGTTCGCGATCCTGGAGCTGGCCGGCGGCGTGGCCGCACAGATCTCCTCGTCCTGGGCGGTGCGGGTCAACCGTGAGGAACTGGTCCAGGTCCAGGTGGACGGGGTACGCGGCAGCGCCGTCGCGGGCCTGCGCAACTGCCGGGTCCAGGACCGCAGCATGACTCCGCGCCCGGTGTGGAACCCGGACATCCCGTCCCCGCACAAGTTCCTCGACCAGTGGGCCGAGGTGCCCGACAACACCGAGTTCGACAACGGATTCAAGGCCGAGTGGGAGATGTTCCTGCGGTACGCGCACCGGGGCGAACAGTTCCCGTACGACCTGCTCGACGGCGCCAAGGGCGTGCAACTGGCCCAGATCGCCCTCGAGTCCGGGCGTACCGGCCAGCGGCTGCCGGTGCCGGCGCTGGAGGTTTGACATGACGACCACGGTCGACCTGCCCGGGGAAGGGCGGTACGCCCCCGGCGAGGCGGCCCCCTGGCCGGAACGCTGCCCGCCGCCCCGGCAGCGCCGGGTGTACGCGGCGGCTCACGTCGTCGCCCGGCCCGACGGCGCCGGGAACGCCACCGTCGACTGGGACGAGACGATGGCGTTCCGGCACCACCTGTGGGGGCTGGGCTTCGGCGTCGCGGACGCGATGGACACCGCGCAGCGCGGCATGGGCATCGACTGGCCGACGACCGCCGAGCTGATCCGGCGCAGTGCCGCCGAGGCGAAGAGTGCCGGCGGAGCGCTCGCCTGCGGCGCGGGCACCGACCAGCTCGACCTGTCCACGAAGCCCGGCCCGACCGCGGTGCTGGAGGCGTACCGGCAGCAGTTGGAACTGGTCGAGGACAGCGGGGCGACGGTGGTACTCATGGCCAGCCGCGCGCTCGCCGCCGCCGCGAAGGCGCCGGAGGACTACCTGTCCCTGTACGGCACCCTGCTGTCCGAGGTCCGCCGGCCGGTGATCCTGCACTGGCTGGGCGCCGCGTTCGACCCGGCCCTGACCGGGTACTGGGGTGACACCGACCTGGACTCGGCCACCGACACCGTGATCGAACTGATCGCCGCGCACGCCGGGAAGGTCGACGGCATCAAGGTCTCGCTGCTGGACAAGGACCGCGAAATCGACCTGCGCCGCCGCCTCCCGGCCGGGGTACGGCTCTACACCGGCGACGACTTCAACTACCCCGAGCTGATCCTCGGCGACGGCACCCGGCACAGCGACGCACTGCTCGGTATCTTCGACGGCATCGCCCAGCCGGCCGCCGCCGCGCTGGCCCGGCTCGACCGGGGCGACACCGCCGGGTACCTGGCCGCGATCGAGCCGACCGTTCCGCTGGCCCGGCACATCTTCCAGGCGCCCACGTTCCACTACAAGACCGGGCTGGCATTCCTCGCCTGGCTCAACGGACGGCAGAGCCACTTCCGGCTGATCGGCGGGTACGAGACGGCACGCGACGCGGCGCACCTGTCCACACTGTTCGTACTCGCCGACCGGGCCGGCGTACTGGCCGATCCGGACCTGGCCGCGCGGCGCATGGCGGAGTACCTCGCGGCGCTTCCCGGCACCGGCTCGATCGGAGCTGCGCGGTGATCGGCCTCGACCGGCTGGCGCTCAACCAGGCCACCACCGATCGGTGGAGCGTCGCCGAGGCGGTCGACGGCTGCCAGCGCGCCGGGATCGGAGCGATCGGCCTGTGGCGCCGCCAGGTCGGCGAGGCCGGCCTGGCCGAGTCAGTCGCCGCGGTGCGCCGCGCCGGCCTGCACGTGTCGAGCCTGTGCCGGGGCGGTTTCTTCACCGCGGCGGACCCGGACGCGCGCGCCGCGGCGATGGCCGACAACCGGCGGGCGATCGACGAGGCCGCCGCCCTCGAGGCGGACGTGCTCGTGCTGGTCAGCGGCGGGCTCGCGGGCAGCGGCACGGACCTGCCGGCCTCCCGGGCACTGGTGGCGGACGCACTGGACGAACTGGCGCCGTACGCGCAGCGGGCCGGGGTACGGCTCGGCATCGAACCGCTGCACCCGATGTTCTGCGCGGACCGGTGCGTGGTGTCCACGCTGGGCCAGGCGCTGGACCTGGCGCTGCCGTACCCGAGCGCGACAATGGGCGTCGTGGTCGACACGTACCACGTGTGGTGGGACCCGGACCTGGACGCGCAGATCGCCCGGGCCGGCGACCGGATCGCGAGCTTCCAGGTCTGCGACTGGGTCGTCCCGCTCCCCGAGGACATGCTGCTCGGCCGGGGTCACCTCGGCGACGGCCACATCGACTTCCGGCGGATCGCCGCACCGGTCGAGGCCGCCGGGTACCGCGGCTGGGTCGAGGTGGAAATTTTCAACGGGAAGGTGTGGGCGACCCCGGGCGACGAGACACTGCGCACGATGAAGGAGACCTTCGCCCGCGAACTCGGCTGAGCGGCTACCGCGAGCGCGCCGGAACCGGTACGGCTACCACCGCGATGGGTACCCCTTCAGCGCCTCCCGCTCCGGCAGAGGGAGGTTCCGCTGCGCCTTCCGCACCGCAGCCCAGGGGTCTCGGCGGTTCCTCGCCAGTGTCAGGACCACCCAGAACGCCAGCGACAGCCCCTGCACGACGAGGCCCGCGACCCGCCAGCCGATCAGGTACGCCAGGCCACCGGCGAGCCAGAACACGATCGGCAGGCTCACGAGCGGCGGCCACCGGGACCACCGTCCCCAAAGCCTCCGCGGCAGCATCGTCATGACCGCGAGTCTAGGTGGAGGCGGCAACCGGCCCCGGCCCACCGGGGCACGCTGTCCCGCGTGGTAACGGGGCGCGCGCTCAGCCGCTCAGCGGCTTCAGGTGGGTGATCGACGTGTGCCGCACCCTGAACCCGGCACGCTGGTAGAGCCCGAGCGCGCCGGTGGGCGAGTCCGCGTCCACACCGAGCGACGCGGTACCGCAGCCGGCCGTTGCCGCGGCGGCGAGCACCCGGGCCAGCAACGCGAACGCGACGCCGCGCTTGCGGGCCTCCCGGCGGGTACCCACCAGCGCGATGTACGCGTCCCGGATGCCGGTGGCTTCCGTGACCCCGTCGTACTCGTGGCCGATGACGAAGCCGAGTGGCTCGCCGGCGCCGTACGCGATGAAGCTGTACTCCGGCCGGTACGCGTCGCTCGACATGAAATGCGCCCAGGACTGCGCGGTCATCTCGGTGGAACCCCAATGGTCGCGGAAGGCATCGTTGCGCACCCGGTGCGCGTGCTCCCACGCGTCCGGCGTGAGGCCGACGATCTGCACGCCGGCCGGGTCGGCGACGCCCGGCATCGGCGCGGACAGGTCGCGGGTCATCCCGTGGAACCAGCGGGCCGGCCGGTACCCGCGGGCCTGGTACAGCGCGAGCGCCTCGCGATTGTCCGACAGGGCATAGGTCGACAGGGTCAGCGGCCGGTCCGGGTAGCGGTCCCGGTGCAGGATGGCGGCCGCCGACTCGGCCCAGTCCAGCAGCCGGCCGCCCAGCCCCCGCCCCCGGTACTCCGGGTGGATCGCACCCCAGTACCGCATCTGGTGAACGGGGTCGGCCGCGGTACGGGCCAGCAGGGTGCCGTACCCGACCATGGCCGCACCGTCGAAGACCCCGATCGAGCCGCGGGGAAAGTCGCGGTACCCGTCCTCGAACAGGTCCAGCAGGTCCTGGGTGCCGTAGTACTCCCAGTCGTGATCGGCCACCTGGACGGCGGCTATCAGAGCGGCCCAGGTGTCGACGTCGCCACGCTCGATCGGTCGCCAGCTCACGGCCTCGTCGCCTGCCATGCGCGCGAGTCTGTTCCCGTCCCGGCCGCGCGGCAACAGGATTAGGGTCACAGGCCGCCGGCCGGGCCGGACGGACACGCCGTCATGGGCGTGCCCTTGCGGGCCGGGCGTACCGTGACAGGCAAGGCTGGATCGGGGGTAACCGTGATGGTTGGGTTCTGGCTCGGCGTCGCCATCATCGTGGCGGCGGTGTTCGGCATTTCCGCGCTCTCCGACCGGCGCTCCCGCCGCCGGGGGCACCGGGCCCTTGACGGCGGAGCGAGGTGGACTCACGTCCGCGAGCGTGTCCGTGATGCCCGTGCATACGACTCCCGGCAGGGTGTGGTCCCGGGCGTGGCCTGGATGGCCGAGTTCCGCCCCAGCACCGCACCCGACGGCCGCCCGAAGTCCGACTAGGACACGTCTCGGCCCCGGTCGGGGCCTGCTCTACGGTGGCGTCGTGACAACTCGGGTGATCGTGCTGAACGGCGGCTCCAGTTCGGGCAAGTCCGGAATCGCCCGGTGCCTGCAGGCGGTCCTGCCGGTCCCATGGCTGACCCTCGGAGTCGACGCGCTGATCGAGGCGATGCCCGGATCCCTGCGGACGGCGGACGCCGGGATCGTGTTCGCGCCGGATGGCGGGGTGAGCGTCGGGCCGGGGTTCGATGCGCTTCAGGCAGCGTGGATGGCGGGGGTCGCCGCGATGGTCCGTGCCGGCGCCCGGGTCATCCTCGACGACGTTTTCCTCGGCGGAGCGGCGTCGCAGCGGCGGTGGCAGAAGGTGCTCACCGGGCTGGACGTGCTGTGGGTCGGCGTCAGGTGTGAGGGTACGGTGGCGGCCGCTCGCGAGGTGGCCCGGGGAGACCGCGTCCGGGGCATGGCCGCATCCCAGGCGGAGATCGTCCATCAGGGCGTCGTGTACGACCTGGAGGTGGACACGACGCATACGGAGGCCCTGGCCTGCGCGCGAGCGATCGCTGCTCGGGTCGATTGATCGCCGGCCGCGGCTGTCGTTACACCCCCGAATCAACCTTGAGGTCCAGACTGGTCCGCAACACGGCACCGCTGCTTGGCACCCGGCCCTGGATTGGTTCATGCCTCGATCCGTCTTACTCGCAGACCGAGCACTGGGCCGTACCGCCCGCCCAGCTGCTGCTGATCGGCGGCCTGGAATTCAGTGTTTGGCGCCGAGGAGTACCTGAATTGCGCTACGCAGTTTCTCCGACTGCGCAACGACTGCGCTATATAGCGCCGTCTCGCCAGCGAGTGCGATGAGGACCTTCGCCTCGCCGTCGAAACGAAACATCGCGTCACAGCCTTGGTTGCCAGCCCAACTGTAGGTGGTCGGCAGTTCAGGATAACGCCGCCGCAATTCGGACAACGCTCCGGGGCGTAGTGGATGATCGAACTGCCAGTCGCTATTCGCGTTCGGCAAATGCGCGTCCCACACAGAGGTAAATACGTATGTTGAAAAGCAATCTGCGTACCGTTGGACGAGCTGGACTTTTCCTTCGGGATCGACGAGGTCGACTAACGGGTCCTCGAGTGCCACAAAGCGGCCTGTGCCATCTGTCGGATCGGGCCTTGGGAGCCTGACTACCCATCGGCAGCAGTACTGGCTGTCGGTCTCGATGGCCAGTTCGTTCCGGGCGAGGTGGTCTACACCGTCAAGCGGCTCGCCGAGCCGGTCGCAGCTGACCATGAGGTTGCCCCGCCGGTCCGCCAGCCACGGCGCCGCGCCAGGCGTGACGAACCACTCTCGAACCGCAGCGGGTAGCGGGCGACCTAATCGGCGCTCCACTGCCTCGACACGGGCGGAAAGGGTCGGGTCTGCTATGGGCTCGAGGCCCATCAGCCGGTACGCGTCGGCGTGCCACCACACGGCTACCTCAATCAATTCCTGCGGATATGGTCAGTCTGCGATTATGTTCGAATCGCCAGACAGCCCGGTACAACGCTTGTCATCACGGCAGCCGGCGATAGTCAATGCTGTCTCATTACTGAGCGTCAGCAGGGGAATCGGCCAGCGCATTAAGGACACGGATGACTTCCTTTGCGGTGAGGGGAACACGAAGGCGGTTTCGCACGTTGACGACCGTAGGGCGCTCTCAGCCTGGACGGGTGCGGAAGGTACGGCGGGATACCGTCGACAAGCTCGGATTCCTGTTCGATGAGTGAGTCGTTCGGGTCAATCGCTGGGTCGAGAGGGCGGTCAAGATCAGCGGCCCCAGACCCTGAGCTGCGGAGCCGACGGCGGGACTTGAACCCGCAACCTTCCGATTACAAGTCGGGTGCGCTACCAATTGCGCCACGTCGGCACGGCCCGACCCGCGAGCCCCCAGCATGGTACGCCCAACGCCCATCCCGGCGCCGAGCGGCACACCACAACCCGGTAGTTAACCGGGCAAACAGCCCAACTTGATCGCTCCGCCCTTGGCATTACCAGCGAAGACGTTTACGTTGTCAGAACGGCACGGCCCGCTCAGGGGTCGTCGTCGCGCCTTTTACTCGGATCGTCCGGCACGTTCCTGCCGGTGGAAGGATGCACTGCACCATGGCAACAGTCACGTACCGCGATGCCACGCGGATCTATCCCGGCAGTTCGAAGCCGGCCGTCGACGCCCTCAACCTGGAGATCGGCGACGGAGAGTTCCTCGTCCTGGTCGGCCCGTCCGGCTGCGGCAAGTCCACCAGCCTGCGGATGCTCGCCGGTCTTGAGGATGTCGACAGCGGCGGCATCTTCATCGACAACCGGGACGTCACCAACCTCCCGCCGAAGTCCCGCGACATCGCGATGGTCTTCCAGAACTACGCCCTGTACCCGCACATGACGGTGTACGAGAACATGGCGTTCGCGCTCAAGCTGCGGAAGACCCCCAAGTCCGAGATCGACGTCGCCGTCAAGAACGCGGCCAAGCTGCTGCAGCTTGAGGAGTACCTCAACCGCAAGCCCAAGGCCCTGTCCGGCGGTCAGCGTCAGCGCGTTGCCATGGGTCGCGCGATCGTGCGTAAGCCGCAGGTCTTCCTCATGGACGAGCCGCTGTCGAACCTGGACGCGAAGTTGCGTGTGCAGACCCGTTCACAGATCGCGACCCTTCAGGCGCAGCTCGGCACCACCACCGTCTACGTCACCCACGACCAGGTCGAGGCCATGACCATGGGCCACCGGGTCGCGGTGCTCCTCGACGGCGTGCTTCAGCAGGTCGACACGCCGCGTGCGCTGTACGACCACCCGGCCAACGTGTTCGTCGCCGGGTTCATGGGCTCTCCGGCGATGAACATCAAGACTGTTCCGCTGACCGAGTCGGGCGCCAACTTCGCCGGTCTGGTCCTGCCGCTGACCCGCGAGCAAGTCAGCGCGGCGCAGGAGGGCGACAGCAAGGGCACGGTCACCGTCGGGTTCCGGCCCGAGGACACCGACCTCGTCGGTGAGTCCGAGGGCGGCATGCCGATCCAGGTCGACCTGGTCGAGGAGCTGGGCTCCGACGCGTACGTGTACGGCCATGTCAACCTGAGCGGCTCGGATGAGCGGCTCGTCGTGCGCATCGACGGGCGCAGCATCCCGCGCATGGGCGACACCGTGTTCGTCAAGCCGCGCGTCGGCCACCACCACGCGTTCAACGCCACCAGCGGTGTGCGCATCTGACACCAGCACTGCGCAGCGGGGCGGCCTCCGGGAAGGGGGCCGCCCCGTTGCTGTCCAAGGCCGTCGGGATACCGCAGCATCTCGAGTCGACATCAATTGTGAACGCTCACCCAAACGTGTTTCGGTCCGATGGCCCCCGGACTATGATCTCCCTCAAGACCAACGTGAGCCTTTTTGATCTTAATAACATGCCGGCGTGCCACATGCGTGCATAGCGCACCCCGGCATAGCACGTCGCCAACCGCCACTTGGTCGCGATGGGCACGCCCCGGATATCGACCCGGGCACAGCCTCCCGGTGGCGATGATTCCACCACGACGGCCGGCTTGCTGGTGGGTGTGCCGGCCGTGGCGATCGAAGGGACGAGAGAGGTGTCATACAACGAGGACTCGGTGTCCGCATTCCCTGGCGCGTCACGACGCACCATGCTCCGCGGCGCCGGTCTGGCCACAGCCGCGGCGAGCCTGGCCGCACTCGCGGCGTGCAGCAATGACAAAGGGGGTAGTTCGGGCAGCGGCGGCCACGGCAGCTTCCCCAACACCCCCAAGTGGAAGTTCGTCTTCGTCAACCACGTGACGACGAACCCGTTCTTCCAGGCCACGCAGTACGGCATCCAGGACGCGTGTGACCTGCTCGGGTGCACGTATCAGTGGACCGGCTCGGAGACCTCGAAAGTCGCGCAGATGGTCGAGGCGATGAACACCGCCATCACGTCGAACGCCGACGGCATCGCGGTGGCGCTGGTCGACCAGAGCGCGTTCAACGACCCGACGCAGCAGGCGCTGGCCAAGGGCATTCCGGTGGTCTCGTACAACGCGGACGTGACGAGCAACGGCCGGCTGGCCTACGTCGGTCAGGACCTGTTCGCTGCCGGCCAGGCGATGGGCCAGCGCATCGCCAAGCTGTTCCCGGACGGCGGCGACGTGGCCATCTTCATCGCGACGCCCGGTTCGCTGAACATCCAGCCGCGGGCCGACGGCGCCAAGGCCGCGCTTCAGGCGTCCGGCAAGCCGTTCAACGTCCGGCAGGTGACGACCGGCGCCGATGTCAACCCGGAGCAGGCCGCGATCGACGCGTTCACCCAGGGTAACAAGAGCTTCAAGGGTCTGTTCGCCGTGGACGCCGGTAGTACCCAGGGCATCGCGAACGTGATGCGCAAGTACAACCTGCACCAGCAGGGCTACCACGGCGGCGGGTTCGACCTGCTGGTACCGACGGAGCAGGCGATCTCCGACGGCATCCTGGACTTCACCATCGACCAGTCGGCGTACATGCAGGGCTTCCTGCCCGTGCTGTACCTGTACCTGTACAAGCTGTCCGGCACCCTGGTCAGCCCGCCGGCCACCGACACCGGTCTCAAGTTCGTCACCAAGGACCTTGTCGCTCCGTACCTGAAGTCGCAGAACCGGTTCGAGGGCAGCTCGGCCAAGCAGCAGTACCTCCACTCGTAAGCTGAATGGGCAGACATCGTGACCGAACAATCCGTGCCGGGCAAGGATGACGCCAGCGCGGGCGGGACGGTCCCGACCCAGCGGAACGGCGCCGGTACCGCGACCGAGTCATCGGTAGCGGCATCGGCGTCCACCGCGGGTCGCGGCCGGCTGGCCTCGTGGGGCACCTCCGTACTCCGGCTACGTGAGCTCAGCGTGGTCATCGTGGTGATCGCGCTCGTCGTCTACTTCCAGCTCTCGAACTCGGCGTTCTCGTCGTCATCGAACATCGGCAACATCGCCAACTTCGCCTCGGCAGCCGCGATCGTCGCGGCCGGCGAGGTCTTCCTGCTGGTGTGCGGCGAGATCGATCTGTCCGCCGGCATGACCTTCGGCCTGATCCCGTTCGTCATGATGGCCGCGAACGACGACGGCGTACCGATGCTCCTGTCGGTACTCATCGCGTTGGTGGTGGCGGCGGTCATCGGGCTGTTCAACGGGCTGGTCAACCAGCTACTTCGGCTGCCGTCGTTCATCACCACGCTCGGCACGCTCTACCTGCTGCACGGCATCACGCTGAAGGTCTCGAACAACTTCCCCCGGCCGGCACCGCAGGACGGCACGCTGATGCACATCCTCGGCGGCTCGAAGTGGTCCGAGTTCATCTGGGCCGTGGCGCTGGCGGTGGTGATGCAGGTGGTGCTCACCCAGACCAGCTGGGGAGCGCAGACCATCGCGACCGGGGCGAACATGCTCGGCGCGTCGGAGGCGGGTATCCGCACCCGGCTGGTGAAGATCCGGGCGTTCATCATCACCTCGACCTTCGCCGGGCTCGCCGGCATCCTGGACGGGGTGCACATCTCGCACTCGTTCGACCCGAACGCCGGCGGCAACGACCTGATGTTCGAGGCGGTCGCGGCGTGTGTCATCGGCGGTACCGCGCTGCTGGGCGGCTCCGGCACCGTGATCGGCGCGTTCTTCGGGGCGATGCTGCTCGCCGTGCTCCAGGACGGCTTCAACATCCAGGGCATCAGCGCGACCACCTTCATCGTGATCGAGGGTGTGGCGATCCTGCTCGCCATGGTGCTCAACACGCAGCTGGCCCGGCTGCGCCGCGGTGCGAAGGAAGGTTGACGCATGACTGATCGGGAGCGTGACACCTCCTCCGCCGGCGCCGCTGGCGACCGCGCGAGCGGTTCGGAGCGGCCGCTCGACGGCGCCACCAATCCGCCGGTACCGCCGGCGATCAGGGCGCAGAACGTCGCCAAGAGGTTCGGCCAGGTTCAGGCTCTGCGCAACGTGAACCTGACGGTCGGCCGGGGCGAGGTACTCGGGCTGATCGGTGACAACGGCGCCGGAAAGTCCACACTGATCAAGATCCTGACCGGCTTCCACCAGCCGACCAGCGGGCAGATCTACATCGACGGGCAGCCGACGAACCTGCACTCGGTGCAGCACGCCCGCTCGCTGGGCATCGAGACGGTGTTCCAGGATCTCGCGTTGATCAACACACTGCCGGTGTACCTGAACCTGCACCTGAACAAGGAACCCCGGTTCGGGCCGTTCCTGCGCAAGTCGCTGATGCGACGCAACGCCCGCCGGTACCTCGACGACATCGGGATCAACATCCCGTCGGTGAACGCCGAGGTGGCGAACCTGTCCGGCGGGCAGCGGCAGGCCATCGCGGTGGCCAGGTCGGTGTACTCCAACGCACGGATCCTGCTGCTCGACGAGCCGCTGGCCGCCATGGGGGCGAAAGAGGGTGGCATCATCCTCGATCTGATCCAGATGCTCCGGGCCCGCGGCGACCTGTCGATCATCCTGATCGCGCACAACTACACACAGGTGCTGGACGTCTGTGACCGGGTGAACCTCCTGCAGCACGGGGAGATCACGTTCGACAAGAAGGTCTCCGACACGTCGGCCGAAGAGTTGCTCGACCTGGTGGCGAACGAGTACAGGATCGGCGGCAGCAAGGCCAGGGACCGGGGCAGGTACCTCGCGGAGATCCGCGACAACCCGTAGGCCGCCGGCACGTACCCGCGGCCAGAGAGCACCCCGGCGCCGAGCTCCGACCAGTCTGGGTCGTGGCGCGGCTGGCGCCGCGCCACGACCCAGATCAGTCGCGCGCCGGAGTGCCGCGTCTCACGCCACGGTCGCCCGCCGCCGGGCCACCTCGGCCAGCGCCACCGCCGCCGCAACCGACGCGTTGAGCGATTCGACCTCGGACGCCATCGGGATGCTCACCCGCAGGTCGCAGGTCGCCCCGACCAGCCGGGACAGGCCCCGGCCCTCGGAGCCGACGACGACCACGAGCGGCCCGGCCGCCGCCTCCAACTCGTGCAACGGCGTCTCGCCGTCGGCGTCCAGGCCGGCGACCAGGAAGCCCTCTTCCTGGCAGCGCTTCAGCGTCCGGGTCAGGTTGGTCACCTGCGTAATCGGCACCCGGGCGGCGGCGCCGGCGCTGGTCCGCCACGCGGTGGCGGTCATCCCGGCAGCGCGCCGCTCCGGGATGATGACGCCCTGCGCGCCGAAGGCGGCGGCCGAGCGGACGACCGCACCCAAATTGCGCGGGTCGGTCACCCCGTCGAGGGCGACCAGCAGGGGCGGCGTCGCCTCGGCCGCGGCCGCCAGCAGGTCCTCGAAGGGCTCGTACGCGTACGGCGGCACCGACAGCCCGATGCCCTGGTGCAGTACGCCGCCGGTCATCCGGTCCAACTCGGGCCGGGACACCTCCAGTACGGGGATGTTCCGGTCGGCGGCGGTGCGCACCGCTTCGTTGATCCGGTCGTCGATGTCGATCCCGATCGCCAGGTACAGCGCCGTGGCCGGCACGCTCGTGCGCAGCGCCTCGACCACCGGATTGCGACCGACCAGCAGTTCGGGCGCGTCCTTGGCCGGCGCCGACCGGCGTCCCGGCGAGACGCGCGGCCCGGCCTTGCGGCCGGCGGGCGCCGCGCCCTTGCGACCGGTGGTCGACTTGGTGCCCGGCTGGCCCACCTTCGGCGCCCGCCCCTCGACGGCGGCCGCCCGGCGCTCCTTCTCCTGCTTCCACGCGGTGCGTTGGGGCAGCGGCTCGGTCCCGGAGTATCCCTTGTGCCACGGCCGCTCGTCGGCGGGCAGCGTGCGGCCCTTGCCCTTGAGCCCGGCACGGCGCTGGCCGCCCGAACCGACGGTCGCGCCCTTCTTGGACGTGACGCGCCGACCTCGGCGCTGCGAGTTACCGGCCATCAGCGATGCTCCAACGTGGTCCGTGCGGGGTGTCTTCAACGATGACGCCGGCCTGCCGCAACTGGTCGCGTACCGCGTCGGCGGCGGCCCAGTCCTTGCGGCCGCGGGCCAGCTCGCGCTGTCGCAGGGCGAGTGCCACCAGTGCATCCACTGTCGACGTGAGGTCCTCGGCCGCGCCCCCGGCGGCGGCACCGGACCAGTGCGGGTCCAGCGGGTCCAGGCCGAACGTGTCCAGCATGGCGCGTACGGCGCCGAGCGCCTCCTTGACGTCCCCGTCGGCGGAGAGCGCGGCGTTGCCCAGCCGTACCGCGTCGTGCAGCACGGCCAGCGCGCGCGAGGTGTTCAGGTCGTCGTCCATCGCGTCAACGAACTCGGCCGGCAGCTCACCGGGCTCGACGGCACCGACCCGTTCGACGGCACGGTTGACGAAGCTCTCCACCCGCCGGTACGAGGTGGCCGCCTCCTGCACGGCGGCCTCCGAAAAGTCGATCATCGAGCGGTAGTGCGGCTGGGCGAGGTAGTAGCGCACCTCGACCGGCCGGACCCCCATGGCGACCAGCGCGTCAAGATCGATCACGTTGCCGAGCGACTTGCTCATCTTGCTCGCGCCGAGGCTCAGCAGGCCGTTGTGCACCCAGTACCGGGCGAACGGCAGGCCGGCGCTGCGGGACTGGGCCGCCTCGTTCTCGTGGTGCGGGAACAACAGGTCCAGGCCGCCGCCGTGGATGTCGAACTCGGCGCCGAGGTACCGCCAGCACATCGCGGAGCACTCGATGTGCCAGCCGGGCCGGCCCCGGCCCCACGGGCTCGGCCAGTACGCCTCGGCCGGCTCGTCCGGGCGCTCGCCCTTCCAGAGCGCGAAGTCCACCGGATCGCGCTTCGCCCGCGCGGGCGCGTCCGCGGCCGGGGCCATCGCATCCGGGCGCTGACCGGACAGCGCACCGTAATCCGCGTAGGACCGGACATCGAAGTACACGTCGCCGGAGCCGTCCGGCGCCGGGTACGCGTGGCCGCCCTCGATCAGCTGCGCGATGAGCTGGTGCATCTCCGGGATGTGGCCGGTGGCCCGGGGTTCGTAGGTCGGGGGCAGCACATTCAGCGCCCGGTACGCGGCCGACAGGGTCAGCTCGTTGCGGTACGCGATCGCCCAGAACGGCTCACCCTGTTCGATCGACTTGGCCAGCACCTTGTCGTCGATGTCGGTGATGTTGCGAACCATGGTGACCTTCAGGCCGGAGCGCATGAGCCAGCGACGCAGCACGTCGTTGTTCACCCCGGAACGAAGGTGCCCGATGTGGGGACCGGACTGCACGGTGAGACCACACAGGTACATGCCCACCTGACCAGGTACCCGCGGGACGAAATCCCGCACCGATCGGGTGGCACTGTCGTACAGCCGTAAGGTCACCCTCAAAGGGTAGCCGCCGCGACGATTCCGGATCGGCCGGATACCTGCCCGGCGCCGGACGGGCGCTACCCTCCCGGTGTGGAGGAGACCGCGCAGACCCTGGACCGCGGCCTGCGCCTGCTCCAACTCGTGGCCGACGCCCCCGGAGGGCTGACCGTCACCGAGGCCGCGAACCGGCTCGGCGTCGGGCGCGCGGTCGTCTACCGGCTGGCCGCGACGCTGGCCCTGCACGGCATGATCCGCCGGGACGCCGGCGGCCAGCTGCGGATCGGCGCCGGCGTGCTGCACCTGGCCCGGCGCGCCCAGCCGCTGATCGCGGACGCCACGCTTCCGGTGCTCCGCCGGCTCGCCGAGCAGGTCGGGGCGACCGCGCACCTGACCGTCGCCGACGGCACCGGGCAGCGGCCGTCCGCCGGGGCGGGCCGGGCGGCCGCGGCCGGGGAGGCGGTCGCGCTGGCGGTCGTCGAGCCGAGCTGGACCCAACTGCACGTGGCCTACCGGGCCGGTTCCCGGCACGCGCTCGATCACGGCGCGGCGGGCTTGGCGATTCTCGCCGGACGGCGGGGCGAGTCCGGCTGGGTGGAGACCAACGGCCAGCTCCAGGCCGGCGCGTACGGCATCGCCGCTCCGGTGCTCGGCGTACCCGGTCTGGAGGCGAGCGTCGGCGTCGTCGCCCTCGCCCCGCTGGACGTGCAGGTGATCGGCCCCGCGGTCATCGCCGCCGCGGCGGCGACGGCGCGGGCGCTCGCCCCGCGCACCGGGACGTAGCGCCATCGACCGGCGACCGGTGCGGGTCGTGGCCGGCGCGGGAGCGGGGACGGTGTGCCTAGGGCAGCTCGGTCTCTTCTTCCAGGATCGTCTCGTACAGTGCCGGTGGCGGTTCCGCCGGCCGCGAGGCCAGCCGCTTGGCGGTGGCCCGGCGCGGGCCGGGCAGCCCGGCCCGGACCGCCACCGCGACCACTGCCGTGCCGTACGCGCAGATCTCCACCCACGCTTCGGACACGACGCGGTGGTCGAAGCGCATCCCGATGACGGCGTTGGCGCCCGCGTTGCGGGCGTGGAACGCCATCCGCTCGACCGCCTCCCGCCGCCCGGCGATCAGGTACTGCTCCCCGGCTTCCGACAGCCTGCCGGAGAGCGAGCGGACACCCTCGGTGAACTTGTTCTGCGGGCGGGCGGTCACGCCGACCACCTCGCCGACCACCGCACGGATCTGGTACCCGGGGAGGTCATCAATGGTCACAATGAGCACGGATCTCTACACCTCGATCACTGACCGGTCATACGCAGCACATTCAGGATGTCATCCAGATCGAGGTCACCGTGGCCTCTCGCGACAGCCGCCTCCCGGATTGTCGTACGGGACGCCAGTGCCTGCTTGGCGATGGCGGCCGCCTCGTCGTACCCGACGTACCGGTTCATCGGCGTGACGATGGCCGGCGAGCTCTCCGCGTACTCGCGGGCCCGGCGTTCGTCGGCCTCCAGCCCGGCCACGCACCGGTCGGCGAACAGCCGGCTCACCGACGCCAGCAACCGGATCGACTCCAGCAGGTTGCGGGCCATCACCGGCAGCATCACGTTGAGTTCGAAGTCGCCCTGCGAGCCGGCGAACCCGACCGCCGCGTCGTTCCCGATCACCTGGGCGGCCACCTGCCGTACCGCCTCGCACACCACCGGGTTCACCTTCCCCGGCATGATCGACGAACCCGGCTGGAGGTCCGGTATCCGCAGCTCCGCCAGGCCGGCGCGGGGACCGCTGCCCATCCAGCGGATGTCCCCGGCAATCTTGTGCAGGCCGACCGCGATGACACGGAGCTGCCCGGATGTTTCCACGAGCGCGTCCTGCGCCCCCTGCGCCTCGAAGTGGTTGCGCGCCTCGGTGACCGGCAGGCCGGTGCTGGCCGCCAGCCGTTCGATCGCCAGCCGGGCGAAGTCGGGTGGCGTGTTGATGCCGGTACCGACGGCGGTACCGCCCAGCGGCAGCTCGGCCAGGCGCGGCAGGCAGGAGCGCAGCCGCTCGACGCCGTACCGGACCTGCGCCGCGTACCCGGAGAACTCCTGCCCGAGCGTGATCGGGGTGGCGTCCATCAGGTGGGTACGGCCGGACTTCACCACGCCGGACCACTGCTCGACCTTGCCGTCCAGGGTGGACGCCAGGTGTTCCAGCGCCGGGATCAGTTCCCCGGTCACCGCGGCGGTCGCGGCCAGCCGGATCGAGGTCGGGAAGACGTCGTTGGACGACTGGGACGCGTTGACCACGTCGTTGGGGTGGACCGGCTCACCGAGCCGGCCGGCGGCCAGCGTGGCGAGCACCTCGTTCATGTTCATGTTCGACGACGTACCTGAGCCGGTCTGGAACACGTCGACCGGGAACTGGTCGTCGTGATCGCCCGCGGCCACCTCCCGGGCGGCGTCGATGACCGCGCCCGCGACCTCCGGCGAGATCACACCCAGCGCGGCGTTCGCGTGAGCCGCCGCCGCCTTGATCTCCGCGAGCGCCTTGATGTGCGCCCGTTCGAGGCCGCGACCGGAGATCGGAAAGTTCTCCACCGCCCGCTGTGTCTGCGCCCGCCACAGCGCGTCCACGGGCACCTTGACCTCGCCCATGGTGTCGCGCTCGACCCGATATTCGACCATGGGTTCATCCTGCCCGCGTCGCGGGCGACCGGCCACCGGTCGGTTACCGCCAGCACACCTTTGTGCGCGGCCGGAGCCGGGACCGAGCACGGACAGCGGCGGGCCAGCCGGCTCAGAGCTTCTGGTACTCCTGCTGGAGCAGGGTGTCGGAGACGCTCACCTTCAGCGGCGGCAGCTGCGCGATCGCGATCACCAGTACCACGTCGCCGTTGTGCCCGATGCTGATCACCCGGACGTAGCCCTGGTCGTCCTTGTCCGGCGAGGCGAACGACTTCCCGTCCGGGACTCCGGTCACATCCGTGGTGTTGTCGGCGGTGTAATCGCTGCCGGTGCCCTCGATGTCGGAGTCGAAGAAGCTCATGGCGTTGTCCGTCGAGCCGAACTGGTAGAGGCGGACGTCCACGGTGGTGCGGTCGGAGGCCACCCAGCACCGGACGGCGCCGCCCTTGAACTTGTAGTGCTCCAGCTGGTCTTTGCGACTGTCGGGGTCGCTGCTGAGCTTCGACGCCTCTTCGAGGCTCAGGGACTCGTCCGTGCCCTCCTCGTCGGCGCACTTGTGCGCGCCGCTCGGCATCGGCACCAGGTAGCGGCGCAGGTCACCGGAGTGCAGGGCGCCGTCATCCGTGCCGCCTCCGGCGGTCGACGACGCGGACGCGGTCGGCCCACCGCTGGTCTGGGCGAGGGGCTGCTTCTTGCCGTGGTTGACCGCGAACGCCGCGGCCACACCACCGCCGACGACCAGCACGAGAAGCACCGCGACGACGGCGACGATCACACCGGTCCGGTTGCCCTTCGGCGGCTCCGGCGGGTACCCCGGGTACCCGGGGTAGGGCGGGTGGGCGCCGTACCCCGGCTGCTGCGGGTAGCTCGGCCCGGGCGAGTACGGCTGCGACGGGTACCCGGGCTGCTGGCCGGGGTACCCGCCGGGGTACTGCTGCGGCGGGTACGGCTGCGTGGGCTGGTACCCGGTGTGCCCCGGGTACCCGTGCTGCTGGCCCGGGTCGTGGTACCCGGGGTCGCCGTACGCCGGGTCGGGGTACGGCGGCGGATATCCGCTCGGCTGGTACGGGTCGGCGGGCGGCTGCTGCCCGGGATCGTTCGACGGACCAAACGAGTACGGAGGGTGCGACACGGCCGCTATTGTCTTTCTCCTCTGCCGGCGCGGACAAGCCGCAAACCGGTCACATGTTAGACACGTCGACCGACCGTGAGCACCGGCTTACTCGTCTCCGCGAAAAAGTCGTTGCCCTTGTCATCGACCACGATGAACGCGGGGAAGTCCGCGACCTCGATCTTCCAGACCGCTTCCATGCCCAGTTCCGGGTACTCCAGCACCTCGACCCGGGTGATGCAGTCCTGCGCGAGGCGGGCCGCCGGGCCGCCGATCGAGCCGAGGTAGAAGCCGCCGTGCTCCTGGCAGGCGCGGGTGACCTGGGCGGACCGGTTGCCCTTGGCGAGCATCACCAGCGAACCGCCCGCCGCCTGGAACTTCTCCACGTAGGAGTCCATCCGGCCGGCGGTCGTCGGCCCGAAGCTGCCGCTCGCGTACCCCTCCGGGGTCTTCGCCGGGCCGGCGTAGTAGACCGCGTGGTCGCGCAGGTAGTCCGGCATCGGCTCGCCGGCGTCCAGCCGCTCCGCGATCTTCGCGTGGGCGATGTCCCGGGCCACCACCAGCGGGCCGCTCAGCGACAGCCGGGTCTTCACCGGGTACCGGGACAGCTCCTCGCGGATCTCGCTCATCGGCCGGTTGAGGTCGATGTTCACCACCGGCCCCTCGTCGAGGGCCACGTCGGGCAGGAACCGGGCCGGGTCGGTCTCCAGCTGTTCGAGGAAGACGCCCTCGGGCGTGATCCGGGCCAGCGCCTGCCGGTCCGCGGAGCAGGAGACCGCGATGGCGACCGGGCAGGAGGCGCCGTGCCGGGGCAGCCGGACCACCCGCACGTCGTGGCAGAAGTACCGGCCGCCGAACTGCGCGCCGATGCCGAACTGCCGGGTCAGCTCCAGCACCTGCGCCTCCAGCTCCAGGTCGCGGAAGCCGTGCGCGCTCATCGAACCCTCGGTCGGCAGGTTGTCCAGGTACTTGGCGGACGCGTACTTGGCCGTCTTGAGCGCGAACTCGGCGCTGGTACCGCCGATCACGATGGCCAGGTGGTACGGCGGGCACGCCGCCGTACCGATCAGGCGCAGCTTCTCCTCCAGGAACTGCATCATCCGGGTCGGGTTCAGCAGCGCCCTGGTCTCCTGGTACAGGTACGACTTGTTGGCCGAACCGCCGCCCTTCGCCATGAACAGGAACTCGTAGCTGTCCGGGTGCGCGTCGCCCGCGTAGAGCTCGATCTGCGCCGGCAGGTTCGAGCCGGTGTTCTTCTCGTCCCACATGGTCAGCGGGGCCAGCTGCGAGTAGCGCAGGTTCAGCCGGGTGTACGCGTCGAAGACGCCCCGGGCGATCGCCTCCTCGTCGGTGCCGTCGGTCAGCACGTACCGGCCGCGCTTGCCCATCACGATCGCCGTGCCGGTGTCCTGGCACATCGGCAGCACCCCGCCGGCCGCGATGTTCGCGTTGCGCAGCAGGTCCAGGGCGACGTACCGGTCGTTCGGCGACGCGGCCGGATCGTCCAGGATCGACCGCAGCTGGGTCAGGTGTGCCGGCCGCAGGAAGTGCGCGATGTCGTGCATCGCCGTGTCGGTGAGCAGGGTCAGCGCCTCCGGCGCGACGGTCAGGAACCGCCGCCCGCCCGGCCCGTCGACGACGTCGACGCCCTCGGTGGTCAGCAGGCGGTACTCGGTCTTGTCCTCACCCAGCGGCAGCAGCGGCGAATACGTGAAATCCGGCACGCCTGCCACCCTACTCGCGGCGCATCGGCGCGGTCGGTCAGCCGGCGCTGCCGTGATAGGCGAGATACCCCACCCGCAACCCGATGTGGACCACCAGCCCGGTGCCGGTGTACCCGAGAAGCGTCGCCCCGCTCTCCACGTCGACCAACGTGCTGCCCCCGATCGCCTGGGCGACGAGCCGGTTCGCCCCGGAGTCGGTGAACAGCACCACACCGGGGCCGAGCGCGACCCCGACCGAGCCGCCCGTCTTCCGGCTCCACAGCGTCGAGCCGCCGTTGACCCGTACGGCCCGGACGCTCCCGCCGCCCGCCGCGCCGACCAGCAGTGTGCTGCCGTCGGTGGCCGTCACGGTCTCGCCGGTGGCGAACCGGTACACCCGGGCTCCGGTGGACGCGTTGAGCAGCACGTGCTGGCCGTCCGGGGCGACCGCGTCCAGCAGCCCATCCTCGCCGACCGGGTCGGTGCGCTGCTCGCAGGCCAGGCCGGACGAGGTCTTCAGGTCGTACCCGTCCAGGTGCCAGGCCCGCCGGTCACCATCCGGGTCGCGGCCGTCCACGCTGAACCGGCAGCTGCCATTGCGCGACACGACGCTGCTGACCACCACCCGGTCCCCGGCCACCACGACCCGGCTGGTCTTCGTCGGCTGGTAGGTGTGCAGCCGGCGGCCGCCGGCCGTGGCCACGACCTCGACCTGCCCGTCCACCGGGAAGCCGAGCAGCGGCGGGGCCGGCCGCGCGGGCAGAGTGCCGGCGTCGTCGTCGAACGGGCGCGGCACGGCCAGCCCGTGGTTCGCCCCGCCGAGCGACCGGGCGTTGCCCGCCAGCGTCGTGGTCCACCGTCTCGCCCCGCTCTCCGGGGAACGCCCGGTCAGCTGGCACGCCGCCGGCTGCGGGCAGGCCAGATCCACGACCAGATTGGTGTACGTCCACGCGCCGATCGCCGAGTCGTTCGACCACCGGACGGCGCCGGTGTCCGGGTCGAGCGCGTCGTACCCGTGCTTCCTACCGGTACGGCCGGCGATCACGACGTCGTTGCCGGTACCGGCCACGCCCACCCAGGCCGCCTCCCGGTACCACAGCTTGTCGCCGGTGGACAGGCGGTGCGCCTCGACCCCGCCCCGGGACGTGATCACCACGGCGAAGGTCGTGGCGGCGGCCGCGACCGGCTGGTCCCCGACGGTCGTCTGCCAGGTCGGCGCCGGATTGCTCACCGTGCTGAATCGGGTGCCCAGCTGCGTGAACCAGTCACCGGCGTCGCCCAGCAGCTTCCAGCCGGTGAGGAACGAATACAGGACGACGAGTCCGACGACGCCGAGCACGGCGAGGAATCCCACGAATCGTCTGACGAACCGGCCCCTCGCCATCCGCTCACCGTAGTCGTGTCCGGTGCCCGGGGGACGATGTCCAACCCGGCCGTGTCGACCCGGTTTGCCGGCTTGGGCCCGGTGCTATCCGGCGGCCGCGGCGTGGACCAGCGGCAACGTCCGGTACGGAATCTGTTCAGCGAGCGCGATGATCGTCGAAGCACGGACGATCCCGTGGTACGACACGGCCTGATCGATCACCCGCTGCAGGTCGGAGTTGGACCGTGCCACGATCCGGCAGAGCAGGTCGCCCGAGCCGGTGATGGTGTGCACCTCCAGCACCTCCGGGATCGTCGCGAGGTGGGCCGACACCGGATCGTGCCCGCGGCTCTGCGCGATCTCCAGAGTGACGAACGCGGTCACCGCGTACCCGAGCGCCTCCGGCGCCACGTCCGGACCGAACCCGCGGATCACTCCCCGTTCGGTCAGCTTGTCGAGCCGGGCCTGGACCGTGCCCCGCGCCACCCGCAGGCGGCGCGCGCACTCCAGCACGCCGATCCGGGGCTCCCCGGCGAGCAGCGCGATCAGCCGCGCGTCCAGCCGGTCGACCGGCGGAACGGGCCGGGCGCTCACGCCCCGGCCCTTGTCCGTCGACCGGCCCGCAGGGCCGCGCCGGCAACGACCGGCACGGCTGCGGATCGGGTCAGCTCTCGACCTTCTGCGCGGCGAACATCCAGTGCTGCTTCTCCAGCGTCTGAAGCACCGAGATCAGCAGATCCTGGGTGGCCGGATCCAGCTCCTCCGTGTGCTCGACCCGCTTGCGCACCGTGCCGCACACATCCGCCAACGCCTCGGTGATCAACCCGACCACCTCGTCGTCGACCACCTGACCCGCCGGGAACTCGGGCAGCGGCGTCGACTTCGCCACCGTCGACGGGCGCCCGTCCACCGGGTACCCGATGCTGACCGCCCGCTCGGCGACCAGGTCCGCGGCGTTGCGGATCTCCTCGGTCAACTCGTCCAGATGAAGATGGACCTGCCGGAAGTGGCGCCCCACCACGTTCCAGTGAGCCTGCTTGGCCCGCAGGTGCAGATCGGTCAGCTCGACGAGGGTGTCCTGCAGGTCGGTGCCCACCGCGGACACGTCCACATCCTTCAGACCGTTGGCGGCGGTCGGCCGGATGATGTTCTGACTGGTCGAACTCTTCGATGCCATGCGCGGTCTCCCTTCCGGTTCTCTGTTGTGGTAGCCGGAGCGGCAGGGAAGTAAACGTGGGGTGTGGCATAGGCACATTGTCCAGTAGAACGCCGTCCAGGCATAACAAGTTGTGCACACTGACCACCTGCTGCGCTAACAGTTGCCCAGCGCTGCCCGAACCGCGATCCTGCGGACAACCGCGCACCGAAAGGACCCGGCGATGACGCAGGCAGACATCAGCGTTGACGAACTCATTGGCGCCATCGAGCACGATGTGACCGGCGATCCGTTCCCGGTCAAGGGGCTGGACCACCTGTACTTCATGGTGGGCAACGCCCGGCAGGCCGCCCACTACTACTCGACCGCGTACGGGATGACCTGCGTGGCGGTGCGAGGGCCGGAGCAGGCCGACCCGGACGGCGACCCGGCGGCCTACCAGCACTGCCGGGACTACGTCGAGTACGTGCTGACCAGCGGATCGGCCCGGTTCGTGTTCGCCGGTTCGGTACGGGCCGGCACGGCCGGTGCCGAGCACCACGCCCGGCACGGCGACGGGATCATGGACATCGCCCTGGAGGTACCCGACGTCGACGCCGCGTACCGGTACGCCACCGAGCACGGCGCCCGGGGCATCGAGCCTCCGCACGACGTGACCGACGCCTTCGGCACCGTGCGCCTGGCCTCCATCGCCACGTACGGCGACACCCGCCACTCGCTCGTCGACCGGTCCCGGTACGACGGGCCGTTCCTACCCGGGTTCGTCGCGCGCCCACCGATCGTGGACCGTGGCCCGGCCATCGCCGCGGGCGCGCCCCAGCGGTTCTTCCAGGCGGTCGACCATGTGGTCGGCAACGTGGAGCTGGGCCGGATGGACGAGTGGGTGGAGTTCTACCGGCGGGTGATGGGCTTCACAAACATGGCGGAGTTCGTCGGCGACGACATCGCCACCGACTACTCCGCGCTGATGAGCAAGGTGGTCGCGAACGGCACCCGGAAGGTGAAGTTCCCGCTCAACGAGCCGGCGCCCTCCCGCCGCAAGTCGCAGATCGACGAATACCTCGAGTTCTACGACGGTGCGGGTGCCCAGCATGTGGCGATCGCCACCAACGACATCCTGGCCAGCGTGGACGCGATGCGGGCGGCCGGCGTCGAGTTTCTGGACACGCCCGATTCGTACTACGAGGACCCGCAGCTGCGCGAGCGGATCGGCACGGTACGGGTGCCCATTGAGGAGCTTCAGGCGCGGAAGATCCTGGTGGACCGGGACGAGGACGGCTACCTGCTGCAAATCTTCACCAAACCGGTACAGGACCGCCCGACGGTGTTCTTCGAGCTGATCGAGCGGCACGGCTCCCTGGGCTTCGGCAAAGGCAACTTCAAGGCGCTCTTCGAGGCCATCGAGCGCGAGCAGGAGCGTAGAGGGAACCTGTAACACTTACCGGGTGAACGACATCGCTCCGGGCTGGTACAAGGACCCGGCCGAGCCGAGCACCCAGCGGTACTGGGACGGCGAGGGCTGGATCGGCGAATCGCTGCCGATCGACGCCACGCCGCCCAGCACGCCGCCGGGTGTCGCGCCGGCCGGCACCATCACCCTTCCGCCCGCCCCGACCTCCGGCGCAGCACGGGCACCGGCCTCGGGCACCCCGGGTCCCGGCGTGCCGGCCGGACAGCCACCGGCCGGCACCGGGACACCGGAGCCCGACGGCGGCCCGCAGGTCGGCACCCCGGCGACCGGCCCGACCACCTCGCCGCCGGGCCCTCCCGGGTGGCCGCAGGTGCCGCCGCCGGTCGGGCCCCCGCCCACGCCCGGGGTACCGCTGCCGCCCGGCACCGCGGTGCCACCTCCCGGCGTGCCGGTACCGCCGGCGACACCGGTCGGTGGCTGGCCGCCCGGCGCGCCGCCGAACCTTCCGCCCGGCGTACCGCCCGGGAGCATCCCGTGGCCGCCCGGCGTACCGATCCCCCCGGGGTACCGGTTGGCCTACGGGTACGCGTCCGCCGAGCCGCGGCCGCACGGGCTGCCGGTCGCCAACCTGGGCCTGCGGTTGGTCGCCCGCCTGATCGACTTCGGCGTCGTACTCGGCCTCAGCGCGGTGGCCACCGGCTGGCTGGTGTACCTGCTCGTCTCGGACTACGCGCCGCTGTTCCGCGCGCTGGAGCACAACCCCGACTACAGCAACCTGCCGACCCTGTCCGGCCGGGCCACCGCGCTCAGCTACCTCATCCCGCTGATCTGGATGGTGATCTGGCTGGTCTACGAGGTGCCGGCGATCGGGCGCACCGGGCAGACGTTCGGCAAGCGGGCGGTCGGCATCAGGGTGATGCCGCTGGAGAGCGAGGCCCCGCTCGGCTTCGCCCGCGCCCTGCGCCGGTGGAGCCCGCTCGGCGTGCCGATGCTGCTGTGGACCTGCGGCCTGGGCCTCATCCTCCAGCTGGTGGACTCGATCTCGCCGGCCATGGGCGGCCCGCTGCAACTGGCGCTGCACGACCGCTCCGCCCAGACCGTGGTGGTCCAGGTCGGGCGGCGTGGGCACGAGATAACCCCCGTCAAGGCCCAGAAGAAACCCGGAGAACAGCCATGAGTCTGATTCGCGAGGACCTTGCCGCGCTGCCCGCGTACGTGCCGGGCCGGACGGTGCCCGGCGCCATCAAGCTGGCCAGCAACGAGGTGCCGTACGGGCCGCTGCCCGGCGTGGTGGAGGCGATCACCGAGGCGGCCGCGAACAGCCACCGGTACCCGGACCTGGGTACCGTGCGGCTGCGCGACGCGCTTGCCGAGCGGTACGGGGTGGACGCCGCCCGGCTGGTGACCGGCTGCGGTTCGGTCGCCCTCGTCGAGCACCTGGCGAAGACCACCTGCCTCGGTCGCGACGACGAGATCCTCTACTCGTGGCGCTCGTTCGAGGCGTACCCGATTGTCGCGGCGGTCAGCGGGGCGACCAGCGTACGGGTGCCCAACCTGCCCGATCACGGGCACGACCTGCCGGCCATGGCCGCGGCGGTCACCCCGCGTACCCGCATGATCCTGGTCTGCAACCCGAACAATCCGACCGGTACCGCGCTGCGCCGGGCCGAACTGGACGCGTTCCTGGACGCGGTGCCGGAGACCACCCTGGTGGTGATCGACGAGGCGTACCGGGAGTTCATCACCGATCCCGAGGTGCCGGACGGCATCCGGACGTATGCCGACCGGCCCAACGTGGTGGTGCTGCGCACCCTGTCCAAGGCGTGGGGCCTGGCCGGGGCGCGGGTCGGCTTCCTGGTCGCGCAGCCCGGCGTGGCCGAGGCGGTCCGCAAGGTGCTCACCCCGTTCTCGACCTCGGCCCTGGCCCAGGCCGCGGCACTGGCCGCGCTCGCCGCCGCCGACGAGATGGAACGGCGGACCGCACTGGTACGCGCCGAGCGGGACCGGATGCTGCCGGCGGTCCGCAAGTGGGTACCGGACGTGCCGGAGACCCAGGCCAACTTCTTCTGGCTCCCGCTCGGCGACCGGTCGGCCGCCTTCGGAGCCGCCTGCGAGGAGCGCGGCGTGGTGGTGCGGCCGTTCCAGGGCGACGGGGTGCGGGTCACCCTCGGTACCCCCGAGGAGAACGACGCGTTCCTCCGCGCGGCCGAGGCGGCGCTCGCCTGACCCGCGCACCCGGCGCCGGCCGCGTCGCACGACGGGGTCGGCGCCGGCCGCCGGTCGCGTCAGCTACCGGCGACGACGACGTTCGGGGACGGGTAGAAGTAGGCGCTGTCCGGTTGATCGGCGGTCGCGCCCGGCCGGCTGCGCTCGATGAACAGGTAACCATCCGCCGCGTACGCCGGGCCGATGTCGAACGGCCCGGATCCCTTCACGTTCAACGGGTATCCCGACAGCTCCTGGCCGGTCGCCGGATCAATCGTGATGATCTCCGGGAACGGCCGGTACGGGACTTCGACCACCAGGTGCACCGCGTCCGGCTCGACCGCGAGCACCCGCCCGGACACCATCCACAGCTGCTTGTTGTCGGTCAGCCCGACGCCGGCTACGTCACCGCCGGGCTTGGGCACGATCGCGACGTTCCCGATGGCCCACACGCCGGGCGCACGCAGCGCGGGAGCCGGGGTCAGCACCCCGCCCGCCCCGATCGCCCAGGCGCCCCCGGAGTCGCGCACCCCCAGGCAGCCGGAGTGACCGAGCGCGCAGCCGACCGGTGCCAGCACCGACTGCGGCCAGGACAGCGCCGCGCCGGTACGGGCGTCGACGGCGTGTACCGCGGGCGGACCGCAGGTGGCCACGGAGACGAAGATGTCCGGCCCGGTGAACGTGTCCGCGCAGCGGGGCTGCGGCAGTGGCTGCCGCCAGAGCGGCCGGCCGGACCGAACGTCGTACCCCTGCGCGTACCAGCCGCCGACCGCCACCACAGTTTGGCCGGCGGTGTAGAGGCCAGCCGGGTCCCAGACGGTCGACGCGCCGGTGCGCCGGCCGGTGAAGGCCAGCCCGTCGGGCACCGGCGTATTCGCCTGCCACGCGACGTTGCCGGTGGTCGCGTCGATCCCGACAACCTCGCCGTCGGACCACTGCGACACCACGGTCGTACCGACCGCGACCACCCCGAGCAACTGGGTGGGCCAGCGGCGGTAGGACCAGAACGGCGACATCGTGGACTTGATGTTGACCGGGTTGTCGGCGAAGACCTGCCGCTTGTCGGCGTACACGCGCAGCCTGCCGTCGACCACGATCGGAGCGGCCAGCAGGGTGCCGTACACCCCGGGCTGGGCGGCCGGAGCGGATCGCGGGTACGCCGTCTTCGCGTGATCGAGGATCGTCCCCGGAGCCAGTACCCGGTACCCGGCGATCCCGCCCGCCACCACCAACAGGGCCGTGACCAGGCCGATCACCCGGTACCCGAACACCGGCGGGCGGCCTGCCTCCATACCTGCACCTCCGCCGGGCAGGCTACCCGACGCACCTCGGAGCGCGGTCCCGACTCGGCCGGACCGGGGTCAGAGCAGCCCGTAGCCCTGGAGATCGGCCAGCGGTTCGGGGATGCTGCAACTGCCGAAGCCGGTCCACAGCGGACGCCGCCGGGACAGCAGCCGCCGTGCGTGCTCGACCAGCGGCGCCGGGTCTGTGCCGCTCAGCACGGCGGCGACCGCCGCGACGTCCCCGCCGTCGGCCGCCACCGCCGAGGCGACCAGGACGTTGAGGAACCCGTGGTGGACGAAGCCGGTTGCCGGATCGGTGTGCCGCACCGCGTGGTGCAGCCCCGCGGTCAGCTTGAACCGCAGGTTCCGGTCACGGCAGGCGCAGATCACCGCGGCCAGCTCGGCCGGTGTGGGGAACAGCTCGGCGGCCAGCCCACCGGTGCGGAACTTGGGCCAGAGGTCCACGCCATCGGCCCGGGCCGCGGCGACGGTGTCCAGCGCCGCCATCAGGCCCCAGCTCAGCGGGGTCTCGGCGTACCAGGTGACGCCGGGCCAGCCGGCCGACAGCCGGGCGAGCCGGGCCAGGCCGGGCTGCGGATCCTCGCCGCGCCGGGCGACCGCGATCTCCACCTGCCGGAGTACGGCCGGGCCGCCGTCAAGCACGCGCACGGCCCCGGGGAGCGCTTCGATGCCGCCGTCGCCGATCAGCCCGATCTCCGTGCCGGGTACCAGCGCGCCGGCCAGCCGACCGGCGAGCCCGCTGCCGCCGGTCAGCTCCCCGGCCATCGAGGCCGGGATCACCAGGGGGCCGACGAGGCGGGCGTACCAGGCGTCGCGATGGTCCCGGTGCGCGGCGACCGCCACGGGCAGCGGCGCGTTGCCCGGCGGGAAGACGGCGGCGTCGTCGACGAGCCGGGCCAGCAACTCCGGCACCTGTGTTGACACGGCTAGAAACGTAACGGAGTCTACGAGTACCGGGCAACTGTGTCCGATAATCGGACACTAGACGGAGGCAGGTGAACAGATGCCCTACTACCGGCGCGTGGGCGAGGTGCCCCCGAAGCGGCACACCCAGTTCCGGCGGCCCGACGGCGGCCTGTACGCGGAGGAGCTGATGGGGCAGGAGGGCTTCTCGTCCGACTCGTCGCTGCTCTACCACCGCCACCTGCCGACGGCGATCGTGGCCGCCGAGCCGTTCGACCCGCCCGGCTGGGCGCCGGACGCGACCGGGCCGCTGCGCACGCCGAACCGACCGCTCAAGCCCCGCCATTTCCAGACCCACAAGCTGGACGCCAGCGGTGGCGACCCGGTGCTCGGCCGGCAGTACCTGATGGCCAACGACGACGTCCGGCTGTCGTACGTGCTCGCCGACCGCCCGTCCCCGCTGTACCGGGACGCGATCGGTGACGAGTGCCTCTACGTCGAGGCCGGCAGGGCACGGATCGAATCGGTACTGGGCGCGCTGGAGGTGAGCGAAGGCGACTACGTCATCATCCCGACCTCGCTCACGCACCGGATCGTGCCGGACGGTCAGGTACGCATGCTGGCCATCGAGGCGTCCGGCCACATCGGACCGCCGAAGCGGTACCTGTCCACGCGCGGCCAGTTCCTGGAGGCGTCCCCGTACTGCGAGCGGGACCTGCGCGGGCCGGGCGGGCCGCTGTGCCAGGACGGCGCCGACGTCGAGGTGTACGTGCGGCACCGGCGCGGCTGGACCCGGTACGTGTACGCGAACCACCCGTTCGACGTGGTGGGTTGGGACGGCTGCCTGTACCCGTGGGCGTTCTCCATCCACGACTTCGAGCCGATCACCGGCCGGGTGCACCAGCCCCCGCCGGTGCACCAGACGTTCGAGGGTCCGGGGTTCGTGATCTGTTCGTTCGTGCCGCGCAAGGTGGACTACCACCCGCTGTCGATCCCGGTGCCGTACAACCACCACAACGTGGACTCGGACGAAATGCTGTTCTACACGGGAGGCAACTACGAGGCCCGGCGCGGATCCGGCATCGAGCAGGGCTCGATCTCGCTGCACCCGGGCGGGTTCACGCACGGGCCGCAGCCGGGCGCCGCCGAGCGCGCGATCGGCGTCGAGTACTTCGACGAGCTGGCCGTCATGGTGGACACGTTCCGTCCCCTGGACCTCTGCGAGCCGGGACTGTCCTGTGAGGACACCGGGTACGCGTGGACGTGGGCCGGGCGGAGCCTGTGAGCCGGGCGCCGGCCACCGGGATCAGCGGGGCAGCACCAACGCGACCGCGACCGCGGCCAGTCCCTCCGCACGCCCGGTCAGCCCGAGCCCGTCGGTCGTCGTACCGGACACGGCCACCGGGGCGTCGATCGCCGAGCCGAGCGCGGACTGCGCCTCGGCGCGACGCGTACCGATCTTGGGTGCCACCCCGATCACCTGGATGGACACGTTGCCGATCTCGAAGCCGGCGGCGCGGACCCGGCGGGCGGTCTCGGTGAGCAGAGCCACGCCCGACGCCCCGGCCCACTCCGGCCGGTCGACGCCGTAGTTGGCACCGAGGTCTCCGAGGCCGGCGGCGGACAGCAGCGCGTCGCAGGCGGCGTGCGCGGCGACATCCCCGTCCGAGTGGCCCGCCAGTCCGGCGACGCCGGGCCACTCCAGGCCGGCCACCCAGCAGGGCCGGCCGGCGGAGAAGGCGTGGACGTCGGTGCCGACACCGACCCGGGGAACGATCACGGAGCGAGGGTACGCGCCAGCAGCGCCTCGGCGATCACGAGGTCGACCGGGCGGGTGATCTTCATGGCCGCCTCGTCACCGGGTACGCAGTGGACCGCGATCCCGAGCTTCTCGACCATCCCGGCATCGTCGGTGTGCTCGTCCATGGCGGCCGCGTGCGCCGCGGACAGCACCTGGCGGCGGAACCCCTGCGGTGTCTGCACGGCCCGCAGAACGGAGCGGTCGACGGTACCCACGACGGCACCGGAGGCCGCCACCTCTTTGATCGTGTCGACCACCGGCAGCACCGGGATCACCGCGTCGTGCCCGGCGCGGACGGCGTCGGCAACCTGCGCGACCTGCTCGGGTGGCGTGAGCGCCCGGGCCGCGTCGTGCACCAGGATGATGTCGAATCCGGCCGGTACGGCGGCCAGCGCCGCCGCGACGGATGCCTGCCGGGTATCGCCTCCCGGCACCACGGTCACCGGAGCCACCTCGCGAAGCAGAGCACGTACCGCGTCGACCTCGGCGGGCGGGGCCGCCACCACGACGCAGCCGACACCGGCAGCGGCGGCGACCCGGCGGACCGCGTGCACCAGGAGCGGTTGCCCGCCCAGCAGGCGGAGCGCCTTCGGCCCACCGGGACCCAGCCGGACGCCCATACCGGCCGCAGGAACGAGGACCGCGACGTCACCGCGCAAATCGAGGCGCGCGGTCACGTCGCGGTCCTTCGCAGTTGATTCGACTTCGGGCCGGTCAGGCCTCGGTGAGAACCTTGTCGAGGAGCATCTCTGCCTCGTCCTTGGTGCTCTTCTCGGCAAGCGCCACCTCGCCGACCAGGATGTCGCGGGCCTTGGCGAGCATTCGCTTCTCGCCCGCGGAGAGGCCGCGCTCCCGCTCCCGCCGCCAGAGATCGCGCACGACCTCGGCCACCTTCAGCGGGTTACCGGACGCCAGCTTCTCCAGGTTTGCCTTGTAACGCCGCGACCAGTTGGTCGGTTCCTCGGTGTGCGGGGCACGCAGCACGTCGAAGACCTTGGTGAGGCCTTCCTCGCCCACGACCTCACGAACACCCACGATCTCGGCATTCTCGGCTGGAACACGCACCGTCAGGTCACCCTGTGCAACCCTCAGGACGAGGTACTGCTTTTCCTCGCCCCTGATGACCCGAGTCTCGATTGCCTCGATGAGTGCGGCCCCGTGGTGGGGGTAAACAACGGTCTCGCCGACACTGAAAACCATAGGTTCGAAACCCCTTTCGCTGTGTCCAGGGTAACACGCCACCGCCGTCCCGGCCCAGTCCGGGGGGGAGCATTAGCGCTGGTCAGGGTGGTTGTGAGACCGGTTTCTCCGGCTTGACACGGGCTGCCATCCGTGCATCATCACGCACCGTAATCGCCTTGTGACCTGCAAGAACACTGATCCACCACATGTCCGGACATAGGAGAGAGTAAGTGCGGCCGTCGGCGGGTAGGAAAGTATGGCTCGCACTCTGGCGCGTCGCCGGCCGGATACGGGAAAGTTAACGGTAGGGCCGAGGAGACAAGCCATGGGCACCCTGCGCGGGGACAACGGCGGCGAACGACCGCACGATGGCGGCGGCGTGCCAGGTCTCCCCCCGGAATGGGGCGCCATCGTCATACCGGACGATGCGTCCGAACTCGATCACGAAGCGGCCGCGCTGCGGCGCGAGTGGCGGCGGGCGGCGCGCCGGGACCGCTGGCGCAAACGCCTCCGGTTGCCGCCCCGGATCACGAGCCTCGGCGACAGCTCGCCGACGCTGGGGATTCCGTTACTGATCATGATGGTGGCCATCATCGCGACGCTGACCAGCTTGTTTGCGCTCGCCTGGCCGAGTCGCCCGACGCACACCGCGAACGCCGGCGCCCCACCGACGACCGGCGGTTCCGCACTGCCCAACGTGACCCTGTTCGACGGGGCGAACAAACCGGTGCGGCTGCGGGAAAACGTCCCCGCGCTGATCCTGATCATCGACGGTTGCGACTGCACCACGCTGATCTCGACCGCCTCGAACGCCGCCCCCACGTCGGTGACGGTCCTCGCCGTCGGCCGCACGGCTCCGCCGCTGCCCAGACCGGCGGCCGGTCACAAGATCAAGGCCGTGGCGGATCCGGACGGGACGCTCCGGTCGCGATACGCCAGCTCGACGGCGGTGGACGGGGTCGTCGCGGTGCTGGTAACCGACACCGGCACCGTCGCCCGCACCGTGCAGCCGGTCAGACGGGTCGACGACTTCAAGGCCGACCTGGCCCGCCTCGGCTGACGGCCAGGCCCGCGACGACCGGGCTAGGCCGTCGCGCGCAGCAGCGTCGCGTAAAGCGTCAGGCCCGGCCCGAAGGCCATCGCCAGGACGTGACGCGGGGTGGCTCGGCGCACCGCGTTCAGGATCATGAGTACCGTCGGGGACGAGCAGTTGCCGTGCTCCGCCAGTACCTGCCGGGACGCCGCCATGGCCGGATCGGTCAGCCCCAGCCGGTCGCGTACGACGTCCAGGATGCGCGGACCGCCCGGGTGCACCGCCCAGCCGTCCACGTCGTCGCGGGCCAGCCCGTGCCGGTCCAGCAGGCCGTCCACGAGCGGCGCGACGTGCGCGTCGAGCACATCCGGTACCCGTTGGGACAACCCCATCCGGAAGCCCAGGTCGGTGACGTCCCAGGTCATGTGGTCGGCCGTGGCCGCGTCCGTCACAGAGCTCACGTCCAGCACCTCGTACCCCGGACCGCCGGGAAGCACCACGACGGCGGCCGCGGCGTCGGAGAACAGCGAATGCGCCACGATCTGGTCGGCGTCCGCGCTCGGCGGCTGCACGTGCAGGCTGGTCAACTCCAGGCACAGCAGCACCGCGGGGCGCCCCCGGGCCTGCACGAAGTCGCTGACGACACCGAGCCCGGGCAGCGCCGCGTAGCAGCCCATGTGCCCGATGAACAGCCGCTGGGTGGCCGGCGACATGCCGAGGTCGCGGGCGAGCAGGATGTCCAGGCCCGGGGTCACGTACCCGGTGCACGAGCAGACCGCGAACAGCCCGATCTCGGACGCGGCCAGCCCGGCGGCGTCCAGCGCGTCGGTCACGGCCGACTTGCCCAGCGGTATGGCCTCGGTCAGGTACCGCTGCATCCGCCTGGCCGTCGACCACCCGGAGACATCCTCGATCGTCGGGTTGATCGCCCCGTGCCGCCGCCGCACCCCCGAATTGCGGAACAGCCGGTTGGCCAGCGCGCGCTGGACCCCCGAGTAGTGGTGCGAGAAGAAGCCCGACCAGAGCTCGTCCTGGCTCTGTGAGGCGGGGTACGCGATTCCGGAGCCTGCGATCACTACCATCGCGGCGCCGATCCGTCGGTGTCCGGGTCGCCGCCCAGAGCCGCGACGCCCAGCCAGTCGGCACACACGTCGGAGGTGGCCGGTTGCAGGGAGCCACAGCGGGCGTCGCGGTACAGCCGCTCCAGCGGGTTGCCCCGGCGGCTGGCGGAGGTGCCCGCCGCTTCCAGCATCGACGCGGCCACCTCGGCGGCCGTCGTACCGGCGAGCAGCTTCGCGCGCCACACCCAGCGATTGGTGTCCGGGTCGCCCGGGTCGCTGTCGACCCGGCGCGCGGCCTCCGCGACCGCCAGCCGGGCCGCGGCGACGGCGGCGTCGGCCCGCCCCACCCGGGCCCGTACCCACGGCAGGTCGGCCACCCCGCGACCGCTCACGTGCGCCACGCAGGCGTCGATCGCCGCCTGTGCCACGCCGACGTAGACGGCCGCGTAGCTGGCCACCAGCCAGTGCGGCATGAGCTGCGCGAACCACAGCGCGAGCCCCTCCACGCCGCCGAGCAGCGTGGTCGGCGCGACGCGGACGTCCAGGTGGAGGTCGTGCGAGCAGGTGGCGCGCATGCCGAGCGAGTCCCAGGTCTCCTCGACCCGGATGCCGGGGTGCTCCGCCGGTACCAGGAACTGGGAGACCGTCTGCGGATCGTCCGAGCTGCGCGCGGCCACCAGGTACGCGTCGGCCTGCCCGGAACCGGACACGAAGGACTTCGTACCCTTGATCAGGTACCCGCCGTCCTCCCGCACGTACTCCGTGGTCAGCCTGGACAGCCGCGAACCGGCCCCCCGCTCGCTCATCGCGACGGCGTAGAAGGCACCCCCGGCGGCGGCGCGCAGGATCTCGTCCCGTGCCGTGAAGAACTCCTCCGGTACGCCCAGCGCGCTGGCCATCGCCTCCGGAATGCCGGCCAGCGCCCCGGTGACCGAGGCGTGCATGTTGAACACCAGCGCCGTCGCTCCGTTGCCCCTGGCCAGTTCGAACGCCACTGCCGCGTAGTCGGCGAAGCTGGCGCCCATCCCGCCGAGCCGGGTCGGGACCATGAGGCCGAACAGACCCTCCGTGCGTAGGTCGGCGAAGTCGTCGACCGGGAACGACCCGTCCCGGTCGTGCGTTGCCGCCCGGCCGGCGAAGCGCGGGGCCAACCGCCGCGCCGCGGCCAGCGGATCGTTCATGCCGGGTCCCCGCCGGGTCGCGGACCGGCATCGGGCGCGGAAGGACCCGCACCCTGATGCCCGGTCCTCGCGCAACGAGCGGCTCCGCCGCGCTCAACCATCTGACGCTCGCTCATTCTTGACCCCCCGTCCCTGGTAGAGCACTGCCGTGGACCAGGTCGGCACCATGGCCACCTCCCCTCGACGGCGGCCCAGCCACCGGATCAGACCGCCGACCGATGGCCGAATGCCTCTCACGTCGAGGTCTACCCCATGCCGGGCGCACTCACTCCTCAGCACGCGGACGTCGACGAACAGGTTCGGATCGTGGATACCGCGGGGCGCCGCGCCGGGAACGCGTTCGGCCACGGTGACCGCCAGCAGCCGGGCTGCCCGGGTCGCGTTGAGCGTGTCCAGCACCAGGGTTCCCCCCGGCCGCAGGACGCGGCATGCCTCGGCCACCGCGCCGCGCAGATCGACCACATGTTCGAGCAGCTCACCGGCACTGACGACGTCCGCGCAGCAATCCCCCAGCGGCAGAGCGGTGACATCGCCGCGCACCGGCAGGGCGCCGTGGGTGCCAGCCTGCTCCAGGGCCGACTCGACCAGGTCGACGCCGATGTGCCTGTACCCCTTCCCGGCCAGGTGGGGAGCCAGCAGGCCGGCGCCGCAACCGAGATCGACCAGAACGGCCTCCGGCCGGGTGGCCGGTGGGATCAGCCGGGCCCGGGCGGCGGCCAGCCAGTGCAGCATCGCGAAGGCGCCGTCGCGACGCCACCACTCGCCCGCGAGGGCGTCGTACTGCGCCAGATCATTCCGCCGCACCCTGGTTAGCCTGACATGAAACAGCAGGATCCAACAGACTTGCGGCGATGGACGATCCCGTACGGGGGACAAGCGACCCGCGCGGGGCGCGCCGGAGGCCGGGCGGGCTGCCCGGTCACGGCCGGCGGCGGACCTGCCGGGATCCGGGAGGGGGCGAGCGTGCGGGGCCTGGTACGGGCGTGTCACCCGGAGCCGACTCTCGCCGTCACGGTGGTCGCCACGCTGCTCGCGATCGTGGTCGGGCACGGCGCCGGGGAGGTCGCCGGGATCGCCGCCGCCGTCCTGGGCAGCCAGCTGGCCGTCGGCTGGACGAACGACTGGCTGGACGCGGACCGGGACGCCCGGGCCGGCCGGGGGGACAAGCCGATCACGGCCGGGCAGGTCTCCCGCCGTACCGTCGGCCACGGTGCGCTGGTCGCCGCGCTGGCGACCGTACCGCTGGCGCTGCTGTCCGGGCCGGTACCGGCCGGGTTCCTGATCGGCGGCATGATCGCCGGGCTGCTGTACGACTGGCCGCTGAAGTTCACCGCGGCGTCGCCGCTGCCGTACCTGGTCGCGTTCGGGGCGCTCGCCGCGTTCGTGGCCGGTACCCGCTCCTGGTGGCTCATCCTCGCCGCCGCGCTGCTCGGCGGCGGTGCGCACTTCGTCAACGTCCTCCCCGACCTGGCGGACGACCTGGCCGCCGGGGTTCGCGGCCTCCCGCACCGGATCGGGCCCACCGCTTCCTGGATCACGGGCGGGGCCCTGCTCGTGGCGGCGACGGCCGCGCTGGTGTTCGGCCCCGCCGGACCGCCGTCGTGGCCGGCCCTCGGAGTGCTGGCAGCTGCCGTGGTGGTGCTGCCGGCCGGCTGGTACCTGTCCCGCCGTCCCGGATCCCGGGCGGCGTTCCGGTCAGTACTGGTGGTGGCGCTGGCGGACGTGATCCTCCTGCTCGTGTCGGGTACGGCGGGGTGACCGTGACGGGTGAGGCGTCGGGGTGCCCGCCGGTGCCGGAATCATGGCCACTACGCTGTACGGCGTTGTGCTTTCCCGCGTTGTCGTTCCGAGGAGGAGCGCCGTGACCCGCTCGCATCGCCGGCGTTTGGTCGTTCCGGCTGTCGCGGTAGCGTTGACGCTGCCGACCGGCCTGCTCGCCGCGTGCAGCTCCGGACAGCTCGCCGAGACGTCCCTGATCACCTCGGGAGTGCCGGGCGCCAAGGCCACCGTGAAGGCAGGCGAGCCGGACCAGACCATCCAGATCGCCAACGCCACCGTGGACTACAACGGCCCGAAGGGGTATGCGGCCGGCGACAGCGCTCCGCTGTCAATCTGGATCTTCGACAACACCGACAAGGACATCACGCTCACCGGGGTCACCAGCACCCAGGGACAGGTGGTCATCGCCGACGGGGCGACGCCCGGTGCCCCGAGCGTCTGCCAGAGCTCGCCCGCGCCGATCCAGGCCAACCCCTCCACCGGCGCGCCAACGGCCGGCGTCGCACCGTCGTTGGGAGCCTCGGGCGGGATCAGCCCGCAGGGGCCGACCGGTACTCCGTCGAACGCCAGCTCCGCCAAGCCCACGGGCGCCGCGCAGGAATCGGCCTCCGGGTCGCCGTCCGCGTCCGAGTCGGCATCCGTCACCGCGGCCACGGCCACGTCGGCCGACATCAGCGTCACGATCAAGTCGGGCGGCTGCGTCGCCCTGACCCCGCGGAACAGCCGGTTCCTCCAGATCTCCAACCTGACGCGGTCGCTGACCCCGGGCAACGCGGTGGGCATGCAGTTCACGTTCCAGCAGTCCAGCGGCGGGCAGTTCACGATCGGTCCGAACAACACGGTCTCCGTGCCGGTCGGCGTGCCGGCCACCCCGGAGCCCCGGCAGCCGGCCACCGTACCGACGCCCACCGCGTAGTCCCGCTCGCGGCACGCCGTTCGCCGGGCCCGACCGGCATGTGTCGTACCGGTCCGTTAGCGTGCTGCCGTGAACGAGAGATCGGCGAAGTCGCGAGCGGCCCGGCCGGCGCGTGCCGCCTACGAGTGCGACGCGTGCGGCCACCGGCCGCCCAAGTGGGTGGGCCGCTGCCCGGAGTGCGGCGAGTGGGGCTCGATCGTCGATTCGACCGGCGGCGCCGGCATGCCGGCCAGCCTGCGGTCGGTCACCGCGCGGGCGCCGCTGGAGCCGGCCCGGCCGATCGCCACGATCAGCGCCGAGCCCGCCCGGTTCCGGCCGACCGGCGTCGCCGAGCTTGACCGGGTGCTCGGCGGCGGCCTGGTCCCCGGTGCCGTGGTGCTGCTCGCTGGCGAGCCCGGCGTGGGCAAGTCCACACTCCTGCTCGACGTGGCCCAGCAGTGGGCGTCCGGGGCCGGCCTGCCGCCGGAGACCTCGGCCTCGACCTGCCTGGTGGTCTCCGGCGAGGAGTCGACCAGCCAGGTCCGGCTGCGCGCCGAGCGGCTCGGCGCGCTGCACGAGCGGCTCTACCTGGCCGCGGAGACCGACCTGGAGGCGGTGCTCGGCCACCTGGACGCGGTCAAGCCCGGGCTGCTGGTCATCGACTCGGTGCAGACCATCTCGGCACCCGGTACCGAGGGGGTCGCCGGCGGAGTCACCCAGGTCCGCGCCGTCACCGCAGCGCTGGTCTCGATCGCGAAGGACCGGGGCATCGCCACGGTACTGGTGGGGCACGTCACCAAAGACGGTCAGGTGGCCGGCCCCCGGGTGCTGGAGCACCTGGTCGACGTCGTGCTGCAGTTCGAGGGCGACAAGCACTCCTCGCTGCGGATGGTGCGCGGGCTGAAAAACCGGTTCGGGGCCGCGGACGAGGTCGGCTGCTTCGAGATGCACGAGGGTGGGATCAGCAGCCTGCCCGACCCGAGCGGGCTGTTCCTCACCCGGTACTCGGAACCGACGCCGGGCGCCTGCGTCACCGTGGCCATGGAGGGGCGTCGCGCCCTGGTGACCGAGATCCAGGCACTGATCGGCGCACAGGTGGCCGGTTCGCCGCGGCGCACCGTCTCCGGGCTCGACTCGGCACGGCTGGCCATGGTGCTGGCCGTGCTCCAGGGCCGCACGGAGGCGAGGCTGCACGACCGCGAGGTGTTCGCCGCGACGGTCGGCGGCATCCGCGTCGTCGAGCCCGCGGTCGACCTGGCGATGGCACTGGCCGTCGCGTCCGCGCGGCACAACCTGCCGCTGGCCGCGGACCTCGTCGCGATCGGTGAGGTCGGGTTGACCGGCGAGGTGCGGCGGGTGGGCGCGGTTCCGCGCAGGCTCGCCGAGGCCGCGCGCCTCGGCTTCCGGCGCGCGCTCGTCCCGTTCGGTTGCCGGCCGGCGGCCGAGGGTTCCGCGCCGGCCGGAATGACCGTGCGGGAGGTCGGCGACGTGCGCAGCGCGGTGCGCTGGGCGGCACAGGTGTCGGCACAAACGGCATCCGGTGAGCAATGACCCACACCACAGCGTCACTGGGTGGATAGCCATCCGTAGAATGTGCGGGTGCCGATCGACCGTGACGCCACCCGGATCAACAGCACCGGGCCCAACCGGGCCGGCGCCGGCCTGACGCTGCGCCCCGGTAGCGCGGTGACCCCGTGGGCGGGCGGCGCCAACACCGACCCGCTGCGGGCCAACCTGGCGCTCATGGCGCCCGGCACCGCCCTGCGCGACGGCCTCGAACGCATCCTGCGCGGCCGCACGGGCGCGCTCATCGTGCTCGGCTACGACCGCACCGTGGAGTCGATCTGCACCGGTGGTTTCGTGCTGGACGTCGAGTTCTCCTCGACCCGGCTGCGCGAGCTGTGCAAGATGGACGGTGCGGTGGTGCTGTCCAGCGACGGGACCCGGATCGTGCGGGCAGGCGTGCACCTCATGCCGGACTCGTCGATCCCGTCGGAGGAGACCGGTACCCGGCACCGCACCGCTGAGCGGGTCGCCAAGCAGACCGGGTACCCGGTGATCTCGGTGAGCCAGTCGATGCACATCATCGGCCTGTACGTCAGCGGTCAGCGGCACGTGCTGGACGACTCGGGCGCGATCCTGTCCCGCGCCAACCAGGCGCTGGCCACGCTGGAACGGTACAAGCTGCGCCTCGACGAGGTGTCCGGTGCGCTGTCCGCGCTGGAGATCGAGGACCTGGTCACGGTACGGGACGCGGTGGCTGTCGTGCAGCGGCTGGAGATGGTCAGGCGCATCGCCGACGAGATCGCCGGGTACGTCGTGGAGTTGGGTACCGACGGCCGGCTGCTGGCTCTCCAGCTCGAAGAGCTGATGGCCGGTGTCGACGCGGACCGCACCCTGGTCATCCGGGACTACCTGCCGCAGGGGCGGCGTGGCCGGCAGATCGACGAGGCGCTGGAGGAACTCGACGCGCTGTCCGCCACCGACATGATCGATCTCGTCGCCGTCGGCCGTGCACTGGGCTACCCGGCCGCCTCCGACGCGCTCGACGCGGCGATATCGCCGCGCGGCTTCCGGCTGCTGGCGAAGGTGCCGCGGCTGCCCGGGCCGGTCGTCGACCGGTTGGTCGACCACTTCGGTTCGCTGCAGCGGCTGCTCGGTGCCACCGTCGAGGACCTGCAGGCGGTCGACGGCGTCGGTGACGCACGCGCACGCGGAGTCCGCGAGGGACTGTCCCGGCTGGCCGAGGCGTCGATCCTGGAGCGCTACGTCTAGCGGCCGGCGTCAGACCGCGCGGCCGGTGCTCAGCTGCCGACCGCGTCGCCGGCCTTGACGGTGAACCCGACCGGGGCGCTCACCTTGGTGCCCAGCTTCGCCACCAACTGGTAGCTGCCCGGCGCCAGCCTGGTGCCCTTGGCACAGCCCGGCCCGTCGCCGCGCCCGTCCCAGGCCAGCTTGAACGGCGTCTCGATGTTCGGACCGAACGTCCGCACGTCGGAGCCGCCCGCGCCGTCCTGGCAGTAGTCCGAGGACCACACCACGTGCCCGGCGCTGTTCGTGATGTGCAGCTCCTGCGGCCCGGAACCGACGTCACGCTTGCAGGTACGGTTAGAGGTATTCCTAATCTTCAACGTCATCTGGTACGGGTAGTTGCCCGTCACGAACTCTTCGATGGACGGCGTCAGCCGGATCTCCGCGTCGGTACACATCGACGGGTCGACGCTCGCACCGGACGACGGCGTCGCCCCGCCGGACCCCGACGGCGCTGAATTCGCGCCCGAGCCGCCCGAGCCGCCCGAGCCTGCCGGGCTACCGGTGGCCGAGCCCGGTCCGCCGAGGATCGGAGGCTGCGAACTGTCGCCGGGGGTGGGCGACGACGTCGGCGAGGAACCCGCCAAGCCGGGGTGGTCCTTGCTCGCTCCGCCCCTGCCCCCACACATCGAAACGAGCAGGATGACGAGCAGCAGCACCACACCCAGTACCAGGGCCCGGCGCCGCCAATAGACGGCCGGGGGCAGCGGACCAACCGTCAGGTTCATGATTTCCTCACGCTATCGGTAGAGCGGAAGGGGTTCACGGCGACGCGCCGCCGCGCTGTCAGAGATACACCTTCCGCGCGAAGATCGCGTGGGGACCCGGTACCCGGTCGAGAAACAGCAGGCCGGCGCAGTGGTCGATCTCATGCTGGAAGGCCCGCGCCTCGAACGCGTCGGTGGTCAGCGTGACCGGCTCACCGGTGCCTGGCAGCGCCCCGCGGACCACCAGGTGGCCGGCCCGCTTCACGTCGCCGGTGAGGTCCGGGACCGACATGCAGCCCTCGCGCCCCTTCTGCCACCGGGTCGCCTCAACGATCTCGGCATTGCACAGAGCGACAGTGCCGTGACAAGTACGGGCGCGGGGATGGCCGGTCACGTCCACGACGAACACCCGGGCGCCGACGCCGACCTGTGGCGCCGCGAGCCCGACGCAGCCCGGCGATACGCGCATCGTGGCGATCAGGTCCGCGGCGAGGGCGACGATCGAGGGATCGCACGGGTCGACCGGGTCACCGGCTCGGGAGAGGACGGGATCCGGCGCGGCGACCACTGGCCTCACTGTGCCTGGTTCCGGTGCCGGGAGTTGCGCGTCGTTCACAGGACGTCCGCGTCACCCGAGCGCAGGCTGACCTCGACACCCAACCGGTCGGCCACCTCGTCCAGCCTGGTCAGCAGTTCGTCGAAGTCGGACCCGGAGGGCAGGTCGATCTCCGCGGACAGCAGGTACAGCGTGCCGGACAGGCGGGTGGTCAGGTCGGTCACGTTGCCGCCGATCTCGGCCATCACCCCGGTCACGGCGGCCACGATGCCCAGCCGATCCGCGCCGTGAACGAGCAGCGTGTACGGCGCCCCGGTGCTGCCGCCCGCAGCATCGGGCGGTACCCGGTGAGCCGTGGCCAGCAGGCCGCCGTCCGCGGTCAGCGGCTCCAGCGCCCCCATGATGTCCGACTCGTCCACCTCGCCGATGCAGATCAGGGTCATCGCGAAGTGACCACGCAACAGCGTCATGGTCGAGTCGGTCAGATTGAGTCCGAGCCGGGCCAGTGCGGCGGACACATCGGCGATGATTCCGGGTCGGTCCCGTCCAACGACCGTGATCGCTAGTTCGTTCACCCGGGTAGTCTGCCGCACGCGCCGCGCGTAGGGTACCCACGACCGGCCGGTGTTGTCCCGGATGGCAGGCTCTTCCCGTGGATCGGCCTTCAGTGGACCTGGCGAGGATCGCGACCGCATGGTTCGACGAGCATGCCCGGGACCTCCCGTGGCGCCGCGCCGAGGCGGGCGCCTGGGGCGTGCTGGTCAGTGAGTTCATGCTCCAGCAGACGCCGGTAGCGCGGGTCGAGCCGGCGTGGCGCGCCTGGATGACCCGCTGGCCCGACCCCGCAGCGCTCGCCGCCGACACCGTCGCGGAGGCGATCCGGGCCTGGGGGCGGCTCGGGTACCCCCGCCGGGCGCTGCGGCTGCACGCGTGCGCCGAAGCGATCGTCGAGCGGCACGGCGGCGCCGTCCCCGACCGGCTCGACGACCTGCTCGCTCTGCCGGGGATCGGCGCCTACACGGCGCGCGCGGTGGCCGCGTTCGCGTACGGCCAGCGGCAGCCGGTGGTGGATACGAACGTGCGACGGCTGGTCGCCCGTGCCGTGTCCGGGCGCCCGGACGCCGGACCTGCCACCACCGTCGCCGACCTCGCGGCCGTCGAGGCGCTCCTGCCGGACGAGGACCGGCTCGCCGCCCGGGCCAGTGCCGCGTTCATGGAGTTGGGCGCCTTGATCTGTACGGCCCGCGGCCCGCGGTGCCAGGACTGTCCACTCTGGACCGGCTGCGCCTGGCGGCTGGCCGGAAGTCCGGCCGGTACGGGGCCGGCACGGCGGCCGCAGCGGTACGCGGGCACCGATCGGCAGGTACGCGGCCTGCTGCTCGCCGTCCTCCGGCAGGAGTCCGAGCCGGTGCCCGCCGCCCGGCTCGACCTTGTGTGGCCGGAGGTAGCGCAGCGCGACCGGGCGCTGGCCGGGCTGGTGGCCGACGGCCTGGTGGTGCCGGCGCCGGGACACCGGTACGCGCTGGCGGGCGAAGGTACGGAGTCCCTGTAGCCGTGCCGCTCCCAACCGGGCATACGGGCGTCAAATCCATAAACCGGTCGATAATCTATTCCGGTGCGGCCGATCCACACCATCGTGATACTCGTGACTCTCGCCCTCCTGCTGCTCGTCGGCTGCGCGGCTCCGCAGGGCACGCACCTGGCCGGTCACCAACCGGGCACCGGAACGTCGGGGTCAACGCCCGGCGCTGGCCGGGTACCTGGCCCAGTTGCCAGCGCGGCACTCCTGGAGGACTACCTCACCTGAGCGTCCGGGACGGGGCCGCACAGGTGTCCCCGAAGACACCGCAGGCCGCGCACCGCCACGTCCCGGGCCGGGACGGGGCCGCACAGGTCCCGCGAAGAAACCGCTGGCCCCGGACCGTGAGGTCCGGGGCCAGCGCGTTCCGCTCTATTCGCGATGATCCGGCGCTTACTCGTCGGACCCGGCGGTAGCGGTGCTACCGAGGTCGGCCGGCACGGTCTCCGGAACGTCAGCGGGACGGTCGGCGCCGCGGAAGACCAGCTTCGAGGTCTCCACGTTCTCCGGGTCACCCTCGCAGTCGACC
>JBDZVD010000168.1:0-11536 GCA_040255525.1 Micromonosporaceae bacterium | reverse complement strand
CGACGCCGTGGGGCTGCGCTTCCTCGACCATGTCGTGCTCACCGATGGCGGCTGGTCGAGGGTTTCCGGCTGACGCCTCGGCATGCGCTAGGCTGGCGGCATGCGGATCTCGCCGAACCTCGGCTGGTGGGCCCCCTGACGGGCGGCCCTCCCTTCCGCGTACCCAACCCACACGCGGCCGCCCACTCCGGGCGGCCGTTGTCGTATGCCCGGAGGCGGCGGCGCACCCGACCCAAGGAGCCCCGCATGTCCCGCCAGATCTCCGGCTTCAAGCCGACCGGCCGCCTGCAACTCGGCAACTACCTCGGGGCGATCGCTCCGGCGGTGCAGGCGCAGCACCGCGCCGACATGTCGATCTTCATCGCTGACCTGCACGCGATGACCGTCGAGCACGATCCGCGGCAGCTCGCTGCCAAGACGCGGGAGGTGGCCACGCTGCTGCTGGCAGCCGGCGTCGACCCCGGGCGGTCCACGTTCTTCGTCCAGTCGCAGGTACCGGAGCACTCCGAACTCCACTACCTGCTGGAGTGCGCGACCAGCTACGGCGAGGCGCACCGCATGATCCAATTCAAGGAGAAGGCGGCGACCCAGCGGCAGGTACGGCTGTCGCTGCTCACGTACCCGGTGATGATGGCCGCGGACATCCTGCTGCACGACATCGACGAGGTACCGGTCGGCGAGGACCAGGCTCAGCACCTCGAACTGGCCCGGGACGTGGCCATCCGGTTCAACGGCAGGTACGGGCGGACGTTCGTGGTGCCCAAACCCGCACTCCCGGCATTCGCCGCACGCTTGATGGATTTGTCAGACCCGGGCGCGAAGATGGGAAAGACGAATGCTTCTCCAAACGGCGTGCTGTTCCTGCTCGATCCCCCGGAGGTGTTGCGACGGAAGGTCATGCGTGCGACCACCGACGCCGAGCGCGAGGTGCGCTACGACCCGGTGGCCAAGCCGGGGGTCGCCAACCTGCTGAACCTGCTGGCGAGCTGCGTGGACGACTCCCCGCAGGTGCTGGCCGGCCTGTTCTCGTCGTACGCGGAGCTGAAGGAGGCGGTCGCCGATGTCGTGGTCGCGAAGCTGCGCCCGATCCAGCAGCGCTACGCCGACCTCGCGGCGGATCCGGCAGGGGTCGACGCGGTGCTGGCCGAGGGCGCGCGGCGTGCCCGGGACCGGGGGTCGGACACGGTGCGCCGCGCCAGGACCGCGCTCGGCCTGTTGCCGGTCTGATCGGTGGCGAGTTTGACAGCCGTCGCGGCCACGGCCATATACTCCACATGGAGTATATGATGCGGACTAATCCTCGCCGGACATTGACACCCCTCGGCCTCGTCGTCCTGCGACTGCTGCGCGAGCGCCCGATGCACCCGTACGAGGTGCAGCAGGTCATCCGCGACCGCGCGATCGACTACGCGGTCAAGGTGCGGCCGGGATCGCTCTACCACACGTTCGAGCGGCTGTGCCAGCTCGCGCTCATCGAGCCGGTGGAGACCGGACGGGAGGGGCGCCGGCCCGAACGCACGGTCTACGCGATCACCGAAGCCGGCCACGACGCGTTCCTGGACAACCTGCGTAACCTGGTGCGCTACCCGGAGGAGGAGTATCCGCTCTTCGCCACGGCCATGGAGATGCTGCGTACCCTCGATCGCGAGGACGCCGTCCGGCTGCTGGAGCACCGGACGACCGCGCTGGAAGCACGCCTGGCCGCGGGTGAGCAGGTGCTCGCGAGCCTGACCAAGCGAGGCCTGCCCCGCACATCCCTGCTCGACCATGAGTTCCGCCACGCCGCTCGCCGGGGCGAGCTCGAGTGGGTACGACAGCTGATCAGTGAGATCCGGTCCGGCACGCTGCCGTGGACCGACGAGATCAAGGAGTCTTCGTCATGACCCCCCAAGAGCGCCCGGGTGACCGTGGCGCGTCGCCCCTGCGCGCCTCTGACGGCCGCGAAGCCGCACCGGCGCAGGCCGAGCGCCGGTACAACCCCTGGCTGGTGCTGCTCGCGCTCTGCCTCGGCTTCTTCATGATCCTGCTTGATACCACCATCGTGAACGTCGCGATCCCGGCGCTGGCGACCGGACTGGATGCCCAGCTGTCCGACCTGCTCTGGATCCTGAACGCCTACATCCTCGTGTACGCCGTCCTGCTGATCACCGCCGGGCGCGTCGGCGACCTGTACGGCCCCAAGATTCTGTTCATGACCGGCCTGGTCATCTTCACCGGGGCGTCGGCGGCGTGCGGGTTCGCCCACGATCCGACCCAGCTCATCGTGTTCCGGGTGATCCAGGGCTTCGGCGGCGCGCTACTCACGCCGCAGACTCTGTCCGTGATCACGATGATCTTCCCGCCGGAGAAGCGCGGAGCCGCGTTCGGCATCTGGGGTTCCGTCGCCGGCGTGGCCACCGTCGCGGGCCCGGTGCTCGGCGGCTGGCTGGTCACCGACTACGGCTGGCGCTGGATCTTCTTCGTCAACCTGCCGGTCGGCATCCTGGCGCTGGTGATGGCCGGGATCGTGATGCCCAACCTCAAGCTCAACCGCCGGCACAAGCTGGATATCCCCGGCGTCCTGCTGTCCACCGCGGCGCTGTTCCTGATCGTGTTCGGTCTGATCGAGGGCCAGTCGCACCACTGGGGCGAGGTCTGGGGACCGATCACGATCGTGGAGATCATCTCGGTCGGCGTGGTGCTGCTCGCCGCGTTCATGTACATGCAGTGGCTCGAGCGCCATGGCGAGCCGCTGATCCCGTTTACGATCTTCCGGGACCGCAACTTCTCCATCATGAACGGCGTGGTCGCCGCGATCAGCTTCGGCATGCTCGGGCTGTTCCTGCCGCTGACCATCTTCCTGCAGTCGGTCCTCGGGCTCAGCGCCCTGCAGGCGGGCCTGACCACCGCGCCGATGTCGGTCATCTCGATGTTCATCGCGCCGCTGGCCGGGCGGTTCGCCGACCGGATCGGCGGCAAGTGGATCCTGTTCCTCGGGGTCGGCCTGTTCGCCGGCGGCATGGGCATCCTGGTCGCGTCGTCGCACCTGGGCATGTCCCGGTGGCAGCTGCTGCCCGGCCTGATCGTGGCCGGGTTCGGCCTGGGCATGACGTTCGCGCCGCTGCAGACCATCGCCATGCGCAACATCGAACCGCGGATGGCCGGCGCGGCATCCGGCTTGATCAATACCACCCGCCAGATGGGCGGCGTCATCGGTTCGGCCGCGGTCGGCGCCCTACTGCAGGCACAGCTGTCGAGCAAGCTGGGCGCGGCCGCCGCGGACAACGCCGGCAAGCTGCCCCCGCAGTACCGCGACGCATTCATCAGCGGGTTCAAGAACGCCTCGGGCAACCTCGACGTGGGCGCCGGCCAGAACGCGATCAGCCTGCCCCAGGGCATCCCGGCCGACGTCGCGAACGCCCTCAAGGCGATCGGCAAGACCGTGTTCGACACCGGGTTCACCAACGCGATGCGAGTCACGCTCTGGCTGCCGATCGGCGTGATGGCGCTGGCCGCGCTGTCGGTGGCGCTGGTCAAGCGCAGGCGCGCGAGCGCGCCGGACGACAACGCGGACCAGTTGACCGACGCCGTACCCGCCGCCCACTGACGATCTCCTCCCCGCTGATCGGCTCAGAAGTCGGGCGGGCCGGATCACCCGGCCGGGACGCAGCGCCGCCCAACCGCACGCAGAGGGCGTATCCAGCCTCCGGATACGCCCTCTGCGCCTGTGCCATCCGATCGATCACCGGGTACCGCGCCGCCCGGGTCTGCCGCGCACCGGCGGCGCCCACCCCGGCGTAGCCTGGGTCCCGCGCGGTCATGTGTTCCCGCCCGCCCGGATCGATTCGGTAGCGTCGGTAGGCGCGGCACGGCGCACCAGCCCGGGTGGGAGCGATGCTGGACTTGACGGACCTGGCCGAAAGGGTGGCGCAGGGATTCGATGTCGTCGGCGCCGCCGTGCTCATCCTCGGGCTGGCGTGGTCCGTGGTGATGGCGGTCCGGATCTGGCGCCGCGACGGCGGCCGCCGGGGGTACCGCGCGCTGCGGGAGACCTTCGGCAGCGTCCTGCTGCTGGCGTTGGAGTTCCTGGTCGCCGCCGATCTGGTCCGTACCGTGGCGGTGGCGCCCACCCTGCGCAACGTGCTGGTACTGGGCCTGATCGTGGTGATCAGGACGTTTCTCAGCTTCTCGCTGGCGACCGAGATCGAGGGCGTGGCACCGTGGCGGCGCGCCATGGTGAGTGGGGCGGGCGCAGTGGCGCGAGCGGCGCGGGACAACCGCAGCGGGCCGCGGGAGCCCGGCGAATCCTCGTAGGCGACGACCAGGACCGACGACCAGGACCGACGGCCGGCCCCGAGGATCCGTGATCGCCGGCTCCCACTCCGTCGCGCCGGCGCGGGCCACCGGCGCACCGGACCCACCGCCGGTGAGGCCCGCCGCTCGCCCGATCCGGCGATGACCGGGCGAGCGGCCAGAGCGGTCTGGCAGGGGCGTTCGCTCACCGTGCCGAGTAGCCGCCCGCGTCGAGGTCCTCGACGAGCGTGGGCCCGGTGGGCGTCCAGCCGAGCAGTTCCCGTGTCGCGTCGCTGGACGCCGACATCTCCATCGCGAAGAAGGCACCCATCCAGCCGAAGTGGTCCTGGACGTCGTCGGCGGCGATGGACCTGACGGGCAGGTCGAACGCGCGGCCGATCGCGTCCGCGATCTCGCGGGTGGGTACGCCGTCTTCGGCGACCGCGTGCAGGCGGGATCCGGCGGGTGCCTTCTCGAGGCCGAGCCGGATCATGCGAGCGGCGTCGGTCCGGTGCACCGCGGCCCAGCGGTTGGCCCCGTCAGCCGGGTAGCCGGACACACCCTTTTCTCGGGCGATCGCGGCCAGGATCGCGATGAAGCCGTGGTCACCGGCGCCGTGCACGGTCGGCGCGAACCGCAGGCTCACGCTGCGCACGCCACGATCGACGAACTCCAGCGCCAGGTTCTCGCTTCCACCGCGGGGCGAGTCCGGGCCGTGGAACGGGGACGGGTCGGCTTCGGTCGCGGGCCTGCCCTGACTCAGCGCGGCCAGCCCCGACGCGAGCAGCAACGGGCGCCCGCTACCGGCGAGCACGTCGCCGATGGTCTGGACGGCGGCCCGCTCGGCCGCGTTCGACGCGGCGGGGTTGGAAAAGTCGTGCTTGTTAGCCAGGTGGATGACGGCTTCGGCGTCCTCGGCGCCGGCTCGGATGCTGTCCGGGTCGTCGAGGTCGCCGCGGCGAACCCGGGCACCCTTGGCGGCAAGTGCCGCGGCCGACGCCTCGGATCTGGCCAGTCCGGTGACGTCGTACCCCGCGGCGAGCAACTCGTCCACCACGGCGGAGCCGATCCAGCCGGAGGCCCCGGTGACGAAAACGCGCATGACGTGCTCTCCTTCGACGCTCCGCCATCGGTGGAGCGATTGACCGGTAGGAATGATGTCGGTGACTGACGTCAGTCACAGACATACAGTACCTCGCAAGTCAGTCGCTGTCATCATCAGACTTCAGTCGCTGTCGTCACTACACTCGACGGCATGGTGCGTTGGGAACCGGATGCCCCGCGGCGGCTCCAGAAGGCCGCGCTCAAACTGTTCGCCACCCGAGGGTTCGAGCAGACGACCGCCATGGAGATCGCGCAGTCCGTCGGCCTGACCGAGCGCACCTTCTTCCGCCACTTCAGCGACAAGCGCGAGGTGCTGTTCTACGGCCAGCACCAGCTCGTCGAGGCGTTCCTCGCCGGAGTGGAGGCCGCACCGCCGGACGCGTCCCCGATCGAGATCGTCGCCTCATCCCTCACGTCCGCGGCGACTTTCTTCCCGGACGAGCTACGGGCCAACTCCCGCGTGCGCCAGTCCGTCATCGACGAGAACCCGCCACTGCGGGAACGCGAACTGCACAAGCTGGCCAGCATCGGCACGACTGTCGCCGAGGCCCTGCGGACGCGCGGTGTCGACGAACTCGCCGCGACGCTGGCGGCGCAGTCGGGCATGACCGTGTTCGGGATCGCGTTCAGCCGGTGGATCCGCGAGGGCGAGCAGCGCTCCATGGCCGACATCGCGGCGAACGTGCTGCGTGAACTCGCCGCCGTGACGGGCAACGCGGCAGCCCCGTCCGAGGCCGGATAGGCCCGATCGGGCCGGCGAGGATCTGGGTGGGCGTCCTCAGACGCTCCCGGTGTCGGTCGCGCCGCCGTCCCCAGCCTCGTCGACCTCGTCGGCGGGGCGTTGCCGGCGTGCCTTGCGGGCGGCCAGCCGCTGCGCCGCCGTCGCCCGGGTGGACGGCGCGTCCAGCCGGTAGTCGGTGCCCCGGGTACCCGGTACGAACTCCTGCCCCGCGTAGTGCATCGGCTGCCAGTCGAACTCGCGGTCGCCGATGCGTACCAGGCAGCCCGGCTCGGCGCCGGACTTCGCCAGGGCGTCCTCGACGCCCAGCCGGGCAAGCCGGTCGGCCAGGTACCCGACCGCCTCGTCGTTGTCGAAGTTGGTCTGGCGCACCCAGCGCTCCGGCTTCGGCCCGCGCACCACGTACACGTCGTCCTCGTCGCGCTCGATGCTGAATCCGTTGTCGTCGACGGCGGCGGGCCGGATCACGATCCGGGTCGGCTCGGCCGGCGGCGCCGCGGCCCGTCGTTCGCGCACGATCTCGGCCAGGGCGTACCGCAGCTCGGCCAGCCCCTCGTGGGTCACCGCGCTGACCTCGAACGTGCGCAAGCCCCGCGCGTCCAGGTCCGGCCGGACGATCTCGGCCAGGTCGCGCCCGTCGGGTACGTCGATCTTGTTGAGCACCACCAGCCGTGGCCGGTCGGCCAGGCCGCCGTAGGCCGCCAACTCCGCCTCGATCGCGTCGATGTCGGCGACCGGATCGCGTCCGGTCTCCAGGGTCGCGGTGTCCACCACGTGCACGAGCACGGCGCACCGCTCGATGTGGCGCAGGAACTCGAGCCCGAGCCCCTTGCCACTGGCCGCACCCGGGATCAGCCCGGGCACGTCGGCAATGGTGAACGTGTCGTCGGCGACCTGTACGACGCCCAGGTTCGGTACCAGCGTGGTGAACGGGTAGTCGGCGATCTTCGGCCGGGCGGCCGACAGCACCGAGATCAGTGAGGACTTGCCGGCGCTCGGGAAGCCGACCAGCCCGACATCCGCGACGCTCTTGAGCTCCAGCACGATGTCCAGCCGGTCGCCGGGCTCCCCCAGTTCGGCGAAGCCGGGAGCCTTGCGCCGGGTGTTGGCCAGCGCCGCGTTGCCCCGCCCGCCCCGGCCGCCGCGGGCGGCGACGAAGCTGGTACCCGCGCCGACCAGGTCGGCGAGGACGTTCCCGGCCACGTCCTGCACCACGGTCCCGTCGGGTACCCGCAGCACCAGGTCGCTGCCGTTGGCACCGTGCCGGTTGCCGCCCTGGCCACCCTTGCCGTTCTGCGCCTTGGCATGCGGCCGGAAGTGGAAGTCCAGCAGCGTGTGCACCCCCGGGTCGACGACCAGCGTCACGTCCCCGCCGTGCCCGCCGTTGCCGCCGTCCGGGCCGCCGAGCGGCTTGAACTTCTCGCGCAGGATCGACATGCAGCCGTGCCCGCCGTCGCCGGCCTGCACGTGCAGGACGACCCGATCGACGAATGACGTCGCCACGTGCCTACCTACTTCCGATCAGTGGGTACAAACGCCGAGGGCGGGCCGGGACCATGTCCCAGCCCGCCCTCGGGCGGTGCTCTCAGCCAGCGGCTGGAACGATGTTCACGACCTTGCGGCCGCGCTTGGTGCCGAACTGTACGTTGCCGGCGGCCAGGGCGAACAGCGTGTCGTCGCTGCCGCGGCCGACCAGCTCGCCGGGGTGGAATTTGGTGCCGCGCTGGCGGACCAGGATCTCACCGGCGTTGACGAGCTGGCCGCCGAAGCGCTTGACGCCCAACCGCTGAGCGTTGGAGTCCCGGCCGTTGCGCGAGCTGGACGCGCCCTTTTTGTGAGCCATCGTTGACGCCTACTTCCCGGTCGAGATGCCGGTCACCTTGACCCGGGTCAGCGGCTGACGGTGACCCTGGCGCTTGTGGTATCCGGTCTTGTTCTTGAACTTGTGGATCCGGATCTTCGGACCCTTGGTCTGCGCGACAACCTCACCAGTCACCGCGACATCGGCGAGCCTCGCCGGGTCGGTCACCAGGTCGCTACCGTCGACGAGCAGCACTGCCGAAAGCGACACCCCGTCGCCAGGGGCGCCCGCGAGCTTCTCGACCTCGATCACGTCGCCCTCGGCGACCTTGTACTGCTTGCCGCCGGTCTTGACGATCGCGTACATGGGACGCGGACTCCTGTCGTAGCTACGGGCGGATAGATCATGTTGGCGCGGTAGCCGGTCCGAAACGTTCCGGTGAACACGCGACATCATGGCGCACGAAGGCGCGCCGCAGGCAAGAGTACGTCATGGAGCCCGCGCTCCCCAAACCGGGTGGCGGGCTCTACCGGGATCACGCGGTGGGCGCTCGGCCGCCGGGACGGGATCTGTGCCCGCCTCGCCACGCATCGGCTGCGGCCGCCCTCAGAGACAGACCCCGATCAGGGGGTTCGCCGCCGAGGTGATCCGGCTGAGCACCGGGGCCACGTCGATGGCCGCCTTCACCCCGGCGAGCAGGCCCGGGTCGGCCGCGGCCCGCTCCAGGTTGCGCGCCGTGGTCTCGGCGGCGGTCCTGACCGCCGGGTTCAGCGCCGGCGCCCCGGCGGCACGCACCCTGCCGGCCAGGCTGGTCAGCTCCCGCAAGGCCGACCGCCTGGCCGCAGCCGCGGCGGACCGGTTGCCGCCGGCCAAATGCCCGGTCATCGAGCCCAGGTCGGAGCCGAACGAGGTGGCACCCTCGGTGACCGCCAGGTTGATCGCGTCGCACACCTGCCGGGTGTTGGCCGCGCTCGGGTCGGCCGGCGAGGGGGCCGGCGACCGGGTGGCCGTCGCGACGGCCGAGGCGCCGGACCGGGCCGACCCGGCCGCGCCGCGCTGGACTCCGGTGCCGCACCCGGCGATCAGGGCGAGTGTGGCACCGGTGACAGCGAGCGCCGCACCGCTCGTCGAGCGGGCGGAATGGCGCAACCGCACCCGATCACCTCCTGCTGCGCGGGACGCGGACCCGGCCGGCGGCGCGGTCACCGGAGGCGGTGGCCGCACCGCGAACCGGACGGGTCCCGTCGCGCAGTCTACGCAGCAGGATCGACGCCGGGACGAAAACCGCAGGTCAGGACGCGGAGCGGGTGCGGCGGCGGGTGCCGGCCCGGCGACCGCGCCGCCGGCTGTCGGCGTGCTGCTCGTCCTCGTCGTGCGCCACCTCGAACTCGTCCGGATTCTCGGCCTGGTCCGACGTCGCGGCCAGGGCCGGCTCCTCGTCCGGGTCCCAGGTGGTGGTCACCAACTCTTCCTCTTCGGCCACCGGTTCGGGCGCCTCGGCCGCGGCAGCCTTGCGGGAGCGCCGCCGGCTGGATCCGCCGGTGATCTCCGAGGCGGCTGCCACGGCCGCGGTCGCCTTCGCGGCCGGCTTCTTCTCCGGTACCGGGTCGGTGTGGACGATCAGGCCCCGACCCTTGCAGTGCTCGCAGGTCTCGCTGAACGCCTCGAGCAGGCCCAACCCGATGCGCTTGCGGGTCATCTGCACCAGTCCCAGCGAGGTGATCTCGGTGACCTGGTGCTTGGTGCGGTCCCGGCCCAGGCACTCGGTCAGCCGGCGCAGCACCAGCTCCCGGTTGGACTCCAGGACCATGTCGATGAAGTCGATCACCACGATCCCGCCCAGGTCCCGCAGCCGCAACTGGCGCACGATCTCCTCGGCCGCTTCCAGGTTGTTGCGGGTCACCGTCTCTTCGAGGTTCCCACCGGTACCGGTGTACTTGCCGGTGTTGACGTCGATGACCGTCATGGCCTCGGTACGGTCGATGACCAGGTACCCGCCCGAGGGCAGGAACACCTTGCGGTCCAGCCCCTTGAGGATCTGCTCGTCGATGCGGCGCTCGGCGAACACGTCGGACACGCCGGTGTAGCGGTGCAGCCGGTCCAGCAGGTCCGGGGAGACGTGCTTGAGGTACATCTCCACCATGTCGTAGGCGTCGCCACCCTGGACGACCAGCTCCCGGAAGTCCTCGTTGAACAGGTCCCGGACCACCCGGATGACCAGATCGGGCTCCTCGTAGAGCAGCGCCGGCGCGCCACCCTCGGCGGCCTTGGTCTGGATGTCGTCCCACTGCGCCTGCAGTCGGATCACGTCCCGGGACAGCTCGTCCTCCGAGGCCCCCTCGGCGGCCGTCCGCACGATCACGCCCGCACCCTCGGGTACCAGCGACTTGAGCACGTCGCGCAGCCGCTTGCGCTCGTTGTCCGGCAGCTTCCGGCTGATCCCGGACGCGTTGCCGTGCGGCACGTACACCAGGTGCCGCCCGGACAGGGCGATGTGGCTGGTCAGCCGCGCACCCTTGTGGCCGATCGGATCCTTGGTGACCTGTACCAGCACGGAGTCCCCGGACTTGAGCGCGTGCTCGATCGAGCGCGCCCGACCCTCCAGGCCCGTGGCGTCCCAGTTGACCTCGCCGGCGTACAGCACCGCGTTGCGGCCCCGGCCGATGTCGATGAACGCGGCCTCCATGCTGGGCAGCACGTTCTGGACCTTGCCGAGGTAGACGTTGCCGACCATCGAGCCGGCGCTGGCCCGGGTCACGTAGTGCTCGACGAGGATGCCGTCCTCGAGCACCGCCACCTGCGTGCGGTCGCCCTTCTCCCGGACCACCATGGCCCGGTCCACCGACTCGCGACGGGCCAGGAACTCCGACTCCGACAGCACCGGCGGCCGGGTGCGGCGCTGCTCCCTGCCATCCCGGCGGCGCTGGCGCTTGGCTTCCAGCCGGGTCGAACCGCTGACGCCCTGGACCTCGTCCCGCGCGGCGCGCGGCTGGCGCACCTTGACGACGGTGACGACACCGTCCTCGCTGGTCGACTCGCCGTCGCCGGTACCTCCCCGGCGGCGACGGCGGCGGCGGCGCGTGACCGTCTCACCGGCCTCCGCCTCCTCCGCCTCGGCAGCCTCCTCGGCGGCCTCGCCCGGCTCCTCCTCGTCGGCATCGGCGGCCTCGTCGCCGTGGCCACGGCCCCGGCCCCGGCCCCGGCGGCCACGACGGCGGCGGTGCCGGCCGGCGGCCTCCTCGTCCTCCTCGTCCTCGTCCTCCTCGGCCTGTTCGGCCTCGTCCGGCTCGACCTCGGGCGCGGCCACCTCGACGGTCACGTCGGCGGCCGGCTCACCGCCACGACGGCCCCGCCGCCGGCGGCGACCGCCCTCGGGCTCCTCTTCGACGCCGGTGGCGGTGGCCGGCTCGGCGGCCGGCGGGGCCGCCTCCGGCGCCATGAACAGCACGGTTGCCGCCGCCGGGGCTCGGCGCCTGCGGCCCGTGGCCGGTGCCTCCCTGGCCTCCGCCGGAGTCTGCGCCTGGGCCTGGGCCTGGGCCTGGGCCGGAGTCTGCGCCTGGGCTGCCGCCGGAGCCACCGCCTCGGCGCCGCCGGCCGGTTCGGCGGGTTGCGCCGCGGCC
>JBDZVD010000167.1:0-11582 GCA_040255525.1 Micromonosporaceae bacterium | reverse complement strand
CCGGGGCGGTCGGGGCGGTCGGGAAAGTTTGGGCGGCCGGGAAAGTTTGGGCGGTCGAGGCAGTCTGGGCCGGTGGGGTCGGGGCCGCAACTGTGCGGGCGGCCGGTGGGGGCTGGGCGGCGGGAGGCGTCTGCGCGGCCCGCGGGGTCTGCGCGGACGCCCGTTGAACCGGAATCCGGGGCGGTGCCGGTTGCACCCGCTGCCCGCCCGGCGGCTGCCACGGGCCCGGCTCCGCCGGCTGGGGTGGCTGCTGCGGGTGGGGTTGCTGGCTGGCCGGCCGGGCGGGCTCGTCCGGGTCGTGCGGGCTCACGCGGCACCTCCTCCGGTCGGAGCGGACGCGTACACCGCCGGTCCCTGTTCGCCGTCGAGCCGCAACAGTTCGGCGTTCGCCGCCCGCGCGTTCTGGTTGACCATCTCGCACAGCCCCGCCAGCCCCTCGCGCGGCACGGCGACCCTGATCAGGCACCGCATCACGAGTTCGCCGTGGGCACGGGTCAGCACGAGGGAAACGGTCGCCGACGATGACGGTATGGCGGCCAGCCCGCCGAACAGCGTCGCGGCCGCGTCGACCCGGGGCCAGTCCCGCAGCCAGAACGACGCGTGGGCGGCGCGCGCCGAATGCCACGCCGTCCACTCCTCGTGCGGCGGCTGGCCCGCGCCGACCAGGTCGCAGTCGAGGTCACACGCGCGGGCCAGCGCGTCGAGCAGGTCATCGGCGGAGAGGATCCGGTGCGGCAGCCGCGATTCACGCAGCGACCGGCTCACCCTGCGGATGAGGTTGGCGACCAGCGTGGGGGCGTGCTGGGCGTCGTACCCGCCCGCGACGCCGGCCTCGGCGCGGGATCGTGCCTCCAGCCGTACCGCGACCCACGTGGTGCGGTCGGCCGGCACCGGGCCGGCGAGCGCCTGCAGTTCCTGGTACGAATGGGCGGCCAGGTGCCGGCCGTCCATGTCGGCGCCCGGTGCGGGGACCGTGTGCGTGACGACCTGGATCACGGCGCCCGGCTGCTCGGCGTCGTCGAGGCAACGGGCCAGCACGTCGAGCGGTACGCCGGGGCCGCCCTCCCCGTGCATGCTGTCCGCCTCGCCGATCGCGATCGCGGCGTACCAACCGGCGGCGTCGCAGCCGATCCCGGTCCGCGCGCCGGACTCGGACTCGACTTCCCGCACGGTCAGGCCGGGGGCGAGCCAGTGCAGCGCGGCGAGGCGGGCGTCCTTCTCACCGATGTCCGGGTGGCCGCGGCGGCGCCGGTACTCCCGGCCCACGGTCTGCCGCTCGAACCACCAGCGCCCGCCGCGGCGCAGCGTGGCCGCCAGGATGAGCAGCGCCCCGGCGCCCGCGGTGATCTCCGCGGTCAGGTAGCTGTGGGTCAGCGCTCCGAGAACGCCGAACAGCACCGCTTCCACCACCAGCAACTGCACCACGTGCACGGCGCCCAGGTAGCCGGCGCGCCGCTTGAGCCGGGGTTCGGAGTCGTCGCGGGCCGGCTCGACGGCGGTCACGTGGGCGACGGCCCGCACACGTGGGGGCGCTTCGGTCATCCGATCGGTACCCCCATCGGTTCGTCTGCTCCCGGCCGCTTCACGATGCCGCCGAGCGGGAGCCTACCGACCTGCGCGGTCGCTGGGCGGTCCCCGCTTCGGGCATAAGCCAGAGTAGATCCCTTCGGGGACACCGAACAGGCCGTGGATCCGGCGATGTCTTTGCACCGGTCCGTGAGATCCGCGAGGAGCTGAGCGTTCACCCGCACGAGACCGGCGGCCTGCGCGAACGCGCCCGCCGCCGGCCCGGCCCGGTCCGCGCTGGCGCGCCCGCCGCCGACCCGGCCAGCGCGCCTACAGCCGGACCGCCCGGCGCACCGCCCTGGGGTAGTAGCCGTGCCCCTCCAACCGGGCGGTGCCGCCGACGTCGCCCATGGTCGGGCCGTTCACCGTGGACCGGGACGAGATGAACCTCAGGTGCCCCTGGTCGTCCCTGCCGAGGAACATGCCGGCGTGAGACAGGTACCGGGGATCGGCGCGCAGCGCGAAGAAAACCAGGTCGCCCGGTTGCAGCCGGCGCAGCTGCGTGGCCGAGGGCGGCGCGGCCGCGCTGTCGAAGATCGGCACCACGAGGTCGGACACCGCGATCTGGTGGGCCTCGCGCGGCAGCGCCCGGGCGTCCTTGCCGGCCGCGCCGGGCAGCATCGGGATCCCCATCCGGTACCCCCAGACCAGGCGCAGGAACCCCGAGCAGTCCACGTCCCGGTACCGGCTCGGTCGGGGTGCCGATCGGGTGCCGTCCGGCCATGTCCACGGTATGCCGAGGTAGTCGTAGAAGTCCGACCGTTGATCCCGGACGCCGTCGATCAGCGGGCCGAACCCGGCGTCGCCGGCGTACGGGACACCCCGGCCGTCCACGTGCCGGGGAGCGCCGGTGACGTACTGCATGGCGATGCCCATAGCATCCGGTTCGGCCGAGCCGTCCTGGGTGGTGAACCAGCCGGTGAACCAGGCGTCCGCCTGCGCGCCGAAGCGCCACGGCCGGGGCGCCAGGCGCACCCAGGAGGTCGAGTCGACGTGCGCCTTCGTCGTGGCGGGCTCGGCGAACCTGCGGTGCTTACCGGTGAACACGACCGACCGGGCGCCCTCGGTCAGGACCGCGACCGGGGTGCTGTGCTCGTCGTACACCGCCGTGCGGTCGGGGTGCGACAGCCGGACGTACCGGTACCGGCCGAACAGGGGCTTGGCGCGCAGGCCGACCTCGGACCGGCCGATGCGCCCCAGTACCTGCGGAGCCAGCACCGGGGCCGCGCCGAGACTGCCGGCCGCCGCGGCGCCCGCCACGCACCAGCCCAGCAGTTGGCGCCGGGTCAGGGGTCTCACAGCGCCACCACCGCGATCGCGACGAGCGCCGAGGCCAGCGTGACGACGCTGGTCGCGACGAGGGTCGGCAGCTTGGGTTGGCGCACCAGCTGGTACGCGACCAGTCCCGGGACCACGAAGCCGAGGGTGTCGTGCGGAAACAGTTGCGGCAACCGGTTGTGCAGTGCCAGGAAGGCGGTCGCCTCCAGGAACACGCCGACGAGCACGACGATGGCGAACAGCCGCTTGCCGTACAGGATCGACCAGCGTTGCAGCAGCTTGGCTGCGCCGAACGTGGCGACCATGGCGGCACCGGTCACCACGACGGTGTCCAACCCCTCCACCAGGGTCAGCGCCAGCCAGCCCGGCACGATCATCCCACCCGGGGACAGGTTCGTGAAGGCGTAACAGACCAGCGAGAACAGCAGGCCCAGGGCGAGCACCAGGCTGGCGGTGGAGCTGTCGAAGTCGACGTGTGAGGGCATCTCAGCTCGCCCCGGTGGACAGCGGCGGCTCGACGGCCGGTTCCAGGCGGGCCAGGGGCAGCGGCGCGGGATCGCCGGCCGCGAGCCTGGTGGCCTCGCCGGCGAGGGCGTCGAGCAGGTGCTCCCCGCGACCGTGGATGTTGCCGACCATCACCAGACCGTGGTCGGCGCGCGGCATCGAAGCGGTGATCGCGGACAGGATCTGGGTACCGGTGCGGTGCTCTCCGCCCAGGTCCACCACCCGATGGCGCAGCTCGTCCGGGATCGTGCGCAACGCCGAACGGGTCGGCGTGCCGATCAGGTACACCCGTTCGGGGCCGACTCTGGCGACGAGGTCGCCCATCTGGCCGTTGCGTTCGATGCGGTCCGGACGGCAGTTGATCACCATGGACAGGGAACCGGGTAGCTGCCCGGAGTTTTTCAGGAGTTCGAGGTTCATCAGTGTCGACTCGGGGTCGTTGGCGGCGAACAGGTTCGCCGCGAGGAACGAGCGCCCGGCGTGCTCGCAGCGGTCCACCGTCAGGACACCCGGGTCGGGGTCGGCCCGGTACATGCCGGCCAGCGCGTCGGCCCTGGGTACCCCCATCAGTTCGGCGACGGCGAGCGCGACCGCGACGTTCTCCTTGAAGGTCGCCCACCCGAACCCGTCCATCTCCTCGTCCGAGACCCGGTCCGGGTCGGCGACGAGCAGAGAGCACCTCCGCTTGTTCGCCTCCGCACGCAGGATGTCCAGGCGGTCCCGCTCGGCGGTGACGCAGACTCCGCCGACCGGCATCGACCGGCACAGCGACCGGGCGACATCGTCGAGGGTCGGGCCCATCACGTCGAGGTGGTCCTCCCGCACGTTAGAGATCACCACGATCGTGGCCTGGATCAGCTTCTCCTGGTTGAGCTGCTGGAGATCCGGGTTGACGGCCATGCACTCGATCACCAGCGCCCGCGCGCCGGCCTCCGCCGCGCCGGCGACGACATCCACCTGCTCGATGACGTTGGCGAGGCCGAAGCGCCGCTCGTACGGAACCTCACGGCCGTCGGCGAAGATGAACCGCGCCGCCGTACCGGTGGTCTTCGCGACCGTGGGCATCCGGGCGCGTAGGGCGCCGGCGACGAGCCGGGTGATCGACGACTTGCCGCGGATGCCGTTGATCACGATCCGGACGGGGACCCGCGCGAGTCGCCGGCGGTGCCGGTGACCCTCCACCAGCAGGGAGATCAGTACGGCCGTGAGCCCGATCGCGAACACGACGTAGAACGTCGAGTAGTGGCGCCCCACGCCTACCCCCCAGGTGCGATATGTACCTTTCATCAGGGTATAGGCGAGAAGGCGGTCAGAAGTCTAGACACCTATGTCCGATAAATCGTGATTCACCTTAGAGAGTGGGTTCGCCCGGCACCTGGGGCAAGGACATCGCGAAGTACTTCACGTCGAACGCGGGCCAGCACGTCACGGACGTGGTCCACGTCGCCGGCAACCTGTCGCCGTGGACCGGATACCTGGTCCTCACGGTGGAGTGGCTGGTACCGCTGCTCGTCGGCGCGTGGCTGATGAAGCGCCGGGACGCGTAGCGCGGACACGACACAGAGTGCGGATACCCGCGGGGGCGGCCACCGATCGGTGGCCGCCCCCGCGGCACGCGGGCGGCACCGTACCCGGCCGTCGAGCTGACCGCCTGTGTCGTCGGTGTCGTCCAGCACCGCGCACGGCGTACGATGCCGGCATCGCCGCCACCCCGAGGAGGATGCCGTGCCGGTGCTCGCCGACCTGCTGGGGGCCCTGGCCTCCGGGACCGTCGAGATCGTCGACCTCACCGCGCCGCTGACCGATACCACGCCGATCCTCCAGTTGCCGGAGCCGTTCGCCAACACGGTCCCGTTCCGGCTTGAGGAGATCAGCCGGTACGACGACAGGGGACCGGCCTGGTACTGGAACAACATCCGCACCGGCGAGCACGTCGGTACCCACTTCGACGCGCCCAACCACTGGATCACTGGCCGGGACCTCGACGACGTGTCCCGGGTGCCTCTGCGCCGCCTGGTCGCCCCGGCCGTCGTGCTGGACTTCGCCGACCGGGTCGCGGCGGACCCCGACTTCCTGCTCGACATCGACGACATCCGTGACTGGGAGAAGGCACACGGGCCGTTGCCGGACGGCGGCTGGCTGCTGTACCGCACCGGTTGGGACGCGCGCTCCGGTTCGCAGGTCGACTTCCTCAACGCCGACGACACCGGTTCCCACACCCCGGGTGTCTCCCCGCGGTGCGCGCGGTGGCTGGCCGAGGAGGCGCCGGTGATCGGGGTCGGGGTGGAGACGGTCGGCACCGACGCCGGTGCCGCGCCCGGCTTCGATCCGCCGTTCCCGTGCCACTCGTTCCTGCTCGGCGCGAACAAGTACGGGCTCACCCAGCTGCGCAACCTCGCCCAACTGCCGGCGACCGGGGCGGTGGTCATCGCCGCGCCGCTGCCCATCGTGACCGGATCGGGCAGCCCAGCCCGGGTGCTGGCGCTGGTCGAGCGCTGACGCGCGGGGTGCCCGGGCACCTCCGGGAGCCCGGGCACGCGGCCGCGTCCAGCGGCGGAGTCGAGGCGGGAGGCCGGGAGGCATGCGAGTCGCGGAGGCGGTGGGCCGTTCCCTGGTCCAGTTCGGGGTCGATCACGTGTTCGGCGTGGTCGGCAGCGGCAATTTCCACGTCACCAACGCGATGGTGGACGCCGGGGCGCGGTTCGTGGCGGCCCGCCACGAGGCCGGGGCGGCGACGATGGCCGACGCGTACGCGCGGGTGAGCCGGCGGGTCGCGGCGGTGAGCGTGCACCAGGGCTGCGGGCTGACCAACGCGCTGACCGGCATCACGGAGGCGGCGAAGAGCCGCACCCCGCTGCTCGTGGTCGCCGCCGAGGCCACCGAGCCCCGGTCGAACTTCTTCGTGGACCAGCCGGCGCTGGCCGAGGCGGTCGGCGCGGTGCCGGTCCGGGTGTCGTCGCCGGACACCGCGCTGGCCGACACCGCCCGGGCATACCAGACGGCAGTGGCCGAGCGGCGCACCGTGCTACTCAACCTGCCGCTCGCCGTCCAGGCGGCCGAGCTGCCCGGGGACGCGCCGGCCCCGGCCGCCGTGCCCGCCCCGGCCGCAGTGGAACCATCCCCGGCCGCGGTCGCCGAACTGGCCGACCTGCTGACCCGGGCGCGCCGGCCGGTGTTCATCGCCGGGCGCGGCGCCCGGCTGTGCCGTGCCCGCGAGTCGCTGCTGAGGCTCGCCGACCAGACCGGCGCGCTGCTGGCCACGTCGGCGGTGGCAAATGGCTTCTTCCGGGACCACCCGTGGTCGCTGGGCATCTCCGGCGGCTTCGCCACGCCGCTGGCCGCGAAGCTGATCGCGGGTGCCGACCTGATCGTCGGCTGGGGCTGCGGGCTGAACATGTGGACGATGCGCCACGGCAGGCTCGTCGGGCCGGACGCGACGGTCGCCCAGGTCGACGTGGAGGCCGGCGCGCTGGGCGCGTACCGGCCGATCGACCTCGGCGTGCTGGGCGACGTCGACCGGACCGCGCGGGCCGTCACGGAGGCGCTGGCCGCGCGGGGGCCGGCGGCCGGCGGGTACCGGACCGATCGGCTGCGCGCGCGGATCGCGGGCGAGGTGAGCGCGCGCACGGTGCCGTACGACGACGAGAGCGACGGGTCGCGGATCGATCCCCGTACGCTGTCGATCCGCCTCGACGAACTGCTGCCGGCGCAGCGGGTGCTGGCCGTCGACTCGGGCAACTTCATGGGGTACCCGAGCGCGTACCTGTCGGTACCCGACGACGACGGGTTCTGTTTCACCCAGTCGTACCAGTCGATCGGTCTGGGCCTGGCCACCGCGATCGGTGCCGCGCTCGCGGCGCCCGACCGGATGCCGGTCGCGGCCTGTGGCGACGGTGGCTTCCTGATGAGCATCGCGGACCTGGAGACCGTGGTCCGGCTGCGCCTGCCCATGGTCGTCGTGGTCTACAACGACGCGGCGTACGGGGCCGAGGTGCACCACTTCGGACCCGACGGGTACCCGCTGTCCACCGTGACGTTTCCCGACACCGACATCGCCGCGATCGCGCGGGGCTTCGGCGCCGACGCGCTGACCGTCCGCCACGTGCGGGACCTCGACGCCATGCGGCAGTGGCTGATCGGGCCGCGGGAACGGCCGCTCGTGGTCGACGCGAAGGTGGCCGGCAGGCGCGGCGCGTGGTGGCTGGAGGAGGCGTTCCGCGGCCACTGACCGGGCGTCGTCTCGCGTGTAGCCGTGGGAGGAGTCGCTGGGCACGAGGCGGGCCGCTACAGCCGCGGGTCCACCGGTTCGGACTCCAGCGCGAGCACGGCGAACACCGGTTCGTGCACGCGCCACAGCGGTTCCCCCGCGGCGACCCGCTCCAGTGCCTCCAGACCGAGCGCGTACTCCCGCAGGGCCAGCGACCGCTTGTGGTTCAGGCTGCGGCGCTCGCGCAGCCGGGTGAGGTTCGCCGGTTCCGTGTAGTCGGGGCCGTAGATGATGCGCAGGTACTCCCGTCCCCGTACCTTGACGCCGGGCTGCGCCAGCCCGCGCCCGGCCCGGACCAGGTTGTCCCACGGCTTGACCACCATGCCCTCGCCCCCGGCTTCGGTCAGCTCGCGCCACCAGGCCACCGCGGATGCGACCGAGTCCGGGTCGGTGGTGTCGACGGCGAGCCGCCGGGTGGTCTCGATCAGATCGGGGGCGGCCCGGGCGAGCCGGTCCGCGACGTCGAGGTGCCAGCCGTGGTCGCGGTCGTGGTAGGTCGCCGCCTCGGTCGCCAGCACCTGGAACGGGGCCATCCGGACGCCGTCCAGGCCGTCGGTCGGCCAGCAGTACCGGCGGTACGCCTCGGTGAACGCCTCCGCGTTGCGTGCGCGGGCGCGGGTACGGGCCAGCAGCGCGTCCACGTCCAACCCGGCGCCGGCTGCGGCGGTCAGCGCGTCGACGGCGGCCGGCAGCGCCGCCCGGGCCGCGGCCCCGACCGCCGCGTACTGGTGGCGCAACAGGTCCTCGGCCTTGGCCGACCAGGGCAGCAGCTCGCAGTCCAGCAGCAACCACCCGGTATTCAGCCGCTCCCACAGGCCGGCGGCGGCGACGGCGGCGGCAAGCCGGTCCACCAGCGCGCCGGTCGTCCCGGCCGGGAAAAACGGCCGGCCGGTCCGGGTGTACACCGTGCCGGCGCCCTCGGCGACGCCGAACCGTCGCGCGGCCACCCGGTCGTCCCGGCAGATCAGAGCGACCGCGCGGGAACCCATGTGCTTCTGCTCGCAGATGACCCGCGCGATTCCCTCGGCCCGGTACGCGTCGAACGCCTCGGCCGGGTGCTCCAGCAGGTACGGGCTGGCGGAGGTGGCGCACGGTGCCATGGTCGGGGGCAGGTACAGCAGCCAGTGCGGGTCCAGCGCGTACCGGCTCATCACTTCCAGGGCGCCGGCCGACTGCTCCTGCCGTACCGTGACGCGGCCGAGCAGCCGGGTGTCCACCACGCGCCGGCCCAGTACGTCGTCGATGTCGAGCAGGTCGGGTTCCCGCCGGCCGGTGCCGGCATCCTCGCCCGCACGCGGGAACGGCTTCGCCGGCTCGTACCAGACCCGGTGCGCCGGTACCGACACCACCTGCTTCTCCGGGTACCGCAGCGCGGTCAGCTTCCCGCCGAACACGCAGCCGGTGTCCAGGCACATGGTGTTGTTGACCCAGGCCGGTTCCGGGATCGGTGTGTGTCCGTACAGGACGGTCGCGGTGCCCCGGTAGTCGTCCGCCCACGGGTAGCGCACGGGCAGCCCGAACTCGTCGGTCTCGCCGGTGGTGTCGCCGTACAGCGCGAAGCTGCGTACGCGGCCGGACGCCCGGCCCTGGTACGCCTCCTTCAGCCCGGCGTGCGCGACCACCAGCCGGCCGCCGTCGAGTACCCGGTGCGACACCAGGTCCCGGCAGAACGCGAGTACCTCGGCCCGGAACTCCTCCGGCTGTCCGGCCAGCTGGTCCAGTGTCTCGGCCAGCCCGTGGGTACGCTGGACCTGCCGGCCGGACAGCGCCCGGACCAGCTTGTTCTCGTGATTGCCCGGCACCGCCAGCGCGTGCCCGGCGGTGACCATGCCCATCACCAGGCGCAGCACGCCGGGGGAGTCGGGGCCGCGGTCGACCAGATCGCCGAGGAACACCGCGGTACGCCCCGGGTGCGCCGCGTCGACCGGCCGGCCCCGGTCGTCCCGGCTGATCCGGTACCCGAGCGCCTCCAGCAATTCCTCCAGCTCGGCCCGGCAGCCGTGCACGTCCCCGATGACGTCGAACGGTCCGGTCAGGTGGCGGTAGTCGGTGAGCAGCCGCTCGCGCACCACCACCGCGGCGGTCACCTCCTGCTCGCCGCGCAGCACGTGTACCCGGCGGAACCCCTCCCGGGCCAGGCCGCGCAGACCCCGGCGCAGCTGGTCGCGCTGCCGGCGGACGACGTGCGCGCCGAAGTCGCGGTCGGGGCGTCGCGCGTTGCGCTGCGCGCAGACCCGCTCGGGTACGTCGAGCACGATGGCCACCGGCAGGACGTCGTGCGCCCGGGCCAGTTCGATCAGCGCGCGCCGGGCTTCGGCCTGCACGTTGGTCGCGTCCACCACGGTCAGGTACCCGGCGGCCAGCCGCTTGCCGGCGATGTAGCGCAGCACGTCGAACGCGTCGGCGCTGGCCGCCTGGTTGTTCTCGTCCCCCGAGACCAGGCCCCGGCAGAAGTCGCTGGAGACCACCTCGAACGGGCCGAAGTGGGTGCGCGCGAACGTGGACTTGCCCGAACCGGAGACGCCGACGAGGACCACGAGGGCCAGGTCGGGGACGCCGAGCCGGATCGGCCCGGTGGCCGGCACGGCGGCGGGGGCTTCGGTCACTGTCTCGCTCACGCGGCCACTCCGTCCGTTTCGTCGACTCCGGCCGGCGTGGCTTCCGGCCGCGCCCCTGCACCGGTGGCGTTCGGCCGACCCGGGCCGTTCGCTGTGTCCGGGCCGCTCACTCGGTCCGGGCCGTTCGCTGCGTCCGGGCCGTTCGCTGCATCTGTGCCGAGAGTCGCGTCGGTGAACACGGCCAGCTGGGTCGCCGGCCCGACCTCTGGGTCGTCCGGCCCGACCGGTACGTGGCGCACCGCGTACCCGTACCGGGACGCGGCGCCGGCCGCCCACCGGCGGAACTGCTCGCGCGTCCACTCGAAGCGGTGGTCATGGTGGCGCAGCGCACCGGCCGGCAGGCCGGGGTACCGCACGTTGTACTCGGCGTTCGGGGTGGTCACCACGACCGTGCGGGGCCGGGCGTACCCGAACACGCAACGCTCCAGCGCGGGCAGGCGCGGCGGGTCGACGTGTTCGATGACCTCCATCAGCACGGCCGCGTCGAAGCCGGCGACCCGGGTGTCGCGGTAGGTCAGCGACGACTGGATCAGCGACACCCGTTCCCGCTGCCGGTCGGGCAGCCGGTCCAGCCGCAGCCGGCGCGCGGCCACCTCCAGCGCCCGGTGCGACACGTCCACGCCGAGCACCCGGGTGACGGTCGGCTCGTCGAGCAGGTCCCGGGTCAGCACCCCCTCGCCGCACCCGAGGTCGACCACCCGTCCACCGCCGGCGGCCCGCACCTCGGCGAGCACCGCGTCCCGGCGCTGAACGGCCAGCGGCGCCCCGCCGCCGGTCGGTCCGCCGGGCACTTCCGCCGCCGGATCGGGCGCCGCCGGATCGGATGCCGGTCTGGGCGCCGCCGCGCCGTCCGGTCCGGGCGCGGTCGCCCCGTCGTCGGGTACGGCGTTGTCCAGCGCCTCCGGCTCCGTGTCGTCGACCTCGGCGAGCCGCCCGACCGCAGTGGTCACCAGGGTGCGCCGGTGCGCCAGGTACCGGCCGGCGATCAGGTGCCGCTCCGGGTGGGTACCCAGCCAACCCTGCCCGGCCCGGACCAGCTTCTCCACCTCGTCGATGCCGACCCAGTAGTGCTTCGCGTCGTCCAGCACGGGCAGCAGCACGTACAGGTGGTTCAGCGCGTCCGCGAGCCGCAGCTCGCCGTGCAGCCGCAGGTCGACGTACCGGGACTGGCCCCAGGCCGGCACCGCCGGGTCGAGCGCGAGGGCGGTGGCGCGCACCGACCAGCCCAGCGGGGCGAACAGCCGCTCGGCCAGGGCCACGCCGCCCCGGCACGCCAGCGCCGGCACGTGGATCTCCAGCGGCAGCGGCCGGCCGGGCAGCTCCGGCCGCGCGTCGCAGCGCCCGGCGAG
>JBDZVD010000037.1:0-52134 GCA_040255525.1 Micromonosporaceae bacterium | reverse complement strand
TGGTGGCCGACGTCTGGGCGACCGGGCTGTCCCCGGGGGCCCACCCCGCCGAGTCCGCACGCGAGCACCTGACCTCGATCGGAGCGCTGCCGATCGAAGCGCTGGCGGGGCTGACGGCAGGCCGCCGGGTGTGGGTGGGTGGCATCGTGACCCACCGGCAGCGGCCGGCGACCGCCCGCGGGATCACCTTCATCAACCTGGAGGACGAGACCGGGCTGCTCAACGTGGTCTGCTCGCCGGGCCTCTGGCAGCGGTACCGCCGGGTGGCCCGGACCAGCCACGCGCTGCTGGTCCGGGGCATGCTGGAGAAGGTCGACGGCGTGATCAATGTGGTCGCCGACCGGCTGGCGCCGCTGGCCGTGCCCGTGGCGTCGCCGTCCCGCGACTTCCGTTGACCACGGCGGCGGTTCACGCTCCGCTCGCGCGGAAGCGGTAACGCGACGGCGGCCGGTGACGCATACAGGGGTGTCCGTACCGGCGAGCTGTACGCACACGAGATCGTCTCGATGCGCGAGCGGCGGGTCGCCGGCCACCCCGGCGGTGGCCTGGCACAGCCGCGCGCCCGAGGGCCGCCCGCGTAGGCTGCCGGAGTGGAGCGAACACACACTCGGGCGGCCGGGCCGCGGACCGCCGTGGTCTGGGCCGCGCTGCGCGAGGAGACCGACCGCCGTGGGGCCAGCCTCGTCGTGGTCGATGTCGGCGGTGGCACCGGCGGGTTCGCCGTGCCGCTGGCCGAGACCGGGCACCGGGTCACCGTCGTCGATGCCAGCCCGGACGCGCTGGCCGCGCTGACCCGCCGGGCTGCCGATGCCGGGGTCGCCGGGCGGGTGGAGGCGATCCAGGGCGACGGCGACCGGCTGGCCGAACTGGTGCCGGCCGGCTCGGCCGACCTGATCCTGTGCCACAGCCTGCTGGAGGTCGTCGACGACCCGGCGGAGGTCGTCGGCGCGCTCGCGGCCACGCTGCGGCCGGGCGGCGCGCTGTCGGTGGTCGTCGCCAACCGGGCGGCGGCCGTGCTGTCCCGTGCCATGAACGGGCACCTCGACGCGGCCGGCGCGCTGCTGCGCGATCCGGACGGGCGGGCCGGGCCGGGCGACAAGCTGCGCCGGCGCTTCGACCCGGCGGAGGCCGCGGCGCTGCTGCGCGCCGCCGGGCTGACCGTTGAGAAGATCCAGGGGGTACGGGTGCTCGCCGATCTGGTGCCCGACGCCGACGCCGACCCGGACGCCCTGCTGGCCTTCGAACTGGCGGCGGCGGAGCTGCCCCCCTACCGGGACATCGCCACTCAGCTTCACCTGTACGCGCGTAAGCCGTGACTTTCGGCCCGGAACGGTCGCTTGCCGGGGTGCTGCCCGGCGCGCTGGCGGTACTCGGCGTGGCGGGCAGCCCCGACGCGCTGGGGCTGCGCGAGCGCCTGGACGGGGTACGGCGCCTGGTCGTGCTGCTCGTCGATGGGCTCGGGTACCACCTGCTGCCGCTGGCCGCCCCGGCCGCCCCCACCGTGGCGGAGGTGCTCGCCGGCCGGCTCGGCACGCTGGCCGAGTTGGCCGCGCCGTTCCCCTCCACCACCCCGGTCAGCCTGGCCACGCTCTGCACCGGGGAGCTTCCCGGTATGCACGGCATCCTCGGCTTCACGGTCGTGGTGCCCGGTACCGGCCGGGTGCTCAACCATGTGACCTGGTCCGGCGACCCGGAACCGGGCCGGTGGCAGCCGGTACCGACGCAGTTCACCCGCGCCGCCGAAGCGGGCGTACCGGCCTGTGCGGTGGCCCGACCCGAGTTCGCGGGCAGCGGGCTGACCGAGGCCGTGTACCGGGGCGCCCGGTACCTCGGCTCTCCGGACGAGTCGCTGGCCGACCGGATCATCGAGGGGCTGGCGGAGCACCGGCTCGTGTACGGGTACTACCCGGCACTGGACACGGCGGCGCACGTCTCCGGCATCGCGTCCGCCGAGTGGGCAGCCGCGGCGTCCGATGTGGACAGGCTGCTCGCCCGGCTGGTCGACCGCCTGCCGGGCGACGCCGCGCTGCTGGTCACCGCCGACCACGGAATGCTGGACGTACCCGCGGACCACCGGTTCGACCTGGCCGACGACGCGCGCCTGCGCGACGGCGTCTCGGTGATGGCCGGCGAGCCCCGGGTGCGGTACCTGCACACGGCCCCGGGTGCCATACCCGACGTGCTGGCCGCGTGGCGTGACGTGCTCGGGCCGGCGGCCCGCGTGTTGAGCCGGGACGAGGCGGCCGCCGGCGGATACTTCGGCCCGGTACGCCAGGAGCACCTGGCGCGCATCGGCGACGTGGTGGTGATCTGCCAGGACCGGTACGTGGTGCTGGACAGCCGGCGGGAACGGAACAGCGTGTGCCGGCTCGTCGCGTACCACGGTTCGGACAGCGACGTCGAGCGCGCCGTACCGCTCATCCTCCATCGCGGGCGATCGTCCTAGCGGATACCCGCCGGCGGGGCGAGCAGGAATGTCAGGGGTGCCGGCTACCCTCGCGACGTGGGGCGTAGTCAGCAGGTGCCACGGGGGGACGTGGCCGGTTTCGGGCCCGGCGCGGACGACACCGGCTGCGCCATCCTGCACGTGGACATGGACGCCTTCTTCGCCTCCGTGGAGGTGCGCCGCCGGCCCGAGTTGCGCGGCCGTCCGGTCATCGTCGGCGGGATCGGTCCGCGTGGCGTGGTCTGTTCGGCGAGCTACGAGGCCCGCAAGTCCGGCGTGCGCAGCGCCATGCCCAGCGTGCGGGCGCGGCGGCTGTGCCCGGGCGCGGTGTTCCTGCCGCCCGATTTCAGCGAGTATTCGCAGGCGTCTCGGGCCGTGATGCGGATCTTTCGGGAGATCACCCCGCTCGTCGAGCCGCTCTCCATGGACGAGGCGTTTCTCGACGTGGCCGGCGCTGCGCGGCTGCTGGGCCGGCCGGCCGCCATAGCCGCGACGATCCGCCGCCGGGTCGCCGACGAGCAGGCGCTGACCTGCTCGGTCGGTGTGGCACCGAGCAAGTTCGTGGCCAAGCTCGCGTCCACCCGCGCGAAGCCCGACGGCATCGTGGTCGTGCCCGCCGACCGGGTCCTGGACTACCTGCACCCGTTGCCGGTCGGCGCGCTGTGGGGGGTGGGGGAGCGCAGCGCCGACGCCCTGCGCCGGCTCGGCCTGACCACCGTCCGCGATCTCGCCCAGGCGCCGATCGGCATGATCCGGTCGGCGCTCGGCGAAGCGGTGGCCCACCAGCTGCACGAGCTGGCTTGGGGTCGCGACCCGCGGGCGGTGGTGCCCGAGCACGTGGAGAAGTCGATCGGCGCCGAGACGACGTTCGACAACGACATCGATGATCCGCAGGTGGTCCGGCGCACCCTGCTGGCGCTGGCCGGCAAGGCGGCCGCGCGGCTGCGCCAGACCGGGCAGGCCGGTCGCACGGTTTCGATCAAGGTGAGGTTCGCCGACTTCCGCACGGTCAGCCGGTCCCGCACGCTCGCGGCGCCCACCGACGTGACCAACCAAGTCTTTGAGACGGCTTGGGCGCTCTATGACCTATTGCGGCCCGGCGACCGGATCCGGCTTCTCGGGGTGCGCATCGAGGGCCTCATCGAGGCAGGGCGGGCGCCCCGGCAGCTCTCGCTCGACGGCCGGGAGCACGGCTGGGCGGAGGCGGAGCGGGCGGCTGACGCGGCGGTGGCCAGGTTCGGCGCCGGCGCGGTGCGCCCCGCCAGCCTGCTGGTCCGCGGCCCAGGTCGGGTCGGCGAGTCGGAGTGGTCGGGGATGCCGGGACCCTGGGACGGGGCCCGGGAGGAGGCCGCTGGCGGAAAATCCCGACACCTGAGTGTCGACCGGCTTTCCGACCCGGGTAGCCCCTCGTAGACTTGCCGGTAAGCAGCCACCCGGCTGTCACGGTCCGTCGATCCATACTGGAGAGACATCAATGACCGGGGAGGAGTGCCGTGCCGCTCTCGGAACACGAGCAGCGGCTGTTCGAGCAGATCGAGCGGTCGCTTGCCGAGGATCCAAAATTTGCCTCGGCCGTGCGCGCCACCGACCCGCGTTTCCACGCCCGACGCCGGCTGCTGGTCGCCGGTGCTCTCGTCGTCGCTGGTCTGGCGTTGGTCGTCTACGGAGCCGTCAGCAAGAGTGCCCTACTGGGTGTGGCGGGCTTCGTCGTCATGCTGGTAGCCGCCGCGTTCGGGCTGACATCCCTGCGCCGAGCGCATGGCACCGAGCTGCGGTCGGTCGGCGGGGTGGCCAGCCGACCCACCCGGCAACGACGTAGTTCCTTGATCGACCGGTTGGAGGAGCGCTGGCGCCAGCGCCCGGAGGACCAAAGGTAGCGCTTCGGCTATTTGCGGACAGTCACTGGTGTGGCGTGGAGGGGCGGCCCTGATGGGCCGCCCCTCCACGCGCCTCACCCCTGGCTCACCCGGGTCTCACCCCGCCGTCACCCGCACGGCTCATCCTTTCTGGCCGCGGCGGTGCCGCCGCCGAGCGGGCGGCGCGTGCCGTTCCGCCGGGGCGCTCGCTTCCCGGCGCACTAGCGGGTGGCCCGGCGCGGGATCAGCCGGCGCGGGCTGACGGCTCGCGCTGTCCGCTCCCAGAAACGGGCCACGGCCGAGGTGACCGAGTTCGTGAACTCGACCAGACCGGCGCGCCAGCGGCGCAGTACGGACGGCGGCAGCACGGCGGCGCGCAGCCGGGTACGCAGGGAGGCCCGGTGGGCCAGGGTCGACCGCACCGCGCGCAGCGACTCGGACAGGCCGGCGGTTGGCAGCGGAATCCGGGCGTACCGTGCCCGCTCCTCGGCCTGCCCGATCAGCCGCACCCCGTCCGCCGCCGGCCGCAGGAGGGTCGACTCGGACAGCCGCGCGGCGGTGACCCTGGGCGTCTCGGCGTCGTCGACCGGGACGTGGAAGTCCACCATCGTGTCGACGAGTTCGTCCCAGGCGGCGTGCGCGTCGAGCCGCGCCGCCTGTACCCAGTCCGCGTCCTGGACCACCCGCATCCCGCCCGGCGGGGAGGCGACCACCTCGCCCCGCTCCGCGTGTACCCGGGTCGGGGCGTCGCCCACGCCCGTCGCGAGGCGCGGTCGGCGGCCGCGGCGGATCGCCGACCGGCGCAGCGCCGGGAGCGCGAACAGCAGCAGTACCAGCACGACGGCACCGGCCAGGTACCACGGCCAGGTCGGCGCGCTCGGGTGCAGGGAGTTCGAACCCGCGCCCGCGCCCGACGTTTCGTCCGGCAGCTTCCGCCCGGGACTGTTGGCGCCGTCCGGCCCGGCCGAACTGGGAGCGCCCGCGGCGCCCGTGCCGCCGATCGGGTCCTTGTGGTTGACGTCGGGTGCCCACCTCGGGCTCACCGACCCGGCGACGCCGGCGGTCGGCGTCGCGTCGAACGGCACCCAGCCGAATCCGGCGAAGTACACCTCGGTCCACGCGTGCAGGTTGTCGTTGGTCAGCGTGTACGTGTCGTTCTGCCGGTTCGTGCCCCGGGTGAAGCCGAACGCGACCCGAGCCGGGATCCCCGCCACCCGTACCATCCACGCCAGTGCGGACGCGTACTGCTCGCAGTACCCCTTGCGGTTTTCCAGGAAGTCCACGATGTCGCTGCCGCTGGTACCGGTCTTGGTGCTCAGCGAGTACTCGAACCTGTTGTCCGCGGAGAAGAAGTCGTACAGCGCCAGAACCTTGTCGTACGGCGCCGTCTTGCCCGCGGTGAGCTGAGCCACCAACGAGTCGACCTTCGCCTCGTGCGGCACCTGGGTGTCCGCGCGCTGGATCGGGTTGTCCGCGCTCAACGGCTTTGCTTTGGCCAACTGCGCCGGGTCGTACGTGGTGTGCAGGAAGTCGAAGGAGTACTGCTTGCCGGCCGAGAAGGACCGGTTGGAGAAGACCAGGCCGCTGTTGGGGTCGTAGAGCCAACTGCTGTCCAGCTTCTGGAACTTCGTGGGCCGCTCGTAGACCGGCAGCAGCGACATGTTGAGGTTGTCCGTGATGGTCACGCTCGCGTGGTACCTGTCCTGGGTGACGCCGGGCAGGTTGATCGGCGTGGTGGGGACGCCGCTGGTCACCGACCGTCCGCTGCGCGACGACTGCGAGCTGAAGCCCGCCTCGACCAGCCGGTCGGCCACCCCGATGCGCAGGTAGTACGGCTGCGGGTCGTCGGTGGTCACCTTCACCATGTCGTGCGTGCTCTTCAAGTTGAGCTGGCCGGCCAGCGCCGAGAACAGGTTGACGCTGGTCCCCCGCCCGTTGCCGCCGCGGCCGATGCCCTTCCCGTCGCCGCTGCCACCGAACCGGTCGAGCAGGCCGTTGGTCATCCCGGGGATGGCCAGGGGCAGCAGGATGGCAAGCGCCACACCGACCACGGCAAGCCGGCGCCCCGCCGCGGCCAGCGGCGAGGGCTCCCACAGGTCGACGTCGCGCCCCTCGCCGGTGAACCGGCGGCCGAACCGCCGTACCCGGTCCACGTTGTCCGTGACGAGCAGCCACAGGAAGCCGACCGCACCGACCGCGAACGGGATGAACGAGACGCTGTCCGGGTGGACCAGGACCGGGATCCAGTACATGGCGAGCATCGGGAACCCGGCCAGCGCGGGCCGGCGCAGGCCGACCGCGACGAGGTCCACCAGGATGGCGACCAGCCCGACTGACGCCGTCGTCAGGAACAGCAGGCCGTCCCGGTCGGGTACCGGGATGCCGTAGTCGTTGATGTCCTGGTTGGCGCTGGACAGCAGGGCCGCGAAGTGATGCAGCGTGGTGCCCGTCGGGATCGTGGCGGCGATCGAACCGGTCGAGCCGAACAGCCAGGTCACCATGACGAGCAGCGCGGCGAGCATGGCCAGCAGCTGTGTCCACATCGGACTGCGCAGCGCCCGGGTACCGAGGGCGGCCAGGCAGACCGCGCCGACCGCGAACAGGCAGTCGATGCTCCAGGTCCAGGTCTCGTAGATGGTGGCCAGCGGTGCGGTGCCGAGCAGAGTGGCGGCCGCGGCGACGAGTGTGACGTGCCGGCGCTGGTTCATCGTGGACCGTCCTCTCCTGCAGGCCGCCGTCGCCCGATCACGTGCCCGGCCGGGCGGCCGTGCCGGCGCCGGCGGTGGTGGTCACCGTCTCGGCCATGGCCGCCCGCCAGGCGAAGCCCTGCGAGCCCCGGGCGGCCTGCGGCCAGAGCCCGGACAGTTTGTCGCCGTGCTGGACGCCGACCACCCGCCATCCCGTGCGGAGCAGGGACAGCGCGGCGGCGCCCTGCGTCTGGTCGGCGGCCTCCCGGGCGGCGGTTGGCAGATTGAGCCAGGTGGTGCTGTCGATGAGGAACGCGACGCAGGTGGCGTTGGTGGTCCGCAGCGCGCCGAGCAACTCGGCCTCCGCCGGGGAGAGCATGCCGAGCACAGAGATGATCATGCCGCCGTCGGCGCGCTGGCGCACCATGTCGATCAGGTTGGTGACCTCGCCGTGCTGGGACAGCCTGACCTCGGCCAGGTGGTCCAGGATCGCGCCGTCCCCTTCGGCTTCGGTGGCGTCGATGTCCACCCCGGCGTCGGTGACCAGCCGCAGCCGGTACCCGCTGTGCCGCAGGTGCATCGCGATGCTGGCGATGGCCGACACGGCCCATTCGAAGCTGGCCGTGGGGCCCTCGCCCCGGTGAGCCAGTGCCCGGGTGTCCAGGGCCAGCGTGGCCCGGCTCTCCCAGGGCTGCTCCTCCCGGCGCACCATCAGTTCGCCGACCCGGGCCGTCGAGCGCCAGTGCACCCGGCGCAGGTCGTCGCCGTGCCGGTACTCGCGGGTGGCGGCGTCGTCCTCGCCGTGGACCGCGACCGACCGGGCGCGCGACTCGCCGGTACCCGCGTACTCGCCGGCCAACCGTACCGAGGGCAGCGCGGTCACCTGGGGGATCACGGTGAGGCGGTCGACCGAGGGGAACGAGCGGATCAGCTCGCACAGCCCGAACGGGTCGGTCAGCCGGACCACGAGCGGCCCCACCTCGTACCGGCCGCGTACGTCGGCCCGGACCGTGTACGCCACCGAACTGGCCTGGTGCCGGCCGAGCCGTTCCAGGACCAGGCGGGGCCGGCTGCCCAGCGCGTAGGGGAGCCGGTCCTCCAGCAGCAGGGTGCCGGTGGGCAGGCCGGAGAGGTTCTGCAGGCGCAGCACGACCCTGGCGGTGGCCCCGACCGGGGTGCGATGCGGATCCAGGGTCCGGGTGCAGGCCAGCTTGTAGCGGGTCCGCCCGACGTACCAGGCTCCGAGCAGCGGAAGCGCCGCGATCAGCAGGGCGACCCGGAGCAGGTCCTTTTCCCCGAACACGATCGACAGCACCGCCATCGCCACGGCGCAGGCCAGGAACGACTTGCCGCGCGTGGTGAGCCCGCGCAGCCCCTCGCGCACGGTCATCGCCCCCGGGGCGAGGGGTCGCGCGGCGGGGTTGCGGGACGGGTGTCGTACGGCGACCGCTGCCGGTCGGTCGGCAGCGGCAACCGGTGGATCAGCTCCGCTACCACGGCGTCGGTGGTCCGCCGGGACAGCTGGGCCTCGGCCGTCGGGATGAGCCGGTGCGCCAGCACCGGGACGGCCAGCGCCTGCAGGTCGTCGGGCAGCACGTAGTCCCGGCCTTCCAGGGCGGCCACGGCCCGCGCGGTGCGCAGCAACTGGAGGGTGGCCCGCGGCGACGCGCCCAGCCGCAGCTCGGGGGCCTCCCGGGTCGCGTTGACGAGGTTGACCGCGTACTGCTTGACCGCGTCGGCGACGTGCACGTCCCGGACGGTGGCGATCAGGCCGCGTACCGTCTCGGCGTCGGTGACCGGTTGCAGGGCGACCAGCGGATCCTCGGCGCCGTGCACGTCGAGCATGGCGAGCTCGGCCCCGGCGTCCGGGTAGCCCATCGCGATCCGGGCGGTGAACCGGTCGCGCTGCGCCTCGGGCAGAGGGTAGGTGCCCTCCATCTCGATCGGGTTCTGCGTGGCGACGACCATGAACGGGCGCTGCAGCGGGTAGGTCACCCCGTCGACGGTGACCTGCCGCTCCTCCATGCACTCCAGCAGGGCGGACTGGGTCTTGGGGGAGGCTCGGTTGATTTCGTCGCCGACCACGATGTTGGCGAACACCGCGCCCGGCTTGAACTCGAAGTCGCGCGTCTCCTGGTTGTAGACGCTGACTCCGGTGACGTCGCTGGGCAGCAGGTCCGGGGTGAACTGGATGCGCCGCACGCTGCAGTCGATGGACCGGGCGAGAGCCTTGGCCAGCTTGGTCTTGCCGACGCCGGGTACGTCTTCGATCAGCAGGTGGCCTTCGGCCAGCAGCACCGCGAGAGCGAGCCGTACCGTGGCCTTCTTGCCCTCGATGACCTGCTCGATGTTGCGGACGATGGCGTCGGCGGCGGCAGCGAAGTCCGGCGCCGGCAACGCTCCGCCAAGCTCGTCAGCGGTAGTTTGGATGGTCAACTGGCCTCCTCCTGGTAGCCACACGGCCGCCGGTGAGGTTCACGGGCACGCCGATGCGGTCGCGGGAGACCAGTCCCTGCCTCCCCCGCTAGGACCACCTGCATCTTCTCAGGCTAGCCACTTTTGTGGGGTACGCCGAGTGGGCCGAATAGTACAGCAACGTAACCACCGTTCGGGTTATCCGGCGTAACAAGATCGTTGCAGCTAACCATTTACTGGAACCTATCACCGCAGTTGTCAGTCCCCGTATCTCATTCACGTTCAGCGCTCGGACGCGGTTCAGGCGGCCGGGTACGCGACCGTGCCGGGTGGTCGCGGGTGGTCGCGACCGTGCCGGGTGGTCGCGGGTGGCCGCGACCGTGCCGGGTGGTCGCGGGTGGCCGCGGGTGGTCGCACCCGGAGTCCTGCCGCCGGTATTCGAGTCGCGCGCGAGCGCGCCGCCGGCCGGTGGTATGGCATCAACCATCTGGGTGATATCCATGATCGGCGGCTCTCGCGCCAACGGGTGAGCGGCCGCGGTCCGCAACGGGGTACACTGCGCTCATGATTCGGGCCTCTCGGCTTCTTAGGCGGCCGTGCTGACGCGATAGCGACGACACGGCGACCCCTCCTGCGCGAGGGGTTTTTTCGTGCCCGAAGACGATCCCCGGGCCCTACTCACACACAGGTGGCGATCATGACTGAGGTAGCGACAGGGGCGGTGTCGGCGTCGGAGATCCCGCCGTTCCGGTACACGGCCGAGCTGGCGAACCGGATCGAGGCGCGCTGGCAGGACTACTGGGAAGAGCACGGTACCTTCCAGGCGCCGAACCCGGCCGGGCCGCTAACCGATCCGGAGCACCCGAGGGCCGGGGCGCCCAAGCTGTACGTGGCGGACATGTTCCCGTACCCGTCGGGTGCCGGCCTGCACGTCGGCCACCCCCTGGGCTACATCGGCACCGACTCGTACTGCCGGTACCAGCGGATGATCGGGCGCAACGTGCTGCACCCGATGGGCTTCGACGCGTTCGGGCTGCCGGCGGAGCAGTACGCGGTGCAGACCGGCACCCATCCGCGCAAGACCACCGAGGAGAACGTCGAGCGGTACCGCGGCCAGCTGCGCCGGCTGGGGCTGGCCTACGACGACCGGCGCAGCATCGCCACCACCGACGTGCCGTTCTACCGCTGGACGCAGTGGATCTTCCTGCAGATCTTCAACTCCTGGTACGACCGCGAGGCGAACGGCGGCGCCGGCAAGGCCCGGCCGATCGCCGAGCTGATCGCCGAGTTCGAGTCCGGCGCCCGGCCCACGCCGGACGGGCGGCCCTGGTCGACACTGACCGGCGTCGAGCAGCGCAAGATCGTTAACGATCACCGGCTGGCCTACGTGTCGGAAGCTCCGGTCAACTGGTGCCCCGGCCTGGGCACGGTGCTGGCCAACGAGGAGGTCACCGCCGACGGCCGCTCGGACCGGGGCAACTTCCCGGTCTTCAAGCGCAACCTGAAGCAGTGGATGATGCGGATCACCGCGTACGGCGACCGGCTGATCGAGGACCTGGACTCGCTGGACTGGCCGGAGCCGATCAAGCTGATGCAGCGCAACTGGATCGGCCGCTCGACCGGTGCGCACATCGACTTCCCGACCTCGGCCGGGCCGGTCCGCGTGTTCACGACCAGGCCGGACACCGTGTTCGGTGCGACCTACCTGGTCCTGGCGCCGGAGCATGAGCTGGTCGATGTGCTGGCGCCGAACATCTGGCCCGCCGGCACCCGACCGGCCTGGACCGGCGGCCACGACACCCCGGGCGAGGCGATCTCCGCGTACCGCAAGTTCGCCGCCGCCAAGACCGAGGAGGAGCGGACCGCCGACGCCAGGGAGAAGACCGGCGTCTTCACCGGCGCGTACGCGACCAACCCGGTCAACGGCGCGCAGATCCCGGTGTTCGTGGCGGACTACGTGCTGGCCGGCTACGGGACGGGCGCCATCATGGCGGTGCCCGGTCAGGACGAGCGCGACTGGGACTTCGCCGAGGTCTTCGACCTGCCGATCATCCGTACCGTCCAGCCGTCCGAGGGCTTCGACGGCAAGGCGTACGTCGGCGACGGCCCGGCCATCAACTCCGGGTTCCTGGACGGGCTGGGGGTCGTCGACGCCAAGAAGGCGATCATCGAGTGGCTGGAGGCCAACGGCCACGGCGCCGGGGCGACCACGTACCGGCTGAGGGACTGGCTGTTCAGCCGGCAGCGGTACTGGGGCGAACCGTTCCCGATCGTCTACGACCAGACCGGGCTGCCAGTGGCGCTGCCCTCCTCGATGCTGCCCGTCGAGCTGCCGGAAGTGGAGGACTTCTCCCCGAAGACCTACGACCCCGACGACGCCGACACCGAGCCGGAGACTCCGCTGTCCCGGGCCCGGGACTGGGTCGAGGTCGAGCTGGACCTGGGTGACGGGCCGAAGCGGTACACCCGGGAGACCAACGTGATGCCGCAGTGGGCCGGCTCCTGCTGGTACGAGCTGCGGTACCTGGACCCGACCAACGACCAGGCGTTCGTGGACCCGGCCAACGAGCGGTACTGGATGGGCCCGCAGGCGGCCGGCGGCGACTGCGGCGGCGTCGACCTGTACGTGGGCGGTGCCGAGCACGCGGTGCTGCACCTGCTGTACGCCCGGTTCTGGCACAAGGTGCTGTTCGACCTGGGGCACGTCTCGTCGTTCGAGCCGTTCCGGAAGCTGATCAACCAGGGGTACATCCAGGCGTACGCGTACACCGACGAGCGCGGCAGGTACGTGCCGGCGGAAGAGGTGGAGGAGCGCGACGGCCACTACTACTACAACGGTGCGCAGGTGCGTCGCGAGTACGGCAAGATGGGCAAGTCCCTGCGCAACGTGGTGACCCCCGACGACATGTGCGCCCAGTACGGCGCCGACACGTTCCGGGTGTACGAGATGTCGATGGGCCCGCTGGAGGTCTCCCGGCCGTGGGAGACCCGGGCGGTGGTCGGTGCGCAACGCTTCCTTCAGCGGGTCTGGCGGGTGCTGGTCGACGAGCAGACCGGGGCGAGCCGGGTCGTCGACCAGCCGGCCGACGAGGACACGCGCCGCGTGCTGCACCGCGTCATCGCGGGCGTCCGCGAGGACATGGAGGGGCTGCGGTTCAACACGGCCATCGCGAAGCTGATCGAGCTGACCAACCGGATCACCGCGACCGGAGCCGACGGCACCCCGCGGGAGGTGGCGGATCCGCTGGTCCGGATGGTGTCGCCGTTCGCCCCGCACATCGCCGAGGAACTGTGGCGCCTGCTGGGTCACGAGGACACCGTCGCGTACGCGGACTTCCCGGTCGCCGACCCAGCGCTGCTGCGGGTCGATTCGTTGACCTACCCGGTGCAGGTCAACGGGAAGGTGCGCGGGCGGATCGAGGTGGCCGCGGACGCCGGGCAGGATGCGGTACGGGAGGCGGCGCTGGCCGTCGTCGCCGAGGTGCTGGCCGGTCGCGAGCCACGGAAGGTGATCGTGGTACCGGGCCGGATGGTCAGCGTGGTGGTCTGAGTTCCGGTTCGGTCGGGCTCATCCGTTCACGGCGCATGGCGGAGCGCCAGTACGCCGCGGCGCACACCGTGACGATGAGGCCGGCCGCGGCCGGGGCGAGGGTGAGCACGCCCAGCCGCCCCTGGCTGATCACGGCCGCCCCGATTCCGGCCCAGGTGGCCGCGGACGGCGTGGCGCCGATGAGCGTACCCAGCAGGTAGTGCCGGCTACGTACGCCGGTGCTCCCGTAGAGGTAGCTGACCAGCCCGAACGGCGCGATCGGCACCAGCCGGACCACCACCACGGCGAGCACTCCGCGGCGGGACAGCCAGGCGTCGAACCGCGCCGCCCGGCCGCGCAGCCGTCCGGCCACCGCACCGCGCGCCAGCCAGCGTGACGCCGCGAACGCGAGGCCCGCGGCGAGCAGTCCGGCGGCCAGCGCGTACCCGAATCCGGCGAGCGCGCCGAACAGGGCGCCGCAGGCCACCGACACGGCGGTACGCGGAACCAGGGCCAGCAGCAGGCCGACCGCCAGCGCGACGACGGGGGCCGGCCCGAGCCGCGCGGCGCCATCCGCCAACTGCCGTACCGGCAGGGTGTACGCGGTCACCGCCATCGCGGCCACCACGATGCCGAGCAGGACCACCCGCGACCACGGTGACCTGCGGATCCGGGAAACGGGCGAGGCGGTCCGCGCCGGACCGGAGGAGTCGCTGCGGGTCACGCCGCCCGGACGGCGGTGAGCCGTTCGTTGCGCAGGCGGTCCGGCCACTCGTCGTTCAGCGGTTCCAGGTTCTCGATCCCGGTGGCCCAGGTGATCAGCAGGTCCGCGAGCGCCGGGTTGCGCGACAGGGCCGGCCCGTGCGAATACGTCCCCACGATGCTGCCCTGCCAGGCTCCCTCGGTGGCGCCGTCGTTGCCCACGCCGACCGAGACTTTGGCCAGCGGCCGGACGCCGGGCCCGAGGTGGGTGCGCCCGCCGTGGTTCTCGAAGCCGCTCAGCATGGGCAGGCCCAGCGCCGGGTCGACGGTGCCGGCCAGCTCGCCGACCGCCCGCGACGGTCCCCGGTCCGAGGTCAGGTCCAGCAGGCCGAGGCCGGCGCACTTCTGCCCCTTGGCGAAGAACGACTCGCCGAGCAGCTGGTACCCGGCGCAGATGGCCAGCACCACCGCGCGCCGGTCGACGGCGCGGCGCATACCGCCGTCGGCGATCAGCCGCTGCGCGGCCAGTGCCTGCGGGCCGTCCTCGCCGCCGCCCAGCAGGTAGATGTCGGCGTCCACCGGTACCGGCTGGTCCGAGCGCACCTCGAAGCACTCCACCGGCAGCCCGCGCAGGTCCGCCCGGCGGGACAGGATCAGCAGGTTGCCCCGGTCGCCGTAGGTGGACAGCAGGTCGGGGTACACCCAGACGATGCGCAGCGCGCTCGCGCCGTTAATTGACACGGTCCAGCTCCGCTCGGATGTCCTGGAAGGCGGTGTAGTTGGCGATCACTTCGAGCCGGCCGGGCGGCGTGGCGGCGAGCGCCTGGGCGAACGACCGTACGTGCGTGAACGGCACCTCGTTGACCTCCAGCCGTACGGCCAGGTCGAACGCGCGGTCGCCGGTGATCAGCACCGGCCGACCGGCCAGCGGCGAGAAGTCCACGTCGAACAGCCATGAGGTGTCCAGGCCGTCGGGGTCGCGGGCGTTGATCGACAGCAGGGTCGGGGCGTCGTCGGCCATGTCGAACGCCTCCAGCCAGCCGGCCGGGTTCTTGGCCAGCAGCAGCCGGATCGCCTTGCCGTCCCGCTCCACCTGGGCGTACCGGCCGGCCACCGAGGCGACCTCGGCGAGCCGGGGAACGGCCTGGGCGGGTGGCACTCCGAATTCGGCGGCGATGGCGAGCGCGGTGGCGGCGTTCGCCCGGTTGACCCGGCCCGGCAGCTGGAGCTTGATGTGGTGCCGGACGCCCCACGGGTCGATCACCGCGTCGCTGTCGACCGTCCACTGGGGGGTCGGCCGGCGCAGCGTGCAATGGGTGCAGTGCCAGTCGGCGTCCGGGTTGCCGCCGCTCGAATCGACCAGCGGCTCGGCGACCGCCTCGACCGACGGCTCGCCGCCCTGGCTGGCCGGCATCGTCTCGGAGCGCGGCGGACCTTGTGCGGTCTGCCCGCCCGTCGCCGCTCCGGCCGGGGCGACGACGGCCGGTACCGGGCCGTCGGGCGCCATGCTCGGGGCGGTGGGCCCGGACTGGGTCAGCCGCGGCGCCGTGCTGCCGGTCTCGACCGTGGGCGGCGCGGTCGCCTCGCTCCGGATCCCGCTGGCCGCCGCGGCCCCGCTGGCGACCGAGGCGGCACCGGCGGTGTCCGCCTGGACCGCGTCGGGGACAGCGGCGTTGGTGCGGATCATCCCGGGCGGCGCGTAGGCGGCCCCGCCCGAGCCGGGCGTCCCGGGGCCGGCCGCGCCCGGCGCCCACGATCCGGCCGCGCCCGGCGCCCACGATCCGGCCGGACCGCCCGGCACGCCGCCGTCGGGGACGTTCCCGGAGGCGATCATGCTGCCCGGGGCGGTGCCCGCCGCGGCGGCTGCCGCGGCCGGGGCGGGGGGAGTCTCCCCGGCGCGGGCGATGGCGCCGCCGCACTCGGGGCAGACCCAGGAGTCGTCGTGCCAGCGCTGTCCGGCGGCGACCCAGGTGACCCGGTCGGAGCCGCCGGTCGCCCAGACCACCATCGGGTCGTCGGCGTTGGCCACCAGGTGGACCGGTTGGCCGCGGAGAGTCTCCTGCCAGAGCTGGGCCATCATCGCCACCTCCTTCGCCCGGTCGAGCTGGTCGCGGCTCAGGTTGAGCAGCGCGATCACCTTCGGGTGGGTGGCCGCCAGGACCTGCGGCAGGTAGTGCTCATCGGTCTCGAGCACCGCGTACGGCGTGTCTCCGGCCTTCGCCAGGGCCGACGTGTGCCCGGTGGGCATGTTGGCGCCGTAGGAGTTGGTGGCCACCGGGCCGAGGACGCCGAGGGCGGCCGTAGCCAGCCGGGTGGTGGTGGTCTTTCCGTTGGTGCCGGAGATGAGCGCGATCTGCCGCCCGTTGGACAGGTGTGCCAGCAGGTCGGGATCGATCATCAACCCGAGTCTTCCACCGATGACCGAGCCGTCGCCCCGCCCCGTGGCGCGCGACAGCGCCGCCGCGCCCTTGGACACGGAGGTGGCGAGCTTGGCTCGGAGGGGTTTCCGCGTCGTCACGCGGGCAAGCGTATCGGAACCGGTTGCGGGAGACTGCCAGTCCACGGGTGAACGCCCGGTGCCCTGCGGCGCGTCCCCGGTCGGGCGCCGGTGTCACGGCCGGCGCGTACCGGTCGGGTCCGGCGACGTGCGCGCGCTGCGGCGTCGCGCTCCGCCCGCCCCGCGGGTACCCGCCGTATCCACCCCGTGACCCTCCACATCGCTCCCCCGAGCGCCGCCCGTACTGGAGGCTCCTGCCTCGCTGGGCTGTTTGTACCCATTTTATCGGCCGTCACAGCGCTGTCGGATAGCTGATCAAGAATGCCGGGCGGCCTGCCCCTCCACCCGCATCCACCGCCGCTGACCTGCCTGTTTGCTCGCGACTTCGGCGCCGACACGGGGATTTTTTCGTTGACGGTGGAGGGAAGTGGAGTACAGTGGGGCGCACTGGCAGGGCTGGGAGGTTCGGCCGGGTCCCGGGGGGTCGGGCGTCAGGGGGTGGGCCGTGTTCTTAGGCACCCATACCCCGCGCCTGGATGAAAAGGGCCGGTTGATCCTCCCCGCGAAGTTTCGGGATGAGCTGGCGGGAGGTGTCGTGATCACCAAGGGGCAGGAGCGCTGCCTGTACGTGTTCCCGATGCCCGAGTTCCAGCGCATCGCGAGCCAGTTGCGAGACCAGCCGATGACCCACAAGGCTGCCCGGGCCTACAGCCGGGTGTTCTTCGCCAGCGCCCACGACGAGGTGCCCGACAAGCAGGGCCGGGTCACCATCCCGGGGCACCTGCGGGAGTATGCCGGGCTGAGCCGCGAGCTCGTGGTGATCGGCGCGAGCAGCCGGGTCGAGATCTGGGACAAGCAGTCCTGGGAGAGCTACCTCGCCGACAGCGAAGAGGACTTCGCCGGCATCGAAGAGGGGGTGCTACCCGGCGGGATGTAGCGGCGTGGCGCTGCCGTACCGCGAGATCTCCAGCCGCTCGCCTTCCTGACGTCACTTCCCCGGCGCCAGGTGGGTAGAGCGGATGGGGATCTGACGGTACGGCAACGTGGCGCATCCGTACCGGCCTCGGGCGGTGCGCGTGGCATCTGTACCGCCTGACGGCGGTGCGCGGCGCATCCGTACTGCCTACCGGCGGTACGCGAGGCATCCGTACTGCCTACCGGCGGTACGCGAGGCATCCGTAACGCGGTGACCGCGAATCACCCGTACGGCAGGTGGTGAACCTACACGGTCGCCACGACGAGGTCGACAGGGGGTCGGCGATGGGGGGACAGCGCCCTGACGGGCGTCTGGTCGGTCCGGCCCGCCAGCCGGCCCGGTCGCAGCCGGACGTGCACGTTCCGGTGCTGCTCGACCGCTGCCTTGAGCTGCTCGCCCCGGCCCTGGACGCGCCCGGCCGCTCGAACCGGAACGCGGTGCATGTCGATGCCACGCTGGGGCTTGGTGGTCACGCCGAGGCGGTGCTCGCCCGCCACCCGCGACTGGTGCTCATCGGCCTGGACCGCGATCCGGCCGCGCTGCGGCTGTCGGGCCAGCGGCTGTCCGGGTACGCCGACCGGGCGCACCTGGTGCACGCCGTGTACGACGAACTGCCCGAGGTCCTGGACGACCTGGAGGTCGACGAGATCGACGGCGCCCTGTTCGACCTCGGCGTCTCGTCGATGCAACTGGACGAGGCGGAGCGCGGGTTCGCGTACGCGCAGGACGCCCCGCTGGACATGCGCATGGATCCGACCACCGGCATCACCGCCGAAGAGGTGGTCAACACGTACGAACCGGCCGAGCTGAGCCGGATCCTGCGGGTGTACGGCGAGGAGCGGTTCGCCTCGCGGATCGCCTCGGCGATCGTCCGGGAGCGTGGCCGGGGCCGGATCACCTCCAGCGCCCGCCTCGCCGAACTGGTCCGGGACGCCATCCCGGCACCCGCCCGGCGTACCGGTGGGCACCCGGCCAAGCGGACGTTCCAGGCACTGCGCATCGAGGTCAACGGGGAACTCGACGCGCTGCGCAAGGCGCTGCCGGCCGCGCTGGACCGGCTGGCGATCGGCGGCCGGATGGTGGTGCTGTCCTACCACTCGCTGGAGGACCGGATCACCAAGCAGGCGATGGCGGCCCGGGCCCGGTCGACCGGGCCGGTGGACCTGCCGGTGGAACTGCCGGGCAGCGGCCCGAAGCTGCGGCTGCTGACCCGGGGGGCCGAACTGCCCGGCGCCGGGGAGGTAGCGGCGAACCCGCGTGCCGCCTCGGTCCGGCTGCGCGCGGCCGAACGTATCGATGAACGCAAGAGAACGCAGGTCAAAGCACTGCACCAACCGGTGGCGCGTGGGGGTCGCGCGCGGCCGGGCAACCCGAGGGAATCCGAGCAGGGGGAGGGGCCATGAGGGAGTCGACCGCGACGACCACCCGTCGCAGCCCAGCACGTACCGGGAATCGAGTGGCGCCGCCGGCCGGCCGGTCGGTCACCGCAACCAGGCAGCAGTTCAGCACCGACGGGGCCACCGCGCTGGCACCAGCGAGCGCGCCCGCACCGGCCCGCCGGGGGAAGGGCCGGGGACAGCTGCGGGTGGCACCGCCGGCGCCGGTCAGCGCGCCCCGGGCGCCGTTCGTGGCGCTGGTACTCGTCGTGGTGGTCGCCGGGGTGCTCGGCATCCTGGTACTCAACACGAAGATCAACGAGAACGCGTTCCGGCTGGCCCACCTGGAGGATCAGCAGAACACGCTCGACGAGCAGGAGCAGCAGCTCAACCGGCAGTTGGCCGACGACTCGTCGCCGACCAACCTGTACGCCCTGGCCCGGGCACAGGGCATGGTCAACCTCGGGCAGCCCGCGTACATCACGCTGCCCAACGGCAAGGTGATCGGCGTGCCGCAGCCGGCCAACGGCGCGCCCAGCGTGACCGGCCGGCAGGCCATCACGCAGACCGCGTCGAGCCAGGGGGCGACCACCGGGACGGGGCACTGAGCCGTGCCGCCCCGCCGCAGTGATCCACCCCGTCGCCAATCGACCGGCCGCGCACCGGCGGACCCCACGGTCCTGCCGCTGCGCGGCCGGTCGGCCGATCAGCAGCGGGGCGCTGCCTCCGGCTCCGCCGACGGCCAGCCCAAAGGGCGCCAGGGCGGTGTGAGGTCTGGGCGGTCCGGTCAGGCGTCACCCGCCGACCCCGCCGGCCGGGGCGGGATCTCCGAGGCCCGCAGGTATTCGCCGCGGGGCCGGACCGTTCGGGAAGGGGCCGGCCGCGACCCGTTCCGACCGGCCCTTGAACTGTTGCGGAACGAGCAGACGGACGACCGCCGGGGCCGGTCGGCGCCGGCCCGGCGGGCGGCGGCCGGCGGCCGGACCGGGAGCGCCCGGCAGCCGGCCGGCGGCAGGCAGGGCGGCACCGGACGCCAGGGCTCCGGCAGGCAGGGCGGTACCCGGCAGGGTGCCGCTCGGCAGGGTGCTTCCCGGCAGAGTGCAGGCGCCCGGCAGGGCACCGGCCGGCAGGGCACCGGCCGGCAGGGCGAGGCGATGCCGCGACGCGCCACCGCCAAGGGGGCGGCGACCCGCCGACGCCCGGTACGCAAGCCGAAGCGCCCACCCCGGCTGGCCGAACCGAACCGGCGGCTGCGCGCGGGTACCGCGGTCGTGCTGGTGCTGTTCGCGATCATCGCGGGCCGGCTGGTCATGCTGCAGCTGGTGGACGCCCGGGGTTACGCGCTGACCGGGCTGACCGATCGGTTGGTCACCCAGCCGCTGTTCGCCCAGCGAGGGTCGATCTACGACCGGAATCACCACGTGCTGGCGCAGGCCGTGGAGGCGAAGTACGTCTTCGCCGACCCCTCGCAGATTTCGGCGAAGGACGTGGCCTCGATCGCGGACGCGCTGCGCGACCTGCTCGGCGTACCGACCTCGGATCTGGTCCCGAAGCTGTCCCGCAAGACCCGAGCGAACGGCAGCAAGGACGAGTTCGAGTACCTGGCCCGGGGCGTGGACATCTCGACCGCCAACGCGGTGATGGCCCGCAACCTGCCCGGAATCGGCGTCGGCCGCGATGAGCGCAACGAGGTACCCGGCCACGACCTGGCCGCCAACCTGGTCGGGTTCGCCAGCAACAACGGCGCGACCGGGGACAGCCTGACCGGCCGGGTCGGCCTGGAGGCGGGCTACAACGACCTGCTCTCCGGTACCGACGGGTCGCACACGTTCGAGGTCGGGCAGGGCGACCTGAGCGCACCCATCCCCGGCGGGTACGACGAGACCAAGCCGGCGCATCCGGGCAGCTCCCTGGAGTTGACCCTGGACTGGGACCTCCAGTACGAGTTCCAGGGGGTACTGACGAAGGAGGCGAGCAGGAACCGCGCCGACTTCGCCTCGGCGGTGTGCATCGACGTGCAGACCGGCGAGGTGCTCGCCCAGGCCAGCTACCCGAGCTACGACGCCAACAACCCGGGATCGTCGACCCCGGCCCAGCGGCTGGATGCGAATACCCAGATCTCGGTCGACCCGGGCTCGATCCACAAGGCGATCACGCTGGGTGCGGCGCTGCAGTCCGGGGCGATCCGGCCGGAGACCATGATCACCCTGCCCGGCCCGACGATCAACAAGGGCGGTACGACGTTCCGGGACACCACCCCGCTGAGCAAGGGCACCAAGATCAGTATCCCGGGCATCCTGGCCTACTCGTCGAACGTCGGCGCGATCGAGGTCGCGGACCGGATGACTCCGCAGACGCTGTACGACTACCAGCTCAAGTTCGGCCTGGGCAAGCGCACGAACGAGGGGATCCCGGGCGAGTCGGCGGGCCTGGTCCAGCCGCCGTCGAACTGGAGCGGTTCCAGCTACGGTTCGATCCCGATCGGGGACGGCGTTTCCACCACTCCGCTGCAGATGGCGGCGGTATACGCGACAATTGCCAATAACGGGGTATACATCCAGCCACACCTCATCAAGGCGACCATTTCTCCCGACGGTAAGAGTCATCCGGCGGCCGCGCCGCAGACTCACCGCGTGCTGTCCGAGCAGGTCGCCGCGGTGCTACGTCATGATCTGGAGGCGGTGGTGACCGCGAAGGGTGCGACCGGGCACAAGGCGGCGATTCCGCAGTACCGGGTGGCCGGCAAGACCGGTACCGGCCTGCTGGTGCGCAACGGTTCGTACGCACCGGGCGAGGTGGCGTCCTTCATCGGCATGGCACCCGCGGATGCGCCACGCTACGTGATCGCGGTGTTCGCGCACAGTCCCGGTGGCGAGGGCGGCGACGTGTCCGCGCCAGCGTTCCAGAAGATGATGTCGTTCACGCTGCAGCATTACGGGGTGGCACCGACCGGTACCCCGGTGCCGACATTCACGCTGACCCAATGACGCGACGCGCGCGGCCCTGCTCCTACCGCTCGACCCGGCCGGGTAGGGTCTGACGCCGTGCCCGGCTATCCGCGTCCCCGCACGGTGCCTCCGCGCCCGCTCGCCGACCTCGCCGATGTGCTCGACGCCAGCGTCGAGCGCGGACCGGCCGGACAGGAGTCCGGCTCCGGTGAGGCAGCGGGGGTGCTCGCCCCCGAAGCGGACCGGCTCCCGCTGGGCTCGGCCGGTGGCGCCCGGATCCTCGGCGACCCGGGCACGGTGGTGCGCGGCGTGACCCACGCCAGCGACGCGGTGGTGCCCGGTGACCTGTTCGCCGCGCTGCCCGGCGCGAAGGTGCACGGCGCCCGGTTCGTGCCGGCGGCCGCCGAGGCCGGCGCCGTCGCCGTGCTCACCGACCAGGCCGGAGCCGAGGCTGCGGAGCAGGCCGGACTGCCCGCGCTGATCGTGCCCGATCCGCGGAAGGTGCTGGGGCAGGTCGCCGCCGCGATCTACGACCGGCCGACCGAGAAGTTGACTGTGATCGGGATCACAGGTACCGCGGGCAAGACGTCCACCGCGTACCTGATCGAGTCCGGGCTGCGCGCCGCCGGCATCACGACCGGGCTGATCGGTACCGTCGAGACGAGGCTGGGCGACCTTGTCATCGAGTCCGAGCGGACCACCCCGGAGGCGGGCGACCTCCAGGCGCTGTTCGCCGTCGCGGTGGAGCGCGGGGTCTCCGCCCTGGTCATGGAGGTATCCAGCCACGCCCTGGCGCTGTCCCGGGTGGAGGGCACCGCGTTCACCGTCGGCGGGTACACCAACTTCGGCACCGACCACCTCGACTTCCACTCCTCGATCGAGGAGTACTTCGAGGCCAAGGCCATGCTGTTCGACGGCCGGTGCCGGTACGAGGTGATCAACCTCGACGAACCGCCGCTCCAACCGCTGCTCCGCCCGGCCACGATCACCTACTCGGCGGCCGGCGACACCGCGGCGACCTGGTGGGCGACCGGGATCGAGGAGGCCGGCTACGGCCAGCGGTTCCGGGTGCACGGGCCGGACGGCGTCGAGGTCGACGCGGCGGTGTCGCTGCCCGGCCGGCACAACGTCGCCAACGCGCTGCTCGCCCTGGCCAGCCTCGTCGCCGCCGGGGTGGAGGCCGAGGTCGCCGCGATCGGGATCGCGGCCTGCCCCGGGCTGCCCGGCCGGCTGGAGCGCGTCGCGGCGCCCGGTCCGGTGACCGGGGTGGTCGACTACGCGCACAAGCCGGACGCGATCGTGGCCGCCCTGGCCGCCCTGCGGCAGGCGGGTACCGGGCGGCTGATCTGCGTGATCGGTGCCGGCGGCGACCGGGACCGGGGCAAGCGGCCGATGATGGGCCGGGCCGCGGCCGAGGGTGCCGACCTGATACTGGTCACCGACGACAATCCCCGGACCGAGGACCCGGCGGCGATCCGCGCCGAGGTTTTGCGGGGCGCCCAGGCGGTATCCGGTGCTCAAGTGATCGAGGTGGCCGGCCGCCGGCGGGCCATCGCCGAGGCGGTCGGCCGGGCGCGGCCCGGTGACGTCGTGGCGCTGCTGGGCAAGGGCCACGAGCGGGGGCAGGAGATCGACGGCGAGATCCAGCCGTTCGACGACCGGATCGAACTCGCCCGGGCGCTGACCGAACGGTTCGGCGGGGACGCCGAGCCGGTGGGGGCGGGATCCGGGGATCCGGAGCAGGCCGACCAGGCGGCGACTCCCGGCGACCGGAGTCAGGAGGCACGATGATCCCGATGAGGCTCGACGAGGTCGCGGCCGCGGTGTCCGGCCGGCTGGCCGGCGCGGACCCGACGGCCACGGTGACCGGCAGCGTGGAGTTCGACTCCCGCAAGATCGGTCAAGGAGGGCTGTTCGTGGCCTTCCTCGGCGAGAACGCGGACGGGCACGACTTCGCCCCGGCCGCGATGGCCGCCGGCGCGGTGGGAGTGCTCGGCACCCGGGAACTGCCCGGCGTGCCGATGGTGATCGTGTCCGACCCGCTGGCCGCGATGGCCGCGCTGGCCAGGGCCGTGGTCGATCGGCTGCCCGAGCTGACTGTCGTCGGGCTGACCGGCTCATCGGGCAAGACCACGACCAAGGACCTGATCGCCCAGCTGACCGCTCGCCTCGGCCCGACCGTCGCGCCGGCCGGCTCGTTCAACAACGAGCTGGGCCACCCGTACACGGTGCTCCAGGCCGGTGGCGAGACCCGGTACCTGGTACTGGAGATGGGTGCCCGCGGGATCGGGCACATCCGGTACCTGGCCCAGGCGGCGCCGCCCAGCATCGGCGTGGTGCTCAACGTGGGTGTGGCGCACATCGGCGAGTTCGGTTCGCAGGACCAGATCGCGGTCGCCAAGGGCGAACTGGTCGAGGCGCTGGGCCCGGACGGGCTCGCGGTGCTGAACGCGGACGATCCGCGGGTGGCGGCGATGGCGTCCCGGACCACCGCCCGCGTCGTGCTGGTCGGCGAGGGGGACTCGGCCGAGGTACAGGCGCGGGACGTGCGCCTCGACGACCGGGGACGCGCCTCGTACACGCTGGTCACGCCGGAGGGCAGCGCGACCGTGCGGCTCGCCGTCACCGGCCGTCACCAGGTGGCGAACACGCTCGCCGCGGCTGCGGTCGCCCGCGAGCTGGGCACCCCGGTCGCCGACCTGGCCGGCTGGCTCGGCGAGCTGCGGCTGGTGTCGACCCGCAGGATGGATGTGTTCGACCGTGCCGACGATGTCACGGTCATCGATGACTCGTACAACGCCAATCCGGCCTCGACCTCGGCGGCGCTGGCCGCGCTGGCGGACATGGTCCGTGGCCGGCGGGACGGCGCGGGCCGGGCGGACACAGCCCGCGCGCGCAGCATCGCCGTGCTCGGGTACATGGCCGAGATGGGCGAGTACGAGCGGCCCGGCCATGAGCAGGTCGGGCGCCTGGCGGCCGAGCTGGGCGTCGACCTGCTGGTCGTGGTCGGTCAGCAGGCCGCGCCGATCCATGACGGAGCGGTCGCGGTGGCGAATTGGGGAGGGAAGTCAGTGCAGGTGACCGATCAGGACGCCGCCGTCGCGCTGCTGCGCGACGAGCTGCGCGCTGGCGACGTGGTACTGGTGAAGGGCTCGCGGTACCGCACCTGGGCGGTGGCGGACGCGCTGCGTGCCCCGGAGGAGTTGGACCGCGCGGAGAGCCACTCGTGAGGTCCGTCATCGTGGCGGCCTGCGTGGCCTTCGTGCTGTCCCTGTTCGGGACGCCGTTCGCCATCAAGGGATTCACCAGACTGAAAGCAGCTCAGCCGATCCGGGACATCAACGTGTCCCACTCCGGCAAGCGGGGCACGCCGACCATGGGCGGGGTGGTGTTCATCGTCGCCACGGTGGTCGCCTACTTCGCCGGGCATCTGGTGCTCAAGACCCTGCCGGACACCCAGATCGTGCCGCCCAGGCCGACCATCACCGGCCTGGTGCTGCTCGGGCTCATGGTGTTCTGCGGCGGGATCGGCTTCATCGATGACTTTCTGAAGGTACGCAAGCGCAACAGCCTCGGGCTGAACAAGCGCGGCAAGCTGATCCTGCAGGTCATCGTCGGCGCGGTGTTCGGCGTCATCGCGCTGTACTTCCCGGCGACGAACGGGCAGACGGTCGCCAGTACGGACGTCTCGTTCGTGCGGGACATCCACTGGCTGAACATCGGCAAGGTGGCCGCCGTCGTGCTGTTCGTGGCGGTGATCATGTCGACCACCAACGGCGTGAACCTCACCGACGGGTTGGACGGCCTGGCCACCGGCGCCTCGGTGATGGTGATCGGCGGCTACATGCTGATCGCGTTCTGGCAGTACCGGCACTGGTGCGCCGACACCCACGCGCCCGGGTTCACGGCCCAGTACTGCTACCAGGTGCGCGACCCGCTGGAGATCGGTCTGATCGCCGGCGCCGCGGCCGGGGCGCTGCTGGGCTTCCTGTGGTGGAACGCCTCACCGGCCCGGATCTTCATGGGCGACACCGGCTCGATGGCGCTCGGCGGGCTGATCGGCGGCCTGGCCATCGCCACCCGTACCGAGCTGTTGCTGCTCGTGATGGGCCTGCTGTTCGTGATCATCACGATGTCGCTGATCATCCAGATCATCTCGTTCCGGACCACCGGTAAACGGGTGTTCCGGATGTCCCCGCTGCACCACCACTTCGAGCTGGCCGGCTGGAGCGAAGTGAACATCGTGATCCGCTTCTGGATCATCGCGGGCATCGGCGTGACCGTGGCGCTCGGCCTGTTCTACGGCGACTTCCTGAGGAACGTGTATTGAACCGGGTCCTGATCGGGGGCGCCGGCATGGCCGGCGTCGCCGCCGCGCGCGTCCTGCGGGCGGGCGGCGCGGACGTCACGATGGTGTCGGCCACCTCGTCGCCGGGCTCGGATGAGCTGGCCGCCGAGGGCGTACCCGTGGTGATCGCCGACCCGGCGCCGCTCGAACTGCTGGACGGCGTCGACGAGCTGATCGTCTCGCCTGGCTTCAACCCGCGAAATCCGCTGGTCACGGCGGCGCTCGACCGGGGGCTGGACGTGTACAGCGAGCCGGAGCTGGCCTGGCGGCTGCGGGGCGCCGGCGCCCCCGACTGGCTGGCCATCACCGGTACGAACGGCAAGACCACGACGACCACGATGCTGGCCGCGATCCTCAGCGCGGCCGGGCTGCGCGTGGCGGCGGTGGGCAACATCGGCGAGCCATTGGTTTTCGCGGCCGCCAGCGGCGCCGAGGGACGAGGTGCCGCGGTCGAGCGGCCGCTTTCGGGTGGTGCGGCGGCCGCCAGCGGCGCCGAGGAACGAGGTGCCGCGGTCGAGCGGCCGCAATCTGTGATTACCGCGGCCAGCGGCATCGCCGGGCCGGGGCACCAGCTGGCCGGCACGCCCAGCTACGACGTGCTGGCCGTCGAGCTGTCCAGCTTCCAGCTGCACTGGTCGCGCGACCTCGCCCCACGGGCCGGCGCGCTGCTCAACCTCGCCGAGGACCACCTGGACTGGCACGGCTCCTTCGAGGCGTACGCGCAGGCCAAGGAGGCCATCTGGCGCGCGGCCACGCCGGCCGGCGACGGGGTCGCGGTCGGCAACCTCGACGACCCGAGGGTGGCCGAGGCGTTGTCCCGGGTGACCGGCCGCACGGTCGGCTTCACGCTGGCCGAGCCGCGGGCCGGCGAACTGGGCGTACGTGACGGCTGGCTCTACGACGAGGCGTTCGGCGGCGGGCGGCTGATCGAGGCGGCGGCGATCCGGCCGCCGGGCACCCACAACGTCGCCAACGCGCTGGCCGCGGCCGCGCTGGCCCTGTCGTACGGGGTCGGACCGGCGGCGGTGCGCGACGGGCTGGCCGGGTACCAGCCGGAGGGGCACCGGAACGCGTACGTGGCCACCGTCGCCGGGGTGGACTACGTGGACGACAGCAAGGCGACCAACCCGCACGCCGCGTACGCGTCGCTGACCGCGTACCCCCGGGTGATCTGGGTGGCCGGCGGTCAACTCAAGGGCGTGGACGTCAACGAACTGGTGGCCAGCGTCGCCGGCCGGCTCGGCGGGGCGGTCCTGCTCGGGGTCGATCGCGCCCAGGTGGCACAGGCGTTGGCGCGACACGCCCCGCAGGTACCGGTGGTGGATGTGGCCAGCGTCGATGATGGTGCGATGGGCGAGGTGGTGCGCGCGGCGGCCGGGCTGGCGCGCCCCGGTGACACCGTGCTCCTGGCGCCGGCCGCCGCGTCCCTGGACATGTACCCGAGCTACGCCCGGCGCGGCGACGCGTTCGCCGCGGCGGTGGCCGAGCTGGCGCAGCGTACCGGCGAGCCGGCACAGGACGGCCGGCTGGACCGGGACCCGGGCGGCGCCCCGAGATGACGGCCGACGTCGAGGCGGGGTCGCGTTCCCGCGAGTGGAACCGGGCCGGGATCCGGTCCGGTCCGCTCGCTGCGCTGCGCGGGCTGCTCGCCCGGCCTCTGGCGTCGTATTACCTGCTGCTGTCCAGCTCCGGTCTGCTGCTGGTGATCGGCCTGGTCATGGTCTTCTCGGCGACCAGCGTCCAGTCGTACGCGGGCTCCGGCAACGCGTACCAGCAGGTCACCCAGCAGACCCTGTACGCGCTGATCGGGTTGGTCGCCTTCTGGATCTTTCAGCGGCTCCCGGTGGACACCTACCGCTCGCTGGGCAAGCCGCTGCTGGCCATCTCGATCGCCCTGCTCGTCCTGCTGGACCTGCTCAGCCTCGCCGCGAGGTTCCACCTGCTGTCCAGTCCCGGGTTCGGTTCGGCCCTGCACGCCGATGTGGACAACAGCAACTGGCTCTACGTCGGCCCCCTGCAGATGCAGCCGTCGGAGCTGGCCAAGCTGGCGCTGACCCTGTGGGGCGCCGGGGTACTGGAGTCCAAGGGCTCGGCGATCGGAGAGTGGCGGGACCTGTCCCGGCCGCTGTTCCCGGTGGTCGGCCTGATCGTCGTGATGGTCGGGGTGAACGACCTCGGCACCACCCTGTGCCTGATGATCTTGTTCCTCGGGCTGCTCTGGGCCGCTGGCGTCCGCTGGCGGGTGTTCGCCGGGCTCGGCGTGATCGGGCTGGCCGGTGTCGTGATCATGATCTCGACCGTGCCGTACCGGGTCGCCCGGATCACCACGTTCGCCGGGCACAGCAGCCCCGCCGACCAGGACGGGCCGGCGTACCAGGGGTTGCACGGCCTGTACGCGATCGCCGACGGCGGCTGGTTCGGGGTGGGGCTGGGCGAGAGCCGGCTCAAGTGGGGTTGGCTGCCCAACGCGCACAACGACTTCATCTTCGCGATCATCGCCGAGGAGCTGGGCGTGGTCGGCTGCTTCGTGGTGCTCGGCCTGCTGGCCGTGCTCGCGTACACCGGCCTGCGCATCGCCCGCCGGGTGCAGACCCCGTTCCGGCGGATGGTCGCCGCGGCGATCACCGTCTGGCTCGTCGGGCAGGCCACGATCAACATCGGTGGGGTGGTCGGCCTGCTGCCGATCACCGGCCTGCCGCTGCCGTTCATCTCGGCCGGTGGTACCGCCTTGATCGTCACGCTCGCGGCGGTCGGACTGCTCGCCTCGTTCGCCCGTGCCGAGCCGGACGCGGCCCGGGCACTGAACGCCCGGCCGTCGGATCGGTGGGTGCGGCTACTCTGGGCGCCGCTCCCGCCGTTACCGAAGTCCCGGCGGGGCACCCCCGGCCGGGCGTCGCGCCCACCGCGCCGCCCAAGCCAGAACCGGGCGCCGCGGCGACCGCGCCGCCCGTCACAGGACACCCGATGAGCCGCGGGCGGGGCGCGGTGCACCGGACCGCCCCGGGAGAACAACAGATGGTGAGAAGAGGAGCCGAGTATGGCGTGGGATGAGCCGGTCGGGTTCGGCCAGGCGGGCAACCCGGGACCGAGGTTGCGGTCGATCGTGCTGGCCGGTGGGGGTACCGGCGGGCACATCTATCCGCTGCTCGCCTTCGCCGACTGCCTGCGCCGGCACGACCCCCGGCTGCGGATCACCTGCCTGGGGACTCCGCGCGGGCTGGAGAACGAGATCATCCCGCCGCGCGGCTACGATCTCCGGCTCGTCCCCGCGTACCAGCTGCCCCGCTCGATCAACATGAACCTGGTGCGCACGCCGGACCGGATGTGGCGGGCGTCGAAGGCGACCCGTGAGGTCCTCGACGAGGTCGACGCCGACGTGGTGGTCGGGTTCGGAGGCTACGTCTCGGTACCGGCCTACCTCGCCGCGTGGCGGCGGCACACGCCGATCGTGATCCACGAGGTGAACGTGCCGCCGGGCGTGGCGAACAAGATGGGCATGCGCTTCACCGGCAACCTCGCGGTCGGCTTCCCGTACCAGGTCGAGCAGGTGCCGGCGCTGCGCAACGCGCGGGTCACCGGGGTGCCGCTGCGCGAGCAGATCGCCCGGCTGGACCGGTGGGCGCTGCGCGCCCGGGCCCGGCAGTACTTCGGGCTCCATCCGGACCTGCCGGTGCTGTTCGTGTTCGGCGCCTCGCAGGGCGCCCGGTCGATCAACCTGGCCATGGCCGGGGCGGCGAAGGCGCTGTCCGCCGCGGGCGTCCAGGTGCTGCACATCATGGGTGCCCGCAACGAACCGGTGGAGATCCCGCCGGATCTCCCGGTGCCGTACCGGACCATGACCTTCCTGTCCGAGATGGAACTCGGGTACGCTGCCGCGGACCTCACGCTGTGCCGGGGCGGCGCCATGACCTGCGCGGAAACCGCCGCAGTCGGCATGCCGGCGGTCTACGTCCCGCTACCCTACGGGAACGGGGAGCAGCGCCGGAACGCCTTGCCCGTGGTGCAGGCGGGCGGCGGTCTGATCGTCGACGACGCCGAACTGAGCCCGGACTGGATCGAGAGGACGGTGATCCCGTTGGTCCGCGATCCCGCGCGCCTGGCGGCGATGTCCCGTGCCGCCGCGAACTACGGCAGGCGCGACGGCGACGAGGCACTGCGCGCGTACGTGTACGAGGTGGCGGGCAAGTGAGCGGGCGGCAGATGGACCAGCGCGGCGAAACCTCCACCGTGACCGGCGAGCTGACCGCCGAAGACCTCGGCCGCGTGCACCTGATCGGGGTCGGCGGGGTCGGGATGAGTGGCCTGGCCCGGCTGCTGCTGACCCGGCACATCCCGGTCTCCGGCAGCGAACTGCGGGAGTGGCCGACGCTGGCCGGGCTGCGGGCGCTGGGCGGCACGATCTACATGACCCACGAGGCGGCCAACCTGGACGGCGCGGATACCGTCGTGTATTCCACCGCCATCCCCAAGGACCACCTGGAAATGGTCGAGGCACGCCGCCGCGGCCTGCGGATCCTGCACCGGTCCGAGGCGCTCGCCGCGGCGATGGCCGGCCGCCGTGTCATCGCCATCGCCGGTACCCACGGCAAGACCACGACGACCTCGATGACCACCATGGTCTTCCAGCACGCGGGACTCGATCCGTCCTTCGTGATCGGGGGCGAGATCTCCGAGGTGGGTTCGAACGCCCACCACGGCAGCGGCGAGCACTTCGTGGTCGAGGCGGACGAGAGCGACCGTTCGTTCCTGCGGTACCACCCGTACGTCGCGATCATCACCAACATCGAGGCCGACCACCTCAACACGTACGGTGATCTCGCCGGACTGGAGGACGCCTTCCTGGACTTCGCGAAGCTGGTGGAGCCCGGCGGCTTCGTGGTCACCTGTGCCGATGATCCGGGTACCCGACGGCTGGCGCTGCGCGCCCGCGAGGCCGGGCAGACCGTCTACACGTACGGCGAGGCCGAGGACGCGGACCTGCGCCTGTCCGAGATCGTGACGTCCGCCAGCGGGGTGCGGTACCTGGCCACGTTGAACAGTGAGCCGCTCGGTGAGATCTCGCTGCGGGTACCGGGCCGGCACATGGGGCTGAACTCGTCCGCGGCGGTGCTGACCGCGCTGAAGCTGGACGTGCCGCTGGAGTCCGTCGTCGAGGGTCTGGCCTCCGCGTCCGGGGTACGGCGGCGCTTCGAGCTCAAGGGGACGGTCGACGGGGTCCGGGTCTACGACGAGTACGCGTACCACCCGACGTCCATGACGGCGGCGCTGACCACGCTGCGCGACGTGGCCGGCGACGGCCGGCTGATCGTGGTGTTCCAGCCGTACCGGATGTACCGCACCCGGGACCTGCAGACGGAGATCGCCGCCGCCCTGGCACTGGCGGACGAGGCGGTCGTGCTCGAGGTCTTCGGGCCCGGTGAGGCGCGCGAGCCCGGCGAGGGCGGCGCCGCGCTGACCGCCGCGATCGACCTGCCGGCCGACGCCAAGGTGTTCATGCCGGACTGGGACGAGGTGCCCGCCGAGGTCGTCCGCCGGGCCCGGGCCGGTGACGTGGTGGTGACCATGGGGGCGCCACCGATCTCGCTGATGGGCGACGAACTGCTCGAAGCGCTGACCGACCGGGCCGAGGCTCCGCCCGGGTACCTGCCGCGGCACGCTCAGGGCCCGGAGGCGGCAGGTGGGCGGGCGTAGCGGACTCGAGGATGACCGCGGTGCCCGGCGCTGGACTCTGGTCCGTGCGCCGGGCCAGGCGGTACCGCCCTCGGTCCGCCGGTTCAACCAGCGCGCTCGTCAGCGCCGGATCCGTGCCGCCGCACCCTGGCTGGCCGGGCTCGTCGCCATCGCGCTGCTCGGCCTCGTCGGCCTGGTGATCTACCGGTCATCCCTGTTCGGCGTGCGCAGCGTCGCGGTACGCGGTAACGCGCTGGTCACCGCCGATCAGGTGCGGTCGGCGGCGGCGGTGCGGCACAACGCCCCGCTGGCCTCGCTCGACCTGGCCGCGGTCCAGCGCCGGGTGCAGCGGCTGCCGGCCGTGCGCCGGGCCCGGATCACCCGGGACTGGCCGTCGACCCTGGTCGTGACGGTCACCGAGCGTACCCCGGTGGCGGTGCTCGCCCGGCCGGACAAGCGGTACGACGAGATCGACGAGTCCGGCGTGGTGTTCCGTACCGTGCCGGCCCGTCCGGACAAGCTCCCGCTGATCTCGGTCGCCTCACCCGGCCCGTCCGACCCGGGTACCCGGGCCGCGCTGGCCGTACTGAGCGCGTTGACCGGCGAACTGCGCGGCCTGCTCGCCACGCTGGTGGCCGACTCGCCGACCCAGATCCGGCTGCAACTGCGCGACGGGCGCCAGGTGGTGTGGGGGGACGACACCGCCAGCGCCGAGAAGGCCCAGGTGGCCACGGTGCTCCTGCGCCGGGGCGAGGGCAAGGTGATCGACGTGAGCGCGCCCCACACGGTGACGGTGCACTAGGGCGCGCTAGCTTCCGGTCGGGCCGCCAGGGCGGGGCCGGGAAACGTCGGGGAGAACTGGCAACTAGCACCCAGTCGCGACACGCCGAGTCCGGTCCTTGGAGGACGGGGGGCCGACGCATACCTTGCCGAAGAGGGCACAGTTGACATAACTCTAAGCCTCTAGTAAAGGGTGAGGGTTTACCCGGTGCCGTGGGTGGGCCTCCACCCTTGGCGTACGAGGGGTCGGCAGTCCGCCCCATGCTCAGGTCCGCCGTAGGTCGCGAGCGGCCTCGGTCGAAGGGAAGGTACCGGATGACTCCTCCGCACAACTATCTCGCGGTCATCAAGGTCGTCGGCATTGGCGGCGGCGGAGTCAACGCGGTCAACCGGATGATCGAGGTTGGCCTCAAGGGCGTCGAGTTCATCGCGATCAACACCGACGCGCAGGCGCTGCTGATGAGCGATGCGGACGTGAAGCTCGACGTCGGCCGCGAGCTGACCCGGGGCCTGGGCGCGGGCGCCAACCCGGACGTCGGCAAGAACGCGGCGGAGGACCACCGGGACGAGATCGAAGAGGTGCTCAAGGGCGCCGACATGGTGTTCGTGACGTGTGGCGAGGGTGACGGTACCGGTACCGGTGGTGCGCCGGTCGTCGCGCAGATCGCCCGGAAGCTGGGCGCGCTGACCATCGGCGTGGTGACCCGGCCGTTCTCGTTCGAGGGCAAGCGCCGCCAGGTGCAGGCCGAGGCCGGCATCGAGGAGCTGCGCAACCAGTGCGACACGCTGATCGTGATCCCCAACGACCGGCTGCTGGCGCTCGGTGACCGCGGCATCAGCATGATGGACGCCTTCCGCCAGGCCGACCAGGTGCTGCTCTCCGGTGTTCAGGGCATCACCGACCTGATCACCACGCCCGGGCTGATCAACCTGGACTTCGCCGACGTGAAGAGCGTGATGAGCGGCGCGGGCAGCGCGTTGATGGGCATCGGCAGCGCGCGCGGCGACAACCGCGCGGTCGACGCGGCGCAGCACGCCATCTCCAGCCCGCTGCTGGAGCAGAGCATGGACGGCGCGCGCGGTGTGCTGCTGTCCATCGCCGGCGGCTCGGACCTCGGCCTGTTCGAAATCAACGACGCGGCGCAGCTGGTCACCGACGCGGCCCACCCGGACGCGAACATCATCTTCGGTGCCGTCATCGACGACGCGCTCGGCGACGAGGTCCGGGTGACCGTGATCGCCGCCGGCTTCGACGGCGGCGCCCCGGCGTACAAGCCGGTCGAGCCGTCCCGCAAGCAGACGCCGCCCGAGCCGCCGAACGCGGGCGCGCCCCGCCCGTCGGCGCCGGCCGCCCCGCCGCCGGCGCCGCGCCGGGTGCTCTTCGATGACGTGGACGTGCCGGACTTCCTCAAAAACGGTGCCTGACCAGGACGAGCGGCGGGCGGAACTGGCCGGAAACCTGGCCCGCGTCCGCCGCCGCATCGCCGACGCCTGCGCGGCCGCCGGGCGCGGCCGCGACGAGGTCACCCTGGTCGCGGTCACCAAGACGTACCCGGCGCAGGACGTGCTGCACCTGGCCGGCCTCGGAGTCGGTGACGTCGGGGAGAACCGGGACCAGGAGGCGGCGCCGAAGGCCGCGCAGGTCAGTGCTGCCGGCGTGGACGTGCGCTGGCACTTCGTCGGCCAGTTGCAGCGCAACAAGTGCCGTTCGGTGGCCGGGTACGCCGACCTGGTCCACTCGGTGGACAGCGTGCGCCTGGCGATGGCGCTGTCCGACGCCGCGGCCCGCCGGCGCGAGTCTCAGCTGGACGTGCTGGTGCAGGTGAGCATCGACGGCGACCCGGCACGCGGCGGTGCCCGGCAGGGCGGCCCGCCGGACACGGACCTGGACCAGGTCGCCGAGGCGGTCGCGGCGGCCGGTTCGCTGCGGCTGCGCGGGGTGATGACGGTGGCTCCGGTGGGCTGGGATCCGGGTGCCGCCTTCGAACGACTTGCCGGAATCGCCGAGCGAATGCGGGTCAATTACCCGACAGCCACGCTGGTCTCCGCTGGTATGAGCGCCGACGTGGAATCCGCCGTTCAATTCGGCGCGACACATGTGCGCATCGGCAGCGCATTGCTCGGAAACCGACCGGCGCTGCGGTAACCTGATCGCGGGACACCAAACTACACGGTTGTTATTTCGCCGCTGGTTCGACCGGTCCGGCGCGGTGCGTCTGGCGCCGCCCGGCGAACCGGACCGGGAGCGGGCGAGGGATACGGCCGTCGAATACGGCGCGGGATCCGTGGGGTGGACTGCGCCGGGCCGGTGTTCAGGCGGGGCCACGCGGCACCGGCCGGGGGCGGTGTCGAAGGGCGGAGAGGGACAGCGATGGGCGCGATGCGCAAGGCGGGCGTATGGCTCGGCCTCATCGAGGACGATGAGGACCGCGGCTACGACGACGAGGACTTCGAGGACGAGGTCGACGAGGCCCCTGCCCCGGTCCGCTCCCGCACGGCCGCCGATCGGCTGGCCGAGGCGCGCGAGGCCGGCCGGGTTGACCGGACCGCGGTGCGCCCGCTCGGGCGGCCTGGTTCGCAAACCATGTCGGCCTACCCGACCCGGGACAATCTGGCCCTTGCACCACAAGTTCAGTTGCGGGAGCGTGCGGTGGTGAACGAAGAGGAGGAGCGCCGGTACCAGATCACCACGCTGCATCCGACCACGTACAACGAGGCACGTACGATCGGCGAGCACTTCCGAGACGGCGTACCAGTGATCATGAACCTGACCGAAATGGCCGAGGCGGACGCCAAACGTCTGGTTGATTTCGCGGCGGGGTTGGCGTTCGGTCTGCGCGGTACGATGGAGCGCGTGACCAATCGGGTGTTCCTGCTCTCACCGGCCAACGTTCAGGTCACAGAGGCGGACAAGGCCAGGATCGCTGAGGGCGGGTTCTTCAACCAGAGCTGAGCCAAGGGACCCCCCGTAGACGTGAAATCGATCATTGGCCAGATCCTCTATCTGGTGCTGTACTTCTTCCTTTTGACCTTGCTCGGCAGGTTCGTGATGAGCGCTGTCCTGGCCTACGGGCGGCGCTGGCATCCCCGTCGGGGAGCCGCAGCAGCACTTGAGGCGGTGTGGAGCGTCACTGATCCGGCCCTCAAACCGTTGAGGCGAGTGATCCCTCCGCTGCGAGTTGGTACCGTGAGCGTTGACCTATCGGCCCTTGTGCTGCTGCTTATTCTGTACGTGCTGATGAACGTCGTGAGACGGTTGTTGATCTCGTAGGTACGCCCTGCCTGGACGACAGCCACCTGCGGCCGCAACTGACCCGAGGAGTTTCGATGCCGCTGACCCCGGCAGACGTGCACAACGTCGCCTTCAAAAAACCCCCCATTGGCAAGCGGGGGTATGACGAGGAGGAGGTCGACGCCTTCCTGGATGAGGTCGAGCGCGAACTTGCCCGTCTGATCGAAGAGAACAACGAGCTTCGCGCGCAGGCCGAGCGCGGCGGTGGACGCCCCAGCGCTCCCGCCGGCCCCGGCGGTGACCCCCGACTCGCTCAGGAAAACGCCGAGCTGAAGGCCCAGCTTGACCGGGTCAACCGGGACAAGGCGGCCGCCGAGCAGGCTGCCCGCTCGATGCAGGCGGAGCTGGAGCAGATCCGCGCGCAGGGTGCGCCGGTCGCGAACGGCGACGGCGAGCAGCAGGCGCTGCGCGTGCTGATGATGGCCCAGCGGACCGCCGACGACCACGTCGCGGACGCCCGCCGCGAGTCGGACAAGCTGCTGGCCGACGCCCGGGCGAAGTCCGAGGAGGTCACCCGCGAGGCGCGGGCCAAGGCCGACGCGCTGGAGCGGGACGCCCGCCAGCGGCACCAGGAGGCGATGGGGGGCCTGGACGCGAAGCGGTCCGCGCTGCAGAAGCACATCGAGGAGCTGAAGCAGTTCGAGCGCGAGTACCGCACCCGGCTGCGCGCGTACCTGGAGAGCCAGCTGCGCGACCTCGGCGACCACGGCAAGGGCCTGGAAGCCGAACTCAACCAGGTGGAGGCGTCCAGGGTGGCATCCGGTGGATTGGCCGCCGCAGGGGCAGCATATGGTGGGCGTCCAGGAATCGATAGCGCTAACAGTCGGTAGTCACCACGCGTCCGGAGGATGAGTAGTGATCGTCGGAAGCCTTCTGCTCATTCTCGCAGCGGTGGGTCTGCTCGGCCTCGGGCTGGTTCGCGGTGCCAACGCGTTCCTGATCGGCTCGATCGCCGCGAGCCTGCTCGCGGCGATCCTGCTGATCGTCGGAGCTCGCCGCGCCGGCGCGATCCGTGCCGCCGCCGCCAACGGTCGATCATCCAGCGACGCCGACCGCAGCGGTCTGATCGACACGATGGCCGGCCAACCCCAGACGCCCGGTCCGCGCGGCGGGGCGGACCCGCGCGAGACGCTGCGGCAAGCGTCCCGTGGGAATCGACCGGGCGGTGTGCCCGGTGAGCGCGAGGCCGCGATGGACAACGCCATGGGCGACACCGTGGGCGTGGACACCATCGTCGACAACGCCCCCACCCAGGTGTTCATCCCCGCCCAGTCACGGATGGGCATGTCGCCGGACGCCGGACTGGACGAGCCAAACGGCGAGGACTTCGGCGACGAGGATCCGCCGGACGAGCCCGCGGCCCAGGTCGTGTCCCCGCAGGACGCGGCGCGTGTGGCCCAGCTGAGCACCGAGGTGCTCGTCATCGACGGCCGTCCCCGCTACCACCACCCGGCGTGCGTACATTTGCTCGGCCGGGAGAATGAGCCGCTGCCGGTCAGCGAGGCGGTCGAACTGGGCTTCACACCGTGCGGCCTGTGCGAACCGGACACCGCGATGCTCGCCGAGGCGCGCCGAGTCTGAACCGGCTCGCCGCGGTGTCGCCATCGGCGCGAGGTGAGCACTGAATCTGACCCCGACACTGCTGCTGGCCGCTGCCGTACTCCTGGTGGCGGTCGGCGCCGTCCGGCTGTCCACCAGACTCGGGCTGCCCAGCCTGCTGGTGTACCTCGCGCTCGGCGTCGCGATCGGCGAGGCCGGCCTCGGCATCCGGTTCGATGACGCCGAGCTGACCCGTACCCTCGGGATCTGCGCGCTGATCGTGATCATCGCCGAGGGCGGGTTGACCGCCCGCTGGTCGGCGCTGCGCCCCGTACTCGGGCCCGCGGTGGTGCTGTCCACGGTGGGCGTGGCGGTCAGCATCGCGGTCGTCGGCATGGTGGCCCGGCTGGTGCTGCACGTCGGGTGGCAGGTCGCGCTGCTGTACGGAGCCGTGCTGTCGTCCACGGACGCGGCGGCGGTGTTCTCCACCCTGCGCCGGCTGCGCCTGCGCCGCCGGAACGTGGCGATCCTCGAGGCCGAGTCGGGCATCAACGACGCGCCGGTGGTGCTCCTTGTCGTCCTGCTGTCCGCCGGTTCGTTCGGCGACCACCCGTGGTGGCGGGAGGTGCTGCTGGCCGGGTACGAGCTGGTGGCCGGCGCCGCGATCGGACTGGTCGTCGGCATGGCCGGGCGGTGGGCGCTGCGCCGCGCCGCACTGCCCTCCGCCGGTTTGTACCCGCTGGCCGCGATCGGGCTGACCGTGTTCGCGTACGCCACCGGTACCGCCGCGCACGCGTCCGGTTTCCTCGCCGTGTACGTGGCCGGGGTCGCGCTGGGCAACGCCCGGTTGCCGCACCGGCAGGCGATCCTCGGGTTCGCCGAAGGGATGGCCTGGTTGGCCCAGATCGGGCTGTTCGTGCTCCTCGGCCTGCTCGCGTCGCCGGCCAGGCTCGGGCACGCGGTGGTGCCGGCGATCATCGTCGGGCTGGCCCTGGTCCTGGCCGCCCGGCCGCTGTCGGTGCTGGCCAGTGCCGCGCCGTTCCGGATCCGCTGGCGCGATCAGGGCTTTCTGTCCTGGGCCGGGCTGCGCGGCGCGGTGCCGATCGTGCTCACGACCATCCCGCTGTCCGAGCGGGTGCCCGGCGCCCAGAATCTGTTCGACGTGGTGTTCGTGCTGGTGGTCGTGTTCACCCTGGTGCAGGGCAGCACACTGCCGGCCGTTGCGCGGTGGCTGGACGTGCAGGCACCGGCCGAGGCGACCGAACTCATGGTCGAGACGGCGCCGCTGGAACGGATGCGGGCCGACCTGTTACAGGTGGACGTGCCGGCGGGTTCCCGGCTGGCCGGTGTGTACCTGGACGAGTTGCGCCTACCGGTCGGCGCGGTGGTGACGCTGGTACTGCGCGGCGGCAGCGGGTTCGTCCCCGAGCCGGATACCCGGCTGTGTACCGGCGACAGCCTGCTCATCGTGGCGACGGTCGAGGCGCGGGACGCGGCCGAACGCCGGCTGCGCGCGGTGAGCCGGCGCGGCCGGCTGGCCCGCTGGTTCCATGAGGAGGGCCGCGAGGAGTCGTCATGACTTCCGCGCACCAGTGCTTGTCCGGTCAATCTGGTCAGATCGTGTGGCATGTTTGTCGGCGGCCCATACGTTCCGTATCCTTGCCAACCTCTGGAGTGCGCGGCGCCCCGCCGCGCGCCCGTTTTTGCATCTGGGGGATGCCATGGCCGAGCGGGCAACTTGCGCCCAGAAGGCCGCATCAGGGGCGGTATCGACGACACGGGCAAATGGGGTAAAAAACCCGAGAGGGGCTGGGGGGTTCCTCTTCTGTCGCCAAGTTGACGGCGCCGATGTCCCGAACGCAATCCGCCTCGCCCCCGGGCGCGGCGACCACGACAACCGATCCGGCACAGCCGATCGCTGCGGAGAACGCGGCCGAGGGAGCGACGATGGCTAAGCCAGCCGAGACCAGGACCACTGCGACCAAGTCAACCGCCACGGCCACCGAGGCCAAGGCCACCAAGGCCGCGCCCAAGACCACCCGCAGCGCGGCCGAGACCGAGAAGATCCGGGTCGCCCTGCTGGAACGGCTCGACGAACTGAAGGACGAGTACGAGGCCACGGTCTCCGAGATCACCGAACTCCAGCGCGACCGGCTGACCGACTCGGCCGGCGACGACCAGGCCGACACCGGCACCAAGACGTTCGAGCGCGAACAGGAGATCTCGCTGGCCAACGCCATCCGGGAGCGGGTGGCCCAGGTCGAGCGCGCGCTGGAGCGGCTCGGTGAGGGCGGCTACGGCTGGTGTGAGCGGTGTGGCAACCCGATCCCGGTCGAGCGGCTGGCCGCGTTCCCGTCCGCTACTCTCTGCGTGTCCTGCAAGCAACTGGAGGAGCGGCGCTGAGCACCGACGGTGTGATCAACGAGGTGTCCGGGCCGGGCGAGGGGGCCGCGGTGGCGGACGACACGGCAGCGGCCACCCCGGCGACGCCGGCGCGCGCCCGCGGCCTGGCGGTGGGGGTCCTCGCGGGTGTGGCGATCCTGGTGGTGGTCGCCGACGTCGTGACGAAACATCTCGTGGTCGCGAAGCTCACCGGGCACGCGCCGGTCAAGGTGCTGGGCGGCTTCCTCTACCTGGACCTGACCCGCAACAGCGGGGCGGCGTTCAGCCTCGGTACCGGTCACACGTGGGTGTTCCCCCTGGTCACCCTCGTGGTGGTCGGCTTCATCGGCGGGCTGGCGCGGCGGCTGCGCTCGGTGCCCTGGGCGATCGCGCTCGGGCTCGTGCTCGGCGGCGCGCTGGGCAACCTCGGCGACCGCGTGTTCCGGGCCCCCGGGTTCCTCGAAGGGCACGTGGTCGACTTCCTCAGCCTGTTCGGCCCGAACGGTGAGCACTGGCCGATCTTCAACCTGGCCGACGCGTCACTGTGCTCCGGCGTGGTGCTCGGGGTGCTGCTGGAGCTGTTCGGCCGGCGCCGGGACGGCGGCCACGGACGCGGCACGGAGCCACGTGGCGAGCACTGACGGCGAGCGCCGCTTCATGCCGGTACCGGACGGCCTGGACGGCATGCGGCTCGACCAGGCCGTCTCCCGCCTGTTCGGACTGTCCCGCACCGCCGCGGCCGCGCTGGTGGAGGCCGGCGACGCCGTCGTCGACGGCCAGCCGCGCCCGAAATCGGACAAGGTGAGCGCCGGCGCATGGCTGGAGGTCACCCTCCCGCCGCCGCCGGGTGCCGTTCCCGTCCTCGCCCCGGAGCCGGTCGACGGGCTGCGCATCGTGTACCACGACGACGACATCGTGGTGGTGGACAAGCCGGTCGGGGTGGCCGCGCACCCGAGCCCGGGGTGGACGGGGCCGACCGTGATCGGCGGGCTCGCGGCGATGGGCGAGCGGATCGCGACGAGCGGCGCCGCCGAGCGGCAGGGTGTGGTGCACCGGTTGGACGTCGGCACCACCGGGTTGATGGTGGTCGCGAAGAGCGAGGCGGCGTACAGCGCGCTGAAGCGCGCGTTCAAGGAACGCGAGGTGGACAAGCGGTACCACGCCGTGGTGCAGGGCCACCTCGACCCGTTGCGCGGCACGATCGACGCGCCGATCGACCGGCACCCCGGCCGGGACTACAAGTTCGCGGTGGTGTCCGGCGGCAAGCCGAGCGTGACGCACTACGACACGATCGAAGCGTTTCCGTCGGCCAGCCTGGTCGGCGTGCGCCTGGAGACCGGCCGTACGCACCAGATCCGGGTGCACTTCGCGGCGCTGCGGCACCCCTGCGTGGGCGACCTGACCTATGGCGCCGACCCGACCCTGGCCGCCCGGCTGGACCTGACCCGGCAGTGGTTGCACGCCCGGGAGCTGTCTTTCGCGCACCCGGCCACCGGTGAGTGGGTGCGGTTCGAAAGCGAGTACCCGAGCGACCTGAGCCACGCGCTTTCCGTGCTGGGCGACGGTTGGTGAGAGGCGACCCCGGGTGAGACCGGCGTTGTCCCGGCTGGTCCGCGGTGCGCGGCGGATCGGGTACCAGGTGGCGGCCGTGGTCGCCGCGCTCGTCGCGGTCGCGGTCGTGCTCGCCGTCCGGCACTCCGCGGCCACGTCCGCGGACACCGTGACCGGCGCCGTCGTCCGGGTCGGTGTCGAGCAGGGCGCGTCGATCCCGGCGTACGTGAGGGACAGCCGGGACCGGCTGGACGCCATGCCGGCCGGGCAGTCCGGGTACGCGCTGGTGTCGTTCACCGGTTATCTGGCGCCCGCACAGCTGGTGCCGGTACTGGCCGGGGTGGAGACGTTCCAGGTGTACGCGCGGGTACCGCTGCCGGACGTGCAGACCGCGATCGTGAAGATCCCGGTCGCCACGATCCCTGACGACGTGACGGCAGGCATGGACACCGAGGCCGGCGAGCGTGCCCGGCAGGCGACCCGCACCGGCGACCGGGTGGCCGCGACCGAGGCCGAGCACTACCGGCAGCACTGCGCCTGCGTGTACGCCGCGGTGGTCCGCGCTCCGGCCGGTACCCTCCGGCAGCTGGCCGCCCGGACGCCGGTACGGGCGGTCGACCCGGCGCCGCGGGTGAGCCGGCTCGACCTGGCGGTGTTCCTGCCACCCCTGCCCGAACAGGGCGACACGGCACAGCCGCCGGAAGACACGGCTCCGCCCCCGTCCGGCTCCCGGTAGTCCCGAGGGCCGGCCCGTCCGCCGCCGGTCACCCCCGATGATCTCCGCCGGTACCGGCCGGATGCACCAGCGCGCTGCGGCCTCGAACGTGGGAGAGTAGACGAGGTGCGTTCGCGTAGATTGATCATCTGCCGAGCGTGCCGGGGGTGGGGCATCGGCGAGGACCGTACCCTTGAGAGCGGACGAGCGGGCGGTAGGAGGGCAGCGTGGATCGCGCGGAGACCGGCTGGAGCGCCTCGACGCCGTCTCCCCGATGGCGCTCGATACTGGACCGGGCACTGCTGGGTAACCATCCGCTCACCGAGGAGGAGCAGGCGCGCGGCTATCCGGCCGCGCCGGTCGCACCGCCGATCGTCGAGCAGCGCCATCCGCCGCGCGTGGAGGTCGCGCCGCCCGCGGGTTTCGGTGGGCAGATCGAGTGGCAGCCGGCCCAGCAGAGTGCGGCGGACCAGATGGTGTCCACGCTGCGCCGGGACTTCGGTGCTCCGCGGGTGATCGCGTTCGCCAATCCGAAGGGCGGGGTCCACAAGACCACCGCGACGGTGCTGTGCGCGGCGACCATCGGCAGCGTGCGGGGCCGGGGCGTGCTGGCCTGGGACGACAACGAACTGCGTGGCACGCTCGGGCTGCGGGCGGGCTCGGCGCGGCACGCCCGGACGATCCGGCACCTGATCGCCGACCTCACCATGATCGAGGTGGCCGAGGGGCGGGAACTGGTCGAGCGGCTCGACGACTACCTGCGGCACGCCTCCGACGGGTCCTACGACGTGCTGGCCGGCGAGGAGAGCCCCCGGTTCGCCCAGCGGCTGGATCCGCACACCGTACGGCGGGTGATCGAACTGCTGCGCCGGACCCACGACGTGATCTGCGTGGACACCGGCAACAACGTGGAGAGCACGAACTGGCAGACGGTCCTGCAGGCCGCGGACCAGCTGGTGATCACTTCGGTGCCCCGGGAGGACGCCGCGTTCACCGCCGACTGGATGCTCGACCTGCTGCACGAGTGGGGGATGGGGCAGCTCGCCGAGCAGGCGGTGACGCTGCTGTCCTGCCCAACGCCCAACCCCTCGCCGTTGCTGGACGACCTGGCGAAGCATTTCGCGACCCGTACCCGCGCCGTGGCGGTGGTGCCGTACGACCCGGCGCTGGAACCCGGATCTTCGATCGAGTACCCGGTGTTGCGGGCGTCGACGCGGAAGGCATGGCTGCAGGCGGCGGCCGTAATCGTGGAAAGGTTTGCCAGGTAATTTCCAGGATGCGTTCCTACACTGCGATGGTGCCGGTCATCCATGCCCTCCTGAACAAGCTCCCGCAACCGCTGCGCGAGCTGCTTCATCGTCACAACGAACTGGTCAAGTTCGTGCTCGTGGGTGGCACTACGTTCATCATCGACACCGCGATCTTCCTGGGCCTCAAGTCGACCCTGCTGGAATCGAAGCCGCTGACCGCGAAGGTCGTCAGCACCACCGTCGCCACCGTCGTGTCCTACATACTGAGCCGGCAGTGGTCGTTCCGGACCCGGGGTGGGCGGGCGAATCACCACGAAGCACTGCTGTTCTTCCTCATCAGTGCGATCGGCGTGGGAGTCACCGTGCTGCCTCTGGGCATCTCCCGCTACGTCCTCCACCTGGAGACCCCGAGCGTGAGCCGGTTCACCCAGGAGATCGCCGACTTCGTCAGCGCGCAGATCATCGGCACCCTGCTGGCGATGGTGTTCCGGTTCTGGGCGTTCCGCCGCTTCGTCTTCCCGCACGCCAACGCCCGGCCGCGCGACCAGAAGCCGGCGGGCCCGGACACCCCCGCCGGGCGGCGGCTCGAAGCGGCCGACCTGCCGGATCTCGACTCCGTCGACCTCACCGCCGCCGAACTGCTCGGCGACCCGTGGCCGGTGCCGGACAGCCCGCAGCGGAAGCCGGCCGGCGACCTGTTGGACTCGGACACCGAGGATCCACTGTCCGCGCACTCCTGACCCGGGTCGCCTCACCGGGCCCCGGCGCGGCCGGGAGCGGATCGTCGGCCGGCGCGGATAGGCTCTTCGTCGCACGCCAGGTGAGGAGGATGTCCCGCGCCCATGAACGATTCCCTCGTCCACCTGCACAGGCCCCGGGTCTGGTCGACACCGGCGCCGATGGCCGATCCGAAGGCGTTGCTGGGCCCGAGCGCGGTCACCGGATGACCCCGCGCGCCGCCGGACTCGGCCGGGCACGGCCGGTCGGGGCGGCGAAGTGGGTGCCCACCTCCGTGACGGCCCGGCGACGCCGGCCGGACCCCGCCCGTGAAAGGATTTCGGGGTGACCACCCCAACCCCAGATCCCGACGGAAACGGGTCGGGCGCGGCTGAAGACGGACCTGGTATGCCGGGAGACCGGCCGGAAGGCGCCGGCCCCGCCTCGACCACCCCGGCGCCCCCGGCGGGCGGATGGCACGCCCCCGACGCGGGGGCCGGCGGCCCGGAACACGGCCCGCTGGCCGTGCCGATCGCCCCGGACGGACCCGCCGAGCCCGAGCGGACCTCCCGGCTGTCCGAGGCACTGCTCGCCGTCGCGGCGGCCGCCCTGATCACCGCGCTGGGCTTCCCGCTGGGCTGGCTCTGGTCGGCCGCCGCGCCGTGGATCCCGGCCCTGAAGGTGCCCCAGGGGGCGGTGCTCGCCCAGCCCGAACAGGAGCAGATCGTCGCCGACGAGGGGTGGTACCTGCTGATCACGATCGTGGCCGGGCTGGTGCTCGCGGTGCTGGCCTGGGTCCTCCTGCGCCGGTACCGGGGTGTGTTCATGCTGCTCGGGCTGGCCGTCGGCGGCGTGCTCGGCGGAGTGATCACGTTGAAGTTCGGGCACCACATCGGGTCCCACCACTTCAAGCACCTGGCCGCGCACGCGCCCGACGGGACCCAGTTCCTGGCACCGGTCAACCTGCGGGTCCAGCAGACCGGCCTGTGGCACCACTGGCTGCCGTACGCCCGGGGCGACGTGCTGGCCCTCGCGATCGCCGCGACCGCGCTGTACGTGCTGCTGGCCGGGTTCTCCGCGCACCCGTCGCTGCGCTGGCCGGACCGGCAGGCCGGCGTGCCGGAATACCTGCCGGTGGACGGGTACCCGCCCCTCGGGCCGGGTACGGAGCCGCCGGCCATGGATGCCAGCGCGGCGCCCTCGCCGGGCGGCGGGACCGGCCCGGCCGGCCCGGTCGCGTTCAGTTCGGGCTCGTAGACACCGCCAGTTCGGCCAGCGGGACCGGGACCGCCCTGATCCGGCTCAGCAGCGCGATCTCCCGATTCAGCAGGGTGCGCTCGGTGCGCAGCCGGGTCGCCGTGTCGGGGCTGGCCAGCAACCCCTGCCGGTCGGACAGGGGAAGCGCCGTCGTCGCGGCGATCAGGTGGGAGAGCACGGTCGCCTCCTCGGGCAGTTGCTCGCCCTCCCGGTCGGGCCGGAGCAACCGCAGGTAGCGCTGGAAGAGTTCCAGCAGGCCGGGGACCAGCCGGTCGGCCTCGCTGGCGGCGTTCTCCGGTTCGTCCAGCCAGCTGACCTCGGCAACCAGGTACGGCTCGGTGGTGCGGTCGACCCGTTCGATGCGGAACCGGCGGTGCCCGACGGTGACCAGGTCGAACTGGCCGTCGGGGTGCTCGGTCACCTGCCGGATCTGGGCCGTGCAGCCGACGTCGTGCAGGGCCAGCGACTCGTTGGCGGCGGCGTGGTGGCCGACCTCCCAACCGCGTTCGATGGCGACCACACCGAACTCGCGGGGCGAGCCGTCGGGCAGCCCGGTCAGGTGGCGGACGAGCGCGCGGTAGCGCTCCTCGAACACGTGCACGGGCAGTACGAGTCCGGGAAAGAGCACCGTTCCGAGGGGGAAGAGGGGTAGCTCGTCACTCACTCGCCGAGCGTATCTGAGTCGGGTACCGGGAGGCTTCTATCAGTTACCGTTTGTCTAAGCCCCCGGTTATATCAGCTCATGGCCAACTACTACCGGCGAAGCTGGGCCGCTGGCGGTCGGTGGCCGCCCGCCGATCGCACCCGGACGTCCGGTCGATGTCCGTCGCGTCTCAACGCGTGGGCGTGGCCGGTTGGTCCGGATCGTAGCCGCCTACACTTGCCAGCGTGTTGAACCGCATCGACCTGCGCATACCCGCCGGTGGACTGCCCGGTGGGGCGGACCTGCACCGGCTGCTGCCCCGGGCGGGGCTGGACGTGACGGTCGCCACCGAACAGGTGCGGCCACTGGTCGAGGCGGTCCGTGAGCATGGTTCCAGCGCGGTGATCGAGGCGACCCGGCGGCTGGACGGGGTGACGCTGGCCGCCCTGCGGGTACCGGCGGCGAAGCTGCGCGAAGCGGCGGACGCGCTGGATCCCGCGCTGCGGGCCGCGCTGGAGACGTCGATCGGGCGGGCCCGGACGGTGCACGCGGACCAGCGCCGGTCGGACGTGACCACGGAGCTGGTGGCCGGCGGGACGGTGACGCAGCGGTGGCGCCCGGTCCGGCGGGTCGGGCTCTACGTGCCCGGCGGCCTGGCCGTGTACCCGTCGAGCGTCGTCATGAACGTGGTGCCGGCCCAGGTGGCCGGTGTCGAGTCGATCGCGGTGTCCAGCCCGCCGCAGCGCGAGAGCGGCCTGCCGCACCCGCACATCCTGGCCGCCTGCGCCCTGCTGGGGGTCGGTGAGGTGTACGCGGTCGGCGGCGCGCAGGCGATCGCCATGCTGGCGTACGGCACCGAGGAGTCGGAGCCGGTCGACCTGGTCACCGGCCCGGGCAACGTCTGGGTGACGGCGGCCAAGCGGCTGGTGCGCGGCGTGGTCGGCATCGACGCCGAGGCCGGCCCGACCGAGATCGCCATCCTGGCCGACGACACCGCCGACCCGCGGCACGTGGCCGCCGACCTGATCAGCCAGGCCGAGCACGACCCGCTCGCGGCCAGCGTGCTGGTCACCCCGTCACCCGAGCTGCTGGAGGCGGTCGAGCGCGAGCTGGCGGCGCAGGTGGCGGCAACCAAGCACACCGAGCGGGTCGGCCAGGCGCTGACCGGGAGCCAGTCCGCGGCGGTACTCGTCGACGACCTCGACGCCGGCCTGCGGGTGGTGGACGCGTACGCGGCCGAGCACCTGGAGATCCAGACCCGGAAACCGCGTGCCGTGGCCGAGCGGGTGCGCAACGCCGGCGCGGTCTTCGTGGGCGCGTGGTCGCCGGTCTCGCTCGGCGACTACTGCGCCGGCTCCAACCACGTCCTGCCCACCGGCGGGTGCGCCCGGCACTCGTCCGGCCTGTCGGTGCAGACGTTCCTGCGCGGCGTGCAGCTGATCGAGTACGACGAGCGGGCCCTGCGCGACGTGGCCGACCACGTGGTCACGCTGGCCGCCGCCGAGGACCTCCCGGCGCACGGGCAGGCGGTGACCGCACGGTTCCCGGCGCAGCCGGCCGAGGGGACGACTGGTCTGGGTCGTGGCGCGGCGCCAGACGCGTCGAGCCAGACTGGTCGGGACGCGGGATGAGCGCCGCCGGCCTGGACAGCCTGCCGATCCGCGACGAGCTGCGCGGGCTGACCCCGTACGGGGCGCCGCAGCTCGCGGTCTCGGTGCGGCTGAACACCAACGAGAACTCGTACCCGCTGCCGGACGAGGTGGTGACCGCGGTCGAGAAGGCGCTGGCGGTCGCCGTACGGGACGCCAACCGGTACCCGGACCGGGACGCCGTCGCGCTGCGCGCCGGGCTGGCCCGGTACCTGGGCCACGGGCTGGACGTGAGCGGGGTCTGGGCGGCCAACGGCTCCAACGAGGTACAGCAGCAGCTGCTCCAGGTCTTCGGCGGCCCGGGCCGTACCGCGCTCGGGTTCACCCCGGCGTACTCGATGCACCCGCTGCTGTCGGCGGCTACCGGTACCCGCTGGATCGACGGCGAGCGCGCCGCCGACTTCGGCCTCGGGGCCCGCGACGTGGCCGCGCAGATCCGTGAGCACCGGCCCGATGTGGTCTTCCTCTGCTCGCCGAACAACCCGACCGGCACCGCGCTGCCGCTGGACGTGGTGTCCGCGGCGCTCGACGAGGCGCCCGGCATGGTGGTCGTGGACGAGGCGTACGCGGAGTTCCGCCGGCCCGGCACGCCCAGCGCGCTGGAACTGCTGCCCGGACACCCGCGGCTGGTGGTGACGCGCACGATGAGCAAGGCGTTCGCGTTCGCCGGTGTCCGGCTCGGCTACCTGGCCGCCGATCCGGCGGTGGTGGACGCCGTCCAGCTGGTCCGGTTGCCGTACCACCTCTCGGCGCTGACCCAGGCGGCCGGGCAGGCCGCGCTCGACCACGCGGACGTCCTGCTGGGCACGGTTGAGGCCATCAAGCGGCAGCGCGACCGGATCGTCGCGACGCTGCGCGGGTACGGGCTGACCGTGGCCGACAGCGACGCGAACTTCGTCCTGTTCGGACAGTTCCGGGACCAGAAGGCGGTGTGGCAGGCGTTGCTGACCCGTGACGTGCTGGTCCGCGACGTGGGGCTGCGGGGCTGGCTGCGGGTCACCGCCGGCACCCCGGCGGAGACGGATGCCTTCCTGGCCGCGCTGAAGGAGTTGGTGTGAGCAGCCGTTTCGCTCGGGTCGAACGGGCGACCGCGGAGACGAAGGTGCTCGTCGAGCTGGACCTCGACGGCACCGGCAGCGCGGACATCGCCACCGGCATCGGGTTCTTCGACCACATGCTCGGCCAGATCGCCCGGCACGGCGCGATCGACCTGCGCGTGGCCACCGAGGGCGACCTCGATGTCGACGCCCACCACACGGTGGAGGACACCGCGCTCGCGCTGGGTGCCGCGCTCGCCGAGGCGCTCGGCGACAAGCGGGGCATCCGGCGGTACGGTGACGCGCTCATCCCGCTGGACGAGGTACTGGTCCAGGCGGCGGTCGACCTGTCCGGCCGCCCGTACGTGGTGCACGACGAGCCGGTCGACCTCGCCGACCGGATCGGCCCGATCTACCCGGCGTCGCTGACCCGGCACGTCTGGGAGTCGTTGGGCCACAGCGCGCGGATGACGCTGCACGTCTCGGTGCTGCGCGCCGCCCGCCCGGGCAGCCGGCCGGATGCGCACCACGTGGTTGAGGCGCAGTTCAAGGCGTTCGCCCGGGCACTGCGCGACGCGGTGGCGCCGGACCCGCGCGCCGCCGGTGGGGTGCCGAGCACGAAGGGTGTGTTGTAGATGCTCGCGGTCGTGCTGTGCGCGGTCGGCGGGGTGCTGATCGGCGGCGCCTGGTCGCTGCGCGGCCAGGGCGCCGGCCGCCCGGCGATCGTGGTGGTCGCCCTGCTCGGCGTGCTCGCACTGGCCGGCGGAGTGCTCTGGATGCTGCCGGGAGGGGTGCTCTCATGAGCCAGCGGCAGGCGCGTCTCGTGCCGGTGAGCCTGGCGAGGCGCCGCGATGAGCGAGCGTAGTGAGCGAATCGATGGGCTCCGTGCGTTTGTGCCTCATCGTGCCGGTGAGCGTCGCGAGGCGGCACGATGAGCAAGGAGCGGGCCGTTCGGCGGGCGGTACGGCTGGCCGAGGCGCAGCGCGAGCGGGCCGCGCGGGAGCGGGTGGCGGCGCGGCGGGCACGCCGTCGCGCGACGCTGCGCCGGCTCACGCCCCGGCTGCCGGACCGGCGCACCGGCCGGCTCTACGCCCGGCGCAGCCGGGCACAGCGGGCCGGCATCGGACTGGTGGCGGCGCTGGCCATCGCACTGATCTGGCTGCGAGTCGGGGACCTGGGCGCGCGCATCGCGCTGACCGCCCTGGTGCTGGTGGCCTCGCCAGCGCTCATCGTGCTGACGTTCGACCGTCGTTGATTGGGGAGATCTGTTGCTGACCCTGCTTCCCGCCGTTGATGTCGCCGCCGGCCAGGCGGTACGCCTGGTGCAGGGCGCCGCTGGCAGCGAGACGGCGTACGGTGAACCGCTGGAGGCGGCACTGACCTGGCAGCGTGACGGCGCGTCCTGGGTACACCTGGTCGACCTGGACGCCGCGTTCGGCCGGGGCTCCAACGCGGCCCTGCTCACGGACGTGGTGCGCCGGCTGGACGTGAACGTGGAGCTGTCCGGCGGCATCCGCGACGACGAGTCGCTGCGTGCCGCGCTGTCCACCGGCGCGGCACGGGTGAACATCGGCACCGCGGCGCTGGAGGATCCGCAGTGGTGCGATCGGGTCGTCGGGGAGTACGGCGACCGGGTCGCGATCGGGCTGGACGTGCGCGGGCACACCCTCGCGGCGCGCGGCTGGACCCGGGACGGCGGCGACCTGTTCGAGGTCATAGAGCGGCTGGACAAGGCGGGCTGTGCGCGGTATGTGGTCACCGACATCCGCCGGGACGGCACCATGACCGGGCCCAATCTGGACCTGCTGCGCGAGGTGTGCGGGCGCACCGCCGCGCCGGTCATCGCGTCCGGCGGAGTGTCCACTCTGGACGACCTGCGCGCGCTGGCCGGGTTGGAGGCGGACGGTGTGGAGGGCGTCATCGCCGGCAAGGCGCTGTACGCCGGGGCGTTCAGCGTCGCGGAGGCGCTGGCGGTGCTGGGTTCATGACGGAGCGCCCGCGAGGGAATCAGGGTTACCGCGCTCCCGTGCCTCATGCCGCACAGGAGCGGCGACCGGTCCGCGTCGTCGCGCGGCCCAGGACGGCGGACTTTGCGCCGGCGGTGGCCGCCGGGGCGGGCGCGGTCCTGGCGGCGAGCGTCTTCCACTGCGGTGAGGTGGCGATCGGCGACGTCAAGGACGGGCTGCGCGCGAGCGGCTACCCGGTCCGCTGACCGGCCGCGCGGGCCGGCGATCCGGAGTCCGGCAGCCGGCCGGCGGTGCCAGACGGTTGTCGTACGCTGGCCGAATGTATGCCCGACCGATCGTGCCGAAGCCGATCTCGCTGTCCGCCCGGGACGGGGCGTTCACCCTCACCGGGAGCACCCCGCTGCACGCCCCCGAGCCACTGGCCGAGTTGGTCCGCGAGCTGCTCGGCCCGGCGACCGGGTTCCGGTTCGCCCCCGGCTCGGGCGGCATCGAGCTGGACGTCGTCGACGACAGCGCGCTCGGTGCCGAGGGGTACCGGCTGGCCGTCACACCGGACGGGATCACCGCCGCCGGCACCCAGGCCGGCCTCCGCTGGGCGGTCCAGACGCTGCGCCAGCTGCTGCCGGTGGAGGTCTTCTCCGGTACCGCGGTACCCGGCGCGAATTGGGAGATCCCGTGCGTCGAGATCGTGGACGTGCCGCGGTACGAGTGGCGGGGCGCCCTGCTGGACGTGGCCCGGTGGTGCCACCCGATCGAGTTCCTGTACAGGTACGTCGACCTGCTCGCGCTGCACAAACTGAACCGGCTGCACCTGCACCTGACCGACGACCAGGGCTGGCGCTTCGAGGTCAGGCGGTACCCGAAGCTGACCGAGGTCGGCGGGTGGCGTACCGAGTCCAACGCCGGGCACGCGCGCGAGGGACGGTTCGACGCGACCCCGCACGGTGGCTGGTACCGGCAGCAGGAACTGCGGGAGCTGGTCGGGTACGCGGCCGGGCGGGGGGTGTCGGTGATGCCGGAGATCGACGTACCCGGCCACATGCAGGCCGCCATCGCGGCGTACCCGTGGCTGGGCAACAATCCGGACCGGCAGCTTCCGGTGCGCACCTCCTGGGGCATCTCGCAGCACATCCTCAACGTCGACGACGCCACGGTCGACTTCGTCGCGCAGGTGCTCGACGAGGTGGTCGACGTGTTCGGTTTCGAGTACGTGCACCTGGGCGGAGACGAGGTACCGCCGGACGAGTGGCTGGCCTCGGAGGCGGCCCGGCGCCGGGCGGAGGAGGCCGGCCTGTCCAGAGTGGACGGCCTGGTCGGGTGGTGGGCCGGGCGGCTCGCGGCCCACCTGGCGAAGCGCGGCCGGCACATCGGAGTCTGGGACGAGCTGCTGGACCGGAACCCGCCTGCCGGGTCGCTCGTGTTCGCGTGGCAGGACTCGTCGCGGGTGGCCGCCGCGCAGGAGGCCGGGTTCCGGGTCGTCGCGGTACCGCAGGAGTACGCGTACCTGGACTGGGCGGAGTCCGACTCGCCGGACGAGCCGCTGGCCATCCGCGGCACGCTGCCGCTGTCGACCGCGTACGGGTACCAGCCCGGCGACGTGTACGGCGTGCAGGGTCAGCTGTGGAGCGAGTACACGCCGACCACGGACCTGGTCGAGTACCGGGTGTTTCCCCGGCTCGCCGCGTTCGCCGAGATCGGTTGGTCGTCGCCGCAGCCGCGCGACCTGGCCGAGTTCACCGGCCGGCTGTCCGGGCACCTGCGCCGGCTGGACGCGCTCGGCGTCCGGTACCGGCCGCTGGACCAGGCGAGCCGGTAGCGGTCGGGGCCCGCTGGCAAGCCCGGCTGGCCGGCGCGGCGGGCCAGCCGGGTTTGCCAGCCGGCCCTCAAGCCGCGTCGGGCGCCAGG
>JBDZVD010000166.1:0-11660 GCA_040255525.1 Micromonosporaceae bacterium | reverse complement strand
GCCCAGCCGATGGGCTTCTACTCGCCGCAGACCCTGGTCGACGACGCCCGCCGGCACGGGGTCACCGTGCTGCGTCCAGACATCAACGCGAGCGGCGCGAAGGCGAGCCTGGAAGCCTGCGGCGCCCGGTCGGCCGGCGGAGCGGGTGAGGCGCCGGCCGACTGGGGCAAGGGCGGGCCGGCGGTACGGATGGGGTTGGCCACCGTACGGGCGCTCGGCGACGACGTCGCCGGGCGCATCGAGGACGAGCGCCGGGAGCACGGCCCGTACCGCGACCTGGCCGACCTGGCCCGGCGCGCCGCACTGACCACCGCCCAACTCGAGGCGCTGGCCACCGCGGACGCGTTCGCCTGCTTCGGCCTGTCCCGCCGGCAGGCGCTGTGGGCGTCCGGCGCCGCCGCCCAGGAACGCGCGGGGCGGCTGCCCGGCACGGCCAGCGGGATCGCCGCACCGGCGCTGCCCGGCATGGACGCCATCGAGGAACTCGTCGCGGACGTGTGGGCCACCGGCCTGTCGCCGGACACGCACCCGGTCGCGTTCGCCCGCGCGCATCTCGACGGGCTCGGCGCCGTCGCGGTCGCCGCGCTGCCGGACGTGCCGGACCGTACCCGAATCCTGGTCGGCGGGCTGGTCACCCACCGGCAGCGGCCGGGTACGGCCTCCGGGGTCACGTTCCTCAACCTGGAGGACGAGACCGGCATGGTCAACGTGGTCTGCTCGCAGGGGCTGTACCAGCGCAGCAGGAAGGTGGTACGGACCAGTTCGGCGCTGCTCGTCCGCGGGATGCTGGAGAAGGGCGACGGCGTGGTCAACCTGGTCGCGGACAAGTTCACGCCGCTGCGGCTGCCGGTGCGGCCGGCATCGAGGGACTGGCGGTGAGCCCAGGCTCACGCACGGCGGTTGGCCAGTTCGTCGTACGGGCGCGAGGACACCTTTCGCAGGGACCGCAGGAGCGCCTGCCGGTCCGCCGCGGGCAGCCGGTTCTCGTTCAGCGATAGTCCGCGACGTCGGCGTCGGGCTTGTCCCCGAAGTACGCGTCGGCGAAGAAGCGGGCGCAGTCGGGCCGGGAGCCGTCCCGGTCGGTGAAGCCGTAGTGCCTGGCCAGCTGCCCGGACGACAGCGACCGCCCGGACCACCGTGCCACGTCCGGGTCGCAGGCCAGCGCGACCACCGCCCGGCCGATGTACGACGGCGTCTCCGAGATCGCGAACCACGTGTCCTGCGCGATGCCGTCGCGCCAGTTGTCCTCGGTCACGCCGAAGTGCTCCAGCATCTCCTCCGAGCGCAGGAAACCGGGTGTGAGCGACACCGAGGTGATGCCGTGCGGCGAGACCTCCTCGTGCAGCATCTTGCCCAGCCGGGTGATGGCCACCTTGACCAGGTCGAAGAACATCGTGCCCCGGTACCGGTCGTTGAACATGTCGTCGCCGTCGGTGATTTCGCAGACCAGGCCCCGGCCCCGCCGTACCAGCAGGGGCAGCACCGTGTGCAGCGTGATGAGGTGCGTCTCCAACCCGTTGCGCACGGCGCGCAGTCCGCGGTCCAGGTCGTGCTCCCAGATCGGCTTCCACTCGATCCACTGGTCGCCGCCCCAGACATCGTCGACCAGCACGTCGAGCCGGCCGCCCTGTTCCGCCTCGATGCGCTCGACGAGCGCGCGGACATCCGCCGGTACGGTGTGGTCGCAGCGCACCGCGAGGCCCACGCCGCCGGCCTCGGTGACCAGTTCCGCGGTCTCCTCGATGGTTTCCGGGCGGGCCAGTTCGCTGCGCCCCGCGCGGGTGCTGCGTCCGGTGACGTACACCGTCGCCCCGGCCGCGCCCAACTCGACCGCCATTCCCCGCCCGGCTCCCCGGGTCCCGCCGGTGACCAGCGCGACCTGCCCGCGCAGGGCGTCCGGCCCGGGCTGCGCCGGTGGCGTGTCGGCCATCTGTGTCCCCCTCAGTCGTGGGTGGGCGGGCGTCGCCAGCCCACCAGGATCGCGTCGAGATCGACGGCCAGCCGGCGGCGCAGGCTGCCGTGCGGATCCGTGGACCAGTGGATGGCGGCGCCGTCGGCCACCGCGACCAGGACGCGGGCCGCCACCGGAACCGCGGGTGCCCCGGGCAGCGCCCCGGCGCCGACCGCCCGGCGCAGCAGCGCGCGCGTGCCGGCCCGTACCGCGTCGTAGAACTCCGCCATCCCGGCCCGCAGCCGCCCGTCGGACAGGTCGGCCGCGAGCTGCGCCAGGTTGTTGGCCGCCGACGCGGGATCGTCCAGCGGCCGGTACCGCTCGACGAGCGCGTCCCGGACGGCTGCGACCGGATCGTCCGCGGGGCCGGCGTCGGGCACCGAGCGCGCGTCCGCGATCGCGGCGCGCAGCATGGCCAGCAGCAGACCATGCTTGGAGCCGAAGCGGTGCACGAGCGTACCGGGGCTGACCTGCGCCTCGGCGGCGACATCGGCGAGCGTGAAGCCCGGGCCGACGCGACCGATCACCGTGCCGGCGGCGGCCAGCAACCGCTCGTCGGTGACTTTCCTGGGTCTCGCCACACCAGTTATTGAACCGTCGTGCAATAACTGGTGTCAAACGGCGACCGGCCGGCCGGCCGCGACCGGAACGCGGTGGAGCCGACCGGTCAGGCCCGGTCCAGCCGGGGGAACGCGACCTCGCGCAGCACGATGCCGATGGCGGCCGCGACCGGGATGGCGATCAGCGCGCCGACGAACCCGAGCACCGCACCGCCGATCAGCACCGCGAGAATGGTCGCGGTGGCCGGCACCTGGACGGTACGGCCGATGATCCTCGGGACGATCAGGTAGTCCTCGGCGAGCCGGTACGCCACGTAGAAGGCGAGGGTGGCCAGCGCGACCGGTAACGAGACGGTCAGCGCCACGAGACTGACCGCCACCCCGCCGACGGTGGAGCCGACGACCGGGACGAGGTCGAGGATGGCCACCGCGAGGGCCAGCAGCGCCGGGTACGGCACGTGGAAGATGACCAGCCAGATGAACGTACCCGCGCCGGCGATCAGCGACGTGAACAGGTTGCCGAGGACGAACCCGCCGACCCGGGTGAACATCTCGTCGCCGAGCAGGATGGCGCGCGGTCGCCGGCTCGCCGGGATCAGCCGGTACATCAGCCGCCGGATGCGCGGCAGGTCGGCCAGCAGGTACACGGTGAGCACGAGCACGGTCAGCGTGGACGCGGTGGCCGACAGCACGACCTTGCCCGCGCCGAGCAGCCCACCGAACACGTCGCCCGCGTTGAGCGACGAGACCGCGCCGTCGAGCCGGTCCTGCAGGTGGAACCGGGCATCCAGCCGGCCCAGCGTCGTGCTGTGGTCGCGCAGCTGGGCCGCGTACCCGGGCAGTTCGTGCGCGAACTCGCCGGCCTGCGAGACCAGCGGCGGGATGGCCGCGGCGAGGAACCCGCCCACCACGCCAACGGTGACCAGGGCGACCACCAGAACCGCGGCCCACCGGGGCAGCCGCGCACGCATCAGCCACTGCACGGCCGGATCCAGACCGATCGCCAAGAACAGCGACAGCCCGATCAGCACGAGTACGGAGCTGGCATCGATCAGGACCCGGGCGAGCACGTACGCGACCCCGACCCCGACCGCGCCGAGCAACCCGACGGTGAACGGCGACCGCCGGTTGATCGGCCGCCCCGGGGTTCCGTAGACCGGCTGCGGTTCGGTCAGCTCCTCGGCCTCCTGGATCGCGGCCTCGACCGCCACCTGGACCGACTCGGCGGCCGGCGGCTCCCCCGGCTCCGGCTCGTGCCCCGGCGCCGGGTGAGCGTCATCGGCCCGGCCGGCCCCGGCGCCCGTCTCGTCACCTTGCGGTGAGTCCCCGTCAGCGCGCGGGCCCGCCTCCCCGGGTGGGCTCGGCTGATCGGGTGGGCTCGGCTGATCGGGTGGGCTCGGCTGATCGGGCGGGCTCGGCTGATCGGGCGGGCTCGGCTGATCGGGTGGGCTCGGCTGATCGGGCGGGCTCGTCGCGGCGCGGCGGTGCGCGCCCCGGCGGCGGGACGGGACCGACCGGTCCTGCTGGCCCGGTACCGGTCGCTCCGGCAGCGATAGCTCATCCGGCAGTGGCGACTGGTCCGGCGCCTGCGGCTGTCCGCGTTCCATTCCCATGCACCCCACTCGCCGTCGGCAGGCACACCGTGCCCGTTGCTGTGAGCTACGAAACCACGGCCGGACCGCGCCTCGCCGGTCCGGCACGCGCCCGGCTATCGTCCAATGATTGGACGTCTGGAGTCGATCACCGCGTGGAAGGGAGCCGACAATGCCCGCGATCACCCGCGATTCCCTGGTCGACCAGGCCATCGACTGGATCCGCGGCGAGATCGCCAGCGGTCGCTGGGCGGTAGGCTCCCGGCTGCCAGCCGAACCCGTGCTGGCGGTCACACTCGGCGTCAGCCGCAACACGGTCCGCGAGGCGGTGCGGTCCCTCGCCCACACCGGCCTTCTGCAGGTGAGGCAGGGCGACGGTACCTTCGTCAAGGCACCCACCGAGGTCGAGGCCGTGCTCCGGCAGCATCTCAAGACCGCCGAGCTGATCCACGTCTTCGAGGCCCGCCGGCCCCTGGAGGCCGAGCTGGCCCGGCTGGCCGCGCGCCGGCGCACGCACGCCGACCTGGAGCGGATGGCCGAGACGCTGGCACGCCGCGACGCCGCCGAGCGGGAGCACGACCGGGAGGCGTTCGTCCCCGCCGACGTCGCGTTCCACCTCGCCATCGCCGCCGCCGCGCACAATCCGGTGCTGGAGACCCTCTACCGCGGCTTCGCCGGCAGCCTCGGCGCGAGCGTCCAGGGCGTCGTCGACGACGAGCACATGTTCCACCGGCCGTCGGTCTGGCACCACCGGCTGCGCGACACGATCGCGGCCGGCGACGAGGAGGGCGCGGCCGCCGCCGCGTCCGCCCACATCACCGAGACGCTGCGGACGCTGTCCGGCGACCCGGACACCGATCCCCGGCCGGAGGTACCCGAGGCATGACCACGACATCCACCAGGCCGGCTCCGGCCGTGAACCGGGCCGGCCGGGTCAGCGACGCCGGCTGGCTCATCGCCGGCATCCTGCTGCTGGCCTTCAACCTGCGACCGGCCGTCACCAGCCTGCCCCCGCTGTTTCCGGAACTATCGTCGCACCGGCACCTGTCCTCGGCCGAGGTGTCGCTGCTGGCCACCATCCCGGTGCTGTCGTTCGGGGTGTTCTCCGCCGTGGCGGCGCCGCTGGCCCGCCGGTTCGGGGAGGAGCGCGTCCTGGCCGGCGCCCTGGTGCTGCTGGCGTGCGGGTTGGCCGGACGCGCCGCCGTTCCCGGCGCCCTGCTGTTCCCCGCCACCGTGGCGGGCGCCGCCGCGATCGCGGTGATGAACGTGCTGCTGTCCGGGCTCATCAAACGGCGCGTGCCCCGGCATGCGGGACTGCTCATGGGCCTGTACCTGCTGTCGCTGTCCATCGGCGCGACGATCGGCTCGGCGACCAGCGTGCCGCTGTACCGGGCGGCCGGCGGCTCATGGTTCGTCGTGCTGGGCGTGTGGTGCCTGCCCGCGCTGATCGCCCTGGCCTCCTGGCTGCCACAGACCCGCCGGGGTCCGGCTGCCCGCCCGGCGACCGGCCGGGCAGCCACCCGCCCGTCCCGGTCCGCGCTGGCCTGGCAGGTGGCCGCGTTCATGGGCCTGCAGAGCCTGACGTACTACGCGACGCTGTCCTGGCTGCCGACGCTGTTTCGGGACCGGGGCAGCAGCGCCGCGCAGGCCGGCCTGCTGGTGTCCATGCTCAGCATCACCGGGCTGGTCACCGCGATGCTGGCCCCCGTCCTGGCGCACCGCCGGGCCGATCACCGGGTGTTCGTGGCGCCGGCGGTCGGCGTGTGCGGCGCCGCCATGCTGGGCGCGTGGCTGGCCCCGTTGGGCACGGCGGTGATCTGGACCGGCCTGCTCGGTCTCGGTCAGGGGGCGGCGCTGGGACTGGCGCTGTACTTCACGATCGCCCGGGCCGCCACGCCGTCGACGGCGGTACGCCTGTCCGCGCTGGCGCAGTGCGCCGGGTACCTGCTCGCCGCGACCGGGCCGGTCACGGTCGGCCTGCTGCACGACGCCACGGACGGGTGGGCCGCACCGTTCGGGCTCCTGCTCGTGGCGACCGCGGCCGAGCTGGTGGTCGGCCTGCTGGCCGCGCGCGACCGGATGCTGCCCGAGGAGCCCGCCGAGGCGGCGGCGGGTACGCCGGTGCCGGCCGGATCCTGCCCCGCCCGGTCCTGAGGCACGCACCGCGGCCGGCCCTACCGGCGGCCCATCTCCGCCAGGATCCCGGTGGCCTGGCCGACCCCGATCAGGTAGCCGGTTCAGCCGGCAGGCGAACGGCTCGGCCTGCCCGGCGCGACGCGACCCGGGACGGGCCGGCGGTCAGGGCAGCTCCATCGTCTCGGCGCGGGCGATCTCGACGAACGCGCCGTCCAGGTATCCGTCGAGCCGCCGCCCGGACGCCGCCAGCAGGTCCGCGATGAGCAGCGGCGCGTGCCACGCGTACCCCGCCGCGGTCGGCACCCGGCTCGGTACGAGCCGGTCCGCGGGCTGCCCCCCGGTGCCGCCGTACACGTGACCTCCGGCGGCCTCGCCCGCCCCGTCGTCGCCGTCGCCCGGCGGGGGGCCGGTGACGTCCTCGTACGTGACGCCGGGCTCGTGGATGCCCAGGGCACTGGCGAGCACCGCGACCAGGGTGGTGACGTCGAGGCGGTCGAGCGGCAGCCACTGTGCCGAGGCCCGGTAGCAGCGGCCGAGGACGAGCCGGATGCCGTCGCTGTCCAGGCCGTCCGGGTGCTGCTCCTCCAGCAGGGTACGGACGAGGGCGCCGAGCACCTGCCCGGAGTACTCGGGCAGGGACGCCGCCAACTCCTCGGTGGCGGCGTCGTAGTCGTCCCGGTCCCGGTCACCGGCCGCCGTGGCCGCGCGGCCGATCGCCGCCCCGATGCCGCGCGCCGGCCCGCGCAGCTGTCTCCACGACGCCGTACCCGACCCCGCCATCCCGCCCCTCCGCTGCCCGATCGATCCGCGCGCCGACGCGCCCGCCGACGCCGACCCTACCGGTGAGCGCCGGACCGCAGGCTCGGGGCGCGCCAGCCACCGGGCGCGGCATCTGGGGCACTTTCCGGCCGGTCCTGGCCCGCGACGCGCCGTCTAGACTGAGGCCATGGCCGAGCCGCGGAGTCGCTGGGCGGCGCTCGCCGGCCGGGCACGGGCGGCCAACGGGATCCTGGTGGACGCCGCGCTCGCCGCCGCCGTCGCCGTTCCGCTCTCGGTGCCGTTTTTCACCGACCCGCCCGGGCGGGTGACCGTGCTGGGCGGCGTGCTCAACGCCGGTACGGTGATCCCGCTGGTCTGGCGGCGGCGCTGGCCTTTCGCGGTGGTCGCGGTCGTGTTCACGTTCGCCGCATTGGTCTCGCTCTACCACCGACCCGGTCAGATGCTCCAGTACGGCGGCCTCGTCGCCATCTACACCGTGGCCGACCGCGGCCGTCGCTGGCAGCGGGCCGGCTTCCTCTGGCTGATCCTGCTGACCTTCCCGCCGTCGGCGATCCTTCTCAAGCACAACAGCGCCGCCGAGTTCATGTTCACCATCCTGCTCCCGCTGACCGCGTACCTGCTCGGCACGTTCACCCGCACCGACCGGGCCCGGCTGTCGGCGCTGGCCGACCGGGCCGCCGAACTGGAACGGGGACGCGAGGCGGACGCGGCGCGGGCGATCGCGGAGGAGCGCACCCGCATCGCGCGCGACATGCACGATGTCCTCGCGCACGCGGTCGCGGTCATGGTCGTGCAGGCCGAGGCCGGTCCGCTCGTCGTGCGCACGGACCCGGACCGGGCCACCCGGGCGTTCGACGTCATCGCGGAGGCCGGCCGGTCGGCGATGACGCAACTGTCCGACACGCTCGGCGTGCTGCGCGGCGAGCGCGACGCCGGGGCGCGGGCACCGGCTCCCACTGTGGCCGCGATCCCGGAGCTGGTGAACCAGGTGCGGGGTGCCGGGTTGCGGGTCGCCCTGCGGGTCGGCGGGCAGCCCCGGCCGCTGGCGGCGGACGCCGACGTGGCCGCGTACCGCATCGTGCAGGAGGCGCTGACCAACACGCTGCGGCACTCGCGGTCGGGTTCAGCCGCCGTACGCCTCGACTGGGAGGACGAGCTGCGCATCACGGTGACCGACACCGGTCCCGGGCCGGCGCTGGTCGCGGACCGCGCCGGCGCGGTCGCCGGCGGTGGTCGCGGACTCGCCGGCATCCGCACCCGCGCCGAGGCGTGCGGCGGGCGCGCCGACGCCGGACCGACACCGAGCGGCTTCCGGGTCCACGCCCGGCTGCCGATCACGGCGGCGGGCGGGTGAGCGCGGCCATCCGGGTCGTGCTCGCCGATGACCAGGAACTGGTACGCAGCGGGCTCGCCCTCATCCTCGATAGCCAGCCGGACATCTCGGTGGTGGCCGAGGCGGCGGACGGTGCCGGGGCGGTGCGCGCCGTCCATCGGCACCGGCCGGACGTGGCCCTGCTGGACGTCCGCATGCCGGGAACGGACGGCATCGACGCGGCCCGGGTGATCTGTGCGCAGACCGGCTGCCGGGTCATCATGCTGACCACCTACGACCGGGACGAGTACGTCTACGACGCGCTGTACGCCGGTGCGAGCGGATTCCTGCTCAAGAGCGTGCGGCGGGACGACCTCGTGCACGCGGTACGGGTGGTGGCGGCCGGAGAGTCCCTGCTGGCTCCGGCGGTGACCAGCCGGCTGATCGCGGATCTGATCCGCCACCGCCCGCGGGACGGCTCCCGGCCGGCAGAGCGGCTCGACGTGCTCACCGGCCGGGAGCGTGAGACCCTGCGGCTGCTCGGCCGGGGACTGTCCAACGCCGAGATCGCGGCCGCTCTGACGGTCAGTGAGCACACGGTGAAGACGCACGTGAGCAACGTGCTGGCCAAGCTGGGCCTGCGCGACCGGGTACAGGCGGTGATCGCCGCGTACGAGACGGGACTGATCGCACCGGGTACGGCCGATCCTGACGGCGGCTCCGCGGCCGCGAGGGCCTGATCGTCGCCCCGGCCGGTTCGATCCCCGCTCGGCGGTGCGGGTCCGGTCGGTGGCCGCGTCGCGCTCTGCCGCCACGCGCGCCGCTCCCGGTCGAGGGCACGCCGCAACCGCGACGCCCGGCTCGGTCGCCGGAGGGAGGCGACCGCGGAAGTTCCCCCGCACCGGCGATGTCCGGCTCGCCCCGGACCCGCAGGATCGAGTGCGATCCTCGACCACGAAAGGGCTTCCGTGACCAGATTCGCCTTCCTCGGCGCCCCGCTGTTCATAGTCGGCTACGGCATCGTCCGCCTGATCGACGGCCTCGACGGTAGCCACGGGCCGGGACCGGCCTGGACCACAGGGCACCTGATGTTCCTCGTCGCGCTGCTGCTGTTCGTCGTTGTCCTGTTCGCGCTGCGCCGCGCGGTGACCGCGGAGAACGGATCCGGAGCCGCCTCGGGGCTGGGCGGCCGGCGGACGACTCCGGCGTCGGTCACCGCGGCGGTGGCCGTCGCGGTCGGTGTGGTCGGACTGCTCGCGTTCGTCCGTACCGTCGTGGTCGACATCATCGTCGGGCTGCGCTCCGCCGATCGGCCGGCGATGAACCGCCTGTATCCGCACTACGACACGTTCCCGGGCGGCCTGCCCGCGGGGCTGACCTCGGCGCTCGACACCGTGGGGCCGGTGCTCCTGCTGGCGGCGCTGCTCGCCCTCACCATACAGCTCGCCGCCCCGCCCCGGCGCCGGTTGCGCTGGTGGAGCCCGGTGCTGGTGGCCGCCGGGTTCGCCGTGATCTCGGCCGACTTGAACCTGCTGCCGCTCGGCGGTCTGCTCCTGCTGCTCGCGCTCGCACCGAACGCACGTCACGCGTCGGCGGGTCACGGGGTCGACGCGGGCAGCACCGGGACGGCGCGGACGAGCCTTCCGTGGAGGTCGTAGACCGCGGCCGCGATCCCGTGGGCGCGCACAAGCGCGCCGGCGGCGGAGGTTCACCGCGGGAGGGCGGCGAACCGGACGCTCGGGTCAGGCCCGGGAACCGGTCGCGGCCAGCCGCCGGGCGGCCGGACCGGGCTCGGACGCTGCGGGCGCGAGCCCGACCCGCTCATGCGACCCGGGTTCGGACGCGTCCGCCCCGGCCCGGCCGGGCTCGGCCATGACGGGGCTGCCCACGCCACCGGCCGCGTGGCGGTGCTCGAAGTCGAGCAGGTACCGCTTGCGCTCAACGCCACCGCCGTAGCCGGTGAGGTCGCCGGTCGAACCCACGACCCTGTGGCACGGCACGATGATGCTGACCGGGTTGCGGCCGTTGGCGAGGCCGACGGCCCGGGACGCGGTGGGCCGCCCGATCCGCCCGGCGAGTTCGCCGTACGAGACCGTCTCGCCGTACGGGATGCCCCGCAGGGCTGCCCAGACGGTGCGCTGGAAGGCTGTGCCGCCCAACTCCAGCGGTACGTCGAACGTGGTGCGCCCGCCGTCGAAGTACTCGGCCAACTGCTGGACGGCGCGGCCGAACGGCGCGGCGTCGCGCTCGCCGAACGTCGAGGACGGCGGCCGGTGCCGGTGCCGCTCCATGTAGAGGCCGGCGAGAGCCCCGTCGGCCGCGACCAGCGTGAGCAACCCGATCGGGCTGTCGATCACAGTGTGTACCCGCTGCTGCACGAGTGGCCCCTCCATTGCTCGGATAACGTGTCCCGCGCCATCCAGCATCGCCACCGGTCGTGGCCCCCGCTGGCGGGAAACGGACAAGGTATTCCAGCGATCACCCGGTCACCAGGTGGGCCACCCGGGCCGGCGCGGCCGGCGATCAGCCGCGGCGCAGTACCGCCCACAGTCCCCAGCCGGCATCCGACGTGACCGCCGACCACGGCGTGCCGCCGTCGGCCCGCTCCAGTACCGAGCGCACCAGCTCGACCGGGACGTGATGCGGCGCCTCCGTGCCCAGCGCGTTGGACCACACGACCACGCCGCCCGGCGCCAGCACCCGCACCACCTCGCCGGCGAACAGCGGCACGTCCGCGAGCACCACGGCGTCGGCACAGCCTTCCGGCAGCGGCAGCCGGGACGCGTCGGCGATCATCCGCCACGGTGCCGGGGAGCGGCGCAGCATCTCCCCGGTGAGGTCCAGGCACACCACCTCGGACCACACCTCGGCCAGCAACGGGGTGAGCAGGCCGGTGCCACAGCCGACCTCGACGCACCGGCCGCCGCGCGGCACGCCCCCACGGGCCAGCGCGTCGGCCAGGGGCAGCGGCCGGTACCCGCCGCGCTCGTCGTTCCACAGCGGTGCCAGTTCCCGGTAACGGCGAACGGCCGCGTGGGCGGCCTCGGCTGACCAGGTGGACGGATCCCGCGCCAGGGTGCGCGACGTGCGCTGGACCTCGTGCGCCTCGGGGCGCACCGGCTTGCCCGGTGATGCCGGCACCACCCGGGGAAGTGTCTGGATCACGTAATGATCCTGCCACGATCCGGTTCCACCCGCCGCGCACGCGCACGGCTGCGGGGCGCGGCCGTGTCAGGATCGCGGCCATGGCGCACACTTCCCCTGGCGCGGGCGACGCGGCAGCGACCGGCTCGGCACCGCACGGCCCGGCGGCGACCGGCGCGACGGCA
>JBDZVD010000165.1:0-11766 GCA_040255525.1 Micromonosporaceae bacterium | reverse complement strand
CTCAGGCCGGCGGTGCGCGGGCGGGCGGTGCTCGGGCCGGCGGTGCTCGGGCCGGCGGTGCTCGGGCCGGCTGTGGTCGGGCCGGCGGTGCTCGGGCCGGCGGCGGCCCGGTCGGGCGGACGGTGCTACGGCAGCCCGGTCCGGCTCGACTGGGTCGACGCGCCCGGCTTCCCGGTCCCCGCGGGGGAGGCCGTCGGGGGAGACCTCACCGCCGGGAAGCGCGCCGAATCCGCGGACAACCCGCCGGACACCGCCGTGGGCGATGCGCCCGGGGCGGTGGGCGATGCGCGCGGAGCCGTGGGTGATCCGCGCGGAGCCGTGGGCGATGCGCGCGGAGCCGTGGGCGATGCGCGCCGAGCCGTGGGTGATCCGCCCGCAGCCACGGACAACCCGCTGGAGGTGGAGTTGGCCGAGGTCGCCGCGGAACTCGCCGAGGTCGCCGCCATCCTGGCCGGATCGGGGCCGACCGCGACCGGATCGGCGGGCCGACCGTGGGATCGCGCAACGCCGCGCCCCCGCCGCGGTGAGGCCGGACAGTCGCGGCCCGGCTGTCGGATAGGGGATTGATGGCGCCCGTGTCACCCCGGACAGTGGTCGCACCGGCGCCGATCGTGGACCGGCCCCGCAGAGTGAGGAGCGGTTATGACGCGACGCTGGCTGATCACAGGATGCTCATCGGGCCTGGGCTGGGCGCTCAGCCGGGCCGCCGCGGCGGCGGGGGAGCGCGTGCTGGCCACCGCCCGCCGCCCCGAAACCCTGACCGAGCTGCGTGAGCACTACCCGGACACGGTCGAGACCTGCGCGCTGGACGTGTGCGACCCGGATGCCTGCGCGGCCGCGGTACGGGTCGCGGTGCGGCGGTTCGGCGGCGTGGACGTACTGGTCAACAACGCCGGATGCGGGACGCTGGGCGCGGTCGAGGAGCTGACCGACGCCGAGATCGAGGCGCAGCTGCAGACCATCCTGCTCGGGCCGTGGCGGATGACCCGGCTGGTGTTGCCGCTGATGCGGGAGCAGCGCTCCGGGCACCTGCTGATGGTGTCGTCGACCACCGGACGCTCGGCGATGCCGGGGCTGGGCGCGTACGTGGCGTCGAAGTTCGCCCTCGAGGGCATGACCGAGACACTGGCGCTGGAAACCGCCGGGACGGGGGTGCGGGTCACTCTGCTGGAGGCGGGGGTCTTCGCCACCAATTACGGTGCCTCGCTGGTCGACGCCGCCACCCGGCTGCCCGCGTACCGGCCGGTGGTCGACCCCATCGGGGCGTTGATCCGGGGTGAGGTGCCGGCCGGCTTCCCGCTCAGCCAGCCGGATGAGTTCGCAAAGGCCGTGCTGGCGCTGGTCAATGACGAGGCCGAGCCGCCGCTGCGGTACCCGCTGGGCGCGGGGGCGTGGGAGCTGATCACCGACGCGGCGGCCCGCGACCGGGCCGCACTGGCGGAACTCGCGGCGAAGCTCGGCGTTGCGCTTCCGGCGCGGTAGGCGCCGGTGCCGCGCGAGCCCGCCCGCATCGCGCCGCGGGCGGGTGCCGGGGGCCCGGCGGAGCCGGACCCCCGGGTACACCCGGCGCGTCACGGGCTGGTGCAGGTCGGTACCGGCGTCGACGCGCCGCCGGTACCGGTGAATCCGAACGTGGTCGAGCCTCCGGCCGCCAGCGCGCCGTTGTACGCGGCGTTCTTGACGGTGACCGCCGAGCCGCTGGTGCTCAGCGTCCCGTTCCAGAGTTGGGTGATGGCCTGGCCACTGGACAGCGTCCAGGTCACGGTCCAGCCGTTGATCGCCGACGCCCCGGCCTTCACCGCGACTTCGGCCTGATATCCGCCCGGCCAGGAGTTGACCGTGCGGTACGTCGCGGTGCAGGCACCGGCCGCAGGTGGTGACGTGGGTGGGGCCGACGTCGGCGGCGCGGAGGTGGGCGGCGTGGAGGTGGGCGGGGCCGACGTCGGCGGCGTCGAGGTCGGGGTGCCTTCGGTCAGGGTCGGGGTCTGCCAGTCGCGCCAGTCGGCCAGGTTGCCAGCCGCGCTACTCGAGATCCTGAACACGCCCGCGTCGTTGCCCGTCTTCAGCAGGAACTTCTTGATGCTCTTCTGCAGCGGATCCTTCCACTCCGGCCGGATCGCGCAGTGGGTACCGTTCTGGATGTCGGACCAGTAGCTGATGTTGTCGCCCGCGCCGAGTGCCTTGTAGACCTCGGCGCCGGCCAGCGCCGACACGCTGCCGGACTTGGCTGCCAGCCAGGCGATGGTGGGATTCTCCATGATGAACAGTCCCCGCGGCGCGATCATCGCGACGACCTCGTGCGTGTCCACCGGGAGTGTGTTCGGGTTGCCGGTGAACGAGCCGAACGCGTCGCCCAGCCACGGCTGCTCGGAGTACGCGCTACTCAGCGGTTGAGCGCCGGACTCCCCGGCGATCCCGCGGAAGATGGGGACACCACCGCTGCCGGACTCGATCGGCATGGTCAGCGCGATGCGCTGATCGAACGCGCCGGTCACGAACGCGCCCTTGCCGTACCGGGAGCAGCCCGTCACGCCCATCGCGTCGGCCTTGAGGATGCTGCCATCGGACTGCGCGATGACATCGATAATGCGGCTCACGCCCCAAGCCCAGGCGACCAGCAGCCCGGTGCTGCTGGTGGAGCCGTAGATGCTGTAGAACGCCCCTTGTTTGTTGTTGCGCGGCGTGCCCTCGGCGCCCACGGCGAGCGGGTCGTAGTTGATGATGGCGGCGCCGGAGCCCTGGATGGTGGCGGTGTCGGCACCGAGGCCCCCGATCACCACGACGGCGGGGAACGGGCCGGATCCGCTCGGCAGGCTGACACTCGCCGAGAAGCTCGCGCTCCTGCCGTTGTCCGACACGTTCACCGTGATGCTGGTCCGCGAGACCGTGCCGGTGACACTGGCCGGCCTCGCCGGCTTCTGGCCGTAGACGTACTTCTCCGCCAGCTGCTTGATCTCTTCCCGCCGGCACCGCCAGTCGGACTTGGCGGTGATGCGCGCGCCGTTCAACTTCGTGAACGGGTCGGGAAGCTTCGCGTTGCTGGTCAACGAACTGGGCAGGCTGACCGGGCAGTCGGCGCCCTCGTCTTCGACACCGATCGCCGCGGGCGCGGCGGTCCCGGTGGTGACGACCGCTACGGCTCCGGCAACCGTGAGCGTCGCCGCTGCCGCGAACACGACGACCGTGGAGCGGAGCTTCGAGCGGCCCGAGCTAATAGTCACCAGGCTCTCCTTCCGGGAGGGGAAGCGACGGCCGAGATCGATGATCACGGATGTCAAGGTACGCTCAGGGTCGGGCGTGAGATCGTTGAGCGTCAATATGCCTCCGGATGTATCCTGGTCATTTCCGCCGGCCGTCCCGAAAGGGCTGATGGGACGGGGTGGGGTCGGCCGTCGCGGATCGCCGCCACCGGCTCCGGACCCGTCCGGGCGGTCGCTGAGCCGGCCCGACCGGGTCCGGTCCGGCTGGTCCCCGGCGGTCGTGCCCGTCGCCGGCCGAGCTGCCGCGCGGGACCCCGGACGGCGCGTCGCGCACGGTGTGCAGCCGGCAGTGGGCTGGGGCTCACCCATGCTGTCCGCGTCCGGCTTGTTCAACTGCGTGTTCAGCGGCCGGGGCCGGATCGCCATCACCACCCGGGGCACGCCGGTCATACTGCGGGTGGACCAGCCGACCTACGCCGACCCTCAGGCGGCGATCTGCTGGTCGGCGTCCCTCCAGACCGGGTACCACCGGGCCGAACAGCTCGGGCTCGGCACCCTGCTCGGCAGGCGTACCGGCGAGGCGTTCACGATGAGCTTCGCCGGCCAGGGATTCGTGGTGGTGCAGCCGTCCGAGGAGGTCCACCACGGGCCGGGCTCCGGCGAGGGGCAGGGCGGCGCGGGCAACCAGGGACTGCTCGGGGGACTACTGGGCGGATAGCTCCACCGGGTCGTCCGTAGCCCGGACAACTGTCCGCTCCACCGAAGGGAGGCGGCGCGTCAGGCGCCGGTCGCCGGAATCAGCGCGCCCACGCCCGGGTCGGCGTCGTCGTGCGGGCGCGACTGCCAGGCCGCCCAGTCCGCGCTGACCGCGCTCGCGGCCTGCATCAGCGCCGGAAGATGGCGCTCGACCAGCGTCTTCACGGTGGTTTCCGCCGAGTGGACCGTGACGTTCATGGCCGCCCGGACCGTACCGGTGCCGTCCCGCACGGGGACCGCCACCGACCGGATCCCGCGGGCCAGTTCGTCGTCGGCCAGCGCCCAGCCCTTCGCCCGCACCTCCCGCAGCATCGCCTCGACCTCTCGGCGGGTGTACCGGGCGTGCGGCACGACGGTGGACCGGCTCGGCGTGGCCAGCACCGCCGCCACCTCGGCCGGGTCGAGCGCGGCGAGCAGGACCTTGCCCTGGGAGGTGGCCACCGCGGGGAACCGGGTGCCGATCTCCACCCGCAGCGCGATGATCTTCGGTACGGCCACCCGGGCCACGTACACGATGTCGCTGCCGTCGAGCTGCGTCATCGAGGTCGACTCGCCGGTGGTGTCGACCAGCTTGTGCATGTGCGGGCGGGCGATGTCCCAGAGGCCGAGCGCCCCGATGTAGGCCATGCCCAGGTCCAGCACCTTCGGCGTGAGCGTGAAGCTGCCGCCGTCGGTGCGCACGTAGCCCAGCTCCTCGAGAGTGAGCAGGATCCGGCGCGCGGTCGGTCGGGCCAGGTCGCTGGCGGCGGCGATCTCCGCGAGGCTCATACCGGGCCGGTCGGCGCGAAAGGCGCGGATAACGTCGAGCCCGCGCGCCAGGGCCTCGATGAAGTCCGGCCCCTCTCCTCGACGCGCCATCGGTTTCCCGCCCTCCCTGATTCGGTCCCGGCCGCCCGTCCCGGCCCGTTCGTCCGTGGCCTCGGCCCTGGCTTCACGCCCGCTGGCCGTTCGGCCGGTCTGATCCGGGCAGCGTCTCCGCTGCGCCCGCCATCCGAACAATAGTCGGCCGCGTCCCGTGCCGGTCCCGCAGCGGAGTCGTGACGGCGACTCTGGCCGGGCTCAGCGCGAGCACACATCGCGTGTCCGCTATCCGGATGATCGTCCGCTTTCCGTCGCCAATGAGACGGTCCAGGGGCGTGACATGGTCGCTTCCGGCGCCCGCGCGGCCAGCGCCGGGTGTGCGAGCCGCCGCCATGTCGCGGCACGGGGTCAGGAGAGTGGTGGCGGTCAGCTCCAGCGCGACCCACCGTACCCCGCACCGGCGTTGTCGCGGTGGTCGGCTTCACGGTGGTCGACGGACGGATCTGCGAGATCGATCTCGTCCTCGACGCCGACAAGCTCGCCGGTATCACGGTTTGCTGACTTCCCGTCGCGTCGGCCGGTCCCCGGCGAGAGAGGGCGGGGCCGGATCCGGGCGCGTACAGGCGGTCGGTACCCGGAAGAGATCGCGCCCGGGTCGGCCGGCCGGACCCGAGTTGGGCCGGACGACCCGGGCGCGATGCCAGGGGAGGCCGCTCAGCGCGGCGGCGCCGCACCCGCCGGCCCGGCCGACGGGAACCGCCCGTCCGGCGGCCAGTTCGTCGCCGGCTGCGACCGTTCGCTCTGTGGCAGCCAATTCGTGGCCGGCGACGCGTCGCTCTGCTGCGGCCACGCCGACGAGTGTTGCGCTTCCGGCTGCGGCGGCCAGTTCGTCGCCGGCCGCGGAGCCTCGGTCTGCGGGGGCCACGCGGTCGCCGGCCGCGGCGTCTCGGCCTGTGGCGGCCACCCGTTCGCCCGTTGCGGCCGTTCGGCCTGCGGCGCCCGAGGGGAGAGCCAGTCGGCCTGCGCAGCCGGCGGTGCGGCGCCGGCGAGTATCGGGCCGAGACGGTCCAGGATCGACGTCAACTCCAGGCGGGCCGCGTCATCGGTCGCGTCCACCTGGGCCCGCAGGCCGGCCAGCTGACGCATCGCCCACTGGGCGAGAGTGGCCAGCCGGGTCAGTTCTTCGCGGTCGGCCGTGTAGTTTCCGCCCGCGTTCGCCCGGTACTCGAGGACCGCCCGCTCGGCCGCGTCGTGCGCCGTGCGCAGGATCTCGTTGGCCTGCTGCCGGGACTGCGAAACCAGCTGGGCCGCGCTGGTCTGCGCGGCCGCCAGCATCTCGTCGGCGTACTGCTGCGCCTGGACCCGTTGCGCGATAAGGTCCTCGTCCAGGTCCGGTGCCGTGTTGGCCGGCAACTGGCCGTGCCGGCGGGCGTACACCTCGACCTGGAGCCGCTCATTCTCGGTCAGCAGTGCGGTGATCCGGCCGTCCCGCGCGGCGACCTCCTCCGCGAGGCGTTGCAGCAATGCCTCGACCTCCGCCGGGTCGTACCCCTTGCGGAAACCGATCTGGCGGATCCGCAGGTTGCGGATCTCGTGCGGGGACAGCGGCCTGCGCCGGTACCCGGATGACGTGCTCATCGCCGAGTGGCCTCCTCGGGCATCCGTTGCGGGGGCTGCGCCGCGCTCAGCGGCGCGTAGGTATTGTCGTCGAACTGCTCGAACCGCATGGCGTCGGGCTGGTAGCCGCGTTCCAGGAGAGCCTGCCGGGTCCCGGTGACCATGGCGGGCGAGCCGCACACGTAGATCTGCCGGTCGTACCAGGATCCGGCGCGCAGCGCGGCCTCGACGACCGTCTCGCGCGGTTGGATCGGGTCGTCGGACATGGCCGGTATCACCTGCAGCCAGCGCAGTTCCTCGGCGAGCTGGAACAGCGCCGGCATGTCGTACAGGTCCCAGCGGGTCGCCGCGCCGACCACCAGGGTGACCCGGCGGCTGTCGAGGCTGCTCGCCAGCTCTTCGACGATGGCCTTCATCGGCGCGGCGCCGGTGCCGCCGGCCAGCAGCAGCAGATCCTGCCGCGAGTCCTGCGAGACGGTCAGCTGGGTGCCGATCGGCGCGCCGAGGCGGAGCACGTCGCCCTGGCGGGCCTGGTAGACCAGGGCCGGGGAGAACTGGCCGCCGGGCACGGCGCGCACGTGGAACTCGATGGTGCCGTCGGGCCGCCGAGCGTTGGCCGGGGACAGGTACCGCCAGACTCTCGGGCGCAGATGGGTCTCCACCGCGACCGACTGCCCGGACCGGTACGGCAGCTCGTGCTCCGGCCGCACGGTGAGCACCGCCACGTCGGGCGAACGCCGCTCGTGCGACACGATTTCCGCGTTCCACCACGGCGGCTCGACCTGCTGGGCGGCCTCGGCCGCCTCGATCATCACCTTCGAGACGAGGCCGTACGCCTCGGCCCAGTCCGCGGCCAGCTGCTCGTTCCACGCCGGACCGAGGCCGTGGGCCAAAGTGTGCAACAGAGCCCGGCCGACCGTCGGAAAGTGCTCCGCGGACACCTCGAAACGACGGTGGTCCCGGCCGAGCTGCTGCACGAACGGAACCAGCGCCTCGGTGTCCTCGACGTTGGACACGATGTGCCCGAGAGCGGACAGCAACCGGTCGCGCTGAGCGCCCATCGCCGGTGCGAACAGCCTGCGCAGCTCGGGGTCCAGGCTGAACAGGGTGGCGTAGAAGTAGGCGGCCGCCTGGTCGCCCAGGTCCGCGACCTGTGCCCAACTCGCCTTCAGCGCCGCGACGTCCACTACCGGTCGGCCCCCTGCGCACCGGCGCTGACGATCATGGGCGCCACACTGCGGAGGACGCCGTCCACGGCCAGCAGGACGTCCATCGGAACCTTGAAGTCGTGCATCACGGCCAGCAGGTGTAGGGACACCCGCCGGTACGCGTCTTCAGTCACGCCCAGGTACGCGTGCGCGGCCCCCAGGTCACGTCCGGCGTACCGGTCGGGCCCGCCCAGCACCTTGGTCAGCAGCAGGATCTGGTGGCGCTTGAGTGCGGCCAGCCCGTCGGCGGCGACCATCGGCTCGAAGAAGCCGGCGGTGGCGGGGTCGGCCAGCAGGCGGATGTAGAATTCTTCGACGACGGCAGAAACCGCCGCGGTGCCGCCGATCGCCAGGAATGCCGAGGTGGGCGTGTCACGTCGCGCTTCGGTGTCGAGTTCGAGCAGCGCGGTGTCCTGCGTCATCTCAGACCTCTCGTCGTGGTGTAACCGCTTCAGTCATCAACGAACGGCCGACTCCGGGTCGGCCGTTCGTTGCGTCTCGGTCGTACGCTCCGATGACCATAGGGGACCGTTCGCTCGGTAACAAGCGCTGGTTGCGCCTTGAGTTGTTATATCGCCGCGATCGAACTGTGTTCGTTAGGCGCAGAGTGGGCGACCGGTAGCGCACTGCGTTCGCTGCTTCGGAGTCTGGACCGGGGAACCCGCGGATTCCGTGCACACCGCCTTCCGTTTTCCCGTCTCGCCGTTTTCCCGTCTCGCCGTTTTCCCGTCTCGCCGGGGATCAGGCCACCGCGGCCGCGACTGAGGCGCGCAGCTCCGGCAGCCGGTCGTGGATCAGGCCCGGGCACTGGGTGGAGTTGAAGTCGTTGTGCCCGTAGATCTCGCTGGCTGGGATGGCGTACTGCTGGCAGATGAACGCGCACAGGATGATGAGGCTGCTCCACAGCGCCTGGGGTGGCTGCTCGGTCAGGTACGTGCCCTCGTTCTCGATGCCGATCGCCTGGTCGTTCTGCCCGACGCAGTGCGCGCCCTCGACCATGGTCTGCCCGTGCAGCAGCGCGTACAGGCTTCCGTTGCGGCCCTCGGTGACCCAGCCGCCCCGGCTGTTGGTGAGGTGCTGCCCGCTGTCGATCCAGCCGTTGACGTCCATGTGCAGGTTCTGGATGTCGCGCGAGTTCTGGAAGGCGTGCGCCTGCGAGTAATCCGTCGAGTTGGCCATCGCGGTGTGGTGGACGATGATTTTGTTGGGCCTGTTCTGGATGATGGTCAGGGGCCCGGACGGTGGGCGCGCTCCCCATTCGCCGCCACCGGCGATGACCGGCTGGTCGACGTGGGCCGAGGCGGCGTGGGTGCCGAACGCCAGCAGGGACGCCGCCGCGGCGCCGGCGCCGAGCGCGGTGCCACGCAGCAAGGTACGGCGGTTGAGGGACATGGCCGGCTCCTTTTCGTATATTTCGATATGGAAATGTAATCGTAGGGACCGCCTGCCCGGGCGTCGAGGGTCGGGCGCGTCCGCGTCCGCGTCCCGGGTCCGCGGCTGGGCGCCGACGCCAGGGGCGCTGTCGACCCGATCGACTGCCCGCCCGGACGCTCGCCGCGGCCGGGCGGGCCGTGGATTCGATCCGGGCTGGGAGACCGTCCGGGCCGGAAATGGTCCGGGCGCCCGCACCGCGCTCCGGTGCGGGCGCCCTTCCGCCGTCAGGCCACGGGATCCGGCGCGGTCAGTTCGCGCCGATGGAGAAGCTGTTGCACACGAAGCTGGACTGGCCGGCGGTACCGCTCAGCTCGAAGCCGAACTGCACCTCGCCGACGGTTACGTCGCCCCACCAACCCTGGGTGCGCAACCAGTTCAGCACCCCGAGCACGTCCACCGTGCCCGAGTTGGTCGCGCTGGTGCGCAGGAACGAGTAGACCGCGTTGCTGCCGTTGGAGCCGCGGTACACGTTCCAGGTGCTGCCGCCGGCACTGACGTTGCGCGCGCTGGGGACGGCCCCGTTGGCGTCGTAGGACTCCGCGATCGGGCCCACCGCGCCCTTTTCGTTCTCCCAGATCATCACCTCGTACGCGTTGTTGTTGGCCCAGATGTCGTACGCGGTTTCGTAGTCGCCGTCGCCCGGCACGCTCACGTTGAAGGAACTGGTCAGCGACGCGAGCGAGCTGAGCGTGCGGTTGATTGTCTTGCCGGTGTGCGGGTACGACTTCACGCCGCTGGTACGCGGGTGGTTGGCGACGACGCCCCAGTTGGTGCCGGTGCGCGCCCAGATGGTCTGGGGGCCGGCGCCGCCGCCCCACACGTCGTTGTTGAGCGTGTAGCCGTTGTTCGTCCAGGAGTCGAACGCTCCGGTAGCCACCCAGGCGGCGTCCGGGGGGACACCGTTGCCCGGCGGTGATGTCGTCGGTGATGCCGTCGGCCCGCCGGTGGTCCGGGACGGAGTCGGGGACGGTCCGGTGCTGCCGGACACGCCGCCCGTGCAGGCGGTGCCGTTGAGGGAGAAGCCGGTCGGCGCGGGGTTGCTGCTGGTCCAGGAGCCGTTGAAGCCGAACGAGACGGTGGCGCCGGTGGCCACCGACCCGTTGTAGCTGACGTTCTTCGCGGTGACCGTCGAACCGTTCTGGGTGACCGTGGCATTCCATATCTGCGTCACCTGCTGTCCGGCCGGGTACGACCAGGCCAGGGTCCACGCGCTGATCGGGTCGCCCAGGTTCTTGACGGTGACGTTGGCGCCGAAGCCGCCGGGCCACTGGCCGCTCAGCGTGTACGTGACGCTGCAACCGGTGGCCGCCGACGCCGGAGGCCCGGTGAGGACCAATCCCCCGATCGCGGCCAGCGCGGCCGCCGTGCCCATCGACAGGGCGAGAGTACGCCGTCTCATGACCGTCCCATCTTCGTTGGGGGCCGACACCGGTGCGTCGCCGCCGGCCGCGAGGTCGGCGATCGCCCAGGACGACCCGGCCGATTTATGTTTGTCGTATCGACAAACATAAATCAGCGGGAGAGGGCGGTCAACAGCGCCAGGGGCGGTCCGGGCGGCCGGTCACTTTTTCGGGCGCAGGGTGTCGACCCGGGACACCGACTGGTCGATCTGCGCCTCGGTGAGGTGCCCCTGGCGGACCAGGTTGACCACGTTGTCCACCGTCTCGTCGACGATGTTCGGGTCGTACACCTGCTGGTTGCCGAAGACCAGCAGGTTGACGCCGGCCGCCAGCGCCAGCGCGACCGCCTCGTCCCGGCCGAACGCACTGGAGATCGCCACCGCCTGCATGTCGTCGCTGACCACCGGCCCCTTGTAGCCCAGCTTCCCGCCCAACAGGTCGGTCACCACCGCGTGGGACAGCGACGCCGGGCGGCTCGGGTCGAGCTGCTTGTTGAGGATGTGAGCGGCCATGACCGAGTCGGCGAAACCGCCGCTGATCAGCCGCTGGAACGGCTGGAGCTCCCGCGAACTCCAGGTCGTCGTCACGTCCACGACGGCGAAGTCGGTGTTGCCGGTCGCGCTGCCCAGGCCGGGGAAGTGCTTGAGTACGGTCTTGACGTGGCCGGCCCGGTGCACCCGGATCTCCTCGCTCGCGTTCTTCACCACCACGCCCGGATCCGCGGAGAAGCTGCGTCCCAGTTCACCGATCGCCGGACTGGCCGGGTTGACGTTCAGGTCGACGACCGGCGCGTAGTTGAGGTTGACCCCGATCTGGGTCATGCTGTGCACCATGCCCTGCGCCCAGCCGCGGGTGGTGGCCGTCGAGTTCGCCGCGCCGATCTCGGCCTCGGACTTCGTCGCGGGGAAGCCGTCGCTCGGGTTCAGCCGCGCGATCTGGCCGCCCTCCTGATCGATCGACACGATCAGTCGATGGCTGGGGGAGGCCGCCTTCAACGTCTTGATGAGCGACGTGACCTGTTGCGGCGAGGTGATGTTGCGGGGCGCGTCGGTGTGCAGTTCCCGGTCGAAGAGCACGACGCCACCGAGGCCGTTCCGGATCGCCTGGATGATCCAGTCGTTCTTGCCCACCGCGTCCCCGCGGAAGCCGACCACGAGCAGGCTGGCGACCTTGCGGCGCAGCTTCGCTTCGTTGATGGTGGATGCCGGGCCGGGCCGCCCGCGCCCCGAGGAACCGGGCGCGGCCGGTGTGCTCCGACCGGCCTGGTCCGGCGCGGCCGGCGCCGCGCGACGCGCCGGACCGGTCGCCGTCCCCGCGTGCGAGTCGCAGCCGGCGAGGCCGGCCGCCACC
>JBDZVD010000036.1:51369-53271 GCA_040255525.1 Micromonosporaceae bacterium | reverse complement strand
GGACCCGCCGGGCGTAGAGGGCCGGGGGGGCCCCCCCACCCCCGGAACCCCCCGCCCCCCCTTCCCCCCCCCCCCGGGCGGCGGCCCCCCGACCGGTGCCCCCCCGCCGAGTCGTTCCGCCGGCCGGGGTACGAACCGGCGGGCAACGACGGGCATCACTATCGCTGGGAGGTGTTGAGCCCGTACGCTAAGCAGCGGCAGGAGCGCGGCGTGGCGCTTCCTCGGTCGTCCCGCCTCCCAGGTCTGCGAGGGCATCGTGACACCTGACCCTGTGGCGCCCGTCGTACTCATCACCGAGGAACTGGCTCCGTCGGCACTCGACGTACTCGCCGACGAATTCGACGTCCGGCGCGTCGACGGCACCGACCGGCCCGCGCTGCTCGCCGCGCTCGGTGGCGCGGACGCCGTGATCGTGCGCAGCGCCACCCGGTTCGACGCCGAGGCGGTCGCCGCGGCGCCCCGGCTGAAGGTGATCGCCCGTGCCGGCGTCGGGCTCGACAACGTCGACGTGCCGGCGGCCACCGCCCGCGGAGTCATGGTGGTCAACGCGCCCACCTCCAACATCGTGTCCGCCGCCGAGCAGGCGATCGCCCTGCTGCTGGCGGTCGCCCGGCACACCGCCGCGGCGAACGCCTCGCTGCGCGCCGGGGTGTGGAAACGCGCCCGGTTCACCGGTGTGGAGGTCCACGGCAAGACCGTGGGCGTCATCGGTCTGGGGCGCATCGGTGTGCTGGTCGCGCAGCGCATGGCCGCGTTCGGCACCCGGCTGATCGCGTACGATCCGTACGTCCAGCCGGCCCGTGCGGCGCAGCTCGGGGTGCACCTGGTCGGGCTCGACGAGTTGCTGCGCGAGTCGGACTTCATCTCGATCCATCTGCCCAAGACGCCGGAGACCGTCGGCCTGATCGGGGAGAGGGAGCTGCGACTGGTCAAGCCGACGGTACGGATCGTCAACGCGGCCCGTGGCGGCCTGATAGACGAGCGGGCGCTCGCGGACGCGCTCGCCGACGGGCGGGTCGCCGGCGCCGGTCTCGACGTGTTCGTGACGGAGCCGTGTACCTCCTCGCCACTGTTCGCGTTCGACAACGTGGTCGCCGTACCGCACCTCGGGGCGTCCACTGTGGAGGCACAGGACAAGGCGGGGCTGGCGGTCGCCCGGAGCGTGCGTCTGGCGCTCGCCGGCGAGTTCGTGCCGGACGCCGCGAACATCCAGGCGGGCGGCGTGGTCGCCGAGGAGGTCCGGCCGCTGCTGCCGCTGGCCGAGCGGCTGGGCAAGGTGTTCACCGCCGTCGCCGGGGGAGTCGCGGTGAACGTGGAGATCGACGTGCGCGGGCCGGCGGTCGGGTACGACGTGTCGGTACTGCGGCTGGCCGCGACGAAGGGATTGTTCGCGGCGGTGGTCGAGGACCCGGTCACCTACGTCAACGCGCCGCTGCTCGCCGCCGACCGGGGTGTGCGGGTGACGCTCGTACCGGCGGCGGACACCGAGGACCAGCCGCTGCTGGTGACGCTGCGCGGAGTCCTGCCGGACGGCCGGGCAGTCGAGGTGTCCGGCACCGTGCACGGCGGCGTGCGGCTGACCCGGGTGGACGGCTTCGACCTGGAATTGGTCGCCGACGGTGTGTTGCTGTTCTTCCGCTACCTGGACCGGCCCGGGGTGGTCGGCACCGTGGGTACGATCCTCGGCGGCGCCGGCCTGAACATCGCCGCCATGCAGGTAGCCCGCCGCTCGGCCGGCGGCGAGGCGCTGATGACGCTCACCGTCGACTCGATCGTCCCCGCCGACCTGCTGAGCAAGACGGCCGAGGCGATCGGGGCGACCTCGTCGTCCACGGTGGACTTGACCGACTGAGCACAGCCGGAGCCGGGTTGTGGCGGAGGCGAGCACAGTCTTGGGTGGCG
>JBDZVD010000036.1:0-51269 GCA_040255525.1 Micromonosporaceae bacterium | reverse complement strand
ACTGAGCACAGCCGGAGCCGGGTTGTGGCGGAGGCGAGCACAGTCTTGGGTGGCGCCACTGAGCGCAGCCGGTGCCGCGCTCAGTTCAGCTCGGCGACCGCCTGTGCGAACTGCGCCGCATACAACCGGGCGTACGCGCCCCCGGTAGCCAGCAACTCGTGGTGGGTACCCTGCTCCACGATCTGGCCGTGCTCCATCACCAGGATCAGGTCGGCGTCCCGGATGGTGGAGAGCCGGTGCGCGATGACGAAGCTCGTGCGTCCCTGGCGCAGCGAGTTCATCGCGCGCTGGATCAGCACCTCGGTGCGGGTGTCCACCGAGCTGGTCGCCTCGTCCAGGATCAGGATCGCCGGTTCGGCCAGGAACGCCCGGGCGATGGTGAGCAACTGCTTCTCGCCCGCGCTCACCCCGGTGCCCTCCTCGTCCAGGACGGTGTCGTACCCGTCGGGGAGGGTGCGCACGAACCGGTCCACGTGCGTCGCCCGGGCCGCCTCGACGATGCGCTCATGCGTGACCGCGGCCGTCGTGCCGTCCAGCTCCGGTGAACCGGCGTTCGCGCCGTACGCGATATTCTCGGCGATGGTGCCGCCGAACAGCCAGGCGTCCTGGAGCACCATGCCGGTCCTGGACCGCAGCTCCTCCCGGGACATCGTGGTGATGTCGACGCCGTCCAGCGCGATTCGGCCACCGGTCACCTCGTAGAACCGCATCAGCAGGTTGACCAGGGTGGTCTTGCCCGCCCCGGTCGGGCCGACGATGGCCACCGTCTGACCCGGCTCCACGGACAGCGACAGGTTGTCGATCAGCGGGGTATCCGGGTCGTACCGGAACGAGGCGTTCTGGAACTCGACCCGCCCGTGTACCTCCGTCGGCCGCTGCGAGGTGACCGGATCCGGCTCCTGCTCGTCCGCGTCCAGCAGGGCGAACACCCGCTCGGCCGACGCCACGCCGGACTGGAGCAGGTTCGCCATGCTCGCCACCGTCGTCAGCGGCTGGCTGAACTGCCGCGAGTACTGGATGAACGCCTGTACGTCGCCGAGGCTGATCGCGCCGGAGGCGACCCTCAGCGCGCCGACCACCGCGACGAACACGTAGTTCACGTTGCCGATGAACATCATCGCCGGCTGGATGAGCCCGGAGATGAACTGCGCCCGGAACGCCGATTCGAACAGTTTGTCGTTGTGCTCCTGGAACGTCGTCGCCGCCTCTTCCTGCCGGCCGAACGTCTTGACCAGCGAGTGCCCGGTGTACATCTCCTCGATGTGCCCGTTGAGCTGGCCCGTGGTCGTCCACTGCGCGATGAACCGCGGCTGGGCCCGCTTGCCGATCGCGGCGGTGAGGAACACCGAGACGGGTACGGTGACCAGCGCGATCAGCGCGAGCAGCCAGGAGATCACGAACATCACGGTGAGCACCCCGACGATCATCAGCAGCGACGTGACGATCTGGGCGAACGTCTGCTGCATGGACTGGGCGAGGTTGTCGATGTCGTTGGTGACGCGGCTGAGGATCTCGCCCCGCGGCTGGCGGTCGAAGTACCGCAGCGGCAGCCGGGCCAGCTTCGCCTGGGCCTCCTCGCGCAGCCGCAGCACCGTGCGCTGCACGATGGCGGTGGTCACCCGCCCCTGAATCAGTGCCAGCAGGCTGGACACCGCGTAGATCAGGACGACGAACAGCAGTACCTGGCCGACCTTCGTGAAGTCGACACCGTGGCCCGGTACGACGTTCATCGCGTTGAGCATGTCGGCCCGCGTGCCGTGGCCCTGCCGGCGCAGCTCGGCGACCGCCTGAGCCTTGCTGACCCCGGCCGGAATCTGCCGGCCGATGAAGCCGGCGAAGATGAGGTCGGTCGCCCGCCCCAGGATCTTCGGGCCGATCACCGACAGGCCGACGCTGCCCCCGGCCAACAGCAACACCAGTACCAGCAGCCCCCGCTCGGGCCGCAGAGTACCGAGCAGCCGCCGGCTGGAGCCGCGGAAGTCCAGCGCCTTCTCGGTGGGCCGGCCGCTCATGAACGCGGCCGGCCCGCGCGCCGCGCCGGCCGGTCCCGGACCGCGCTTGGGGGTCGCGCGCTCGCCGGCGCCGGTCGGGCTCGGCGGCTGACCGTTCGCCGCGCTGTTGGGCGCCGCGCTGTTGGGCGCCGCGCTGTTGGGCGCCGCGCTGTTGGGCGCCGTGCCGTTCGAGGCGGTGCCGTTGGGTGTGGCGCCATTGGGTGTGGCGCCGTCCGCTCCTGGACCGGGTGCTCCCGGACCGTTCGGACCCGGGCGGTCGCCGGGCCCCGCCTGCCTACCCGGGACGCTCATGCCTGACCCCCGTTCCGCCCCGACCCGCCGTGAGGCATGGGCGCGCTCGCGTCCTCGTGCCCGATCCTTCCGGGAGGAGCGGCTTCGCCGCGCCGACCCGTGTGACGCTCGCTCACGCCGCGGCCTCCTGCTCGGTCAGCTGGGAGAGCACGATCTCCCGGTACGTCTCGTCGGTGCTCATCAGATCGTCGTGCGTGCCGCTACCGACCACCCGGCCCTCGTCGAGGACGACGATGCGGTCCGCGTGCCGGATCGTGGAGACCCGCTGGGCGACGATGACGACCGTCGCGTCCGAAGTCTCCCGGGCCAGCGCCGCGCGCAGGGCCGCGTCTGTCGCGTAGTCCAGCGCGGAGAAAGAGTCGTCGAACAGGTAGATGTCCGGGCGGCTCACCAGCGCGCGGGCGATGGCCAGCCGTTGCCGCTGGCCGCCTGACACGTTCGTGCCGCCCTGGGCGATCGGCGACTCGAGGCCGGCCGGCAGCTGCGACACGAAGTCGCGGGCCTGCGCCGTCTCGAGCGCGTGCCACAGCTGTTCGTCGGTGGCGTTCGGGTTGCCGTACCGGAGGTTGGACGCCACCGTGCCGGAGAACAGGTACGGCTTCTGCGGTACGTAGCCGATCGCGGCCGACAGGGCCTTCGGGTCCAGTTCGCGCACGTTCACGCCGTCCACCAACACGCTGCCCGCGGTCGCGTCGAACAGCCGTGGAATGAGGTTGAGCAGCGTGGTCTTGCCGCTGCCGGTGCTGCCGATCACCGCGGTGATCTCACCGGGCCGGGCCGCCAGGTCGATGCCCCGCAGCACCGCCTGCTCGGCGCCCGGGTAGCGGAACTCGACGCCCCGTAGCTCCAACTCGCCGCGCAGCCGCGTGGCCCGGACCGGGTTCGCCGGCGGTACCACGCTGGACTCGGTGTCCAGCACCTCCACGATGCGCTCCGCGCAGACCTCCGCCCGGGGCACCATCATGAACATGAACGTGGCCATCATGACCGACATCAGGATCTGCATGAGGTAGGCCAGGAACGCGGTCAGCGCGCCGATCTGCATGTCCCGGCTGTCGACGCGGTGCCCGCCGAACCACAGGACCGCGACGCTGGACAGGTTGATCACCAGCATCACCGCGGGGAACATCAGCGCCATCAGGCGGCCGACGCCCCGGGACACCACGAACAGTTCGTCGTTGGCGGTCGCGAAGCGGTGCCGCTCGTGGGAGTCCCGGACAAACGCGCGGATCACCCGTACGCCGCTGATCTGCTCGCGCAGCACCCGGTTGACGCCGTCGATGCGTACCTGCATGAGGCGGAACAGCGGCCGCATCCGGGCGATGATCAGAGCCATGATCACCGTCAGCAGCGGGACGATGACCAGCAGCAGGGAGGAGAGCGGCACGTCCTGGTTGAGTGCCAGGATGACGCCGCCGACGCACATGATCGGCGCGGAGACCATCAGCGTGAACGTCAGCAGTACCAGCATCTGGACCTGCTGGACATCGTTGGTGGTGCGGGTGATCAGCGATGGGGTGCCGAACCGGCCGACTTCCCGGGCGGAGAACGACATGACCTGGTCGAAGACCGCCGCGCGGACGTCCCGGCCCAGCCCCATGGCGGTACGGGCGCCGAAGAAGACGGCGCCTCCGGCGCAGATGATCTGCGCCAGGGTGACCGTGATCATGATGCCGCCAGTACGCATGATGTAGCGGGTGTCGCCGGTGACCACGCCGTTGTCGATGATGTCGGCGTTCAGTGTCGGCAGGTACAGCGTGGCCAGAGTCTGGAGCAGTTGCAGCAGGACGATCAGCGCGATCGGTCCGCGGTACGGGCGCAGATGGGTGCGCAACAGTCGGATCAGCACTCCGGTTCCCCCATGGTCGATAGTGGGCTGGGCGCCTCGAGCGCCGTGGCGACCCAGCTCAGTGCCGCGCGCAGCACGTCGGCCAGGCGCGTGCCGTCGCCGGCTGCCGTGTTCGTCCGCGGGCGCTTGATCGCGTCGCCTCGTTCCTCGGCGTCGCCGGCGCCCGCGGTTAGCCAGTGCTCGGCCGCCACCCTGGCCGCCCCGGTCAGCGCGCCGGCCAGCGCTCTCGGGAACAGGTCGCGGGTGGCGTCCAGACCGGTACGGGCCGCGATGGCCTCCGCCAGCGGCCACTCCATCGCGGTCGTGGTCCGGAAGTACGCGTTGCGCAGCGCCGGCGTCGAGAACAGCAGGCACAGCGTCTTCTGATCCGACTCGCCCCGGCAGTACTGCGAGACCATCGCGTCGACGATCGCCTCGGCCAGGGGCTTGTCCGCCGGCTGTGCGCGCAGCGCCGCGCCGATCCGCAGCGCGCGGTCGGCGGTCAGCGCGACGCAGATCGCCTCTTCCCGGCTGGAGAAGTAGTTGTTGTAGGTGCGGGCCGAGACGCCGACTTCGGCGGCGATGTCGTCGACGCGGACGTTCTCCGGCCCACGCTCCAGCGCGAGCCGGAGCGCCGCCGAGCTGAGCGCGTCACGGGTCGCGAGCTTCTTGCGCTCACGCAGGCTGGTCGCCCGGCCGCCGTACTCGCGATCGACGATGGTCACGCGGCACAACGTACTGGTCGAAGAAAGCTTCGCGCCACGCAATTATGCGTGGCGCGAAGCGTTTCCGCCGTCAGCGTAACGTGAGCAGCTCCCCGGTCGGCCGGCCGGACACCACGACCGCCTCGTACCCGTCGCGGCTCGGGAACCAGGGCAGGCCGGCCTCGCCGGCCGCGAACAGTGCGGTCGCGTACGCGTCGGCGGTCGACAGGGTCGGGCCGGTCACCGTCGCCGGGCCACCGGGCCCGGCCGGCGCGCCGGTGTGCGGGTTCACCACGAGGGCGCCGTACCCGGAGGTGGCCACCGCGCCGTCGCGCAGCTCCACGGTCGCCAGTACCCGCAGCGGGTTGTCCGGATCGGCGACCCCCACGCGCCACGCGCCGCCCCGCGGCCCGTCGCCCTGGACCAGCCAGTCGCCGCCCGAGGTGATTGCGTAGTCGTCGATGCCGGCGGCCCGCAGCAGCACCGCCGCGCGGTCGATCGCCCAGCCCTTGACCAGGCCGCTGGGGTCGAAGCCGCCCGGTACCGCCCAGGCGTCGAACCAACCGTCGGTGGCCGCGCGCATCGCGTCGCAGCGCTCGATCACCTCGGCGAGCGGCGGCGGGTACGAGCCCACCCCCAGGTCGCCGCGGCGCACCGCGGACACCAGGGAGCGCGGGTGGAAGGGGCTGAACGCGGCGTCCACGGCGCGCAGTTCGGCGACGGCGGCGGCCAGCGCCTCGCCGATCGTGCGGCGCGCCATCGCCGGAGGTGCGGCCAGGCAGAATGCGTAGGTGGTCCCGGTTATCTGGACACTGTGTCGGGCGATGACTCGCTCAGGCGCCGTATGCACTGTTGGCTCCCCTCGTCAGCCTCGGCCCCGAGCGGCGTTGCTAGCGGAGCCGTCGAGCTGACTGTAGGTGCGGCAGATGGTCGTGCCCTGACGATTGGCTGTCAGTTGGCTGGGAATACCGCGCCGCACCGGGCGGGCCGCGCTGGCCGGCAGGCAGTGTGCCTTCCCAGGATGCGGGAGCGACGTACCGGCTTTTAGGATGATGCCTTAACGTTCCCTAGATAGCTTTGAGCGAGGAGGCTTGACGTGGCGCGTATCGCGGTGGTGGCCGGCGACGGCATCGGGACCGAGGTGGTCGCCGAGGCCCGGAAGGTGCTCGACGCGGTACTGCCGGGGGTCGAGCAGAACGAGTACGACCTCGGTGCCACCCGGTACAACCGCACCGGCGAGGTGCTGCCCGACAGCGTGCTCGACGAGCTGGCCGGGCACGACGCCATCCTGCTGGGCGCGGTCGGCGATCCGAGTGTCCCGCCGGGCGTGCTGGAGCGCGGGCTGCTGCTCAAGCTCCGGTTCGACTTCGACCAGTATGTCAACCTTCGCCCGTCCCGGCTCTGGCCCGGCACCGCCGGCCCGCTGGCCGGCGTCAAGCCCGGCGAGATCGACCTGATCGTGGTCCGGGAGGGCACCGAGGGTCTGTACGCGGGCGCGGGCGGCGTCCTGCACCGGGGCACGCCGGCCGAGATCGCGACCGAGGAGAGCCTGAACACGCGGCACGGGGTGGAGCGGGTGATCCGGGACGCGTTCGAGCGCGCCGGCCGGCGCGAGCGCCGCCGGGTGACCCTGGTCCACAAGACCAATGTGCTGACCCACGCCGGCGGGCTGTGGGCGCGGACGTTCGCCGAGGTCGCCGCGGAGTACCCGGACATCACGACGGAGTACCAGCACGTGGACGCGGCGTCGATGTTCCTGGTGACGCAGCCCCAGCGGTACGACGTGATCGTCACGGACAACCTGTTCGGCGACATCCTCACCGACATCGCGGCGGCGGTGACCGGCGGCATCGGGCTCGCCGCGAGCGGCTGCATCAATCCGGAGCGCCGGTACCCGTCGATGTTCGAGCCGGTTCACGGTTCGGCGCCGGACATCGCCGGCAAGGGGGTGGCGGACCCGGTCGCCGCCGTACTGTCCGTCTCCCTCCTGCTGGACCACCTCGGACACCCCGAGCAGGCCCGCCGAGTATCCGGGGCGGTCGCGGCCGAGTTGGCCGGGCGCAACCCCGGACAGCCGCTGCGTACCGCCGAAGTCGGCGACCGTCTCGCTGAACTGTCCCGCTGACCGATTCTTACAGGGGGCGCGCGACGAACCGGTCGCGCGCCCTTCTTCGTGGACGTGGCCGGGGGCGTCGCGGCGGGGGTGCGGCCGCCCGCTGAACGACCGTTCGGGGTATTTTTTCACCAGGCCCGTCCAGATGTGTACGGAGGACTGAGCAGATGAGCATCGACTTCGAGATTCACCCGAACCCGCAGCCGGTTTCGGACATCGAGCGGGCCGCATTGCTGACCGACCCCGGCTTCGGCCGGGTGTTCACCGACCACATGGTCACCGTGCGCTACGCCGAGGGCAAGGGCTGGTACGACGCCCGGGTCGAGGCGCGGGCTCCCATCTCGATCGACCCGGCGACCGCCGTCCTGCACTACGCGCAGGAGATCTTCGAGGGGCTGAAGGCGTACCACGCGGCCGATGGGTCGATCACCATGTTCCGGCCGGACGCCAACGCGGCCCGGTTCCGCCGCTCGGCCGAGCGGATGGCCATGGCGCAGCTGCCGGCGGAGCTGTTCCTCGGTTCCCTCGACGCGCTGGTGCGCATCGACCGGCAGTGGATCCCGACCGACGAGGGCGGCAGCCTGTACCTGCGTCCGTTCATGTACGCCTCCGAGGTGTTCCTCGGCGTGAAGCCGTCGTCGGAGTACCTCTACGTGGTCATCGCGTCCCCGGTCGGCTCGTACTTCAAGGGCGGTGTGAAGCCGGTCGCGCTGTGGGTGTCGCAGGAATACAGCCGGGCGGCGCCCGGCGGCACCGGCTGGGCCAAGTGCGGCGGCAACTACGCGGCGAGCCTGAGCGCTCAGGCCGAGGCCACCGGGCACGGCTGCGACCAGGTGGTGTTCCTCGACGCGATCGAGCGCAGGTACGTCGACGAGCTGGGCGGGATGAACGTCTTCTTCGTGTACGACGACGGGACCCTGGTCACCCCGGCGCTGACCGGCACCATCCTGCCCGGCATCACCCGCGACTCGATCATCACGCTGGCCCGGGACCAGGGGTTGACCGTGGTGGAGCGGCCGTACTCGTTCGACGAGTGGCGGGCGGACGCGGCCAGCGGGCGCCTGCGCGAGGCGTTCGCCTGCGGTACCGCCGCCGTGATCACGCCGATCGGCCGGGTCGCCTGGCCGGACGGCGAGTTCACCATGGACGCCGGCGAGGTGACCGAGCGGCTGCGCACCGAGCTGGTGGACATCCAGCGCGGCCGGGTGGCCGACCGGCGCGGCTGGGTGCACCGGGTGGCCTGAGCCGGGGCCGGGCCACGGCCGCGACCGTGGCCGATCAGCGCAGCAGATGGGCACGGAGCGACGCGACGTGCCCATCTGTCACCCCGGCGTGCGCCGCGAATCCGGCCACCGACCCGAAGCGCTCGCGCAGTCCGGCCAGGAACGTCAGCATCGCCTCGGGTGGGCAGGCCAGGAAGTGAGCCGGCGGGTCGGCGCGGGGCCGGTCCGTCGACTCGGCGCGCAGCAGCGCGCTGAGCCCGGCCTGTGCCTGCTCGCTGCGCGCGTAGTCCGCGGCGATGTGCCCGTCCGCGACGCCGAGCAGGGACAGGGTGAGCGCGGACAGTACGCCGGTGCGGTCCTTGCCGGCGAAGCAGTGGATGACGACCGGGGCGCTGGCCGGGTCGGCGATCAGCCGGAGCGCCTCGCCCAGCCCCGCGGAACCCTCGAGCGCCATATCCAGGTACCGGTCGGCGAGGTACCGGGCGGGTCCGGTCTCCGGTACGTACGCCGACGCGTCCCATTCCCGATGGATGGGGTGGATGTTGCGGTACGCGAGGCCCGGAGTCTCCCGGATCCGGCCGTCGCGCTGGATCTCGTGCGGCCGGCGCAGGTCCACGATCGTCCGGACCCCGAACGCGCACAGCTGCCCGCATTCGTTGTCCGTCAACCGGTGCAGCGAATCCGACCGGTACAGGCGTCCATAGTGGACTGTGTGACCGCCGGCGGCGGGGTGGCCACCGAGATCGCGGAAGTTGACGATCGAGGGCGACGAGAAGGCCGCGATGCTCTGGTCCACGGCCCGACAGTACTGGGTGGGTCGGGCACTCGGCGAGGGGCCGGCCCGGGCCGGCCCCTCGCCGGGAACGGCGTGCGCTACCGGCGCCCTTCGTACGTCGACCCGTAGTAGCCGCCGACCTTGTCGCGGTACTCCGGGGTCGCGTACGTGTCGGGATCGAACTGCGGGGCATCCTTGATCTGAGCCTTCGTCCGGTCGACGTACACCTTCTGGTCGAGCTGGTCGACCCGGTGCACGGTGCCGGCGGGCAGCAGGACCTTCTTACCGAAGATCCACGGGCCGGTGTCCACGACCAGGTACTGCTCGCCGACCAGCGGGCTGGCCTCATCGATCTTGCCGATGTGGCCGTCCGTCGCCTCGATCCGGTACCCGACGAGGTCGGAACCGTCGCCGATGCCGGCGTCTTCCCGGTAGTTCCAGGCGTCGAAGCGCCGGGCCATGGTCGGCGTGGACATCGGCGGGACGTCGCCGCCCATGGGTGCGGCACCCCAGTCCGCCGGGTCCGAGCCGATAGCCGGCTCGCTCTCGGACATGTCGCGGTCCGGGGTCGGCTGCACCGGTTCCGGTTCCGGTGCCGATCCGGCCGGCTGGGGGGTTTGGAATGGGTTGGGGTTCGGCCTGTCCACGGCTCTACCTCCGCTGGATGTGGGTGTGCCGTCTATGACAGGTACCCCCGGGTCGGGCCGGATACACCCATAAACCGCACATGGCCGACGCAGCGGTGGCTGCGCCGGCCATGAGACGGCTCGCACATACCGGTCGGGTCGGGCGAGTGTTTGGTCTGACCACATCATGGCGTCCGCCGCCGGGCCGGCGAGGCAGGGCCGCCCGGATGTGAAGCCGATCACGGATTGGCTCACCATGTGGGAGCTGCTTCCAAAAGGCGGACGTGGGTGGCAGGCTACCGTACGTGACTCTGCAGTTTTCCGCACTGATTATCGACTAGCGCGCGCAGCTCACCTCCTGCGCGCGCAGACCTCCCGCATCCGGCGGGGGGTCTTTTTGTTGGGCCAACAGACCGTCCGGCGGGCAGCGGGCCGCCCGTTCACCGCCCCGGCCGCTACCGGAAAACCGACCGCCAACCCAGAGGAGGACTCCGATGACGTACCAGGTGTTCGACACGACACTGCGCGACGGGGCACAGCGCGAGGGCATCAGCTACTCGGTCGTGGACAAGCTCGCGGTGGCGCGGCTGCTCGACGAACTGGGGGTGGGATTCATCGAGGGCGGCTGGCCCGGCGCCATGCCCAAGGACACCGAGTTCTTCGAACGGGCGCGCAGCGAACTCGACCTCAAACACGCGGTACTCGTCGCGTTCGGGTCGACCCGCAAGGCCGGGGTCGCGGTGGCCGAGGACAAGCAGATCCAGGCGTTGCTGGACGCCCAGACCCCGGTGGTGTGCCTGGTCGCGAAGTCCGACATCCGGCACGTCACCCGCGCGCTGCGAACAACGCCGGAGGAGAACCTGGCGATGGTCCGGGACAGCGTGGAGCACCTGGTGTCCCACGGGCGGCGGGTGTTCGTGGACTGCGAGCACTTCTTCGACGGGTACCGCTTCGACCCGGCGTACACCGCGAGCGTCGTGACGACCGCGCTCGCGGCCGGCGCCGAGCGGGTGGTCATGTGCGACACCAACGGCGGCATGCTGCCCTCACAGATCACCGCGGCGGTCACCGGGCTCATGGCCGGCGCCGGCGTGGACGGCGACCGGCTCGGCATCCACTGCCAGAACGACACCTCCTGCGCGGTGGCCAACACAGTCGCGGCCGTCGAGGCCGGGGTCACCCACTTCCAGTGCACGGCCAACGGCTACGGCGAGCGGCCCGGCAACGCCGACCTGTTCGCCGTGCTGGGCAACCTGCAACTCAAGCTCGGGCTGCCGGTCCTACCGGAGGGCTGCCTGGAGAAGATGGTTCGCGTTTCGCACGCCATCGCCGAGATCGCCAACATCGCCCCCGACACCCACCAGGCGTACGTCGGAGCCGCGGCATTCGCTCACAAGGCGGGGCTGCACGCGAGCGCGATCAAAGTGGATCCGCTGCTCTATAACCACGTGGAGCCGTCGCTGGTCGGCAACGACATGCGGATCCTGGTGACCGAGATGGCCGGCCGGGCCAGCATCGAGCTCAAGTCCCGCGAGTTGGGACTCGATCTGGCCGGCCATCCGCGGGCGCTGGCCCGGGTCACCGAGCAGGTCAAGGACCTGGAGGCGCACGGCTGGTCGTTCGAGGCCGCGGACGCCTCCTTCGAACTGCTGGTCCGCTCGGAGCTTCCCGGCGGAGTCACCCGGCCGTTCACCCTGGAGTCGTACCGGGCCACGGTGGAGCACCGTGAGGACGGTTCGGTGATCTCCGAGGCGACCGTGAAGGTACGGGTACGCGGCGAGCGGGTGATCGCCACGGCGGAGGGCAACGGCCCGGTCAACGCCCTCGACGAGGCGCTGCGGGTCGCGCTGCGCCGGCACTACCCGGCGCTGGCCGACTTCGAGCTGGCCGACTACAAGGTACGGATCCTGGAGGGCTCGCACGGCACGCAGGCGGTCACCCGGGTACTGGTGGAGACGGCGGCGGCCGGCCGGGACTGGACCACGGTCGGGGTGCACGAGAACGTGGTGGAGGCGAGCTGGCACGCGCTCGTGGACGCGCTCACCTACGGGTTGGTTCCCGTGCCGGCGTAGCGGCTCGCCGCGGTCTCCCGTAGCGGCCTCCCGCCGTGACCGGCTCACGCCGTGACCGGCTCACGCCGGAAGGACGAGTTCGGCGAACAACGGCCGGTGGTCGCTGCCCGGCAACGAGCAGACGGCCACCGCCCGTACCCCGATGCGACGGTCGGCCAGGACGTGGTCGAGCGCCACCCCGGGCATACGCCGCCCGGGCAGCCCGTGCCAGAACCCGCGCCAGGTCGGCGTGCCGCCCCGACCCACCACGCTCGCCGCGTCCCGGTACCCGGACCGGAGCAGGGCGCGCAGCGCCGCGTGGTCCAGCGTCGAGTTGAAGTCGCCGGCCAGCAACCGCAGCGGGCCGTCCGGCGTGGCCTGGCCCAGCGCCGCCTGCCCGGTCAGCCAGTGCCGCAACTGGTCCGCGGCGTACGGCGAGGCCGGGTGCACGGACTCGACCAGGACCGGTCGGCCGCCGGGCACCTCGACGGTGGCCAGGGTCGACCGGTACCCGCCGGCACCGACCCTGGATCCGGTGCCGGTCAGCGGGTACCGGCTGTACAGCGCCGAGCCGTGCCCGCCCGGCCGTGCGGCGACGACCCGGTACGGCAGCAGGTCGTCCAGCCCGGCCGCGCTCAGCTTGACGGCGAACTCCGCGGTGTACTCCTGGATCGCGAGCACGTCCGGTCGGAACCGCACGGCGAGGCCGACCAGGCGGTCCGGATCCGCCCCGCCGAGGAGCACGTTCGCGGTCAGCACCCGCAGAGCCGCCCCCTCGCGCCGCTCGGGCCGGCCGACCAGCCGCGGTACCACACAGGCGGCCAGCACGACCGCTGCCGCGCCGGCCACCCCGGCGGCCCACCACCGGCCGGACGCCAGCGCCACCGCCACGGGGATCACGGACGCGGCCGCCGCGTACGGCGTGAACGCGATGCCGGTGACCATCAGCCAGCCGCGCTCCAGGCCGAACAGGCGGATCACGGCCCACACCACGAACGGCGTGACGAGCACCCACACCACGACCGTCATGCGGCCAACGGTAGTGGGCGCCGCCGGCTCGGCGGGCGGGTACACAATGAGCGGCGTGATTCAGCCACCGGAGGACGAGCATCCGGACAGCGACGCCGAGCGCGAACTGCGGGCGTTCGAGTCCGACCACGAGCGGGAGCACGTGCGCGAGCACGGGTTGGAGGAGGCGCAGCACGCCGCGCTGAAGGTCCGGCTTGCCCGGCTGGAACTGCTCGCCGGCCTCGGGAAGACCAGCGCGGGGCGGGTGACGCACTACCTGCCGGCGTGGCTGCGCAAGACCCGGGGGGAGAGCCGGTTCGCGGTGGGCGCCGCCGTCCTGGTGGTCATCGTCATCCAGGTGGCCATCGCCGAGGGGCTGTCGCTGCATCCGGAGTACCTGGTGCCCGGGCTGGAGGTGGTGCTGTTCGCGCTGCTGTCGATCGGCAACCCGGTGCGGCTCAACCGCGAGTCCGCGCTGCTGCGGGCGGCCGGCCTGCTGCTGGTCACCGCTGCGAGCGTCGCGGTCGCGTGGTCGGCGTGGACGCTGGTGTGGCGGCTGCTGCACGGTACGGCCACCTCGAACCCGGTCGCGCTGCTGCTCAACGGCGGCGGGATCTGGCTGATGAACGTGATCGTGTTCGCGCTCTGGTACTGGGAACTGGACCGGGGTGGCCCGGCCGCGCGGGCCAGCGCCCGGAAGATCCACCCGGACTTCCTGTTCTCCCAGATGACCGTGCCGGAGCTGGTACGGCGGGACTGGGAGCCGGGCTTCGTGGACTACCTGTACCTGTCATTCACCAACGCCACCGCGTTCAGCCCCACGGACACCCTGCCGCTGTCCCGGTGGGCGAAGCTGGCCATGATGTTCCAGTCGCTGATTTCGCTGGTGACGGTGGCGCTGGTGGTCGCCCGGGCGGTGAACATCCTGCACTGAGCGGCAGGGGAGATCAGGCCAGCGCGTCGCACACCGCGACGAGCCGGGACCGGAGGCCGGCCGCGTGTCGCGCCGCCTCCCGCTGGCGCACCACGTACTCGGCCTTGCCCTCCGGGGTCTCCACGGCCACCGGCGCGTGCCCGTACCCGGACACGTCGTACGGCGAGGCCCGCATGTCCAGCAACCGGATCTCCGCGGCCAGCTCGAAGCAGTCGAGGAGCAGGTCGCCGGGGACCGCCGGCCCGAGCTTCATCGCCCACTTGTAGCAGTCCATCGCGACGTGCAGGCAGCCCGGCTGGTCGAACTCGACCTCGGTGGCCCGGGTCGGTTGGATCCGGTTGAGTGGTACGGCCTCCGGAGTGAAGAACCGGAACGCGTCGAAGTGGCTGCACCGGACCGGAGTGCTCGCTACGACGGCGTCGGTGCCGGCCTGGCCGAGCCGGAGCGGCAGCGGGTGGCGGTGCTCCCGTTCGCGGTACACCATCGCCCACTCGTGCATCCCGAAGCAGCCGGTGAAGGCCGGCTTGGCCGCGAGCGACCGGAGCAGGTCGCCGATGAAGCGCACCGCGTCACCCCGGTCGGCCAGGAACCGGTCGATGTCGAGGCTGACCCGGCCCTCGGCGTCGGTGCGGTACCAGCGCCAGGAGGCGTGCTCGGCCGGCCCGTGCGCCGCCGGCCCGAGGCTCACCCCCACGCCGGGGTGCCAACGGCGTAGCCGGGCCGGCCGCGTGCCGTAGTAGTCGAACATGAAGTCGTCGATGGCGTGCCGCTCGCCGGTCGCGCGCCGGCTGCGGTAGGCGGCGGTGAAGGAGTCGGCCCGCCGGGCGTGCGCCTCGGCCAGGCGCCGCCAGTGCGCGGCGTGGAGTGTCGTCATGCCCGGACCGCCCTTACCCCGTTGGTCACACCCGCCATTGTGGCCCGACCTGCTCCGGCTACATTGAGTGCGTGCGGATCGCTCGTTTTGTGCATGCCAAGGGCCTGTCATTCGGTGCCGTCGAGGGTGAGGCCGACGCCGGCCCCGAGGCGCTGACCGTCGCGGAGATCGACGGCCACCCGTTCGGGGAGCTGCGGTTCACCGGCGAGCGCTGGGCGGTCGCCGATGTCCGGCTGCTGTCGCCCATCCTGCCCAGCAAGGTGGTGTGCGTCGGCCGCAACTACGCCGAGCACGCGGCCGAGCACGGTGCGGACGTGCCCAAGGAGCCGCTGCTGTTCCTGAAGCCGACCACGTCGGTCATCGGGCCCAACGATGTGATCCGGCTCCCTCCGCAGTCCAGTCAGGTCGAGCACGAGGCCGAACTGGCGGTGGTGATCGGGGCGGCGGGGGCGCGCCGGGTGGACCGGGCCGGGGCCGCGGCCGCGGTTTTCGGGTACACCTGCGCGAACGACGTCACCGCTCGCGACCTGCAGCGCAAGGACGGGCAGTGGACGCGGGCGAAGGGTTTCGACTCGTTCTGCCCGATCGGCCCGTGGATCACCACCGGTGCCGTGGTGGACGACGTCGAGGTCCGGTGCGAGGTCAACGAGGAGGTCCGCCAGCTGGGCCGGACCAAGGACATGATCTTCGACGTACCGACCCTGGTGTCCTATGTGTCGCACATCATGACGCTGCTGCCCGGCGATGTGATTTTGACGGGTACGCCGGCCGGGGTGAGCCCGATCGTCGCCGGGGACACGGTCACGGTGTCGGTCGGCGGCCTGGGGGTGCTGGCCAACCGGGTTGCGACACTCGACTGACCGGATCCGATTTGGCTGGCCTATGAGCGTCAGGTAGAGTCTTCTTCCGGCGCCGGACAACGGTGCCGGTGGGGTATGGGGTAATTGGCAGCCCAACTGATTCTGGTTCAGTTAGTCTAGGTTCGAGTCCTGGTACCCCAGCCCGAAAGACAGTCTTGGCCCCGTCGTCTAGTGGCCCAGGACGCCGCCCTCTCAAGGCGGTAGCGCCGGTTCGAATCCGGTCGGGGCTACCAGGTTTGGTGCAGGAATCGCCTCCCCAGCAGGGGAGGCGATTTGTGTCTGTGGCCGCGGGCACGCCACCGTGACCGGCGCGGATTCCGCTCCCGGGGAGATTTCCCGCCCGGTGCGGCCGGGAGGAGCCCGCCGCCTCCCGGCCGTCTGTCGCCCGGACCGCCTTCGCCAGCCGGACCGGCTCGGCGGTCCGGACCCCGCTGCAACCCGGATCCCTCGTGTGGCCCGGATCCCTCGTGTGGCCCGGATCCCTCTACAACCCGGACAGCCGCTGACCCGCGCGGACGACCGCCATCGCGTGCCGGTCGCCGGGGCGGCGCCCCAGCCGTTCGATCGGTCCGGACACGCTGATCGCGGCGATGACCCGGCCGGTGCGGTCCCGGATCGGCGCTGAGACGCTCGCCACTCCCGGCTCACGCTCGGCGACGCTCTGCGCCCAGCCGCGCCGGCGGATCTCGGCCAGTGTCCGGCCGGTGAACCTGCACCGGGGGAGCAGCGGCATGACCGCCTCCGGCGGCTCCCAGGCCAGCAGCACCTGGGCCGCCGAACCGGCTGTCATCGGCAGCACCGCGCCGATCGGTACCGTGTCCCGAAGCCCGCTTGCCCGCTCGGCCGCGGCCACGCAGACGCGTTCGTCCGCGCGGCGGAGGTAGAGCTGAGCGCTCTCACCGGTGGCGTCCCGCAGCGCGCTCAGCATCGGTTCGGCCGCCGTCAGCAGGACATCGGGCGCCGCGTTGGCCAGTTCGCCCAGCCGCGGTCCAGGCCGCCAGCGCCCCTGCTGATCGCGCACGAGCAAGCGGTGGATTTCCAACGCCTGAGCCAGCCGATGGGCGGTGGCCCGGGGCAGCTTGGTCCGCTCGACGAGTTCGGCCAGGCTGGCGCCGTCCACACAGGCGGCCAGTATGACGACCGCCTTGTCGAGAACGCCGACACCGCTCATACTGTGTCCCATAAGGCGAAACATACCTCCCAAACTTTAGGATGTCCAGATGGTGGGAGTACCCGAGGGAACACCGCGGACCCTGGCCGAGAAGGTCTGGGACGCGCACGTGGTCCGGTCCGCCCAGGGCGAGCCGGATCTGCTCTACATCGACCTGCATCTGGTCCACGAAGTGACCAGCCCGCAGGCGTTCGACGGCCTGAGAATGGCCGGCCGGGCGGTCCGCCGCCCGGACCTGACGATCGCGACCGAGGACCACAACACACCGACCGACAACCTGCTGACCATCGCCGATCCCGTGTCGCGGACGCAGATCGAAACGCTGCGCAAGAACTGCGCCGAATTCGGTATCAAGCTGCACTCGCTCGGCGACGCCCAACAGGGGGTCGTGCACGTGCTCGGTCCGCAGGTCGGGCTCACCCAGCCGGGCATGACGATCGTGTGTGGCGATTCGCACACCTCCACCCACGGCGCCTTCGGCGCGCTGGCGTTCGGCATCGGCACGAGCGAGGTGGAGCATGTGCTCGCCACCCAGACCCTGCCTCAGGCGCGGCCGAAGACCATGGCTGTCAACGTCGTCGGCGAGCTGGCCGACGGGGTGACCGCGAAGGATCTGATCCTGGCGCTGATCGCCCAGGTCGGCACCGGAGGTGGGCGCGGGCACATCGTGGAGTACCGGGGCGAGGCGATCCGCAAGCTCTCCATGGAGGGCCGGATGACCGTCTCCAACATGTCGATCGAGTGGGGTGCCCGGGCCGGCATGGTGGCCCCGGACGAGACCACCTTCGCCTACCTCGCCGGCCGCGACTACGCGCCCAAGGGCGAGGCGTGGGACGAGGCCGTGGCGTACTGGCGGACGCTGGTCACCGACGAGGGCGCCACGTTCGACACCGAGGTGACACTGGACGCCAGCGCTATCACGCCGTTCGTCACCTGGGGTACGAACCCGGGGCAGGGTGCGCCGCTGTCGGCCCGGGTGCCGGATCCGGCCGACTTCACCAGCGAGGCGGAGCGCAACGCGGCTACGCGGGCCCTGGAGTACATGGCGCTGAAACCGGGCACCCCGCTGCGGGAGGTTCCGATCGACGTGGTGTTCGTCGGCTCGTGCACCAACGGGCGGTTGGAGGACCTGCGCGCGGCGGCCGAGGTGCTGCGCGGCCGCAAGGTGGCCGGCGGGGTGCGGATGCTGGTCGTACCGGGCTCCGCGGCGGTACGGGCGGCGGCCGAGGAGGAGGGCCTGAACGAGGTCTTCACCGAGGCCGGTGCGGAGTGGCGCTTCGCCGGCTGCTCGATGTGCCTCGGTATGAACCCCGACATCCTGGCGCCCGGCCAGCGTTCCGCGTCCACATCCAACCGCAACTTCGAGGGGCGGCAGGGCAAGGGCGGGCGTACCCACCTGGTGTCCCCGTCCGTCGCCGCCGCGACCGCGGTCGCGGGACACCTGGCCGCACCCGCCGACCTGAACTGAGCACGCCGGTCCGGGCGCGGCGCGCCGATCCGGCCACCGGCCGGGGCCGCGCCGCCCGGCGGCCTTTTGGAGGAATCATGGAAAAGTTCACTGTCCACACCGGTACGGCCGTGCCGCTGCGCCGGTCCAACGTGGACACCGATCAGATCATCCCGGCGGTGTACCTGAAGCGGGTCACGCGGACCGGGTTCGAGGACGGGCTCTTCCGGTCATGGCGGGACGCCGATCCGGCATTCGTCCTCAACGATCAAAGGTATTCGGGGGCATCGATTCTCGTTGCCGGGCCTGAGTTCGGCACGGGGTCATCGCGTGAACACGCCGTGTGGGCGTTGCGCGACTGGGGCTTCGCGGCGGTGCTCGCGCCGCGTTTCGGCGACATCTTCCGCGGCAACGCGCTCAAGGAAGGGCTCCTGCCGGTCGAGCTTGAATTGACAGTCATCGAAACGTTGTGGGACGCGGTCGAGGCTGATCCAAGCGTCGCGGTAACGGTTGACCTCGCTGCTCGCGAGGTCCGTGTGGGCGGCCTGAGCTGGAACTTTCCCCTCGACGACTTCAGTCGTTGGCGGTTGATGGAAGGCCTGGACGACATCGGTTTGACGCTGCGGCACGAGGCTGCGGTCGGCGAGTACGAGACGTCGAGGCCGCGCTTCAAGCCCGCTGTCGCCTAGCCCGCGAACCCCTGGAACTCCCCCGGTTGCTCAGCCGACCGGGGGAGTTTCCGTTACGACACAAGGGCTTTTTTCTGCCAGATGTTTGTGCTTTTGGCGCGAAGGGCATACCGTGCGCGCAGAATGGCCGCATTGAGGCCAACAATGTGTACGGGAGGGAATGTCGTGAACAAGGCCGAGCTCATCGATGCGCTCGCGGTCCGCTTGGGGGACAAGAAGTCGGCGGCCTCGGCGCTCGACGCGGTACTCGCCGAGATCCAGGCGGCGGTCACCAAGGGCGACAAGGTGGCGATCACCGGTTTCGGTGTCTTCGAGAAGCGGGTGCGCGCCGCGCGTACCGCCCGCAACCCAAGGACCGGCGAGAGTGTCAAGGTGAAGAAGACCTCCGTACCGGCGTTCCGGGCCGGTGCGAGCTTCAAGGACCAGGTGGCCAGCGGCAAGGTGCCGAGGGCGGCGGCGAAGAAGACCGCCGGACCGGCGAAGAAGGCCGCCAGCAAGGCGTCCGGCCGGGCCGCCGCTACGAAGACGGCAACCAAGGCGCCGGCAAAGACGGCGGCCGCCAAGAAGACCGCCGCCAAGAAGACCGCCGCCAAGACCACCCGCGCCGCGTCCACCACCGGTCGCAAGACCGCTACGGCACCGGCCAAGACCACCGCGGCCAAGAAGGCCCCGGCGCGCAAGGCTCGCTGAGCCCGCACCACCTTCAGCCACAAACGAAGGCGCCCGTCACGTGACGGGCGCCTTCGTCGTGCGCAGACCGGTGGTGGTGGCGCGGTGCCGGATGCGCCCGGCCGGACCGGTCGCAGCGGGCCGGAAAGCGGTCAGGGAACGGGAGGCAGGGGCATCAGCGGGTCTGCGGCCACCGCGTCGGTGCCAGCGAACGCCAGCAGCCACCCGCTGCCCTTCGGGGTGTCGTACGCCTCGATCGCGGTCGCGTTGGCCGGCCGCAGCGCGGTCAGGGCGGGCGGAATCACCTTGCCCTGGCTGCACACCACCACCGGAGTCTTCTCCCCGGCCAGTGCGCGCAGTGCCGCCACCGCCCCCGGAACACCCTCCGCGGCCCCTTCGTCGAGGGCAGGGCACACGGTCGGCGAGCGCCCCAGTCCGTCCACAGTGTCCCGGCAACGGCGGGGGGTGGCCGAGACCACCCGGACCGGCTTGAACGCCGCCAGCAGCGGCGTGAGGGCGGCCGCCTGCCGTACCCCGACGGAGTCCAGCGGCCGCAGCTCATCGGGTCCGTGCCAGGCGTGCCGGGCGCCGGCATGCGCGTGGCGCACCAGCACCACCTCGCCGGTGACCCTGGGCAGCGCCGCGAACGCGGCCACCACGCCGCGGTCGTGCGCGTACGTCAGCAGGGCCTGGGCGCGCGCGAGCGATGCCCAGCGCACCTCGGCGACCTCGTGATCCGGCTCCCGGCCGTGGTCGGCGTGTACCCGCATGGACCAGAAGTCCACGCTCTTGTCCACGCCCGGTTCCCCGGTCAGGTACGCGATCGTGGGCAGCCGTACCTGCGGGATGCCCTCGATCCCGGTCTCCTCCCACACTTCCCGTACCGCGGACACCACCGGGTGCTCGTCCGGCTCCAGCTTGCCCTTGGGCAGCGTCCAGTCGTCGTACCGCGGCCGGTGCACCAGTACGATCTCGACCTCGCCCCGGCCGGCCTCCCGCCACACCAGGCCGCCGGCCGCGCGTACCGTGCCGCCGGACCGCCCGCCGCTCACCGCGACCACTCGCGCGGCTCCAGGCGGCTGGCCGCGGCCCACGCGCCGGGGAACCTGGCCCGCACCTCGCGGACCACCGCGCGTTCCCGCTCCACCAGCCGCCCGGCGGTCACCGCCAGACCGTGGTCGTCCGGGGCCGCTCCGGCGATGGACAACCAGGTGCCGGCCGCGACGACCGCGTCCTGATGCTCACCCAGCAACTCCTGCACCTCGCCGATTTTCCGGGCCAGGCTCGTCGCCTTGCCGCCGAGCACGGCGGCCGCCGCCTCGGTCGCGTACCGGGCCCGCTTGGCCCGGATCCGGACGTCGTGCCAATCCCGGTCCGGGCCGAGCGGATCCAGTGACCCGGCGGCGACGGCCCCCGGTGAGCCGTCCGCCAGCCGCCGCCACGGTTTCACGGCCAGTCGGGGCAGCAGGTGCCGGGCCGCGTCACCCGCGTTGCCGGCCAGCCGGGGCGCCGCGGCCGCGTCGACCAGGCGGTCGAGCAGGGCAACGTACCGCCTGCCGTTCATCGCCTCGGCGAGGGTGGCGAGCGCGGCCGAGTGCCGGGCTTCCAGTTCCGCGTCGAACCGGGCGACGGCGTCCGGATCCAGCGGTGACAGCGGATCCGCCGCGGCGGTACGGCGCAGCCGGGCGCGCAGCACCTCGACGTCGCGGGCACCGCCCAGCGCCTCGGCGATCCAGGACAGCTCGGCGCGCAGCCGGTCGGCCCAGGCCGGGTCGAGCAGCGGCCGGAAGGTACCCAGGTCGCTACGCAGCCGCCGGCAGCCCACCCGCATCTGGTGCACGGCGGTGTCCCCGTCGGGCAGGTCGGCGCCGAGCCGGACCAGGGGATCGTGAGCGAGCATCCGACCGACGTCGGCCCGGATCGCCTCGGTCACCACCTGTCCGGCCTCCGCGCCCTCCGGCAGCGTCCCGGCCGGCGGGGTCAGGTCGGCGGGCCCGGTGGCGTTCAGCGCCCGGACGTGTTTGGGCGTGAACTGTCCGGAGATCGCGCCCGCGGCGGACAACGCGTCACCGATGCGGCCGAGCAGCTTGCGGCCGCCGTGGTGGCGCTCGACCTCGATCTCCCGGAACTGGCTGCGGACCGACCCGCCGTCCAGCACCGCGACCAGGTCGTCGTCCAGTTCGGCGAGCAGCTCGCCGGCGTCGTCACGCAGCTCGTACACCCGCCTGGTGCTGCGCAGCACGGCCGCCGCCGACAGCGGCGCGCCCCGGGTGTAGACGGTGACCAGCGCGGCCAGTTCCTCGGGCATGGTGTCGGGGCGGCCGGTACGGGAGATTTCGTGGCGTACCCCGGGCACCCGGGTGGGCAGCTTCACGGTCCACGGCCGCTCGTCGCCGCGCCGGTAGCGCAGGGACGCCCCGGCCCGGGCGAGCCGCAGGTCGTCGGTGTCGTAGTAGGTCGCGCGCAGGCAGGCGGGTGGGCGTGGCACGACCCGGGCACCGGCGGGGAGCGCCCCGGTCAGGTCCGGCATGGTGAACTCCGGGTCCACGTCGAACTTGCGCTCCTCCTCCAACATCCTGGCAGCCTAGTCCCTTTCGGACGGACCTCGACCGGTTGCGCGCCGGCCCACCCGGGCGAGCCGGAAAACGCGCCGGCGGCCGCCGCGCCGGCCGCCCACTCAGTCGGCGCGGTCGATGATCCGGTGCAGCAGTGCGCTGTGCAGGTGGTCCGCGTGCCGCCCGTCCCGCGACTGGCCGGCGCGTACCCGCCAGCGGCCGTCCGGGCCCAGCTCGAACGCGGTGATCTCCGCACTCATCGCCAGGTCCAACACATCGGTCAGCTCCGCCTTGCTGCCCGGGTCGGTGACCCGGACCAGCGCCTCCACCCGCCGTTCCAGGTTGCGGTGCATGAGGTCGGACGAGCCGATCCACACCTCGGGGTCGCCGCCGCCAGCGAACCGGAAGATCCGCGAGTGCTCCAGGAACCGGCCCAGGATGGAACGCACCCGGATGTTCTCCGACAGGCCAGGCACCCCCGGACGCAGCGTGCAGATACCGCGCACCAGCAGGTCGACGCGCACGCCGGCCTGGCCGGCCCGGTACAGCGCGTCGACGACCTCCTCGTCGACCAGCGAGTTCACTTTGATCTGTACCAGGGCCGGGCGGCCCTCCGCCGCGAACTTGGCCTCCCGCTGGATGCGTTCGACGATCCCGCTGCGCACCCCGTGCGGCGCCACCAGCAGCCGCCGGTACGCCGTCTGCCGGCTGTACCCGGTCAGCACGTTGAACAGGTCGGTCAGGTCGGCACCGACCTCCGGGTCCGCGGTGAGCAGCCCGAAGTCCTCGTACAGCCGGGCCGTCTTCGCGTGGTAGTTCCCGGTGCCGATGTGCGCGTACCGGCGGATCTGATTGCCCTCCTGCCGCACCACCAGCGCCGTCTTGCAGTGCGTCTTGAGCCCGACCAGGCCGTACGCCACGTGGCAGCCCGCCCGTTCCAGCTTGCGCGCCCAGCCGATGTTGGCCACCTCGTCGAACCGTGCCTGGATCTCGACCAGTACCACGACCTGCTTGCCCGCCTCGGCGGCGTCGATCAGCGCGTCGACCACCGGCGAGTCGCCGCTGGTCCGGTACAGGGTCTGCTTGATGGCCAGCACGTTCGGGTCGGCGGCGGCCTGCTCGATGAACCGCTGCACGCTGGTGGAGAACGAGTGGTAGGGGTGGTGCACCAGGATGTCGCCGTCCCGCAGGGTCGCGAAGACGCTGCGTGGCGTCTCGCCCTCAACGAAGCGCGGGTGGGTCGCCGGCACGAAAGGGCGGTCCTTGAGGTCCGGCCGGTCCACCCCCTCGTACACCTGCCACAGCGCGGACAGGTCCAGCAGCCCCGGTACCCGCAGCACGTCGTGGCCGTCCATGTCCAGCTCGCGGACGAGCAGCTCCAGCACGTGGTCCGAGACGGTCGAGGCGACCTCCAACCGGACCGGCGGGCCGAACCGGCGCCTGGCCAACTCCCGCTCCAGCGCCTGCAGCAGGTCCTCGTCGCGGTCGTCCTCCACTTCCAGCTCCGCGTTGCGGGTCACCCGGAACAGGTGGTGCTCCAGGATCTGCATGCCGGGGAACAGCTGCCCCAGGTGCGCGGCGATCAGGTCCTCGACGGGCAGGAAGCGGTAGCGGCGGCCGGACTCCACGGTGACCAGCCGGGGTACGTTGTTGGGCACCTTGACCCGGGCGAACAGCTCCGGCCCGCCGCCCGGGTCGCGGACGACCACGGCGAGGTTCAGCGACAGCCCGGAGATGTACGGGAACGGGTGCGCCGGGTCGACCGCCAGCGGAGTGAGTACCGGGAACACCTTGTCCCGGAAGTAGTCGCGCATCCGGTCCCGCTCGCCCGGGTCGAGATCCGACCACCGGACCAGATGGATCCCCTCGGCGGCCAGCGCCGGCTGGATCTCACTGGTGAACGAGGATGACTGCCGCCCGACCAGGTCGGCGCTGCGTTCCGCGATCAGCTCCAGTTGCTCCCTTGTGGACAGGCCGTCCACGCTGCGGATCGGCAGGCCGGTCTGCAGCCTCCGCTTCAGGCCGGCGACCCGGACCATGTAGAACTCGTCGAGGTTGCTGGCGAAGATGGCGAGGAATTTTGCCCGTTCCAGCAAGGGGTTCGCCGGGTCCTCGGCCAGTGTCAGCACCCGGGCGTTGAAGTCCAACCAGGACAGCTCCCGGTTGAGGTAGCGGCCCTCGGGCAGCGGTTCGGACAGCGGTGGAGGCTGATCCGGCGCGGGCATGCCCGGCTCCAACGCCTCCGGGGCGGGGTGTTCGGGTACGGGAAGCCGGGCTCCGGCCGCCTCGGTTCCGGCCGGTACCGCCCGCTCCGCGGCGGCTCGCCGGTCCGCCGGTCGCGCCAACTCCCGTTCGATCTCGACGGCCTGGGGATCCTCGATCCCGCCGGAGCGCGCGGCCTCGCCGGCGCTGTGCCCGGCGGCGCTGTGCCCGGCGCCCCTGTCCCCGGCGGCCCTGGCCCGCCGGATCGGCTTGCCTTCCGCCGCCTCGACGGCCGCGGCCGCTCCGGTCGGCCGTGCCGCCGGTGCTGCCCCAGCGGTGCCCGCTGGTGCGGCGGCTCCGGTGCCGCGTCCGGCCGGGCGGCTTCGGTGGGGTCTGACGGCTGCGGTCCGGGCCGGTGCGCCTTCCGCGGTGGCCTCGGCGGGTCGGGTGGCACTGCCGGACGGCGTGGCGCGGCGGCGCGGCGAACCGGCGCGGGAGGTGGTTGCGGCCCCGCTGAGCGAAGCCGCGCGGCCGGCGGGTTTGCCGACCGCCACCGGATCCGTCGCATCCGGTCGCTGGGCTCGCCCCGGGTCCGTGCCTTCCGGGTCGGCGCGTCCGGCCGGGTCGGAGAGCCCCTCCTGGGCGGCTGCTCGGCGCTGGCGGGGCGGTGGGGGCGGAACGGGAGAGGCACTCACGTCGCAATCATGACCCGATCCGGGTGAACGTGAAACGGCGTTTGGGGAAAACCCGGGCACCAGGTCGTGACGCGGCGGCCGCGCCGAGCGGGTGATCTAGCTGGCCGGCCCGGGCATCGTGACGAGCCCGAGCGCGGTCACCTCTCCGTCCCGGCGTTCCAGGCGCACCCGCTGGCCGGGCCGCAGCAGCCGCAGGCCGGACGCGTCGAACGCGGCCGCCGGGAACGGCAGTTCGGTGCCGTCGTCGAGAAGTACCGTGCCGGAGCGCCCCTCCGGGTCGTAGCTGGCCACCGTGCCCTGCATGGCAGCACGGTACCGCGGCGCGGGGTGGCGCTGGGAGCGCTCGGGCGAGTCGTCGCGCGGCGCCGGGCGCGCCGGGGTGGACTGGCCGGAACGCAACCGGTAGAGCGCGTCCGTTCGGGTACCGAGTCCGAGCGCGGCGGCCGCCGCCAGGTCGGCGCCGGTGTCCACGTCCCGGCGCAGGCTGGGCCACGGTCCGGCCAAAGCCGCGGCACCCGAGCCGGCGTGTGCGACCGCCGAGCCCGGCCCGAACCGGGGATCCAGCAGGGTACCGGCCGGCGCGGCGAGCAGCGTGGTTCCGGTACCGGCGGCATCCGGCACGAACGCCCGTCGCCGGCCCGCCGCCGACAGCGCCGCGCTCAACTCCTCGGGACGCAGCGCGGGCAGGTCGCCGGCCAGCGCCACCACCGGCGAGTCGCCGGCCTGGCGGGCGCCGTGCGCGAGCGCCGGGTTCAGGCCGGCCTCGGGGGCGTCGGGCACCACCCGCGCGCCGAGGGCGCCGACCGCCCCGGCCACCGCCGGCGCGCTGGTCACCACCATGAGATCCGCGACCTCGGGGCAGGCCAGCACCGCGGCCACGGTGTCCTGAACCAGGGCGAGCACCAGCCGATCGTGCGCCACCCCGGGCAGCGCCCCGCGCAGCCGGGTCTTCGCCGACTCAAGGCGCTTCACCGGCAGCACCGCGAACCACACCCCACCCACCGTCGCATTGTGCCTCCCCGTACGGGCCGATCGGCGCCGCCTGCCGGGCGCTCCGGGTCCGTGGCGGCTGGTCCTGGCATTGGCGGCCGATCGACCGCCAATTGCCGGCCCCGGGGCCGCTTGACCGCGGCACCTCCTGCTCCGCCGCCGCCAGCGGTCCGAGGTGCCCGGGTGCCCTTGGGGCCAGGTGCCCCGGCGCCGCCAGCGGTTCGAGGTGCCCGGGCGCCGCTGGCGGTCCGATGTGCCCCGGCGGCGCTGGCGGGGGACCCGCGCTGGCCAGCCGGTACCGCGCCAGGCATGATGCGCTGGTGGCGACGCCGGGCGGGCCGGCATTTCGGGATCATCGAGGAGGAGCCGTGGGGCGCAGGCTCGGATTCTGGCGGGGGCTGGCGATGGTCACCGTCAAGCCAGCCATGTTCGTCCTGACCAAACGGACCTGGTCCGGCATGGAGCACATACCGGACCAGGGCGGCGTCATCATCGCCGCCAACCACGTGTCCGAGGCCGACCCGCTGATCGTGGCGCACTTCGTCTTCGACGCCGGCCGCTGGCCGCAGTTCCTGGCCAAGTCGAGCCTGTTCAGCATCCCGGCGCTCGGCCCCTACCTGCGTGCGGTCAAGCAGATCCCGGTGTACCGGGGCACCGCCGACGCCGTGAAGTCGCTGGACGCGGCCGCCGAGGCGCTCGGCGACGGCGACGGGGTGATCATCTACCCGGAGGGTACGACGCCCAAGTCCGGCGACCTGTGGCCGCAGCGGGGCAAGACCGGTGTCGCCCGGCTGTTCCTGCGCACCGGAGCGCCCGTGGTACCGGTCGTCACCTGGGGACCCGAGCGGATCATCGACCCCCGTACCCGGAAGGTCCGGCTGCGCCCGCGCACCCCGGTGACGGTGATCGCCGGCCCGCCGATCGACCTGTCCCGGTGGGCCGGCGCCGAGTCGACCGCGGCCAACCTGTACGCGATCACCGATGAGATCATGACGGTACTGCGGGACATGCTCGCCGGGGTCCGCGATGAGACCGCCCCGGCGCAGCCGAGTGCCGACCGCCGCGCCGACGACGGGAGGTCGGCATGAAGCGGGCCGCCGTTCTCGGCGCCGGCTCCTGGGGCACCCCGTTCGCCAAGCTGCTGGCCGACGCGGGCACCGAGGTCACGCTCTGGGCCCGCCGTCCCGAGGTGGCGCACGCCATCACGACGAGCGGGGCCAACCCCGACTACTTCCCCGAACTCCGGTTGCCCGACCTGGTCAGCGCGACCAGCGACCCGGCGGCCGCGCTGGCCGGCGCCGACCTGGTGGTACTCGCCATACCGTCGCAGACCCTGCGCGCCAACCTGGCCGCCTGGGCCGGGTTGATCGAGCCGGACGCCACCCTGGTCAGCCTGATGAAGGGCATCGAGCTGGGGACCACGAAGCGGATGACGGAGGTCATCGTCGAGACGGCGGCCGTCGACCCCGCGCGGGTCGCGGTGCTGTCCGGGCCGAACCTGGCCGCCGAGATCGCCGCCGAGCAGCCGACCGCCTCCGTCATCGCCTGCGTGGATCCGGCCCGCGCGGCGGCCGTGCAGAAGGCCGTGGCGACCCGGTACTTCCGCCCGTACACCAATGACGACGTGGTGGGCTGTGAGCTGGGCGGCGCGGTGAAGAATGTCATCGCGCTCGCGTACGGGATGGCCACCGCGCTCGGCTTCGGCGACAACACGAAGGCCACGCTCATCACCCGCGGGCTGGCCGAGACCGCCCGGCTCGGCGTCCGGCTCGGTGCCGACCCGCTCACCTTCGCCGGCCTCGCCGGCCTCGGCGATCTGGTGGCGACGTGCGCGTCGCCGCTGTCGCGCAACCGTACCTTCGGCGAGCACCTGGGCCGCGGCGAGTCGCTGGAACAGGCGCAGGCAGCCACCCGGTCGACGGCCGAGGGAGTGAAGAGCTGCCTGGCGATCCGGGACCTGGCCCGCCGCCACGATGTAGAGATGCCCATTACCGAGCAGGTCGAGCTGGTCTGCCACGAGGGAGCCGACCCGCGGGTGGCGGTCACCGCCCTGATGAGCCGGGAGACCAAGCCCGAGTAGCGGCCGCCGACGGCGGGGAGCCGGGCGGGCACGCTGCGGCGGAGCCGGGTCGGCGCGCAGGCGGGCACGTCGGCAACCGGCCAGGGGGCGGTTCGGCCGCGTGGTACGGCACGGAATGATGGTCGGATGACCTCGACCCACGACCCCGCTGCGACCAACGGGTACGGCGACGGCACCGCCGTGGCACACGCCGGGCTGCCCGAGCCGCGGCCGGGCCAGCCGTTCCTGCCCGGGCCGGTGTTCGCCGCGCCGTACCATGTGGATCCCGAGGGCGGCCCGTCGGCCGCGGCCAACGGCTACGGACGGGTGGACAACCCGACCTGGCGGGCGCTGGAGGCCGCGATCGGCGGTCTGGAGGGCGGCGACTGCGTGGTCTTCTCCTCGGGCATGGCGGCGGTGTCAGCCGCCCTGCTGACCCAGGTGCGCCCCGGTGACACGCTCGTGATGCCGTCCGACGGCTACTACAAGGCGCGTGCGTTCGCGGCCAGGCTGCCCGGCGTGACCGTCCGGGAGGTACCCACCGCCGGCCCGTACCCGTCGTTCGAGGGGGTACGGATGGTGCTGCTGGAGACGCCGGCCAACCCCGGTCTGGACGTGTGCGACATCGCCGAACTGTCGGCCGCCGCGCACGCCGCCGGCGCGCTGGTCGCCGTCGACTCGACCACCGCCACCCCGCTCGGCCAGCGGCCGCTGGAGTTGGGCGCGGACCTGGTGGTGGCCAGCGGTACGAAGGCGCTGACCGGGCACTCGGACATCCTGCTCGGCTACGCCGTCGCCGCCCCCGAACTGGCCGGCGTGCTGCGCTCCTGGCGGGACGACGCCGGCGCGGTACCCGGCCCGTTCGAGGCGTGGCTGGCCCACCGGTCGCTGTCCACATTGGACCTCCGGCTGGCCCGCCAGTCGGCCAACGCGGCGGCGATCGCCCGGCTGCTTGCCGGGCGGCCCGAGGTGCTCTCGGTGCGCTGGCCCGGTCTGCCCGGCGATCCGGCCCACGAGATCGCCAGCCGGCAGATGCGCCGGATCCCGGGCGTGGTCACCTTCACCCTGCCCGACGCGGCACATGCCACCCGGTTCCTGACCGCGACGAAACTGGTCTACGCGGCCACCTCGTTCGGCGGTACGCACACCAGCGGCGACCGCCGGGCACAATGGGGCGATCCGGTCCCAGAGGGTCTGATCCGCCTATCGTGCGGCATAGAGGACACCGAAGACCTACTGGTCGACATCGACACCGCCCTGAACGAAGCGCGCGCCGGGGCGGCAGGGTGAGTAGGCCGGCGGGGCGCGGTTCGGCTCATGCGGCCTTCGCCGTGCCGCCACGCAGAGTAGGGTCACCGAGGTGACGAGCCCACGAAAGATCCGTGTCGCCATCGTCTTCGGCGGCCGCAGCCCGGAGCACGCCATCTCCTGTGTCAGCGCGGGAAGCATCCTCGGTGCCCTGGACCCGGACGAGTACGAGACGGTACCGGTCGGGATCACCCGGGAGGGTCAATGGGTCCTCACTGACGGTAACCAGGAACGCCTGGCCATCGCCGGCAGCGAACTGCCGGAGATCACCGCGGGATCCGGTGCCGCGGTCGTGCTGCCCGGGGACCCGACGAACGGCCTGATGGTGGTGGACGCGGCCGACGGCACCCGGGCGCTCGGCGATGTCGACCTGGTCTTCCCCGTACTGCACGGCGCGTACGGCGAGGACGGCACCATCCAGGGCCTGCTGGAGATGGCCGGCATCCCGTACGTCGGCGCGAACGTCTTCGCCTCCGCCGCCGCGATGGACAAGGAGTTCACCAAGAAGCTCGCGGTGGCCGAGGGCATCCCGACGGGGCCGTACGCGGTCCTGCGCGCCGGTCAGTCCCTGTCCGCAGCCGACCGCGACCGGCTGTCGCTGCCGGTGTTCGTCAAGCCGGCCCGGGCCGGCTCGTCCTGCGGCATCACCAAGGTTGACGACTGGGCCGACCTGGACGCCGCGGTGGCCACCGCCCGCGCCATCGACCCGAAGGTGCTCATCGAGGAGGGCATCACCGGCCGCGAGGTCGAGTGCGGGGTGCTGGAAGGGGAGTACGACGGCACCCCCGAGGCGTCGCTGCTCGCCGAGATCCGGGTGCAGGGCGACCACGACTTCTACGACTTCGAGGCGAAGTACCTGGACGGGTCCAGCGAGTACGACATCCCGGCCAACCTGCCGCCCGAGGTGAGCCGGCAGGTCCAGGAGTACGCGTGCCGCACCTTCACGGCACTCGACTGTGCCGGGCTGGCCCGGGTGGACTTCTTCGTCACCCCCGAAATGGACATCTACCTCAACGAAATCAACACCATGCCGGGGTTCACCAGCACGTCCATGTTTCCGAGGATGTGGGCGGCCACCGGGCTGGAGTACCCGAAGCTGGTCTCCCGCCTGGTCCGCACCGCCCTGCGCCGGGGCTCCGGCCTGCACTGACCGGCCTGCACTGACCGGCCTGCACTGACCGGCCTGCACTGACCGACCGCGGACCGCTCCAGACGGGCGATCCGCCGGAACCGGCCCCGCCTCGGCGGGGCCGGATCAGCCGGTCGTGTTCAGGCAGCCGGTCGGCACGCCGCTCGTGACCGCCGGCTCGGCCGCCGCCACCGGGTCGGAGAACTCGATGACCAGCTGGCCCGGCTGCTCGTAGGCGTTGGGTACGGTGACCCGTACCGGGACCGAGCGGTCCAGTGTCGTCCAGGTGGAGGCGTGCTTGCCGGTCTGGGCGTACCAGCAGACGTTCGACAGCGGGTACACGGTGGCGGTCGGCGGGACGGTCGGTTCGGGGCCGGTGCCGCACCCGAGGGTGATGGCCGGGTCCCCGTACGCGGCGTTCTGCTCCGCACCCGCGGTCACCGGCCGGCGCCGCTTGCCCTGGATCTGGTTCGGCAGCTTGGCGATCAGCGCCCGGCAGGTCGTGGCTGGCTGGTCGGCCAGCGTGGGCGCCGCCATCGCCACCGGACTCGTCGACTGCGGCCCGGGGGTGGCCGGGGCCGCGTGGCCACTCAGCACGTGAAACGCGATCAGTCCGACCACCAGGGCGATCGGCACCGCGATGTACGCGGCGAGCCGCGCGGCCCCGCGGGTTGCCTGATCAGCCATCTACAGTCGCACCACCGAACAGGTGAGGGTGCGGGTGATCCCGGGGACCAGCTGCACCTTGCTCACGATCATGTTACCCAGCTCATCGACGGTGTGTGCCTCGGTGAGCACCACGACATCGTACGGCCCGGTCACCGCGTCGACTCGGACGACCCCGGCAATATCCGTGATGGTCGCGGCCACGTCGCGCGCCCTTCCCACCTCTGTCTGGATGAGGATGTACGCCTGGACCACGTCACGCCCCCTCTTCACGGCAAGCTCGCGGTTGCCGTGAAACTACCGCAAGAGCCCTAGCACGTGCAGAGGAGAATTTCGTCGATGAGTGTCGCTGAGTCCGGCGAATTCGGGTTGATTGCCCGGATAACTGCCCGGTTGGGCGTACAGCCCAGCACGATACTTGGGCCGGGTGATGACGCGGCGATCGTGGCCGTGCCCGACGGACGGGTGGTCGCCTCGACCGACGTCCTGGTCGAAGGCCGGCATTTCCGCCGAGACTGGTCGTCGGCGCTGGACGTCGGCCACCGGGCCGCCGCCGCGAACCTCGCCGACATCGCGGCCATGGGTGCGGTCTCCAACGCGCTGCTGGTGGCCTTCTGTGGCCCGCCCGACCTGGATGTGCGCTGGGCGGAAGACCTGACCGACGGGCTCGCGGCCGAGGCCGAGCGGGCCGGCGCCGCCGTGGTCGGCGGGGACATTTCGGCCAGTTCGGTGCTCACTGTCGCGGTCACCGCGCTCGGCGACCTGCAGGGCCGCGAGCCGATCCTGCGTTCCGGCGCGCGGCCCGGGGACACCGTCGCGCTGGCCGGCCGCGTCGGGTACGCGGCCGCCGGGTACACGGTGCTGTCGCGGGGCTTCCGGACACCGAAGGCGCTGGTCGAGGCGTACCGCCGCCCGGTGGTGCCGTACTCGGCCGGGCCGGCCGCGGCCAAGCTCGGCGCGACCAGCATGATCGACGTGTCGGACGGGCTGGTGGCCGACGCCGGGCATGTTGCCAGCGCCAGCCGGGTGGTGCTCGACATCGATCGGGACGCCTTCGCGATACCGGAGCAGATGGCCGACGCGGCCGCTGCCCTCGGCGTCGACCCGTACAGCTGGATCCTGACCGGTGGCGACGATCACGCCCTGCTGGCCACGTTTCCGCCGGGTGTGGAGCCGCCCTCGCCGTTCCAGGTCATCGGGAGCGTGGCCGAGGGCAGCGGGGTGACCGTGGACGGCGAGCCGTACGGGGAGGGTCCCGCGGGCTGGGATCATTTCCGCTGATCGAGCCCGTACCCTTGGCCGGTGAGTGAAGTGAAGATCATTCCGACCGGGTACCTGGACCCGGTCGCCCGTACCCTCGTCAGCGCGGCCCTGGCCGACCTCTCCGCCCGGTACGGCGGCGAGGGCGACTCCACCCCGATCGATCCGGCGCAGTTCGACCCGCCCACGGGCACGTTCCTCGTCGCCTGGCTCGACGGCGAGCCGGCCGGCTGCGGGGGCTGGCGCACGTTCGAGGGAGACCCCGACGCCGCCGAGATCAAGCGGATGTTCACGCTGCCCTCGGCGCGTCGTAGGGGCGTCGCGATGGCGGTGCTGCGCGCGGTCGAGGATTCGGCCCGGGCGGCGGGCCGGAAGCGCGCGATCCTGGAGACCGGCGGACTGCAGCCCGAAGCGATCGCGCTCTACGAGAGGACCGGGTACCGGCTGATCCCGAACTTCGGCTATTACAAGGACGAACCGGACGTCCGGTCCTTCGGCCGGGACCTCTGAGCGGGCCGGCGGCCCTTCGCCGGCAACCCAGGATCGTTGCCGGTCCAGTGGGGGCCTTGTTGGGCTGGGCCGGCGACACGGATCGCGGCCGGTCCAGCGGGGGCCTTGTTGGGCTGGGCCGGCGACACGGATCGCGGCCGGCCCAGCGGGGGCCTTGTTGGGCTGGGCCGGCAACCCAGGATCGTTGCCGGTTCAGCGGGGGCTTGTTGGGCTGGGCCGGCGACACAGATCGCCGCCGGTCCAGCGGACCGGCGGCGATCGGATGTCAGCGCGGCGTCAGCCGCGAACGACCTTGCCAGCCTTCAGGCAGGACGTGCAGACCTGCAGGCGCTTGGTGTTGCCGCCACCGGCCGGGGTACGCACGGTCTGGATGTTCGGGTTCCAGCGCCGGTTGGTCCGCCGGTGCGAGTGGGAAACGTTGTGGCCGAAGCCCGGCCTCTTGCCACATACGTCGCACACGCTAGCCACGGGAATCTCCTGGATTGGTTGTCCTGCGTCGCCGGGCAACCCGCCGGGCAACCTGTCCAGGGTAACCGATGGCCCGGATGCCGGGCCAACCGGTCGGGAGCATCGACCAATGTGGATTGACCGGGGCGGCCCTGTGTCCACCGGCACAGTCACACCCGCCATAGCCGCCCCGTCCACCTGCCGACCAAGGAGGAGCGATGAAGGTACTGCTGGCCGGGGCGTCGGGCGCGATCGGCGCCCCGCTCACCCGGATGCTGATCGAGGCGGGACACGAGGTGGTCGGGCTCAGCCGCAGCGAGGCGAGTGGCCGGCGGCTGCGTGAGCTGGGCGCCACCGCGCTGCTGGCCGACGCGATGGACCGGGAGGCGCTGCTGCGGGCGGTACGGGGCCTGTCCGCCGACGCGGTGATCCACGAGTTGACGGCGCTCAAGCGGCCGCCGTCCCGGCACAGGGACCTGTTCGGTACCGACCGGCTGCGCATCGCTGGTACGGCGAACCTGCTGGCCGCCGCGAGTCAGCTGGGTGCCACCCGGTTCGTGACCCAGTCGATCGTGTACGGCTACGGCTACCGCGACCATGGCACCCGCCCGCTGACCGAGGCCGATCCGTTCGGGGAACTGGACGGCAGCACGTTCGACGCGCACGTACGGGCGATGGTCTCCACCGAGCAGCAGGCGTTCGAGGCGCCCGGGATCGAGGGGATCGCCCTGCGCTACGGCGGCTTCTACGGACCCGGTGCGGGTAGCGACGAGATCGGCCGGCTGCTGCGCCGCCGGGCCTTCCCGGTACCCCGCCACGGCGGCGGGTACCTGCCCTGGGTCTACCTGGACGACGCCGCCTCCGCGACGGTGGCGGCACTGGAGAAGGGCCGGGCCGGGCAGGCGTACAACATCGTGGACGAGCAGCCGGTACGGCTGGGCGACTTCCTCGACGAGTTGGCGGCCGCGTACCGGGCACCCCGGCCGATGCGGGTGCCGGACGGCCTGTTGCGGGTCATGCCGTACGTGCACACGTACGTCAACATGTCGATGCGGGTGGCCACCGGCAAGGCCCGTCGCGAGTTGGGCTGGCAGCCGGCGGTGCCGTCGTACCGGGACGGGATCGCGCGGATCGCCCGGGCTGTGCGGCAGGAAGCCGACCGGTAGGGCGGCGCGTTGTCCTGGCGCCGGGAATTGTCGGGCGTCCCATTAATGTTTGGGACGTGCTGGACAGCTTGGACGCCTCCGCCGTGCGCCGATGGTGCGCTGCGGGCCTGGCGGCGCTGCGCCGCCACCAGGACGAGATCGACCAGCTCAACGTGTTCCCGATCCCGGACGGCGACACCGGCACCAATCTCGTGCTGACGGTCGCCGCCGCCCACCAGGCGCTGCGAGCCGAGCCGGATGACGGCGGCCCGGACGCCACCGGCGACCTCACCCCGCTGGGTCGGGTGCTGCGCCGGATGGCGCGTGGCGCCCTGCTCGGTGCCCGGGGCAATTCGGGCGTGATCGTGTCCCAGATGCTCCGGGCGATCGCCGACACTCTGGCGACCACGCCGGCCGCGCGCGGCCGCGCCCTGGCCGCAGCCCTCGACCGCGCGGCCGGCGCGGCCTGGGGCGCGGTCGCCGCGCCGGTGGAGGGCACCCTGCTCTCGGTGGCCGGCGGCGCGGCCAGGGCGGCCGCCGACGAGGGCTCGGACGAGCTGGTCCCGGTCGCGCGGGCCGCGGCACGCGGGGCGAGCGAGGCGCTCGCGCTCACCCCCGCGCAGCTTTCCGTGCTGGCCAGGGCGGGTGTGGTGGATGCCGGCGGTCGGGGCCTGGTGGTGCTGCTGGACGCGCTGGTCGAGGTGGTCAGCGGCGCCGGGCCGGCCGATCCGCCGCCGGCTTCGGTGGGCGGGTCCGCGAGTACGGATCCGCCGGGCGGCGCGGATCCGCCGGCGGGGGTGGACGCGGGTGCCTCGACGCGGGCGGAGGTTGGCGTGCCACCGGGCGACGACCCGGGCGGTGGCGTGGCTGGTGGGCCGCGGCCCAGCCACGTCCGGGAGGCCGGTTCGGTCGAGTTCGGGTACGAGGTGCAGTTCCTGCTCGAAGCGCCGGACTGGGCCGTGGAGCGGCTCAAGTCACGGCTGGCCGGGCTCGGCGACTCGCTGGTCGTGGTCGGCGACGGTGAGGACACCTGGAACGTGCACGTGCACGTCAACGACGTCGGCGCCGCGATCGAGGCCGGGATCGAGGCGGGGCGGCCGTACCGCATCTCGGTCACCCGGTTCGAGGACCAGGTGGCCGCTCCGGCGCCGCGGGCCAGGGGCGCGGTGGTGGTGGCGGCGGGGGGCGGCCTGGCCGAGCTGTTCCGCGCCGAGGGGGCGGTGACCGTCCCCGGGCCGGCGCCGTCGACGAGCGAGATCCTGGCCGCGATCCGGGCCACCGTGGCCCGGCAGGTAGTGGTGCTGCCCGGCGGCCGGGCGACCCAGCCGGTCGCCGCGCTGGCCGCCGAGCAGGCCCGCATCGAGGGGTTGAGGGTCGGAGTCGTCCCGATCCGGTCGCCGGTCCAGGCGTTGGCGGCGCTCGCCGTCCGGGACGAGGGCCGGCGGTTCGAGGACGACATGATCGCGATGGCCGAGGCGGCCGGCGCCTGCCGGTACGCGGAGGTGTGCCGGGCCGGCAAAGAAGCGGTGACCGTGGCCGGAGTGTGCCGGCCGGGCGACATACTTGGCCTGGTGGAGGGCGAGGTCAACCTCATCGGGCGGGATTTGTACGGCACGTGCCGCGACCTGCTGGACCGGCTGCTGGCCGGCGGCGGCGAGCTGGTCACGCTGCTGACCGGTACCGACGCGCCACCCGAGCTGGCCGGGCTGCTGACCGAGCACCTGGGCCAGCGCTGGCCGTTCGTGGAGGTGCAGACGTTCGACGGTGGCCAGCCGCGGTATCCGCTCATGGTGGGTGTCGAATGACCCGGCTCGGCGATCCGCTGCGCAAGATCGTGGGGGAGAAGACCGCCAGGGCGCTCGCCTCCCACCTGGAGCTGGAGACGGTCGGCGACCTGCTGTACCACTTCCCGCGCCGGTACGACGAGCGCGGCGAGCACACCGACATCCGGTCGTTGAGCATCGGCGAGCAGGTCACCGTGCTGGCCCAGGTGCACCGCACCAGCATCCGGCCGATGCGGGCGCGGCGCGGCCAGCTGCTGGAGGCGACCGTCGGTGACGACAGCGGCGGGCTGCTCACCCTGACGTTCTTCAACCAGGCGTGGCGCGAACGCGACCTCAAACCGGGCCGCTGGGGCATGTTCGCCGGGAAGGTGACGGAGTTCCGCGGCAAGCGGCAGCTCAACAGCCCGGACTACATGCTCCTGGACGACCGGGAGGGCGGCGAGGAGATCGAGGAGTTCGCCGGTGCGCTGATCCCGGTGTACCCGGCGGCGGCCGCCGTACCGACCTGGGTGATCGCCCGCTGTGTCCGGGTCGCGCTGGACACCCTGGAACCGCCGCCCGATCCGTTGCCCGCCACCCTGCGCGGACAGCACCGGCTGGTGGACCTGGGCAGCGCGCTGCGCCAGATCCACCGCCCGGAGAGCCGTCCCGCGCTGGAGGCGGCCCGCAAGAGGCTCAAGTGGGGTGAGGCGTTCGCCGTGCAGCTGACCCTCGTCCAGCGCAAGCTGCGCGCCCTGGACTGGCCGGCACGCCCCCGGCCGCGCCGGGCCGACGGGCTGCTGGCGGCGTTCGACGAGCGGTTGCCGTACGAGCTGACCGAGGGCCAACGGGCGGTCGGCGCCGAGATCGCCGCAGACCTCGACCGCCCGCACCCGATGCACCGGCTGCTGCAGGGCGAGGTCGGCTCGGGCAAGACCGTCTGCGCACTGCGGGCGATGCTCCAGGTGGTCGACGCGGGCGGGCAGGCCGCGCTGCTGGCCCCCACCGAGGTACTGGCCGCCCAGCACCACCGCGGAATCACCGATCTGCTTGGACCGATGGGTCGGGCCGGCGAGCTCGACTTCGACGAGGGCTCCGGCGACCTGGACGGCGACCGGTCCACCCGCGTCTCGCTGGTCACCGGCTCGCTGGGCGCCGCCGCCCGGCGTGCGGCGCTGGCCGAGATCGTGTCCGGCGAGGCCGGGATCGTCATCGGGACCCACGCCCTGCTGTACGAGGGGGTGGACTTCGCCGACCTGGGGCTGGTCGTCGTCGACGAGCAGCACCGGTTCGGCGTCGAGCAGCGCGACGCCCTGCGCGCCAAGGCCGACCAGCCGCCGCACGTGCTGGTGATGACCGCGACCCCGATCCCGCGCACCGTCGCCATGACGGTCTACGGCGACCTGGAGGTCTCCACGCTCACCCAACTGCCCCGCGGCCGGTCACCGATCGCGTCCCACGTGGTACCGGCGGCCGACAAGCCGGCCTTCCTCGACCGGGCCTGGCAGCGACTGCGCGAGGAGGTCGAGGCCGGGCACCAGGCGTACGTGGTGTGCCCGCGCATCGGGGAGGGTGAACCCGCCGACGACGCCGGCAACGCCGGCGGTGACGGTGACGAACGCCGGGCGCCGCTGGCCGTACTGGAGGTGGCCCCGCTGCTGGCCGACGGGCCGCTGCACGGCCTGCGTATCGGGATCCTGCACGGCCGGCTCCCCGGCGACGAGAAGGACGCCGTCATGCGCTCGTTCGCCGCGGGCGACCTGGACGTCCTGGTCGCCACGACGGTGGTGGAGGTCGGCGTCGACGTACCCAACGCGACCGTCATGATCGTCCTTGACGCCGACCGGTTCGGCGTGTCCCAGCTGCACCAGCTGCGCGGCCGGGTCGGCCGGGGCGCCGCCCCTGGCCTGTGCCTGCTGGTCACCGAGGCGGCCGAGGCCAGCCCGGCGCGGGAACGGCTGACCTCGGTCGCGTCCACGTTGGACGGCTTCCAGCTCGCCGAGCTCGACCTGGAGCAGCGACGCGAGGGTGACGTGCTGGGCGCGGCGCAGTCCGGCCGCCGCTCGCACCTGCGACTGCTGTCGCTGCTGCGGGATCGCGACCTGATCAGCGAGGCGCGCGCCGAGGCGGTCGCGCTGCTGTCCGCCGACCCGGAGCTGGAGCGCGAGCCCGAACTGCGCGAGTGGATCGCCTCGCAGGTCGATGAGGAGCGCGCGGAATACCTGGAGAAGGGGTGACCCGGATCGTCGCGGGCAGCTACGGCGGCCGGCGGATCGCCACGCCGCCGGGCCGGGACACCCGCCCCACCTCCGACCGGGTGCGCGAGGCCCTGTTCGGATCGCTCGGACCGCTGGACGGCGCCCGGTTCCTCGACCTCTACGCGGGGTCCGGCGCGATCGGCCTCGAGGCGGCCTCCCGCGGCGCCGCGCACGTGCTGCTGGTGGAGAGCGACCCGAAGGCGGCCCGGACGGCCCGGGAGAACATCGCGCTGCTGGGCGCCGCTCGCCGGGTGAGCCTGGCGATCGCCCGGGTCGCGCAGGCGCTCGCCGCCGGGCCGCCGGGGACCCCGTACGACGTGGCGTTCGCCGACCCGCCGTACGCGGTGGGAGAGCGGGAGATTACCGAGCTGCTGGCCGGCCTGGTGGAGCGCGGCTGGCTGGCGCCGGAGGCGACGGTGGTGGTCGAACGCTCCCGCCGGTCGCCCGAGCCGGCGTGGGTGCCGTGCATCACTGGCGAACGCTCTCGACGGTACGGCGACACCACCCTTTGGTACGGTCGCGGATCGTGAGGCGTGCGGTGAGCCCCGGCTCCTTCGACCCGGTCACGAACGGGCACCTGGACATCATCGACAGGTCGTCCAGGCTGTACGACGAGGTGATCGTCGCCGTCCTGATCAACACTTCCAAGCGTGGCCTGTTCACCGTGGAGGAACGGCTGGACATGCTGCGGGAGGTGACCGGGCCGTACCCGAACGTGCGCGTCGAGTCGTTCCACGGGCTCCTGGTCGACTTCTGCCGGGCACAGGGCGCCGCCGTGGTCGTGAAGGGCCTCCGGGCGGTGAGCGACTTCGACTACGAGCTTCAGATGGCCCAGATGAACACCGGGCTGGCCGGGGTGGAGACGCTGTTCATGCCGACCAACCCGCTGTACTCGTTCCTCTCGTCCAGCCTGGTCAAGGACGTGGCGAAGTGGGGCGGGGACGTGTCGCCGCACGTACCCGAGGTGGTCGCCCGCCGGCTGGCGGAGCGGCTGGCTCCGGGTACGCCGAACGGCTGACCCCACCCGGACCCCGGCGGTGCCGGCCGGGACGCATCATAGATCGGGCTCGGATTGACGGGCGCGTCTTCGCCCTGACCGTCATGATGAGACCCTGACCGTCATGAGGAGTCTGGCCGCAACCGGGCCGCGCCCCGCCTGCCCGGCCCACCTGCCGGCCGGCGGCCACGGACCGGTGCGGTACTCGCAGACCTGACAGGAGACCGCCGGTGGACCCGCTGGACCGCATCGACGAGATCACGGTGCTCGTGGAGAACGCGCGTTCGGTGCCGATGTCGCGCAACTGCATGCTCGACCGAACCGAGATCATCAACCTGCTCGACCAGTTACGCGAGGAGTTGCCCAGCGAGCTGCGCCGGGCGACGGCGCTGTTGGAGGAGCGCGACAAGATCCTTGAAGCCGGCCGCAACGAGGCGGAGCGGATCATCGCGGAGGGTGAGGCCGAGCATTCGCGGCTGGTGTCGGTGAACGAGATCACGGTGTCCGCCGAGCACGAGGCTGCCCGGCTGATCAGCGAGGCTCGGTCCGAGGCGCAGCGGCTACGGGAAGAAGTGGACGATTACGTCGATACTGCCCTGGCCAACTTCGAGCAGCTGCTGACCCGTTCGCTGGCCTCCATCGAGCGCGGCCGGGACAAGATGCACGCGCTGCGCGAGATCGGTTCGTTCATACCCGATCAGGAGACCGGGCCGCTGCCGCTGTAGCAGGGTCGATTCGACGCTGTTCGGCAACTCGGGTAATCTTCTTCGACGGCCTCTCCCGGCCGGAGCTAACGATGCATGATCATTCGCCGAACCATCACCTCGATCCCCGGGCGCCGCTGGTCCTCGACACGAGAGACCTGCCTCGCCGCCCCGGGGCCATGCGTGTTGTCCAGCGGACGGTCCCCGCACCGGAGCATCTCGGCCTGGAGCTGATCGGGGTGCCCCGGGGCGCCGACCTCGACCTCGACCTGAGACTAGAGTCGGTCTCTGAAGGCGTCCTCGTCTCCGGGACGGTCACCGCGCCGGTCCGCGGGGAATGCGGGCGCTGCCTGCGTCCGATCAGCGACACCTTGGCCGTTTTGATCCAGGAGCTGTACGCGTACGAGAACAGCACCACGGACGAGACGACCGAACAGGACGAGGTCGGCCGGTTGCAGGGCGACCTGCTCGACCTGGAACCGGCATTGCGCGACGCAGTGGTGCTCGCGTTGCCCGCGAACCCGCTGTGCCGCGCGGAGTGCCCAGGGCTGTGCCCCGAGTGCGGGGTGCACTGGGACGAGCTGCCGGCTGACCACAGCCACCAGCAGGTCGACCCGCGCTGGGCGGCGTTGAACAAGCTGAACAACCTGATCGACAGTGCACCGACCGAGCAAGCTCGGGCCGTCCGCGGCCCGGATCATGAGGAGAACTAGCCGTGGCCGTTCCCAAGCGCAGGATGTCGCGCAGCAACACCCGGTCCCGCCGGGCGCAGTGGAAGACCACCGCGGTCGCCACCGTCGCCTGCCCGCAGTGCCGGTCGCCGAAGCTGCCGCACGCGGCGTGCACCGTCTGCGGCACGTACAACGGCCGCCAGATCCTTGAGGTCTGATTCTGGCGAGGCGGGGTGACGCGATCCGAGCGGTCAGGGACCGCGCGGATCGCCGTCGACCTCCTCGGCGGGGATCACGCCCCCGCCGTCGTGGTTGACGGCGCTCTGCAGGCATGCGACGCCGACCCTGATCTACACCTGCACCTCGTCGGGCCACCTGATCTGGCGGACGAGGTCTTCAGCGCGTCCACGCCGGGCATCCGGCGGCGGCTGACGGTACGGCCGGTCGACGGTGCCGTGGGCATGGCCGACGCGCCAGCCCGCGCGGCCCGCCCGGACACGACCGTGAGCGCCTCCGTGGCCGCGGTGGCCCGTGGGACGGCCGACGCCGTGGTGTCCGCCGGGGCCAGCGGGGCCATCGTGACCGCCGCGGTGCTGCGGCTGGGCCGGGTACCCGGGGTGCGCCGGCCGGCTCTCGCCGCGATCGTACCGAGCCGGACCGGCCCGCTGATGCTGCTCGATGTCGGTGCCTCGCCGGACGCGTCCGCCGGGGTACTGGTGCAGCACGCCATCCTGGGCGCCCGGTACGCGGTGGCGGTGCTCGGCCTGTCCCGGCCCCGGGTGGGGCTGCTGTCGATCGGAGCCGAGCAGGGCAAGGGCGACCGGCTGCGGCGCGACGCCGACGACGCCCTGCGTGCCGCCCTGCCGGACTACGTCGGCAACGTGGAGGGCAACGACGTGCCGCTCGGCGGCCCTGCCGACGTCGTGGTGACCGACGGATTCACCGGAAACGTCCTGCTCAAAGGCATCGAGGGCGCATTCGCGCTGGCCGGCGGCGTGGTGCCGGACAGCGTGGCGCCCCGGGCGGCGGCGCTGCTCGGCGTCCGTGGCCAGGTGGTGGTCTGCCACGGGGCGGCGACCGGCGGCGACATCGCGTCCGGGATCGCCTTCGCCGCCCGCCTGCACCGGACCCGCGCGCCGGCCGAGTTCGCCCCGGTACCCCGGCCGGGTCTCGCCAGAGACGACGACAACTCGCCGCCGGACCCGGCACACAGCCGGCCGGCACTGACCTGGAGGAGAGGGTGAGTCGATGAAGGGCCGTCCACCGGTCGCCTTTCTGGAGGCCGCCTTCGGGGTGAGCCTGGATCCCGAGCTGTTGGAGCGGGCGTTGACGCACCGCTCGTACGCGTATGAGAACGGCGGACTGCCGACCAACGAACGCCTCGAGTTCCTCGGCGACTCGGTACTCGGCGTGATCATCACGACCGCGTTGTTCAACGACCACCCGGACCTGCCGGAGGGCCAGCTGGCCAAGCTGCGCGCCAGCGTGGTCAACATGCGGGCGCTCGCCGAGGTGGCCCGGGGCCTGGGACCGTACGGGCTGGGCCCGTACCTGCTGCTGGGCAAGGGCGAGGAGACCACCGGCGGGCGGGACAAGGCGAGCATCCTCGCCGACACGCTGGAGGCCCTGTTGGGCGCGATCTACCTCCAGCACGGGCTGGAGCGCGCCGCCACGGTGGTGCACAAGCTGTTCGATCCGCTCATGATCGACGCCGCTGGCCGGGGTGCCGCACTGGACTGGAAGACCAGCCTCCAGGAGCTGACCGCGAGCCGGGGCCTGGGCGTCCCGGAGTACCGGGTGGACGAGGCCGGCCCGGACCACGCCAAGCTGTTCACCGCCTGGGCGGTGGTCGCCGGGATCCGGTACGGCGGCTCCGAGGGGCGCAGCAAGAAGGAGGCGGAGCAGCGGGCCGCCGAGACCGCCTGGCGGGAGCTTTCGGTCGAGTCGCCGGACGGTGGCTCCGCCGACGGCAGGGCCGCCGGGGCGCCCGGGCCGGCCGGTGGTGCGAACGGTGGTGCGGCGGCCGCCGCGCGGGACGGCAGGGCCGGGGTCGCCGCTGCGGACAGCAAGGCCGACGGCAGGGCCAGGCATGCGCCCGACGGCCGCGCCGGTGCGGCCAAGGCGTCGGGCAACAGGGTGCGCAGCGGGAAAGAGAACAGACCGGGATGATCGAGTCCGTCGACCGGACCGATACCTCGGCCGCCCACGCGACCCGCCGGTTCCCGATCAACGGAGCCTGGCTTTCCCTGCTGCTCTACGCCGCCACCCGGGCCGGGCAGCTCGCCTTCATCGCCTGGCTGGCGCCCGGCAACGGGCCGTCCATCAAGGAACGGCTGCTGGCCTGGGACGGCGGCTGGTTCATCCGGGTGGCCAGCGAGGGGTACCCGCACACCTACACGTACGACGCAAGCGGCCAGATGGTCGGCAACGGGTTGGCGTTCTTTCCGCTGTACCCGGCGCTGATCCACGGCGTGCACTGGGTGGTGCGCAGCTACGACTGGGCCGCCATCGGCATCTCCGGGGTGGCCGCCGGGGTGGCCGCCGTCCTGCTGTACCGGTTCGGTACCGCGCTGCGCGACCGGCGCCTCGGGTACGCGCTGGTCGTGCTGTTCTGCGCCCAGCCGATGTCGGTGGTCCTGTCCATGGCGTACAGCGAGGCGCTGTTCAGCGCGCTCGTGATCGGTGCGCTCTACGCCGCGTACCGGGACAGGTTCCTCGTCGCCGGCCTGCTCGGCCTGGGTGCCGGGCTGTGCCGGCCGACCGGGCTGGCGCTGGCCCTGGCGATCGCGGTGGCGGCCGGGATGGCGCTGCACTCCGGTCGCGTGAGCGGGCCGGCCGCCTGGCGGGCCGTGGCCGGCTCGGCGCTGGCGTTGGCCAGCGTCCCGGCCTACCTCGCCTGGGTCGGGGCGCGGGTGGGCGACCTCGGTGCCTGGTTCACTATCCAGACGGCCGGCTGGGGCACCACGTTCGACTGGGGCGACTCGACCCGCCAGTTCCTGGTCACCGCGTTCCACCAGGGCAACGGCTGGGTGCAGGTGAGCATGGCGTTCATCCTGGTGACCGCCGCGGTCGCGGTGGTCCTTGCCGTGGTGCGCCGGACCTGGCTGCCGCTGATCGTGTACGGGCTGCTGTCGTTCGCTCTCGTCGTCGGGCAGGCCGGGTATTACCATTCCAAGCCCCGGCTGCTGATTCCGGTGCTGCTGACGCTGATCCCGGCCGGGTACGCCGCGGCCCGGGCGAGGCCGCGAACCGCCGCCCTGGCGCTGACCGCGTACGCCGCGTTCGGACTCTGGTACGGCGCCTACATGATCACGGTTTGGCAGTACACGATCTGAGCGAGGCGGCAGGACGATGCCCGAGCTTCCCGAGGTGGAGACGGTACGGCAGGGATTGGCCCGGTGGGCCGACGGCCGGCGGATCGTCGCGGTCGAGGTGCACCACCCGCGGGCCATCCGCCGGCACCTGCCCGGCTCGGAGCACTTCGTGGCCGTCCTGACCGGACGTACCGTCGTCGACGTCCGGCGCCGCGGCAAGTACCTGTGGATCCCGCTGGACTCCGGCGACGCCCTCGTCGCGCACCTGGGCATGTCCGGGCAGCTGCTGTTCGCGCCGGCCGCCGCGCCGGACGAGACACATCTGCGGGTACGGCTCCGTTTCGCGGACGGCGACCCGGAGCTGAGATTCGTGGACCAGCGCACGTTCGGCGGGCTCGCGGTGTCGGAGGGCGGTGCCGAGCTGCCCGACGAGATCGCGCACATCGCCCGCGATCCGATGGACCCGCTGTTCGACGACGACGCGTTCGTCGGCGCGCTGCGGCGCAAGCACACCGAGGTGAAGCGCGCGCTGCTGGACCAGACACTGATCTCCGGAGTGGGCAACATCTACGCCGACGAGGCGCTGTGGCGGGCGAAGCTGCACGGCGCCCGGCCGACCGCCGCGCTGACCAGGCCCGCCGTGGCGCGATTGCTGGGGCACGTGCGGGACGTGCTCGGCGAGTCGCTGAAGCAGGGCGGTACCAGCTTCGACGCGCTGTACGTCAACGTGAACGGGGAGAGCGGCTACTTCGACCGGTCGCTTTCCGTGTACGGGCGCGAGGGCGAGCCCTGCTACCGGTGCGGCACGCCGATCCGGCGGGAGCCGTTCATGAACCGGTCGTCCTACTCCTGCCCTCGCTGCCAGCCCCGGCCCCGGCCGCGCCGGACCGGGCCGTAGGCGCCGCGCCCCGGCCGCTCAGCGCGGCGACGCGTCCGGGTCGAACACCGCGTGCGCGGCGATCACCAGCCCGGCGAGGTACCCGGCGGCCACCACGGCGACCCGCACCTGGCCGGGGTGCACCAGCACCGCGGCCAGGCAGCACGCGCTCGCCAGTGCGGTACCCGCGACCAGCCGTCGCCGCGCGGCGAGCACCAGCAGCACCGCGTACCCGCCGGCCACCAGTACCCCGCAGGCGAGCGCGGGAGAGCCGGCGCCCGCAGCCGGGCCAGGCAGGGGCGCAGAGCCGGCCAGCGCGGCGCCGGCCACCAGGGGTGGTACGAGCACCGCCAGCGTCGCCCAGCCGAGCGCGCGCAGATGCCGCCGCCAGGCCAGGGTGCTGTCGTAGCTGACCAGCCCCCACCACACGTGGCCCTGGTGCCACGCCACCAGCAACTCGGCAAGCGGTACGCCGACCAGCGCGGGCAGCAGCGCGGCGGTTCCCGCCCACCGGCCGGTACCGGCCAGGACCGCGAGGGCGACCAGCCGGATGAAAAGCAGCGACGGTCGGCGCAGCCCGTTCCAGTCCCAGCGCACCTGTGGCCCGGCGTGCCGGTGCCCGGCCGGGCGTACCCACAGCCTCGCGTGCACCCGGTCGGCGAGGGCGAACACGTCCGGCTCCCCGTACCTGCCACGGGCCAACTGGTCGGTGATCCCCGACTCTTCCAGGAACGCGGCCACCTCGTCGAGGTCCACCACGTCGGTGGCCCGCACCCGCTCGACCAGGTCCTCGAACCGGGGCGGATCGGCCGCCCGGTCTGCCCGGTCCGGCGACCGGGGCGCGCCCGCCCCGGTGGCCTGCGGCGGCACGCGTCCGCCGGGGGTACCGGGACGCAGCCGCAGCGGGCCCGTGTCACCCACGGTCACGCCGGGACCTCATCCCGCGCCGCGTCCCGGCGTGCGCTGGCCGCTTGCTGTGCCAGGACCCGCCCGTACTCGCAGCCGAACCCGTCGAGCATGGCGGCCAGTGAGAACAGGGTGCGCGCCCGGTGCCGGGCGGCGGTGCCGAACTCCCGGCGCAGCCGCGGGTCGGCCAACAGGCCGGCGCAGGCCGACGCGAGCCGGTCCGGGTCGCCCGGCGGCACCGCCAGTGCCCCCATCCCGACCATCGCGGCCAGGCCGCCGGTGTCGGTACAGACGGTGGCCCGGCCGCTGAGCATCGATTCGATCAGCGAATACGGCATCCCGTCGTACCGGCCCGAGATCACCACGACGCGTGCCGCCGCGTACACCTCCCGCGGGTCCGTCACCGGGCCGGTGAAGCTCACCCGCCCATCGGCTGCCCACCGGGCCGGCGGCGGGCCGGCGATGATCAGCCGGGCGTCGGGTACCGTCCCGCACAGCGTGGCGAAGGCCCGCAGGATCAGCGGCAGTTCGCGCTCCGGGCCGAGCCAGACCACCGCCGGGACGGCCGGTTCGTTCCGCAGTTGCGGATGGTCGCGCGGGTCGACGCCGGGCGGTACCACGCGCAGCACCTCCCGATGCGCGCCGTGGCGCATGGCCCAGCGCCGGGTCCGGTCGGTCGGCAGGGCGATCGCGCCGGCCTCGGCGTACCCGAGCCGGGTCAGCGCGCGGACGAAGCGCAGCAGGAGCACGCGTGCCGCCGGCCGGCCGGCGGACTGGCCGATCAGCGGTGCGTGCGGGTACACGTCGTGCTCGGTGAGCACGTACGGCACGCCCCGGCGCCACTTCTCGGCGAGGGCGACCAGGGTGGCCAGCCCGCCGTTCGCGGCGTGGCACAGATCGACGTCGGGTACCGGCACGCACAGCGCCCGTACCGCCCGCTCCAGGACCCGGGCGGTGACCTCGGCATCGCGCAGCGCCGGCCAGGGCAGTCCGGTGCCGGGCGAGCGGCCGGTCAGCCGGGCCACGGTCGTGGCCGGCCCGGCGCCGGCCCGCCAGGCGTCCAGCAGTACCGGTGCCAGCCGTACCCCGCGCAGCGGTTGGGTACCGTCGGCGGCGATCACGGCCAGCCGGCGCAGGCCGGAACGGAACATCTCCGTACCGTCCGGGCCGTCCTCCAGCATGCCCCGGCACAGCAGCACGGCGGCGTGCGTGGCGGCCTGCCGCCGCTCTCGCGCCGCGCGGCCCCAGTCCGGGCGCAGCGGCCGGCCGGCGAGCGAGACAGTGGTGGTGGCCGGAGCGTTGCGCGGCGGCTCGTCGGCCTCGGCGGCCGGTCGCCGCAGCCGGGTGGCGGGGGCGGATACGCCCCACGCCGTGCCGGTCGCGGCGGGAAAGCGGCGGGGCCGACCGGCGGTCGCGTCGAGCACGGTGACCAGATGGAACCGGTACTGCTCGCCCAGCCCGGTGGCGAGCCGGTGACACCAGGTGCCGACGGCACCGTCCCGGTACGGGGACCTGCCCTCCCTGATCAACGCGACCCGCACGCTCGCTTCACCCCATGAGGGGCAACGAGCCGCCCGGCCGGCCCGCACCGGTCAGGCCACGGATAACTTCGGGCTCGCGGTCAGTCCCCGAAATCCTCGGTCCAGTACGCGACGCCGTTCTTGGCCACCGCGACACCGACGCCCACCGCCTTGGCGCGGCAGTTGAGCAGGTTGGCCCGCTGCGCCGGATCGGCCAGCCACGCGGTGAGCGCCTGTTGGGCGGTGCGGTACCCCCGGCCGATGTTCTCGGCCAGCGGATGCCGGTACCCCGCCTTGCGGATCCGCTCCGCGAAGCTGCTGCCGTCGCTGCCGGCATGGCTGACCAGGCCCTTCCTGGCCATGTCGCTGCTGTGCGAACGCGCAGCCGAGTGCAGGTGCCCGTCGTTTTTGACCGAGTGGCAGCCGGCCTGGGACCGGGCCCGGTTGGTCAGCTCGACCAGCTGGTTCTCCAGTTCCCCGGGCTTCGCCGCCGGCCTGCCGGTGGCGGCGACCGGCGGGAGCGAGGTCAGCAGGCTCGCGGTGACCGATGGGCCGGGCGAGCCGGCGGGGGCCGGTACGAGGTTGGCCGGCGCTTTCGTGTTCACCGGCAACGTGTCGGCCTTCGGGTGCGCCACCAGCGGCGGCAGCACCGCGAACCCGATGCCGGCAAGGGCCAGCGCTCCGGCCGCCAGTGCCGCCAGGACGAGCGGGTCCGCGTGCCGCCAGCGGCGGTGGGCACCGGTCCGGCGTGGCCCAGCCGGGCCGGCTCCCTCGGTGAACAGGATCTTGCTCGGCTCGGTCACCGGCTTGAGCCTCCCGTGGTGTCGGCGCCCGTTCCCGCGAGCGCGTCGCGTCCGGCACGACGGTACCCGCGGCCTTCCACGGCGGGCTCCGCCGCCCCCGGGAATGCGAGTGCCGCAAATGGTGCGTATCGACCGGCGTGGGTGTGCCTTGAGTCGATGGGACTCAAAGCGGAACTTGACGTCGGATCGAGGACGGCGGAGTATGGGGGTGTCGCCAGTCGCGCCCTGACCTGCCTGTGCGCTCGTGCTGTGGCAGTGACAGTTGGGCGCGCGTTGGCCGGCCACTCCGGCGGCGCATTACAAGGAGAAGATATGGCGAAGGCCCTCTTCGGCCACGTGGGCAGCGCGCCTGACCGGCGTCTGCTCGACGAGGTCACTCAACTGCGTGCCAAGGTTCGGAGCCTGGAGTTCGAGGTCACTCGGCTGCGTGCCGAGAATGATCGTCTGGCAGCAGCCGAAGCCGACGAACTGCTGCGCTTGTCAGAGCCAGCGCTGACCTGACCCGGGGTGCCGGTTCCCTCCCGATCCGGCACCGCCCGAACCACCAGCTCGCGGACAACTGCACACCCGGCGCGCCGATACCCCCTCGTGGGGTTCGGCGCGCATCACTTTGTCGCCCGCCGCGCCATGCTCCGCGTACCGGGACCCCGTCCGGGGTACCCTCCCCAGGAATGACCAACTTCTGACCTGTAGAAACCCGGAGTCACGTGCACCTCAAGAGCCTGACGGTGAAGGGATTCAAATCCTTCGCCTCCGCCACCGCGATGAAGTTGGAACCCGGGATCACCTGTGTGGTGGGCCCGAACGGCTCCGGCAAGTCCAACGTGGTCGACGCGATCGCCTGGGTGCTCGGCGAGCAGGGCGCGAAGGCGCTGCGTGGCGGCAAGATGGAAGACGTGATCTTCGCCGGTACGTCCGGCCGGGCGCCACTGGGCCGCGCCGAGGTCACCCTGACCATCGACAACGCGGACAACGCGCTGCCGATCGACTACACCGAGGTGTCGATCACCCGCCGGATGTACCGCTCGGGCGAGAGCGAGTACGAGATCAACGGCGATTCCTGCCGGTTGCTGGACATTCAGGAACTGCTGTCGGACTCCGGCATCGGCCGGGAGATGCACGTGATCGTCGGGCAGGGCCAACTCGACGCGGTGCTGCACGCCAAGCCGGAGGACCGGCGGGCGTTCATCGAGGAGGCGGCCGGGGTCCTCAAGCACCGCAAGCGCAAGGAAAAGGCGCTGCGCAAGCTGGACGCGATGCAGGCCAACCTCAACCGGCTCACCGACCTGACCACCGAGCTGCGCCGCCAGCTGAAGCCGCTGGGCAGGCAGGCCGAGATCGCCCGGCGGGCGGTCGGGATCCAGTCCGACCTGCGCGACGCCCGGCTCCGCCTGCTCGCCGACGACCTGGCCACCCTCCGCGACACGCTGGAGAAGGAGATCGCCGACGAGTCCGCCCTGCGCCAGCGGCGCGAGGAGGTGGAGGCCGAGCTGGGCTCGGTACAGGCCCGATTGGCGGCGTTGGAGACCGAACACGCCGCAGATGCCCCAATTCTCGCCCGGGCGCAGGAGACCTGGTACCAGCTGTCCGCACTGCAGGAGCGCTTCCGCTCGTCCGAGCAGCTGGCCACCGAGCGGCTGCGCCACCTGTCGGCCACACCGGACGACGAGCGCCCGGGCCGCGACCCCGACCAGCTGGCGGCCGAGGCGGAAAAGGTGCGCGCCCAGGAGAGCGAGCTGCGCGCCGCCCTGGAAGCGGACGAGGACCGGCTGGCCGAGGCGGTGGAGCGCCGGCAGGAACTGGAGCGGCAACTGGCCGAGGCGGAGCGTGCGCTGGTCGCCGCCGTGAAGGCGATCGCCGACCGGCGCGAGGGGCTGGCCAAGCTGACCGGCCAGGTCGACGCGGCCCGCACCCGGACCACCGCCGCCGAGGAGGAGATGGCCCGGCACGCGACCGCCTGGGCGGAGGCGCGGGAACGGGCGGAGCTGGCCGAGGTGCAGTTCGAGGCCGCTCAGGAGGAGTCCGACGGCCTGGAGGACGAAGACGCCGACCTGGTCGCCCGGCACGCCGCGGCCACGCAGGAGCACGAGACTGCCCAGGCCAGGGCACGTGAGCTGGGTGACGCGGAGCGGAAGGCGGAACGCGAGGCGTCCGAGTGGAAGGCCCGCGAGGAGGCGCTCGCGCTGGGGCTGCGGCGTAAGGACGGCGCCGGGACGCTGCTCGCCGCCACCGAACGGATCCCGGGGGTACTCGGCAGCGTGGCGGCGCTGCTGGCGGTGGAACCCGGGCACGAGGCGGCGCTGGCCGCCGCGCTCGGTGCGCTGGCCGACGCCGTCGCGGTGTCCGGAGTGGACGACGTGACCGCCGCGGTCGGTCTGCTCAAGGAGCAGGACGCCGGCCGGGCCACGCTGTTCGTCGGCTCCCCGGGCACCGGCGACCGGGACGGCGTGGCGAACCGGCCGGCGCTGCCGGACGGCGCGATATGGGCGCTGGATGTCGTGCGCTGTGCCGAGCCGCTGCGCCCCGCGCTGGCGCACGCGCTGGGCGACGTGGTGCTGGTACCGGACCTGGACGCCGCCCGCGACCTGGTGACGGCCCATCCGCACCTGCGGGGCGTGACCCCGGACGGCGACGTCGTGGGAGCCTGGGCCGCGGCCGGCGGCTCGGCGAAGGCGCAGAGCTACATCGAGGTACAGGCGGCGGTCGACGAGGCGCGGCAGCGCCGGTCCGAGGCCAACGCCCGGCTGGAACTGCTGCGGGCCCAGCTCGACGCCGCCCGGGCCGAGGTCGCCGAGCGCAAGGAGGCGGAGACCGTGGCCGCCGCGACCCGCCGGGAGGCGGAGAGCCAGCGCAACACGTTCGCCCGCCGGCTCGCCGAGCTGAGCGCCGCGGCCCGGTCGGCGCGCGCCGAGGCGGACCGGCTCGGCGCCGCCCGGACGAAGGCCGAGGCGGCTCGGGAACAGGGCCTGTCCGCGCTGGCCGAGCTGGAGGAGCGGCTCCGGTTGGCCGAGGCGACGCCGATCGAGGACGACCCGGAAAGCGCCGAGCGCGACCGGCTGGCCGCCCTGGTGCCGCAGGCCAGGCAGAACGAGATGGAGGTGCGCCTGGCCGTGCGTACCGCCGAGGAGCGGGTCGGCGCGCTGGCCGGCCGGGCGGACGGGCTGGCCCGCCAGGCCGCGGCCGAGCGGGCCGCGCGGGAACGTGCCGCGGCCCGG
>JBDZVD010000164.1:0-11988 GCA_040255525.1 Micromonosporaceae bacterium | reverse complement strand
CCAACCAAGCGAACCAGGACAAAAACACCCAAGTAATATTCCGGTCTGCCCTTAGCGTCGCTCACCCCGAGAGCGGTGTTCCACGGTTCCCAAGTGAAGTGGGGCATGATGCCCTGGCTCACCAGCGCCTTGGCTTCGGACACGTTGAAGGCGTTGCCGGTCGCCCAACTGTCGAACCACATAACGCTCGCCGGTGTGACGCCGTACCGGCTGACGGTTCCCGAGGCGATCGCCGTTGGAGTCGCCTCCCGAAAAATCCCCAGGTACTTGGTCGACGCGTCCGCCGCCCAGGCCGATCTCAGCGCCGGAACGGCCACGGCCGCGCCGAGCAGCAGACCGGTCACGGCAAGGGCGGCAGTTCGGCGGCGCCTCCAGCCCATCCAGTGCCTCATATGTCCTCCATGCTCACGTCATGGTCCGCCAGTGGACCGAATCTATGATCAGTTCTATAGAAACATTTCGAAGTATCGACGTTTCTCGACGAGGACGCAACCCGCGGCTATCGTTGTCGAATGCGCTTAAGAAGAGACACTACGTACATTTCCTGTCGGGAGCTCCAAATCCTCGGCTAGCCGCAGACCGCGCAGGAGCTCCTGACACCGTTGAGGGATGTGCGTAAGTCCAGTTCAGCGCACCCTTGCCCCGAGTAGCGCCAGCGGGACGCGCCAGAGCCGACCAGACAAGGAGGTGGCGTGGACGGCAGAGTGTTTCGATACGTCGTTGTGAAAGATTCGGCGCTCACGCTGTCTCCTCGTTCGGCCCCATCGCCATCCCCGGCTACCGGGGACGGCACTGACCCGCTTGGCGTGTCCGGATGCCCGATGCCGGCAGTAGATCTGAGGTGCGCTACGAGCGGCCGCCGGCCGGGTTCGACCTCGAGGTGGCGTGCCGGGCGTCGAGGACGCGTCGGTCGCGTTGGTTCCGGACGCTGTGGCGCGCTTGGCGGTCGACGGCCCCGCCGTCTGCGTCGCGCTGGGCTATGACCGATCGGAGGCGCTGTCCTTCGAGGTCCACGCGGCCACCGCGGACGAGCGCGCCGCGCTGGTAGCGATCGACGCGCGGGTCGCAAGGTCGCCGACTGACTTCGAGGCGGGTACCGGCATCGACCTCGACGGGGCAGGACCGGTGCGGCTGGTGCGGCAGGAACTCGCTCTGCTCGATGCGGGTGACCTCGACTCCGCCGCCGGGTCCGAGGTCGGCCGGCGACTCTTGTGTTCGGTGGCGGCTCGGCTCAACCGTCGCGACTGGTCGGACACGCTGCCCGTCGCACCGGCGAACTCGCCGTGCAAGGCGGCGCCTAGACGGTCGAGGTCGACCGGTGCGATGCCGTACGGTGCAAGGGTGTGAGGGTCTGCGCCGGCGGGTCCGCGGGGTGTCGGCGCATCGGCGGGGTACTCCCGGTCGCCGAGGCGGAACCGCGACCGGCCATCGTCGTCGATGAACCAGTCGACCAGCATTGCCTGGTCGGACACGTATTCGTGGACCAGGCGGCCGTCCCGGTACGCGGCCATGACGACCGCGTCCGAGTCGACGGCCTCGTTGCTCAGCGCCGGGCCGACCTTGGTGCTGAGCAGCTTCGCCAGCCGCCGTACGTCGACGTAGTCATCGTCGCCTTCCCGCGGAAGTATCGCCGACCGTTGCGGCCCGGCCGCGACAAGCCAGCCGCCCACGCCGAGCTCGTGAGCCGCTGACCGCAGCGTCGCCGGCTCCGCAATCACCAGCAGCGTCTGGTAACTGGTTCCCACACCTACCTCCACTCACCCGTTCGTGCGCCGTCCGCGATCGTAGACGGCGGGGACCTGACCGGCGCCGAGGAGTTGTTGCGGGCAGCGACCAACCACGGTCAAGGTAGTGCCCAACGTCCGCTCATCGGTATGACCGCGCGACTCGCGGCAGTTGAGGGCGTTCTCAGCCTGAGAGTGCTGCTCAGCAACCGTGACGAACGGCGACATGCTGTGCGCGCACGGTCGGCGGCGGAAGCGAACGGCTGCGCTCCTCGGGGCAAATCCGGATAGCCCCGTCGACCAGCAGGCCGATGCACCGATGCCGGTGTTAGCGGAGTCGAGCGTTGTGAGAGTTAACGAACGGGGCTACGACAGGGTCGTTGAGCAGCAGGAAGTCCACCATTTCCCAGAACTCTGGCAGCAGCGGGCTGTTCAGCGCCGCAGGCCGATCCAGTTTGGTTCCGAACAGTGGGGCGTCTTCGAACACGCTGCCGCCGGTGGTCAACGAACACATTGGTTGGTCATTACCCTTAACAGCTCCCCATCGGCAGCCGAAGGTGACGTGGTCGCCGAGGTCGCCAGTGCCCCAGGTCCCGATGATGATCTCGAAGAACACATCGCTGGCATGCCCGGTGGCGCCCACCGTCCAGCGCGCTTGGTCGGCGGCAGATGTGTGCACCCGATCAAGTGGTGCCTCGCGCGCCGTGGGCGGTGGATCGGGACCTGCCGTGGACCAGGGTCGAGGGCGGTCGCGACGGTTGAGTCGGCTATGGCGGTGGCGATGGTATCCCGATGCTGTAGGGCACCTTCGGTGGTGCACCCGGCGTGCGATCATGCCTGTCGTAGACACAAAATCGATCTTGCCGGAGCATCCATATGGGCACCTGGGACATCGGTCCGTTCGACGACGACTATCTCGACAGCGATCTGGCGGTAGCGGCGATCGCCGCGGCCGCCATCGTCACCTCCCAACTGCCCGGTGGCGCCGCGATCACCTCCGTCTACGCGCCGGACTTCCTACTCGAGGGCGGCAGGATCGAATTGCCCGACGACGTCCCGGCCTTGGCGGTGCGGGCGCTGGACCGGATCGTCGGCGACGACTCGGAATGGCGTGAGCTCTGGGAGGAATCCGGGGACGGTGCGCCAGCCCTTGCGACCGTTGAGCAGATCCGCACAACCATCGACGCCACCCAGGACAAACGGTAGGTCCTGAGCGCACGGACGGCGGCATGAGCGGATGTTCCTCGTGTGACCCGTATCCGAGGCGCTTGCGGCGGGTGTGGCAGCATGACGTCGTGCAGACGCTTGTCGCGCTCCGGCGTTACCCGCTCAAGAGCGCCCGGGGTGAGGTTCTCCAGGCGGCTGATGTCGAGCCGACCGGTCTGCGCGGAGACCGGACGTGGGCCTGTATCGACCGCCTCGACGGGACGGTCGGCAGCGCCAAACACCCACGACGATGGGGTCGCCTGCTCGATGTCGGTACGACAATGCGGGATGACGGCCCGGAGACGATGCTGACGCTGCATGTGGACGGCACATCGCTGGCAGCCGGAAGCGCCGCGGCAGATGCCGCATTCAGCAATCACCTGGGTCGCCCGGTGCGGCTGAGCCGCGAGTTGCCGCCCGACGCGAGACTGCACCGGATGTTGCCTGATGACGTCGGCATGGTGCCGGATTGGATGGGCGGTGCCCGGCCCGGTCAGGAAACCATCACGGCGATCGCGGGCGCGGGGCGGGTCGGCCGGTTCGTCGACTTCGGCGCCGTTCATATCGTGACCACCGGTGCGCTGTCTCTGCTGGGTGAACGCATGGGGGGTGTCAGTGTGGCCGCGGCGCGGTTCCGCCCGAACCTGGTCATCGACGCACCGCGTGACCCCGAACCGGGGCAGGAACTACGCCTGGGCGATGTTGTGCTCCGGGTGATCCTGCCCACTCCGAGGTGCGTCATCCCCGGACTCTCCCAGGCCGAACTGCCGGCCGACCTCTCGGTGCTGAGCGCCCTGGCCCGGCGCTACCGCATTCCTGTGGCCGGGCTCGGGCGGGCAGCCTGCTTCGGGACCTACGCCGATGTCGTCCAGCCAGGCCGACTCCGACTGGGGCAGCTCGTTCGCTAAAAACCCGTAGCCGGTCGCCGGCGTCCTCTATTACGCAGATGTGATCGTCGTAGCGACCGCCCGGTGGCAACTTGACTGCGCGACGCTGATCGCCTGCCGCCGGAAAGCCGATTGGCCCCTGTTGCGCTGAGATGCGACGATCCGTCGATGTCCCACAACACCAGGCAGCGTCGGCTGGCCGCGCTGCGCGCCTGCGACCGGATCCTTTCCGGCATCCGACCCACGACCATGAGGGACCGGCTCGCGGACATGGACGCAGGCGGTGATCTGGACGATCAGCCCGACTTCTACGGCGACGGCCCGGTGGAAACGCTGGAAGAACGCGTGGCAGAACTACTGGGAACCGAGGCCGCCGTCTTCTTCCCCACAGGCACGATGGCCCAGCAGGTCGCGCTGCGCTCTGGCGCTGACCGCAGCGGGCACCCCACCGTCGCGCTCCACCCGCTCGGCCACCTGGAGGTGGACGAACGGCATGCCTACGCCCACCTGAGCGGCCTGCGCAGTACCTGGCCGACCACCGCGCCCCGCAACCCCACCGCCGAGGAGATCATCGCGCTCGCCGAACCCGTGAGCACCGTCGTCATCGAACTCCCGCTGCGCGACGCCGGCTTCGTCCGCCCCTCCTGGGACGAGCTCGCCGCCGCATCCGCCGCAGCCCGCGCCATCGGCGCCCGCCCACATTCCGACGGCGCCCGAATCTGGGAATCCACCCCACACCTGGCACACACCCCAGCGAGATCGCCGACCTCGCCAACAGCACCTACGTCTCGTTCTACAAGACGATCGGCGGTATCAGCGGGGCGGCGCTCGCGGGCACCAAGCAGCTCGCCTCCTACGCCCGCATCTGGCGGCGCCGCTACGGCGGCGAGGTGTTCCAGCAGTGGCCAGCCGCTCTGACCGCACTCGCCGGCCTCGACAGGGAGCTGCCGCGCATCCCCGAGTATGTGCGGCACGCGCGAACGGTCGCCGCGGCACTCACCGCGCTTCCCGGCGCGCGGGTGTATCCAGAACCTCCGCACACCCATCGATTCCGCCTCTGGCGGCCCCACCCGGCACAGGCGCTCAACGACGCTACGCTGGCACTCGCCGAGGAGGAAAAGATGTGATTTGTCGCTGGATGGCAGGAAACAGCCGTGCCGGGTATGGCGATGACCGAGGTCACCGTCGCCACACCCGCCATCGAGTGGACCGCCGACGACATCGCCGAGGTGGGTGAGCGCTTCCTCGGCCGCGTCGTCGACCATTGACCTTCAGGGTGCCTGCCACAGCGGCGCTCGGCGAACTCGCGCATCCGCGCTGCGGCCAACAGGTCAATCATCTACCGGCGACCGCCGGCGATTGGGCCCGGCGGAATCTTCGGCGCCCGACCCGACAATAAGGCAATCGATCTCGCCGCCCAACTTGCGGTGTACCCGCACTGGCGCTCCAACGGATGGTTACCGGTAGCCGGCGATGGGTCGGGCAACTACTACGTACTCACGACCGCCCCGCTGGCCGGCTTCGTGGCCTTCGTCGACACCGCCGACGATCCCACCCGTCTCGACTATCTGGCCGCCACGACCCTCTGGCAGTTCCTCCTCTTCCTCTTCCAACGCGAACTGGGCCAACCCGGGTGGCCGTTCGATCCTCGGACAGTCCTCGCTGAAGACCCAGACCTCGTCCAGGCGCCGACCGAACTCCTGCCCTGGCGAAAACACTGACCAACAGACTCACCGCCGAAGACGCGGCAAACGTGGCCTGACGAGGCACTGACTAGAAAACAATCAGGGAGTGTGTGGCCAGTTCACGCGCCTGGCGAGTAGCGGGTACCGTCGAGGCATGCCATCCACCGACGAACGCAGAGTGCCCCTGGACGAGGCATACCGGCGATGGACTGGTCATGAGCCCCCGCCCTCGCTGACCGAGCAGGAGCGGGTCGAGTACGAACGTAAGCTCGCCCAGGCGTGGGAAGACGCCCGCCGCATCTACGACGACCCCACCCTCGGGCCGGCCACCGCCGAGTGAACATGGTCCACGTTTTCGACGCTTCTGCCCTGATCGCACTCTTCCGTAGCTATCCGCCGGTGTTTTAACTCTTCCGGGACGCCGAGGCCGGCCGCATCCAGCTTGTGTTACCGGCCTGCGCAATCGGGGAGGCCAACGTCTACCTGGGATCCAGCGAGGCTGCATGGGAAGGGGTGGTGACGGCGCCGGCGGGCGCGGTCCCTCGTCGGTGTCGTATCGTCTGCGCAACTTCATGACCACCGACAGGTCGCACCCGTCAACGCGTGAACCCGACCTCCGCTATGGACGCACGAATACGCCCAGCTCAGCCTGTCAGCTTGTGCCCCACTGCTGATACCAGTAGCTAGTGAAGGAGGCGTATCCAGGCGGGATGCACGGATCGGCCCGAAGGATGTCGCCGCTCTTGGAGCCCGGAACGTCTGTGCCGGATGCGTCGAATGACAGGCACAGGGGAGAAGCGTTTCCGAAGTTGATCGCGCTGACGAACTCGGTGCGATGCGTAGTTGGATTGTAGTAGTTTGTCCACGACTCGGCCTCGTCGCCGATACAGGGCGCGAGTCTGACTACGTAACCGCCGTCCGCGTTCACCTGCAGGCAGCTGCTAGTAGCGGCCTCCACGATGTAGTTGGTATTGCTCGAGTTGGTCGGGGAGTTGTTTGCTGGAGTATTCGGGTAGACCCATTCCGAACCGATACCCTGGGCCATGACGACCCCGTACTGGCTTGTCGCGCCTATATCCGTTGGATCGAGCGCGCAGAAGCGCGACCCGCTGGGTGAGTCGATACATAGGCGAGTGTCGGTTGCTGCCGATGCGCCGCCGGCCGTCACCGCGACGAGCGCGGTAATGGCCATTACGGTAGCTCCCGCCGTTGCTAAAACTGTGCGGAGTCTCATGATTCCCTTTCCGGGACATCGACCATCGTGTTCAGATAATGTCATACGATTGGTCCAATGTCAACAACGGTTATTGTACGTATTCTCGATGTAAGAATCGAAGTTTGCCGGTAAGCATTCAGGTGGTAGGGCGGCCGGCGGTGAGGTCAGCGGATTCGGGTTCCGACCAGGAGCGAGTTTTGTAGGTCGGGTAGTACCACCTCGGTCGAGACCAGTCTGGGGTCGCCGAAGAAGAACCGGCGCTTCGGGTCGTCGGTCAAGAACGGCGAGTCGGGTGGTAGGGCCTTGTGTGGGGTGACGTCGTCGTTGACGATGCGCCCACCGATACGCAGCAGATCGACCAGGGTGGCTTGGTCATGCCCAGCGCCGCCGTCGGAGAAGAGGAGGTCGAACGGTGCTCTGGTCGACAGGACGTGCACGGCGTCGCCGGTGATCACTTCGACGCGGGGGTCGACAGACAGCAGTTCGCGTGCCGTCGCGGCCCGGCGGTCGATTTCCACGGTGATCAGGACGCAGTCGGTTGGCATGGCGCTGGCCATCCATGCGGCGCCGATCCCGATCCCGGTACCCAATTCGCCGATTCTGCCGCCGAGGCACCCGGCCGCCAGCATGGCCAGGAAGCGGTCGACTCCGGGCAGGGCCGCGGACGGGCCGCGGTGGCCTGCTTGTTGCCGGGTGAGCGGGAAGCCAGCCTGCTGGGCCAGGGTCTGTGCCTGGAGCACCAGCGGCGGGGACTGGTTGAGCGCGGTGCTTGAGGGGTTGCCCTCCGCCGGGGACCGGTCACCTGCCCGCTCGGTCGGCGCTGCTGTCCGCCGTTCCTGACTGGTCAGATCCATGCCGGCCCGGTCCGGGCCAGCGTCGCCGTGCACCACATCGACACGCCGACTCCTGCCGCCGATAGTCGATCGAGTGCCCCTGATGGTGGTGGCCATGCCGACGACATTCCAACAGACAGCGGAGACGCACGCTCCGGCCGAGAAGAGCCCGACGAACGCCATGTCCGTTAACCGCCAGCAGTTGAGGAAGGTAGGTATCAAGCTCGCCATGTGTCCGGATTCTGGGAAGACATTGTCGAAAGATTCCTCCGCGCCAGCGCGGGATTCGAGCGGACGTTACGACTCGTAAGACCTGAGCAGTGGAGCCATCCCACACCGTGCGTCGATTGGGACGTGCGGTCGTTGGTCAACCACGTGACGCGCGGCAACGTCAACTACATCCGCCTCCTCGACGGCGGTACGGCCGCCGACTTCCTTCGCTTGCGCGATGTCGACGCGCTGGGGGCAGACCCGGTCGACGCCTTCACCAACTCGGTAACCACGTGCGCGGCTGCCTTCGCTGAACCGGGTGCTCTGCAGCGGCAACTGGACTACCCACTCGGTCGTGCCGGCGGCGGACAACTTCTAGCGGTGCGTACCACCGACACGGTGGTCCACACGTGGGACCTCGCGCACGCAACGAGCACCGACGAAACCCTCGACGGCAGTTTGGTCTCCTGGATCACGGACAATTTTGGCGAGATATACTTTGGGCTCTCGGAAACGCCCGCCGACCCGAACACGACTCATCGGTTTTTCGCGGAGTCCGGCGTGATCCCTGGCGACGGCGCATCCCCGCAGGATCGGCTGCTTTATCGAATGGGTAGGACACCCTATCACCAGGCTCACTGATCTGGCGCGATCCGCTCACGACGGGCCGGCGCTGGCGGGCGCGCGGACATGCCGAGTTGAGTGCGTCTGCAGCGGATCGATCCGTTGAGCTGAGCGGCCTGTCCGCCGCCGGCCGGGCCGCTTTCGTCGAGGTGCTCGGCAAGCTCGCGGACGCCACCCATGACCCCGGCCCGCAGCTAAGCGGCGGGCGCTCGGACGCTGACCGGCCGCTTGTCCCGATGTGACGATGCACCGGGACTGTCTCAGCGCAGGATTCGTACGCCCTCGGCATCGCCGACGCCTCCTGCTGGTGGTATGTGATCGCCTCGAAACGGTCGCGGCGGGCGCACCGGATCGCCGACGTCGGCGCCGTGCTGATCTCAGCGTCCATCCCGGTCGTCGCCGTGATCGCGCCCAATTCCTCGTCGCGGGTGGCCGGACGTCGTACGGGGCCGCCGACACGTGGAACAGCCGGCGCTGCCCTATGCGGTGGCTCCTGTGGGAAGGCGCCCTGCCACAGGTCGGTGTCGGCGACAAGGGCCGCGATGAAGTACGCCAGCTGCGCGCTCAGCGCCCGCAGCAGCTTGTTGTAGCCGGGCTGCTTCGGAAGGTAGGGAAACAAGTGAATGATCGCCTTCCGGGCATGCCGGATCCAGCGGCTTTCATTGTGGTAGCCCAGCAATGCCTGCATCACCGACACCGTGATCAGCTCGGCGTCGGTGATCCGTGGGGCGATCCCCACCGCTGGGCGCCATCGGTTGAGCTGCGGAGGCGCCTTCAGCTCGTCATCGATCCTGACGTAGAGCGCGGTGGCGAGGGTGTCCAGATCGACGTGCACGTGGCCTGGCATGGTCATCGTTGCTCAGCAACGTCGATCATGGATGCCCTCGCCTTCGTTCGCAGCCCGTACCCCTTGGAATCGACCTTCTGGGACGGACGGATCGCCTCCCCACCGCCGCAACCAGCTACGTAGCCGCTGCTTTCACACCACGAATAGCGTGTCGCGGACCGCGTCCCGCCGACAGGTGGCCACTGCCACCAGCGACTGACCTTGCTCCTGACGTACGTAATAACGTAAAGTCGTATGCGTGGGTTCACGCAGGGACGACGTCACGGTGTCGGATCGGCTCGCGCGACTTGAACAGCGTGTGGGCCGGCTTGAAGGTCGACGGGACCAGAATCGTGCCCACGAGTCGGCTGGCCACCGTCCACCGCCCGGTGAGGACGAACGATTCTGGGCGCTTGACATGCTGAAGGAGTTGGTTGAGGAACCGGGCGCTGTCCTGTTCACCGGAACGGTCACCACACCCGGCGGTGGTCACGTCGAATGGCAGCAGGGACATCCGACGGGTGAGCTTGCCGACGCGGACTGGAATGAATCAGTGGACCGTCTGCGTGCGCTCGCGCACCCGGTCCGGCTGCTGCTACTTCGCGAGGTACTCAACGGGACGCATACCGCGGCCGAACTCGCCAACAACACACAGCTCGGCACCACCGGCCAGCTCTACCACCACCTACGGCAGCTGACAGCCACCGGTTGGCTGCACGCCGGCGGCCACGGCCGTTACCACATACCGGCCGAGCGGGTCGTACCACTTCTCGTCACGCTCGCCGCGACCCGACGATGACCGGTCTGCGCGAACACTCGCAGCACGCCCGATTCAACAAAGGAGGCGACAGCATGAACAACATCCGCGTCTATCTCTCGGTCACGGTGGGTGCCGCAGCCGGGGCGATGATCGCCCTGATCCTCCCCGGCCTCGACCTCGCCTTCGGCATCGGCATCGGGGCCGCCATCGGGATCGCGATCAGCAGCGAACGCACCTCGGGCTGGTGCCACCGCCGCGCCCGCCGACCCCAGGACCAAACAGGCGGTCAACCCACCAAACCGTGAACCCTCGCCCCAACGTCCCACACCCAGGTCGAACGTACGCCGCCCGACCAGCGCGGCCCCCACCTGCGAGTTGACCGGGTTGAAATCGGCGTCCGGCCCGTTGCCGGACTTCCACATCCACTCGTGCAGCCGCTCGCCGCACTGCCCCATAGGATCCGCCTCGCTGATGTTCGGACCAGCCGTGAAACCGTCCAGGGACATCGCCACGTCCAGAACCACCACGCTCATCACACAACTCCTTCACCGACGGCACCGCCCTCCGGCGCCTTTACCGGAACGTCGAAGCTGACCCCGCCGTTTCGACATCACTCCCCAAAAAATTCCGCGAGAGGCGACGTCGCCCCCGTGGGTCACGCGACGGCGATCTCGTTGAGATTGGCGCGTCCGGCCTTGCGCAATCCGGTGGGGCCGCTGCAGCGCGACAGCAGCTCCAGAACCGCGGGATGGGTCACCTGCGGGCCGATGACGCGTTCCAGGGCGGGGTGGATCCGGGTGAGCAGTCCGCGAATCCGATTGCTGATGCGTACGCCACCTGGTGCCCGCAGGCCCGAGCCCCCGCGACCGGCAGTACTCCGATGGAGGCCGGCTGATCGACCACGGCCAGCAGCCTGCCGTGACGGCTCAGCTTGTCGAACAACGCCCGCAGCCTGGCCTCGGTGTTGGGCAGCGGCGCGTCTTGGCGAGGTCGTCGGCGTCGCGGTCGTCGAGCAGCCGGCGGCGTTCGATGAGCAGTGCCTCGACGTGGGTCAGCGCGTCGGCGAAGTTGTCGGTGACCGTCAGGCAGGGCATGGGGCGGATCTGGTCGGCGTAAGCGTCGAGGAGCTGGGTGAGGGTGTCGGTGGTGGTGATGAGGTGGCCGCGGGCGTCCGGGTCGTCGGGGCTTCCGGTCGAGAGGGTGGCCACGAGCAGGGCACGGGCGGCGGCGTTGGCGCCGTCGCCGGTCAGTCCGAGCCCGGTGGCCGGCAGCGGGTCGGGTAGTCCGCTCAGGTGCAGGCCGCTGGGGCCGATCGGTGGCAGCGGAGCTTCGGCGCCGGAGGAGTCGGTCGTCGCCGCCCTGGTGGACAACCTGCGCGATCAGGCCGTCAGGATGGGGCCATGACGGTTGACACGGGCCGATCACCGGTTATCCGCGAGAGGCGAAGACCACAATGGCCAGCACCCAACCGACGAACAGTCCGTAGAGACCCCCGCCGGAAGCCCAGTCGAACGATCCGCGCAGGCTGGCGCCGGCCTGGATGAATGCGGCCAGGAGCCCGGCGAATGCGCCGGCGAACACGTACCCCGCCCAGCTGGAGAAGAACAGGTTCGCGCTGCGGGAAGACGAAGAGCCGACGATCAGAGCGACGAAGGCGCCGGTCAACACGATCAGCAGGATCGCTCCGACATCGTTGGCGAGAATGGTCCTTACGGATTCGTCGGAGCTAAACGACCACTTCGGCCACGCCAACTGCTTGAGGAAGAAGCCCCAGGCGTCGTTTGAGGTGTGGTGGTTCGCCCAGGTGGTGTAGGCCGGGTTGCCGAAGGCGACCACCAGGATGAGGGCAACGAGAACGGCAGAGCCCGTCACGGTGCGAACTCGACCAGCTGTAACGGTAGCCATACAGAGAGTGTGGGGTGATAGCTCCGCTCCGGCAATTGAAGTGGGCGAATAGCGACTTTAGAGCCTGGTAAATAACCGTTTCAGGGGGCGCGGGTGGGTTGTGGGATGCGTC
>JBDZVD010000278.1:0-2255 GCA_040255525.1 Micromonosporaceae bacterium | reverse complement strand
AGGCGGCGGGGGTGGCGGATGTGCACGCGCACCGGTGGCGGCACAGTTTCGCGCACGAGTGGAAGCGTGCCGCGTGGGCGGACTTCGACGGCGACGGCAAGGCTGATTATTGTCGGCGGATCGGTGTTGTCAGTGATGTGTCGACGCACCGGGTGTCGTGCACGTTGTCGACGGGTACCGGGTTCGGCGCGACCATTACCTCGGGCGTGGTGGACTGGGGTCAGGAGACCGGCCGTGCCTGGGCGGATTTCAACGGCGACGGCAAGGCCGACTACTGCCGGCGGACCGGGGACGAGAATCTGGTGTCAAGCTACGTGGCCTGCACCCTCTCGATCTGACGGCGGTAAGGCGCGAGCTACCGGAGACGCAGATTCCGGCATCTAGAGCAGAGGGCGCGGGTGCCACGGAGACGGCAGCATCACAGGACCCGCGTCGCGCCGCGTACTCGCGGCCGAGAAGGCCAACAACGGCCTCGGCCTGCTGGCGGCGCGGCCACGACGCCTCGCGGGCGGTGCGGCGAAGGCTGAAAGTCTTCGCCGCACCGCCTTACCGCCTGGGCTGGCGGGAATTGGGTGTGATGGGCCCGTTGGTCCGACCGGCGTGACACGGTGGGTTCCGCGCACGCGCGGCGTCAGGGGATGAAGTAGTTCGGGTTCGGCAGTTTGAAGTCCTTGTCGGCGTGGCCACCGGCGAAGTCGCTGAACTGATCGCCGAAGTTGGCGACGATGTCGTAGCCGAGGGACTCGATGTGTGCCCGCGTCGCGGACTTGTAGTGTGCCGTGGTGCATACTTCGTCTTGGGTCAGTCTGTCATGCTCGCTGCGGCGCCGGCACCGGTGGTTGAGGTGCCGGTCCATGTTGTCTGTGGTGACCTGCTGCGGTTGCTGAGCGGGGTTTCTGATGGCCGGTCGTCGCGGGGGCGGGATCATCCGGCCACGGTGGTGCTCGCGCTGGCCGCGGCGGCCACGGTCGCCGGGATGACGGGGTACACGGCGATCGCGGGATGGGTCGCCGACGTGTCGGAGGATGTCCTTGCCGACTTGTATCTGCGGGCCGGCGTTCTGCCCGCGGGTCGGCCCAGCCGTTCAACGATCTGGCGGGTGTGCACCGACGCTGATCCCGGGGCCTTGGACGCCGCGATCGGTACTTGGCTTCGAAGTCGTTTACCGGATGCGGGGCCGGTAGATGGCCGGGGGTCAGAGACGGTGATGCACATCCGTCTGGACGGAAAGACCATGCGAGGGGCCAAAGACACCGACGGTAATCGGGTTCACCTGATGGCTGCGTTGGCCGGGCCCGCACAGCCGGGTGCCGCCACCGTCGTGTTCGCCCAGAACGGGGTTCCCGGCGCCAAGACCAACGAGCCGGCCGCTGCTCAACAGATCCTCGCTGGGCTGGACCTATCCGGTGCAACGGTCACCGCGGACGCGCTGCACACGGTCAAGGCCACCGCGGACCTGATTCACCGTCGCGGCGGCCAGTTCGTGTTCCCCGTCAAAGAGAACCGCCAGTCGCTGTTCGATGCCCTGAACGCGCTGCCCTGGAACCAGACCCCGATCGCTTACTCCAGTGTGGACAGTGGTCATGGTCGCATCACCCGCCGCACGATCCAGGTGCGACCCGCCCCGGCGGATCTGCCGTTCCCTCACGTCAACCAGGTCTGGCTGATCGAACGCTACGTCACCGACACCGCCGGCATCCCGATCGGCGCCGCCGCCCAACTCGGCGTGGCCAGCCACACCGCCACGCAGGCTACTCCCGCCGACCTGGCCCGATACGTCCAAAACCACTGGTCGGTCGAGTCTCTGCACTGGATCCGCGACACCTGCTACCGCGAAGACCAATCCACCATCCGTACCCGCAACGGTCCCCGCGTCATGGCCGGCCTCCGCAACCTGGCGATCGGCGCCCTACGCCTGGCCGGACGCGCCGACATCACCGAAGCCACCCGATGGGCCGCACGCAACATGACCAGGCCATTCACCATCCTCGGCATCTCACCACGATCTTGAAACGGCCGTGCCCTGCGGGGGGAGGCGTCAAACCACCTCAAGCTGCGTTGGCTGAAGACCGTCGTGGTGAGCGTTGAGGAAAAGGCGCACGTGATGCGTCAGGTGGGGACCGGGAAGGTGAGCGCGAGCGAACCGTTGATGACGCGTCGAAACAAGTAGATGACATCGAAACCGGGGCGGTTAAGCTTAAGAGCCTGGTAAATAACCGTTTCAGGGGGCGCGGGTGGGTTGTGGGATGCGTCGG
>JBDZVD010000277.1:0-2277 GCA_040255525.1 Micromonosporaceae bacterium | reverse complement strand
GGCCGGTGAGCGCCAGCCCGGCGGCGGCGAACGTGGCGTAGGCCAGCGGCTGCCACCGCGCCGGGTGGGCGTTGGGCCCGACGACCAGCAGCGCGCCGACGTACAGCACGGTGACCGGTGCGTAGCCGGCCAGCACCCGCCGGAACCGGACCGCCAGCTCCGCGCCGGCCAGCGCGGCCAGCCAGGTCGCGGCGACTGGCACCAGCACCGTGTCGGGCTGCGGCTCGACCGGGATCAGCGCGGTCAGCAGCCGGGGGATGCCGTTGTGCGCCGCGTCCTGCCACAGCGGCCACACGCCGCCGGGCAGCCCGGCGTCGTGGGCGGAGACGCGTACCGCGAGCAGGGTGTAGCCGAACAGGAAGGCGGCCGAGATGGGCGCCGCGGTGTACGCCGGCAGCCGGCGGCTCAGGGCGGACAGCGCCACCGGAACCAGGGCCGCACCCAGCAGCAGCCGGGTGAGCAGGCCGCCGTGGTAGATCCGGGTGAGCGGCAGGGCGGCGAGCGTGACCAGCAGGCCCATCACGACGGGTACGCCGACGCGCCTCACCATCGGGCGATGCCGTCCCAGGCGGCGGCGAACCCGGCCGCGTCGGGTACCGCGAGCACCCGCAGGCCCTCGACGGTGGAGGGGACGCCGGCCGGGTCACCGAAGACGCCGGCCACGATCGCCGGGTACCGGGCCCGCAGCGCCCCGACCGTGGCGAGGTCGCCGGAGCGGGCGGCCCCGGTCAGGTACACCAGGGTGTCGCCGAGACGGTACTGGCGCAGCCGGTCGACCGCCGCCTCCAGCGCCGAGACGTGCCCGCCCGCGCCGTGACCCGGTTCCGGCCGCGCTCCAGCCGGCGGGCGTGCCGGGTGCGCGCCTGCGCCATCGCCCGGCGCCGGCGGCCCGTGCGGGGAGCGCAGGCGTGCCTCGGCGAGCCGGTCCAGCAGCGGTGCGGCATCCATCCGCCGGGCACCGGACGGCCCGACCGGCCGGTGGTCGCCGGTGCCGATCGCCGATGAGGCGGACAGCATCAGCAGCTCAGCGGCCAGGTCCTCGCGCAGCGCGGCGACCAGGACCGAGGCGGCCGCCTCGCAGGCCGCCTCGAAGCCGTCCGGGTCCGGGTACGCCGCGTCGCGGTCGTCGAGCAGCACGACGATGCGGGGCAGGCTGGTGTCCACGTACTCGCGCACCATCAGCTCGCCGACGCGAGCGGTGGTGCGCCAGTGCACCCGGCGCAGTTCGTCGCCGATGACGTACTCGCGCAGGGCGTCGAAGGTGATGCTGCCGTTGGGTACCCGGTCCACCCGTCCGTCCAGGCTGCGCGCGATGCCCACCGGTACGGCCCGCAGCGGATGGGTGCGCGGGTGCACCCACACCTGCGCGGTACCGCCGTGGGTGCGCGAGGTACCGAGCAGGCCCAACGGGTCGCGGCGGGTGACCGACAGCGGCCCGATCCGCACGACTCCCCGCCGCCCGGTCGGTACCGGATAGCTGACGGTGGTGTCGCGGGCCGGGCGCAGCCGGATCAGCGGCACCGGTACCGGCCGGCCACCGCACGAGTCGTGTGCGACCAGGGTGGCCGAGCGCACCCGGCTGCGGTTGCGCACGACCAGCGTCTGCACGCACGGCTCACCGCGGCTGACCCGGTCCGGCTCGACACCGCGGGCCACCGACAGCCGCGGCTGCCAGGCGCCGTCGCCTACCGCCCAGGCGGCGGCGAGCAGGGCGGCGGCGCCCAAAACGGTCAACTCCGGGTAGCCGAAGGCGAACCCGGCACCGATCAGGATCGCACCCCCGCCGACGAGGGCCAGGCCGCGAGGGGTCGGCTTCACACTGGCTGCGCCGAGGGGACGGCGACGGATTCCAGGACACCGGCGAGGATCTGCTCGGCGTTGGCCCCGCGGAGCTGGGCATCGGGCGACAGCAGCAGCCGGTGGGCGAAGACCGGCTCGACCAGCGCCTGGAGGTCCTCGGGGACCACGTAGTTGCGCCCGTCCAGCAGTGCGTAGGCGCTGGCCGCCTTCGTCAGGGCAATCGCGCCCCGGGGACTGACCCCGACCCGCACCTGCGGATGGGTACGGGTGGCCGAGGCCAGCCGGACCGCGTAGGTGTACAGCGGATCGGCCAGGTACACGCGGCGGGCCAAGTCGATGGCCTGGGCGATGGTCGCGGTGTCGGTGATCGGCTCCAGCGCGTCCGGGCCGCGCCCGGCCGCGGCGCCGCGCAGCACGTCGATCTCGACGGCTTCGTCCGGGTACCCGACCGACAACTTCATCAGGAACCGGTCCAAC
>JBDZVD010000163.1:0-12246 GCA_040255525.1 Micromonosporaceae bacterium | reverse complement strand
GCAGCCGCATGGTGACCTACCCGTCAACACCCACCTGTATTGATCCCGAGGTCGTTAGTCGAGGGTGGGCCCGGACCTCCTGTCTTCTGGTCGATCACCAGAGCCCCCTGCTGCGACGCGGCTGAGGACGTCGATATCGACCAGCTCCTGCCACCGCTGCACGGGGTGACCGTCAGCGAGTGTGAACCCTTCGACCCACGCGAGGCCGTACTCCGTGTCGTGCGGGCAGATCAGGTCGTCTCGGAGCCGGGTCACCTGCATACGCAGCGGTGCGTCCTTGTACCAGACACGGTCCCCGGCCGGCAGGTCGATGATCGCGCCCTCCCGAACCGTGGGGATGAATCTGCCGTCGGTGTTCACGGCGTCGACCGCTCCGTGGGTAGGCGAGCGGAGGCAAAGCCGTCTACGACGTCAGCTCGTATGGACCCGTGAGCGCGGAAAGGCGCAGGGCCGGGCAGGATGCCCAGCTGGTATGCCAGGGAGACCGCGTGGGCGGCGTTAACAGCCCGCAGGGCACGGTAGATCTTGCGCCGGTCGGTGCCGACGGCCGCACGGGTCACGCCCAGGACGGTCGCGATGCTGGTATCGGTAGCACCGTCGGCGACCAGGCGCAGAACCGCGAGATGACGCTCGCTCAGCTGCCCCCTACGCTCAGCACGCTGTGGCGGTGGTTGACTCAGCGGCCGCGCCAGCACCACGGCCGCGGTCGGCAGGCGCCGGGGCTGCGGCCCACCGGCCGGGCGTAACCGCACCCCGGCGCCGATCAGAACCGCGCGCACCTTGTAGCAGGATGCCCCGATCCCCTGCGCGATGCTGCGAATCGACTCCCCACCCCGGTACCGGTTCACCACCTCGGCATCCGCCAGCTGACCTCGCATCGGATCCCCCTCTTTCACCACGTGCCGGAAAGCAGGCCCCGCCTCCGTTCCCGAAGGAGACGGGGCCCGGCCCCCTTTTCACTGGTCGACCGGACGTCCCTGCCCAGGGGCACGTGCGAGCACGCCGAATCGGCGACCGCAACCCCCGGTGGCCCGGCGCTGTCTTATGACTGGGCCGGCCTCACCACGGACGGCAGATCGGAGTTACCCTTCCCCGAAGATGCCGGCCGCGCGTAGGGCGGTGATGCGGTCGCGGAGCTGCTTGTCGGTCATACGTTTGGCGGCGGCGGCTTCGGGTGATTCGGTGGCGGCGCCGTACTGCCACCAGGCTTTGCCAGTGGTGCGGTCAGTGACGACGAACCGGTCCTTGACGGCGGGGCCTCGCACGATGAGCGTCACGGCCTCACCGTGTGTCGTCACCGAGTGAATCATGGTGTGGTGCAGGGTGTAGGTGTCGCCCGGCTGCTCGATGCGCACCAGCCGGGGCGTGAGCGCCGCGACGTCCACCGCGTCGGTGAAGTCGTGGTCCGTGCCGTAGAGGGTGTGAGTGTAGGAGCCGTGCAGGATGCGGCTGGTGTAGGTCCAGCGGTGGTTGTGTGGCCGGTCGAAGTAGCCGTCGAGGAAGACGTGCAGTCGTAGCCGCCAGCCGTCCGGGTCGTCGTGGAGAACGATCTTGTCGAGGATGTCGTAATGCTCGCATAGCCCGGCCAGGTGTGGATCGTTCGGGACCGCGTCGGTCAGTTCGCTGAGCAAGCCGCGGTCGGCAGTGAGCGTGTCGAGGACGGTGGTCGACGCGGCGGTGACGGCCGGCAGGTCGGTCCAGTCCAGGTCGGCAAGTAGGACGTGAACGGTGGAGGGGGCGGCGACGGTCATGACGTGACCTCCATGATCCGATCAGGGTTGGTGCGCTGGTGTGGTAGCGGGGCGGTGGCGGCGCAGTGGGCGGTGCCGGCGGCGCACGCCGCTTGGACAGCTTGGTGGCTGGTGGCTCCGGTCAGGTAGGCGTGCGCGAGACCGCCGGAGAAGGCGGCGCCCGCGCCGTGGGTGTGGCGTACCGGGATCTGTTGCGCCGGTACGCGGAAGGTGCCCGCGGCGGTGTAGCCGAGGGCGCCGAGCTGGCCCAGGGTGACCACGACGGTGTCCGGGCCGAGCCGGGCGTACAACTCGGCGGCGACCGGTTCGGCCCGGCCGGCGTCGCGCTCGTCCAGGTTGGTCTGCACGAACGCGATCCGCCGCCCGCTCGCCGCCTCGGCTACGGCAGGGGCCAGTGCGTCGCCGCCGAGGTTGAGCAGCAAGGGTGGTCGGCCGGCGGTGATCGCGGCGGCGGCTGGGGCGTCGAGCAGGCGATAGCAGTCGATGTGGGCGAGCCGGGCCATTGTCAGCGGGGTGAGGTCCACGGTGGTGAGCTGCTCAACGGCGTCGCCGAGCAAGGCGAACCACGTCCGAGTCCCGGCCTTGTCGGTGACGATGGTCAGCTGCGGGGTGTTCGCGTCGAGTGTGCTGCTGGGCATCGCTTGGTAACTGACGGTGGCGGTGTCTAGTGCGTCAAGGACGGCCTTTCCGGCGTGGTCGACGCCCACCCGGTTGCTGACCAGGTGCGCCGTCGAGCCGAGCCGCCGCGCGGTCATCGCCGTGATCGGTGCGTCTCCGGCTAGTGACGGGAAGACCTGGACCACATCGGCGCCGGTGTTGGCCGCTGGGTAGGCGCGCACGGCGGTGACCTGCGCGTGGGCGAGGTAGCCGAAGCAGGCCAGGTCTGGTCCCGTCGCCGGTGTCATGGCTATGACCAGCCGCGTTCGCTGTAGATGTCGCCAGCGCTGATGTGCTGTAGCGCGTGTGCGATGTAGGGCACGATCTGGGTGGGTAGGTTGGTCGGGTCGACGAATGACCATCCGGTGCACTTGTCGGGTTCGCGGTTGGTGATCTCGCCCGACCAGTCGGTGGCTTCAAAGAACAGCGCGACCCGTCCGGAGTTCGTGTGCTGATGCAAGATGTGCACGAGCCGGAGGTTGTCAGGCTTGATGAGGACTCCGATCTCCTCATCGGCTTCCCGGGCCATTCCGGTGGTGGCGGACTCGCCATCTTCCAGGTGTCCGGACGGCAGGCCGAGTTGTCCGTCCGCCCAGCCGGTGTTCTGGCGCTGGCCCAGGAGCACACGGCCTTCGGGGTCGCGCAGGATCAGGTGCAGATCGACATGTGCGGTGTAGCGCGGCATCCCAGCTCCTCAGTTTTGACCTTTTGTTGGTAGGTGACCGGCCCATTCTCGGTACTTGACCTTGATGGGTCAGGTGGGCAGGCCGGTGGGGACGTCGGCTTTCCAGAGTCGGCACACCGGCACGATGTCGGGTTCGGCGGCGCAGGACGCCTGGCCCATGACCAGTTCCTCGGCGGGGCAGCCGCCCATGCACGCGCTGCCGACCTTGCAGGAGCCGCAGCTCGCCGTGTGCAGCACGCGCGTGAACAGGTCGAACTCGTTGGTGCCCTTGTTGAGGACCACCTGGCCGTCGACCATGGTGGCGAAGTGCAGGTCGGTGTCGAACAGAAATGAGCACACGTACGCCCGACCGTCCGGGAAGATCGAGATCCGGTCCAGCGTGCGGCCGATACAGCCCCGGTACCCGTCAGCGGCGTACTGCGCCATCCGCTCTCGCCGTGCGTAGGTCGGCTGGTACCACACCCGGGTGCGGTGCCCCGGGGCAACCTGTTCCAGGTGTTCGTAGAAGGCGATCCACTCGGTCGGCTGGATGCCCCACTCGGTGGCGCCGTGCCCGGAGCCGATGACCGAGAACACGTGGAACTTGACCAGCGACACGCCCAACTCGTCGGCGATGTCGAGCAGGTTGAGGCAGTCGTCGAGGTTGGCCTTGTTGACGGTGCAGATGATCCGGGTGTCGAAGCCGCGTTCACACAAGGTCGCGACGGTGGCCAGGGCTTGATCGAAGGTGCCCGCGCCGCGGATCTGGTCGTGGCTGGTCGCGCTGCCGCCGTCCACGCTGATCTGCACGTAGGAGAAGTCCTCCGGCTGCATGGTGGCGAACTTTTTCGCCGCCGGGCCGAGCCCGTTGCTGGTGGTGATGATGTGTTCGTAGCCGAGCGCCTTGGCGCCACGGATGATGGGAATGTAGTCGGGGTGCAGCGTCGGTTCGCCGCCGAGGATGGTCAGTTTCGAGCCGCCCATCTGACGCCACGTGGTCAGCGTGTTCATGACGGCTTCGTAGGGCATTTTCAATGCCCGGTCCAGGCGTTCGCCCATGTAGCAGTGCTCGCAGCGCAGCTGGCACGCCTCTGTGATGTAGAGGTAGACGTTGCGGAACCGCCCATACGGGATCTTGTCGACCCGTTGCGGCGCGGTGTCGTGCGCGGAGGCGGGCAGGCGGGCACTGCCGTACGCATCCGCGACCGCCGCACGGTCGCGGCGCAGCCTCGGCGTGGGCAGCGCGGTGGTGGTCACGGTCGGCTCCCTGGCGACTCGGGGGTTTCGATCAGCCGGGACAGGGCATGGCGCGCCGCCCGACAGACCTCGGACATCGTGGTGTCGGCGTTGACAACTACGTGTGGGATGCCTCGCTCGGCGGCGCAGTCGGCGATCTCGGGCCGGTTGGCGACGTACCGGGCCAGTCGACCGGCGTGCAGGCGCGGTCGGTCGGTGTCGCGCCGGGCCAACATCGCTCGGCAGGACCGGCAACGTAGCGGGTCATCAGCAGCCGGGGTGGCTGGAGTGTGCGGGTCCGGGCCGCAGACCAGACACACGCGTCGCTGTACGACTCGGTTCATCAGGGTTTGGTTGTCCGCGTGCAGCTCCAGGAGCGTCACCGGGGCGCACGTCGCTTCGCCGATCTCGGCCAGCAGCGCCAGTTGCTCTGCGGTGCCGGGGAAGTTGTCCAGCAACACCGCCGAGTACCCGACCCCGAACCGGCGATCGATGAACGTGGCCCGGAGCACGCGCCGCACCGCCTCCAGGCCCACCCAGCCGAGCGGATCGCGGCTTGAGGCGAGCCCACCAAGCAGCTCCGGGCGGGCGCGAACCGCCTCCCGAAGCCGAAACACCGGTAAGCCAAACTCAGCGGCAAGGGAACGGGCGACGGTCGACTTTCCGGCTCCGGGCGGACCGCTCACCGCGACCAGTACTGCTCCGGTGACCGGCGTTGTCCCGGCATCAGATCGGGAAGTCATCCGTGTTCCGGTCATGGCTCACGGCCGGGGTGATCGTTGTTGGCGACCTGCATGATCGCGGTGGCGCCGAGGAACGTCGCCGCGAGGTCGTCTCCGGCGCGCAGCGTGAGCCACACGTCGATGACGGCCTCAAGGTCGGTGAAGCCCTCGGCGCGTAGTGCGCGCACTTTCCGTACGAGGCCGCTCAGGGTGTCCTGCATCGCGTGGTAGTCCCGCTCGGCTGCCGCGACCAGTCCCGGCGGCGGCGGTTGGCGGGCGGTGCTGTGACCGGTTGCCGCTGCGAAACCGCCGGACGGGCCGGCTGTCGGCGGAAGCGTTCTCCTGGTGGAGCCCTGGTCGGTCCGGCCGTCCTCGCAACGGTGCGGTACGTAGACGCCCTCGGCCCGAGGGGTGTTTGGGCTGCTCTCTGAGTGTCGTTGGCTGCTCATCCACGTTCATCCGTAACGGCGGGGCAGGTAGCCGACATGGGCGAGACGCCGGTCTCTGTCTGGTTTGCGCGGTCGTACTGCGTGTGGACGGTGTTGGCCCACTGGAGTTGGGTGCACTGTCCTATCAGTACGAGTCGGTTCCACCCGGTCAGGCAGCCCAGGCACCAGCCGGCCGGGTTGGCGACGTGCAGGCGGCGCATCTCGGTCGCTGCCGCGAGCGTCTTTCCCACCGTTTCGAGTCCGTGCGGGTCGACGTTTGTACTGTCGGCAGGCCTGTTCGGATGGTGGACGGTGTTCGCGTGGTCCGCAGCGCCACGCGAACGCGCGGGGGTATCGGGCTCGTCGCCAGGTTCGGCGCGGAGTCCACCTCCGGCCACCAGAGGCGGACAGGCGAAGCCACCCCCGGGGTAGTCACTTCCTGACGCGCGAACAGGAGTGTTGGGATGCGTCGGCGTGGGAGCCGGCGTCGCCCGTTTGGCCGTGACGGTGCCGGACGCGAAGGTGGGTTCGTGGTGGGTTGTTGGCATGGCGTCAGCGATCGGTGGTGGTGGCCGGCTGGCTGCTGCCGGGTTGGCGGCGGCGCGGCGGCGTTGGCCGCGGCGGACGGTTGTGGTGGTGATGCTGTGTGCGTTGGTCAAGGTGAGCAGGTGCTCAGTGATCGCGAACCGGGCAAGGTCGATGCGCTGGGCCAGGGGCAGGAACAGCCAGCGGGACACGAAGCCGGCCTTGCGGGCGACGTGGTCCAGGTCTGCCACGGTGTACCCGTGGGCGAAGGGTGCTTCGGGCTGGCCGGTCGGGATCACTGCGGGGATTCCTCTCCTGGGTGGTTGGTGTGGCCGCCGGACCGTCGTCGGGCGACCACACCCGTGGGATTGGTGTTAGACGGCGAAGCTGGCAGCGTCGGCGATGAACGCCGACCACTCGACGCGGGTGAACACGACCACCGTGCCGTCCGGGTCGGTGGAGTTGCGCACGGCGACGAGGTCGTGCTGGTCGCCGTAGTCGGTGGCGACTTCCACGCAGGCGTCGTCCACGTGCAGGGAGCAGCGCCCGCCGGGTTTACGGCAGGTCGGTTGGTTGGGCATGGGGTTCCTCCGTTGTGGGGTGGTGGCCATCGGCGATGGCCTGGATGAACTGTGTGCTGGCCGCCGGGTCGAGAGCGGCGGCGCTGACCCGGTTCCACGCCGTGCGGTAGTCGGCGATCTCGTCTGGGTGGTCCATGAACACGGTGCGGGTCAGGTGCTCGATGTAGGCGATGCCGGGGTTGCCGACCGGCCGGGGGTAGTCCAGGAGCACGAATGGTGCGGGGAACGCCGCTCCGACCGGTTGGGTGAGGGGCAGGATCTGGATGGTGACGTTGGGCAGCTCGGCCAGCTCCCGCAGCCGCTGATACTGGCCGGCCATGACCTGTGGGCCGCCGATCTGCAACCGCAGCGCGGACTCGCTGATGACGGCGTGAGCCAGCAGCGGGTCCGGGTCGGTCAGCCGGCTGGCGCGAGCGACTCGGGCATCAACCGCCTCGTCCAGCTCGGGTTTTCCGGCGCGGAGGACGTGGGCGGCGATGGCCGCCGCGTAGTCGCGGGTTTGCAGGATGCCGGGCACGATGCTGGGCTGGTACATCCGCTTTTCGCTGGCACCCGCGTTGAGCCCGATATACATCCGCTGGTACTCCGGCACGCTGCCGACAACGCGGGACGGGAACTCCTGGGTCCAGCCCCGTAGCTGGTCGCAGGCCTGCTCATTACCGTCGACCAGTAGGCCGAGTAGGTAGGACCGGTAGTCCTTGTTGGTAATGACCAGTTCGTCCAGCAGGCGGCGCAGCACGAGCCAGGACGTGCGGCGTTCGGCGTTTTCGAGCTGTTCCCAGCTGTGCGGGTCGGTGCCCAGCAGCATCCGCGCTGCCTCCGGGATCGACAAGCCGGCCTGTTCCCGCAGCCGCCGGAGTTCGATGGCGATCCGCCGCTGCCGCACCGTCGGCGCGGTGAGCATGGTGGGGTCGGGTATCGGCATCACGACGCCTCCTCACCTGGCCGTGGGGAGGGGTCGCGCCACATGGGGAACATGGGTTCGCCCTGGTAGGGCAGGTCCAGCGGCGGAGCGCAATCGCGGTATCCGACGGTTTCGTAGAGTTTGCGGCTGCGGGTGTTGCTGGCCTCCAGATACGCCGGGCGGCCCGACCGGTCCAACTCGCGGTGGCGGTGCTCCAGCAGTGCGCTACCCCATCCCTGGCCCTGGGCGTTGGGCATGACGGCGAGGAACGCGAGGTAGTCATGCGGCCCCCGGCCCTGCGGGTGGGCCTGGTGCATCGCCTCGTCGAGCATCTGGAACCGTGGCGTCCGAGGGCCGCATGCGGCGGCCAGTCGGGTGTCGTAGTCGGCGGGGTCGGGGAACGGCCAGGACAGCCAGACCGCGACCGCGGTCAGGTCGGTGGTGACGTGCACCGTGCCGTGTTTCACGGCGTGGTCGACCATGATGCGGAAGTAGTCGGGGAACCGCTCGGCGCGGTCGGTCGGGTCGGGGATCAGCCATTGGCACACGTCGAGGGGGTGGAAGGCGGTGGCGACGACGTAGGCGACGGTGGCTGCGTCGGTGACGCTGGCGGTGCGGATGTTGGCTGCTGGCTTCATCGGGTGCTGCTCCTGACGGCGGTCGTGGCTGATGCGGTCGGCACCTGGATGGGGTAGCCGGACAGATCGGAGGCCAGCGCGCCGAGCCCGATCGCCGCGTACACCTGCCGGCGGGTGCTGCGCAGGACCAGAGCCCAGACCAAGCCCGCTACGGCGAACAGGCCGAACACGCCTGGTAGCGCCCACCGCAGGGATGAGGTCGGGCTGACGCCGAGCAGGCCGGAGAAGTTGTCCAGGATCAGGTACACCACGACTATCAGACCGGCCGAGGCCAACACCGGGGCGATGCCCCGCTGCCACAGGGTTTCGCCCTGCCTGTGACGGTGCAGGAATCCGATGACCGCTATGGACGTCCCGGTGATCAGCAGCAGCACACCGAACCCGCCGACCGTGCCACCCCAGAAGAACAGCTTCACCAACGGGTCGGCGCCGGTGACGGCGTAGGCGGCGATGACCAGCAGCCCGGCAGCGCTCTGGGTCAGGGACGCGTAGACCGGGGCCATGCTGCGCACCCCGGTACGGCCCAGCACCCCGGGCAGCACCCGCTCGCGGCCGAGGGCAAACAGGTACCGGGCGGTGGTGCTGTGATACGACAACGCTGCGGCCAGTAGGGAGCTGATGAACAGCACCTGCCCAAGGTCGACCAGCAGGTTGCTGCCCAAATGTTGAGCGACGATGGTAAACGGCAGGTTCGTGCCCTGTTGCTGCGCGGCGTGGTGCAGGTTGGCCGGGCCGATGGCCACGGACATCGCCCACGCCGAGCCCATGTAGAGCACGACCATGAACGCCAGCGACAGGTAGGTGGCCACGGGAACGGTACGGTCGGAGTCGCGGGACTCCTCACTGAACACGGCGGCGGCCTCGAAGCCGATGAACCCGGTCACCGCGATAGCCAGGGCGACTCCAAGGCCGCCGCCAGCAAGGCTGTGCGGAGACAGCGTGGCCACGCTCAGATGCCCATGGAACGGGTGCGCCAGGTCGACCAGGTCGTACACCACGACCAGAACAACCTCGGCGATCAGCGCAACCGCTAACACCCGGCCGTTCAACTCAACGCGGTTGACGCCCATGACAGCGACGAACACCCAGGCGACCAGGGCAATCGCCCACCAGGGCAGCGACACCCCGGTCTTCTCCTGGACGAGGGCGGCGGTGGCCGAACCGAGCGCCCCGTAGGTGGCGATCTGCATCATCCCGTAGGCGGCTACCCCCACGAACGACGCCCCGACGCCGAGCGGCTTGCCCAAGCCTCGGGCCACGTAGGAGTAGAAGGCTCCGCTGTTCCGGACGCGGCGGGCCACCGCGACGTAGCCGACGCAGAACAGCGCCAGGACCACCGCGACCAAGAGGAACGCCAGGGGGATGCCTTCGATGCCGGTGACCGCCCAACCGGTGGACACCACGCCGGCGATCACGGTCAACGGCGCCGCCGCCGTGATCACGAAGAAGATGATGTGCCGCACACCGAGCCGGTCGCTGGCCAGGGCCGTCGCGACCACACTCGACCGGATACCTGGCGGAGACAAAGACATGACTGAACACTCCCGAAAATTGGTTGAAGGAATACGGGCGTGGATCGTCTGAAGAGGACAGTGGCTAGCCGCGTACGGCCAGAACCGAATCACCCACGAGCGTCGCTACCTGCGCGATGATCTCCCGCAAGGACGGGTCCATGCGCTCAAGACACCTGCGCAGATAGGCGTCACCGGCCGCGAAATCCTCCAGCAGCACCGCTCGGAACAAGCCCGTCGAGTAGACCAGCCCCGCCAGGACGATGTCCTGCCACTCCGGCCGCTCCCTTCCCCCGGCAAGCACCTGTTTCAGGCGGACCGACCGCCAGAACGCGAACGACATGTCCAGCGGCCGATGCGCCACTGTGGTCGTGAATAGCCGGCGCTGCGCCTCCCGAGTTACCAGACCCGCCCGCACCAGCCGCGCCGCCACCATCTCGTCCGCACCACGGCTCAGGTACGACAGCCACGTCCGCACATCATGCTCAGGTTCCGCGAACATCTGCTGCATGATCGCCTGGCTGTCGGGATCAGGCAGCGGTCTCGCGTTCAACAGAAGGACCCGCCCAGAACTCACCGCGACGGAGCGGAACAGAACCAGCTCACCGAGCAACCCGCCCGCCAGACCGAGGCCCAAAGCCACGGATCCGAGCCGGGGACTCCCGCTGGCATCATCGTGCGCGACAAACCAGAAGTCATCGGCCAGGCGCAGGCGCCGAGGCCAAGCACGCGTATCGTCCACTCGATGCATCCCTCCGCCCCTTCCGCCTCGGGGCATCCCGTGCCGTTGATCAGTAGCTTGGGCGTTGCGTAGCGTGAGGTATAGCGAACAGATGTCAGCCGATGTCAGCCGACGACAGACACTCGCTGGCGTACGTCTGCCGGTCGGCTAGGGTGGCTGAGGTGACCACCGAGGCGCGTCGAGCAAGCGAGTGGACTATCCACGGCGAGCGAATCATCGATGACACGAGACGTGCAGTACTGAGTATTGCGGATGTAGAGCTTCCAGACGGCGTGCGTTTCGAGCAGTACGTCTTGCGTGTGCCCTCTGCCGCGATAGTGGTAGTTCTAGACGACGCAGAACGTGTACTGATGATGTGGCGCCATCGCTTTATCCTCGGTCAGTGGGTGTGGGAATTGCCCGGTGGCTATCTCGACCCCGACGAAGATCCCGGAGTCTGCGCGATGCGCGAGGTAGAGGAAGAAACAGGTTGGAGGCCTCGCAACATCGAGAAGATCGTTACGCTCCAACCCATGGTTGGAACGATCGATCAACTCAATATCGTCTACCTGGCCCGAGGTGCAGACCGGACCGGTACCGTGCCGGACATTAACGAAGCTGAGCGCATAGGATGGATTCCACTCTCGGAGATCCAGCAGCGTATCGAAGATGGGGAGATCGTTGGTGCGGCTTCGGTCGCGGGCCTATTCGCGGTTCTCCTTGCGAAGGCGACCGGAAAGCTCTAGCGGATGAACTCGCGCTGTTGCCCGCTCTCTGAAAGTCTGAACCGCAGTCAGGCCAGCGTAAGGAGCGAGACGGTCGGCGAGATCCGCCAAATAGTCTTGTGCCCGCGCCGAACTGAGTCCTTCCGATGCCTCCACCGCTTGTAAAGCAATGACGCTTGCCTGCTCCGGATCGCCCGCTTGAAGGTGCGCTACACCGAGTAAGGCTAGATTGAATTGCCGACCGCGAGCGTACTGCCGGCCATCCATTTCCAACGACCGCGCAGCGAATCGTTGCGCGAGGTCACCCCGACCGAGCGCCGTAAAGCAATGCCCAAACTTCGCCGCCAGGTATGCCTCGTCGAAATAGCCAATCCATTGGGGGTCGCCTGCTCGATCAGCGCGATCAAATTCGCGCTCAGCCCGATTCAGTGCTGCAGCGCACGCCGCCTCATCCCCGCCGACAGCATGGCCTTGAGCTTCAAGAACGGCCGACTCTGCCTGTATAGCCGCCACCCCTGCATCCGCGGCCGCACGGCCGGCTGCGCGTGCTAAATCGATCGCCTCAGCATGGGCACGCATGTAAGCGGACTGGTGGCTCATTGCTGCGAGGATCTCAGAGCCTAGGGCAAGGTCACCAGCGGCAGCAGCGAGCCTCAATGCTTGAACCATGTAGCGTTGAGCGAGCCCGTGCAAACCCGAGTCGTAGGTGGCCCATCCCGCTAATTGAGTTGTCTCAGCGGCTGCGGATAGAAGCGTCTTCCCCACGCGGGTGTCGTAGCGGCCACGCAACAGCGGAGTCACCTCTGAATGGAGGAATCGCGCTAGGTTTTCGCGCACGTGGCCGCCACCGTACTGGTTATCTAAGGTCCGGTACGCGCCGGTGATGCGCCGTACCATTTCAATGTCCGGTTCGCCTACCAGTCGCTCGCCTTCATTGAATGGATGCTCATCGAATGGCGACGTTAACCAGCGCATCGCAGGCGCAAGGAACGCGGATGCGCCGAACCCGATCCCCCGCAGTATGGTCCGCCGTTGCATGTCCCCTCGCCAAAGCTCTGCCGCAAGATCCACGCCGTGTCGCCAGTCTGGCACGAACTCTAGCCCGACCGGTACAGACTGACCTGCATGGTCGCTGGCAGCGGACGCGGCGACGATACTGAACGTCAGCCAGGATCATCTGGAC
>JBDZVD010000162.1:0-12283 GCA_040255525.1 Micromonosporaceae bacterium | reverse complement strand
CAACAACCCGTCAACGAAACCGCGCTTGACAACCACCTCTTGCGATGGTCAGGCGTGACAGAGCGTGTGTGGTGCGGGGCCGCGGTGCGGAGCCACGCTGCTCCCGTCGGGAAGCAGCTCACCGGTGTCCTCGAAGAGGATCACGCCGTTGCACAGGAGGCTCCAGCCCTGTTCGGGGAACGAGGCGACGACCCGGGACGCGTCCCGGTCGATCGCGTCGGCTGGCGGACAGGGTGGTTGGTGCTGGCACATCAGGGGGCTCCGGACGGTACAGCTCGGTGGTGGAGGCGGGGTGATTGTGGGGGAGTTGTGGCGGTCCTCACATGACCAGTGACGCACGCTACCCTTCCGAACGACGCCGTTTCGAGCAGGTAATGGCACCTCACGGGAAGAATCAACCCTTCGGATGACGATCCTTGACCCGGTCGTACCAGACGCGCCGGACGCGCTGTCCGATAAAGCGCCCGGCGCGCCGTCTGCCTGCCTGGGCGCCCTCCGGGAGCGTTGGCGGCTGGAGTGGCGGATCGGCGACCCGGGCGACCCGGCGCGGTTACTGTGCGCATTCCTCGACGATCTGGGGCTGCCCGCCGCGGATCTCGCCGGGCAGTCCCGGCGTGCGGGTGGCGCCGCGTGCCGGGACGGTGACCTCTGCGGCGCGGCGGTGTTCGTGTCCGCCGCGGCCTCGGCCGTCATGATCGGTGCCGATCCGGGGGCGGCCGGTCCGGCCGAGGGACTGCCGGACCTGGTCGCCGTGGGGTACGGCCACGATCGGGTACCGGCCCGCGCGCCGGGCGCGGCACCGGCCGCAGGTTGGCGGCTCGGGCCCTGGCGGCGCAGCTGGACCAGGCAGCGGCACGCGGCGGCGGTGCGGCGGGTACGCGAGGCGATCGGCCGCGGCGACGTGTACCAGGTCAACGTCGTCGGGCACGCGAGCGCCGCGTACCGGGGCGATCCGCGGCCGGCGCTGCGCCGGGTCGCCGCACTGCCCGGGGCCCGGTACGGTGGCGTGCTGCGCGGCCGGGGCTGGGCGATCGCCTCCGCGTCCCCGGAGACTCTGGTGCGCGTTGCCGGCGGCCGGGTGAGCACCTGCCCGATCAAGGGCACCCGGCCGGCGACCGCTGCCGGGCGGGAGGAGTTGCTGGCCTCGGACAAGGAGCGGGCCGAGCACGTGATGATCGTGGACCTGGCGCGCAACGACCTGTCGCGGGTGGCCCGTACCGGGTCGGTGCGGGTCGACCGGCTGTACGAGGTACGCCGGTGGTGCGACCTGTGGCAGGCGACCTCGACCGTCTCGGCCGCGCTGGCGCCCGGGGCCGGGCTGGCCGACCTGCTGCGGGCGGTGTGCCCCGGGGGTTCGGTCACCGGCGCGCCGAAGCGGGCCGCCCTGGCCGAGATCGCGGCGGTGGAACCGGTCGGCCGGGGCGCCAGCATGGGCGCGCTGGGCTGGATCGCCCCCGGCAGCCTGGACCTGGGGCTGACCATCCGCACGGTGGCGGTGGACGGGCGGCGGGCGCACGTCTGGGCCGGCGGCGGGATCACCTGGGGCAGCGACCCGGAGGCCGAGGTCGACGAGGCGGCCGCGAAGGCGGCACCGATTCTGGCGGCGCTGCGCGGCTGACCGCCGCCGACCGGAGCTGCCGCGGCGGGCCGGGCCGGCCGGCGGGGACAGAGCCGGTCACCGCGACGGGTCCATCGGCGGGAGGTCGCGCCGGCCGGATTCGCCGAACCGCACGCTGACGTCCTGCTCGTCCTTGGGGCGGCGCCGGGTCTGCCAGGCGTACGCGCGCAGGCACTCGCGGTCGGCCCGGGTCAGCGGCGGCGGTACCACGCTGCGCGGCCACAGCCCCCGGGTCCGCACCACGTCCGACTCGACCGCGAGCAGGGTCACCTGCGCCTGCAGGTGCAGCCAGGCCAGCAGGCCGATGACGACGCCGAACGTGCTGTACAGCTCCTGGGCGTGGCGGACCTGGTGGGCGACGAGCAGGCTGCCCAGCGCGAGCAGGCCCTGCCAGAGCAGCGCCGACATGACGGCCGACCGGGCGAAGTCCCGCAGCGGTACGTCGCGGGCGGTGGCCAGCCGGAACGCGAGCACGAAGATCCCGACGTTGATCACTGCCGAGGCGAGGAACGCCAGGCTGCGCACGAACAGCCCGATGGAGCTGGTGGCGCTTCCGATGCCGGAGAGCAGGCCGGTGATCAGCACGGCGGCACCCACCGAGAGCAGCAGCGGAACGCCCCGGATGGACGCGGTGATGAAGTTGGGCCGCTGCGCGTACGGCACGTTCCACACGGTGTTCATCGCGTTCTGGATGGCGATGGCGACCCCCCGCGCGCCCCACAGGCTGAGCAGGACGCCGACCGCCAGCACGTACCAGTGGCCACGCAGCCCGTTGGCCCGCAACTGCTGCCCGACCACCGGAAACTCGACCAGCGCCGAGTGCAGCAGTTTCCGCTGGAGCCCGGGGTCGCTGCGCAGCGCGTAGCCGAGCAGCGAGGTGAGCACCAGCAGCAGCGGGAACACCGACAGGAAGGCGTAGTAGGTCAGCAGCGCGGCGAGGTTGGCGCCGCTGTCCTCCTGGTACTTCTTGACCACCGCGTACGGGTAGCCGGCCCAACCCCAGCGCTGCTGGGCCCGGTCGATCGGGCCGAGCAGCCTGCCGACCACGTCCATGGGCCCCGGGTTCCCCTCTGGGGTGACGTCAACCACCGACGGCCATCCGATCAAAAAAGATTGCACACGATCAAATTGCGCCCTAGTCTTATGCCCATGGGAACCGACCTGCGGCTGAGCCGGCAACTGTGCTTCGCGCTCTACGCGGCCTCCCGCGCCACGATCAACCTGTACCGGCCGATCCTCGACTCGCTCGGCCTGACCTACCCGCAGTACCTCGTCCTGCTGGTGCTCTGGGAGCGCGGCGACACGACGGTCAAGGCGCTGGGCGACGAGCTGATGCTCGACTCCGGCACGCTGTCCCCGCTGCTGAAGCGGATGGAATCCGCCGGTCTCGTGCGCCGGGTGAGGCGCCCGGAGGACGAGCGGTCCGTGCTGGTGAGCCTCACCGGGGCGGGCAGCGCGCTGCGCGACCGCGTCGAATCGGTGCCGGCCACCCTCGGGCAGGTCACCGGGCTCGGCGAAGCCGAGGCCGGGCAGCTGCGTGACCGGCTGGTCGCGCTGACCGCGGCGATCCAATCACCCCAAACGACCGGTTCGGCCCGGCGCGCCTGATGCCGCGCAGTGACCCGGACCAGTCCCCGAGCGGTCCGGGTCGGCGCGCCTGACGGCGTCCGGCGACCCAGGCCGGTCGCACCGAAAGGCGATCACCATGAAGGTGCTGTACACAGCGGAGGCCAACTCCACCGGCGACGGCCGCAACGGCAAGGTCGCGACCAGCGACGGGCTGTTCGAGGCCGACCTCGCCATACCGGTCGAGATGGGCGGCCCGGGCGGCGGGAACAACCCGGAGCAACTGTTCGCCGCCGGGTTCGCGGCCTGTTTCCACTCGGCGCTGCGACTGGTCGCGCGCCGGCAGAGCGCGGATGTCGAGGGCTCCGAGGTGACCGCTCGGGTCGGCATCGGCCCGAACGGCTCCGGGGGCTTCGCGCTGACCGCCGAACTGCTGGTCCACCTGCCCGGCGTCGAGCCTGACCTGGCGCGGCGGCTGGCCGAGCAGGCGCACCAGGTGTGCCCGTACTCCAACGCGACCCGCGGCAACATCGACGTGACGCTGACCGTGCGCTGAACCGGACGGCGGGGGTGTCCTCGCACGGCGGACCGTACCGCCCCACAAGGACACCCCGCCCGTGCTCGCCTGCGCCACAACCCGGCTCCGGCTGCGCTCAGGCGTGTGACCTGGAGCCTGTGCTCGCCTGCGCCACAACCCGGCTCCGGCTGCGCTCAGGCGTGTGACCTGGAGCCTGTGCTCGCCTCCGCCGCACACCGGCTCCGGCTGCGCTCAGGCGACACGGCGCTCCGCGAGTTGCTGGCAGGACACGCAGGACGTGGCCGAGGGGAACACGGCCAGCCGCTCCACCGCGATCGGCGAGCCGCACCGCTCGCACCAGCCGTACCCGCCGTCACGCAGCCGCATCAGGGCGTACTCGACCTGGCGGCGGCGTTCACCGATGCTGTGGATCAGGGACAGCGCGCGTTCCCGCTCCGAAGCCTTGGTGCCGCTGTCGATCTCGTCGTCCCCGGCCCGGTCGGTGTTCTGCTCCCGGCGCATGGCCTCCACCGCGGTGGTCGCCTCGTCGTACTCGGCGCACAGCTCGTCGTACCGCTCCTGGAGCAGCGACCGGATCTGCTCGGTCTCCTCCTCGCTGCGTACGCCCCGCTCAGCGGTTGCCGTGCCCGCCCGACCGGTTCTCTGGTTCTGACTCTTAGTTCGCACGGACCCCACCGCGACCTTTCGTGTGCCCCCGACGGATCTGGTTCGGCGCCAGCCGGTCGTACCGGGCGGCGCCGCGAAGCCCGCCATACCCGCACTGGAGACGGCCAAAACACCCAGATCGGGGGTCGGGTGAAGAGATTGGTCCCTCGACCGGGTGGGTACCGGACGAGCCACGCGATTGTGCAGGGGAGGCGGATCATGCCCAACGAAACATCGACGATCACGATCGCCCTGGTGTTGCTGATGTGGTCGCTCGCGGTGCTGGCGTTCCTCGCGACGGTGGTCTGGTCGCGCGCCCATCCGGGCCGGCTGGAGCGGTGGGCCCGGCGGCACAGCTTCCGGGCTCCGCAGCGTAGCCGATAGCACCGCCTGGTACATCCGTACGAAGGACGTGGTCACCGATGCGCACCGAACCGACCGGCCCCGAGGGGCGCCGGCTGCCCCGATCGGACGAGGACGAACTGGACGGTCAGGACTTCGCCGAGGAGCACTCCGATCTGACCCATGCCGACCAGTTGCGCGGCGGCCCGGAACGGGCCGTCGACGAGGCGGTGCCGTCCGGGCTGGCCGGGCAGGACCCGAACGACACCCGCGGGTAGGTCCGCGGGTCGCCTCGCGGCCGCGACCGGTCCGGGTCGCCGCCCGGCGCACATGCGCCGGGCCTGACCGGTCGCCCGGATTGGTCTGATCCACTCGCGGGTACATGCTGTAGCGGGCGCCGGCACGGCAGGCCGGCCGCCTGCTGTCGTGTCCCCGGCGCCCGCTCGCGCTCGACGTGGCACGGCAGCGGCGTTTACGGCCCCGACGGGTGGGAGTGACGATGCAGCTGTGGCCGGGTGAGCGTTACCCGATGGGCGCGACCTACGACGGTACCGGCACGAATTTCGCGATCTTCTCGGAGCTCGCCGACGGCGTCGAGCTGTGCCTGTTCGACGAGGCGGACAACGAGGACCGGCTGGCGCTGACCGAGGTGGACGCGTTCGTCTGGCACGGGTTCGCGCCCGGCGTCGGCCCGGGGGCGCGTTACGGGTTCCGGGTGCACGGACCCTACGACCCGGGACGCGGGCTGCGGTGCAACCCGCACAAGCTGCTGCTGGACCCGTACGCGAAGGCGATCGACGGGCAGCTGCGCTGGGACCCGGCGCTGTACGGGTACGACCTGGACGCGCCGGAGCGGATGTCGCCCCTCGACTCGGCGCCGTTCATGCCCCGGTCGGTGGTGACGAACCCGTACTTCGACTGGGGCAGCGACCGGCCGCCCCGGGTGCCGTACCACCACACCGTCATCTACGAGGCCCACGTCAAGGGCCTGACCATGCGCCACCCCGGCATTCCCGAGGATCTGCGCGGCACGTACGCCGGCCTGGCCCACCCGGTGATGATCGATTACCTGACCGGGCTCGGGATCACCGCCGTGGAACTGATGCCGGTGCACCAGTTCGTGCACGACGACCGGCTGGTCCGCGAGGGGCTGGCCAACTACTGGGGGTACAACACCGTCGGGTACTTCGCCCCGCACCAGGCGTACGCGTCGATGGGCCGGCTCGGCCAGCAGGTGCAGGAGTTCCGCGGCATGGTCAAGGCGCTGCACGACGCGGGCATCGAGGTGATCCTCGACGTGGTCTACAACCACACCGCGGAGGGCAGCGACCTCGGGCCGACCCTGTCGCTGCGGGGCATCGACAACCGCCAGTACTACCGGCTGCGCGAGGACAACCCGGCGCTGTACGTGGACACGACCGGGTGCGGCAACAGCCTCAACGCCGGCAGCCCGCAGAGCCTCCAACTGATCATGGATTCGCTGCGGTACTGGATCACGGAGATGCACGTCGACGGGTTCCGGTTCGACCTGGCCGCGTCGCTGGCCCGGGACTTCTACGAAGTCGACCGGCTGGCGACGTTCTTCGAGGTGGTGCAGCAGGACCCGGTGGTCAGCACGGTGAAGCTGATCGCCGAACCGTGGGACATCGGCCCGGGCGGGTACCAGGTGGGCAACTTCCCGCCGCTGTGGATGGAGTGGAACGGCAAGTACCGGGACACGACCCGGGACCTGTGGCGGGGCGAGCCGGCCACGCTGGCCGAGTTCGCGAGCCGGATCTGCGGCTCCGCCGACCTGTACCAGGACGACGGGCGCAAGCCGGTGTCCAGCGTCAACTTCGTCACCGCCCACGACGGGTTCACGCTTTCCGACCTGGTCTCGTACAACGAGAAGCACAACGAGGCCAACGGCGAGGACAACCGGGACGGGGACGGCCACAACCGGTCCTGGAACTGCGGCGTGGAGGGTACGACCGACGACCCGGACATCCTCGCGCTGCGGGCCCGGCAGCGACGCAACCTCATGGCCACGCTCCTGCTGTCCCAGGGCGTACCGATGATCAGCCATGGGGACGAGCTGGGCCGAACTCAGCACGGCAACAACAATGCCTACTGCCAGGACAACTCGTTGACCTGGGTGGACTGGGAGGGCGTCGACGAGCGGATGCTGGAGTTCACCCGGCGGCTGATCGGGTTCCGCCGGGCGCACCGGGTGTTCCACCGCCGGCACTTCTACACCGGGCGGCCGGTGCGGCGGCAGGCCGGCGCGCCGATCCCGGACCTCGAGTGGTTCACGTTCGACGGGAGACAGATGACCGACGACGACTGGGAGACCGACTTCGGCCGGTCGGTGGCGCTGTTCCTCAACGGCGACGGGATCAACGAGCGCGGCTCCCGGGGCGAGCGGTACACCGACGACTCGTTCCTGGTCTTCTTCAACGCCTCGGAGATCGGGCTGGACTTCGTGGTGCCCGGGCAGGACTACGGCGACAAGTGGCAGGTGCTGATCGACACCGTGGAGCCGGTACCGGCGGCCGAACCCGAGGTGGTGCAGGCCGGCGGCCGGGTCCCGGTGATGGAGCGGTCGCTGATGGTCCTCGGGCGGTTGCTCTGATGGTGCCGTCCAGCACCTACCGGGTGCAGATCCGCCCCGACTTCGACCTGGCGGCCACCGCCGAGATCGTGGACTACCTCGCCGGGCTCGGGGTCACCCACGTGTACAGCGCCCCGCTGCTGGCCGCGGCTCCGGGTTCCAGCCACGGGTACGACGTGGTGGACCACAGCCGGGTCAACCCGGAGCTGGGTGGCCCGCAGGCGCTGGAGGCGCTGGTCGACCGGTTGCGGAGCGCCGGCATGGGCCTGGTCCTGGACATCGTGCCCAACCACGCCGGAGTGGCCGTACCGGACGCGAACCCGGCCTGGTGGAGCGTGCTGCGCGAGGGGCGCGAGTCGCCGTACGCCGGCTGGTTCGACATCGACTGGTCGCGCGGGCGGCTTCGGCTGCCGGTGCTCGGCGACGAGCCGGAGCCGCTGGACGCCCTGAAGCTGGTCGACGGCGAGCTGCGCTACGAGGGCCTGCGCTACCCGGTGGCGCCCGGTACCGAGGGGTCCAACCCGCGCCGGGTGCACGACGCCCAGCACTACCAGCTGATCTCGTGGCGCCGGGGGAATGCCGAGGTCAACTACCGGCGGTTCTTCGCGGTCTCGACGCTCGCGGCGCTGCGGGTGGAGGACCCGGCGGTGTTCGACGCCACCCACGCCGAGGTGCTGCGCTGGTGTGAGCGGGGGTGGGTGGACGGGATCCGGGTCGACCACCCGGATGGGCTGGCCGACCCCACCGGCTACCTGCGCCGGCTGCGCGCGGCGGCGCCGGCCGCCTGGCTGGTGGTGGAGAAGATCCTGGAGCGCGGGGAGCAACTGCCCGACTGGCCGGTCGCGGGGACCACCGGGTACGAGGTCTGCAACGACGTGTGCGGGGTGTTCGTCGACCCGGCCGGTGAGCCGTCGCTGTCCGCCCTCGCGCCGGACCGCGGCTGGCTCCAGGTGTCCCGGCAGGCCAGGTACGAGGTGGCGACCACGCTGCTGGCGGCGGAGCTGTCCCGGCTCGCGCGGCTGGTCCCCGACCTGCCGGCGGCGGCCGGCGCGCTGGCGGAGCTGGCCTCCTGCTTCCCGGTGTACCGCTGCTACCTGCCCGACGCCGCGCCGCTGGACTGGGCGCTGCGGGAGGCGTACCGCGGCCGGCCGGACCTGGGCAGCGTGCTCACCGTACTGGCACCCCGGCTGCGTGACCCGGCCGACGAGCTGGCGGTCCGGTTCCAGCAGTTCACCGGCGCGGTGCTGGCCAAGGGCGTGGAGGACACCGCGATGTACCGGTGGACCCGCTTCGTGGCCCGCAACGAGGTGGGTGGCGCGCCGGACCGGTTCGCCGTCGGCGTCGAGGAGTTCCACGCCGCCGCCCTCGCCCGGCACCGGCGCTGGCCGAGCGCGATGACCACGCTGTCCACGCACGACACGAAGCGCTCCGAGGACGTCCGGGCGCGGATGGCGGTGCTCGCCGAGGTACCCGAGGAGTGGCTGCTGGCCCAGGCGCGGTGGAGCACGGCGGCGCCGGTGGACGACCAGGCGGTGGCCCGCCTGCTGTGGCAGACGGTCGCCGGGGCCTGGCCGATCGAGCGCGAGCGGCTGCGGGCGTACCTGCGGAAGGCCGCCCGGGAGGCATCGACGCGCACGTCCTGGGAGCAGCCCGACACCCGGTTCGAGGCTGGCCTGATGGCGGCTGTCGACGCGGCGTACGACGACCGGGCGCTGCGCGCCGACATCGACGCGTTCGTCGCCCGCGTCACCCCGTACGGCTGGTCCAACTCCCTGGGCCAGAAGCTGCTGCAGCTGGCGATGCCGGGCGTGGCGGACACCTACCAGGGCACCGAGCTGTGGGACAACTCGCTGGTCGATCCGGACAACCGGCGGCCGGTCGACTTCGCCGCCCGGCGGGCGCTGCTGGCCCGCGTCGACGGCGGGTGGCTGCCCCCGGTCGACGCGACCGGGGCCGCGAAGCTGCTGGTGGTCAGCCGGGTCCTGCGCCTGCGCCGGGACCAGCCGCAGCGCTTCGCCGGGTACGCGCCAGTGGTCGCGCGGGGACCGGCGGCCGGGCACCTGGTCGGGTTCGACCGGGGCGGCGTGGTCGCGGTGGCCACCCGGCTGCCGGTGCGGCTGGGCAGGCGTGGCGGCTGGGGCGACACCGTCCTGCCGCTGCGCGCCGGCCGCTGGACGGACGCGCTGACCGGTGCGCTGTTCCCCGCGGCGCCGCGGGTGGCCGACGTGCTGGCCCGGTACCCGGTGGCGCTGCTGGTGCACTCCTGACCCGTTCGGAAGCGGGGTCACGGTACACGTCCGTGGTTCTCCAGGCCAGGATCAGCTGCCCGAGGCCGCGGCGGTGTGAGCTTGCCGGCCACACCGCCATCTCCCGCAGCTCCACACGCTCCATCGCATCACGCGGGCGGCGGCCCGTCCCCGCAGCCCCCAGCCGCCCGGGCCCGTGCCGGCGGTACCGGAGCCGGCGTACCGGGAGGTGCCGCCGTCCGCTTCCGCTCAGGCGTCGCGCGCGCCGGCCGTGACCGGGGCGGTGCCGGTTGCCGGCGCGGTGGCGGTCGCCGGGTTCGCGTCCTGGTAACGGGCGGTCAGCTCCAGCAGGTGGTCGTGGCCGCACGCGGTCAGCAGCCGCCACCCGTTGAGGGCCGGCTCGTTCGGCCGTACCACCGTGGCGTCCGCCACCAGGCCGCACACCCGCTCATCGGCCACGCCCGCTCCGCACAGCTCGCATCGTTCGGCCGGCGCGTCGGTCGTCTGCCCGCCCCGCCGGCGCGTACGGAACCAGCCTCGAACATGCATACCTCCTGTCTACGTCGCGGCCACCCGGGCGGCACCGGGCCAGAGGAACGCTGTACGACGCCGGTCGAGGGCGCGGCGTACCCGGTCGGCCCCCGGGCCCTCGACCGATCACGGGGCGGCCCGGCCGGGACGGGGAGTACCGGTCGCCGGATCTGCCCGATTCTGGCCACCCGATCGCCGCCCGTTGCGCGACGGGCGGGTCATGCGCCGGTTGCCGTGGTATCGCCGGAACCGTCACCTCGCCGGCGCGCCACGGCCCGCCGGGTCCGCCGCGCCGAACGCCGGCGGGCCGGCGCTCACCCGGCCAGGTGGCCCCAGCGGTCCTCCAGCTCGTGCCAGGTGCCGCGGGCCACCACCCGCCCGTCCAGCAACGCCACCACCTGGTCCGCCTGGGCCAGCGCCGCCCGCTTCGACGTCGAACCGATCACCGTCACTCCGCACGCGCGCAGCGCGCGCCACAGCTCCAGCTCGGTCGTCACGTCCAAGGCCGAGGACACATCGTCGGCGATCAGCAGCTCCGTGCGGGGCGCCAGCGCCCGGGCCAGCGCGAGCCGCTGGAGCTGGCCGCCGGACAGCCGGGTGCCCTTGTGCCCGATCAGCAGCCCGAGCCCGCCCCCGGTCGCCGCCAGGTCGTGGTCGAGCTGCGCGGTGGTCACCGCGCCGGCCGCGTCCACCTCGTGCCCGAGCTGGATGTTCTCCGCGATCGTGCCGGACAGCACCCGGGGCAGCTGCGCCACGTACCCGACCTGGTTGGGCCGCAGGAACGCCTCCGGCTCGGTGATCGGCTGCCCGTTCCAGCGCAGCGCACCGGTGTGGTGCACGATGCCGGCCAGGGCGCGCAGCAGCGACGACTTGCCCGAGCCGACCGGGCCGACCACGAGCACCAGCTGCCCGCGCTCGACGGTCAGGTCGATGTCCCGGGCGGCCACCGTCCCGTCCTCGTGGACGGCGCTGAACCCGACCAGCTCCAGCCTGCGCAGCGGGTGCCGGGGCGCCACCGGCGGTACCGGTGCGGTGCCGGCCGACAGGTCCACTCCCGGTACCGGTGCCGAGTAGGCGCTCACCCCGGTCATGGCCACGGTCCGCCGGGTCCAGACCCGCGCCGAGGGCAGCGCAGAGACCAGCGAGGCGGTGGTCCACGCGAACCATCGCGCGGCGCCCAGGGTGGACACCGCGACCAGTGTCGCGCCGGCCGACAGCCCACCGGTCAGGTACAGCGCCCAGGCGGCCACCGGCAGCAGGCCGCTGGCCAGCGACGGCGTCGAGCGGGCCCAGACCTGGACCCTGATCTCCCGTCGCTGCCGGTCGCTGCGCACCTCGTCGAGCCGGGCCACGTGCGCGAGCACCGGTTCGGTCGCGCCGGCCAGCTTGACCGTGCGGGCCGCCGACAGGGTCGACACCAGCGCGGTGACGAACGCGGCCCGTGCCGCGACGGTCCGGCGTGCGGCACGCTCCAGCAGCGGCCCGAACAGGGTGGCCGCCAGCCCGGAGACCACCATCGTGCCGGCGAAGAACAGCGCGGGCACGATGGTGCCGGAGATGAGCGTCATCCCCACGATGACGAACACCGAGACGAACTGGTCGATGAGGTTGTCGGCGAGGATCACGACCCGTTCGGTGTCGCCGCCCTGGGCGACCACCTCGGCGGGCGTGTGCCCACTGACCCGTCGCGGACCGGTCTGCCCGTGGACCAGCCGGAGGCTGATGCCCAGCATCTGCCGCACCCACCACTCGGGAAACCACCGGCCGGTCAGGTACGGCATCGGAGCGGCCACCAGCAGCGCGGCCACGATGCCGGCGGCGGGCCAGAACGGGTCGCCGCCGACCACCTTCGCCCACAGCCAGGGCAGCACGGACCCGTCGAGCCCGACCACGGCCATGACCATGTAGAGCGCCACCGCGGCGAGTCCGAACCGGGGATCGTTCGCGGCGAGCCGGAAGATCTCGCGCATCGTCCGGGCCGGCGCCGGCTCGGGCAGCGGCGGCGGATCGGTCTTCGGCGGGGGCTGGTTCGCTGCCTTCGCCGAGGCACGGTCCGCCGTCTTCGCCGAGGCACGGTCCGCCGTCTTCGCCGGGGGCTGGTCTGCCGCCGGCTCCGCGCCACCGGCCGCGCTGCGGCCGGCTCCGGACCCGGCCTCGGGTCCGGAGCCCAGGCCCGTCCAGGCGCCGCCCTCGGCCAGCGCCACCCC
>JBDZVD010000276.1:0-2308 GCA_040255525.1 Micromonosporaceae bacterium | reverse complement strand
ACGGTGACCGGGCCGAGTGCCGCGACGCCAGTCAGGTACTGCAGCGGCACCCGCTGCTTGCGTCGCTCGACAAGGTCGCGGAACGCCGCGAACTGCTCGGCATCGAGCAGCGGGTGCAGGCCCAGCCGGGTCCGTGAGACTCCGAGCAGATGTGCAGCGAGTTCCTCGGCGTCGACCTTCGGTGACGGGACGCCGGCCTGGGTCAGCTCCTCGGTGGCCGCCATCACCGCGACACGCAGCGACTGGCGCCCACCTGTGGTGGCGGGTGACCGACCCGGGGGCTGCGTCATTCCCGTCACCTCCTGGCCAGCGCGTCGGCGCCGTCCCCGGCGAGCCGGGCAGCCCGGTCCGCGGCGGCCAGCGCATCCAGCACCGCGTCCAAGTCACCGTCCAGTACCTGGTCCAGGTTGTAGGCCTTGTAGCCGACCCGGTGGTCGGCGATGCGGTTCTCCGGGAAGTTGTAGGTGCGCACCCGCTCGGAGCGGTCGACGGTGCGGACCTGGGAGCGGCGGGCGTCCGCGGCGGCCGCGTCGGCGGCCTCGCGGGCGGCGACCAACAGCCGCGAGCGCAGGATGCGCATGGCCTGTTCCCGGTTCTGGATTTGGGACTTCTCGTTCTGGCACGACACGACGATGCCGGTGGGCAGGTGGGTGATCCGCACCGCCGAGTCGGTGGTATTCACCGACTGGCCACCGGGGCCGGAGGACCGGTACACGTCGATGCGCAGGTCGCCCGGGTCGACCGTCACGTCCACGTCCTCCGCCTCGGGCGCGACGAACACGCCGGCCGCCGACGTGTGGATGCGTCCCTGGGACTCGGTCACCGGCACCCGCTGCACCCGGTGCACGCCGCCCTCCCATTTCAGCCGGGCCCACACGCCGTCGGCGGGCGCCGGGTTGCCGGGGGCCTTGATGGCGACGGTCACCGACGTGTAGCCGTGCAGGTCGGATTCGGCGGCCGCGAGCACCTCGGTCTTCCAATGCCGGTTCTCCGCGTAGCGCAGGTACATGCGCAGCAGATCCCCGGCGAACAGTGCCGATTCGGCGCCGCCCTCCCCCGCCTTGATCTCCAGGATCACGTCCTTGGCATCGTCCGGGTCGCGCGGCGCGAGCAGTTCGACGAGCTGGGTCTGCAGCGCGTCGTGGCGCGCGGTCAGGGCCTCGGCCTCGTCGGCGAAGGCGTGGTCCTCGGCGGCGAGCTCCCGCGCCGCCGCAAGATCACCGTCGACGGTCGCGAGCTCGTCGGCAGTCTTCACGATGGGCGCGAGCTCCGCGTACCGGCGGCCCACCCGTCGCGCCCGCTGCGGATCGGCGTGCAACGCCGGGTCCGACATCTCGCGCTCCAGCTCGTGGTATTCACGCACCAGTTCGCCGACTCGGTCGGCATGCCCCTCAGCCATCTCCGCCTCTCTTGGCTCCGCGTCGCCTGCTGCCCCGAGGACCGCTGCTGGCCCGCGATGACGTGCACACGCAAAGCGGCGCCCGCGGGTCAGGAATTGACCGCGCGAGCGCCGCCTGCGTCGCTAGCGGGACCGCTTGCCGTACCGCGCCTCGAACCGCGCCACACGGCCGCCGGTGTCCAGGATCTTCTGCTTGCCGGTGTAGAACGGGTGGCACGCCGAGCAGACCTCGACGCGGATCTGGCCGCTGGCCACTGTCGAGCGGGTGGTGAAGTGATTCCCACAGCCGCAGGTCACCTCGGTGGTGACGTAGTCCGGGTGAATTCCGGTCTTCATGGTGTTCCTCTCGGGATCATCCGCCGGGTCGCACGCGCAGCTGCGCGAACGTGAACCGGACGGGGCTTGTCGATTATGCCAGATTCGGGCCGGCCGTGTGGCCCGTATGCCTGCGATCAGGTATGACGCCGTTCACGGCACGGCGGGCGTCGGCGAGCTGTGCACGGCAACCGAGCCCCTCCCCACGCGGCAGGAGTGGACACGCGGCCGGTTTCGCCAGTGCTCCGGATACCGTTCCAGCATGGGAATCGTGCTCGCGCTGGTCTCCAGCCTGCTGTGGGGCGTCGCGGATTTCGCGGGCGGGACCGCGAGTCGTCGGCGCCCGGCGCTGGTGGTGGTGGCGGCGTCGCAGGCGGTGGGGCTCGTCGCGGTTGCGGCGGTGGCCACCGTCGCAGGTTCCTGGTCGGAACCGTTGCATTACCTGCCCTGGGCGATCGCGGCCGGGCTGGTGGGCGCGACCGGACTGCTGACGTTCTACCAGGCGCTAGCCAGCGGCACGATGGGCGTCGTCTCCCCCATCGCGGCGCTGAGCGTCGTGGTGCCGGTGCTGGTTGGCTTGATCTCCGGGCAATG
>JBDZVD010000035.1:0-55129 GCA_040255525.1 Micromonosporaceae bacterium | reverse complement strand
CGGCGAAGCAACCACAGCGCCGCAACTATCCCCCCGCTTATCAAACGCCGCCGAGAACGCAGCAGACCGTTCCTGTCCTTGAAGTGGAGCCCGCAGCTATGACCAACCAATCCCCCGCCCCCGCGCCGACACCAGGTGCCGTGCGCGCTGACCCGACTGCGCATGTCACCGCCGACGGGCGACACTGGGCGGCCCGGCCGACGCGCAGCCACGCCATCCGACGCTTGCTCTGCGGTGGATTGCGCGCGGCGCAGGCGTTAGCCGCGGCGGTGATATTCGCCGCCACTGTCACCGCCGCGAACTGGCTGACCGCCCACTACGGACTCCTCCCCGTGGGTTTCGGGCTAACTGCGGCCGCTGGCGCCTACGGCACCGGGTTCTGCCTCCTGGCCCGCGACTGGATCCACGACACCGTCGGGCGCGCCGCGGTACTGATCGCGATCGCGGCCGGCACTCTGGCTTGCGCCGCGACAACTGGTCCCCGCCTCGCGGTGGCCTCCACCGCCGCGTTCGTCCTGTCCGAGGTGGCGGACCTACTGGTATACCAGCCGCTACGCCGCCACGGCGTCATCCCGGCCGTCCTCGCGTCCAACGCCGTCGGCGCCACCGTCGACACCCTGCTGCTCGGCTTGGCACGACACTCGAGCGGCGCCAGCGTGGCCGGTCAACTCCTCGCCCTAGCCACCGCCACCGCGGTCGCCGTCGTGCTGCTGGCCACCCGGGAGGCGCTTGCCCATCAGCATTGGCCCGACGTCGCCTGATGCCGCATGCAAGCTGGACCTTGATCCCAGCTGCCGGTAACTCCCTTCGACGGCACTCATCGGCGCGCACCGGGAATACCCGCGCACGCCGGGCTCACGGAGCCGGCCTCGCTCAGACGAGCCAGCCCCTCCTGGCTACCGAGCCGCGACCCCGCCTCTTCGACTACGCCCGTGTGGTGCCCGCGGTGCCCGGCTCGTCCTGCAGTGCCAGGGTGAACGCGAAGCCTGTCACGCTCCATGCCCAGACGCTGGTGTACAGAAATCCGATCCCGACAACGGCCAGACCGAGGAACGACAACGCGATCGCGCTCGCGGCGATGAGCCAGGCCTTCAGGTACCTACGACCGCCAGCCAGCGCCACCCGCAGGGCGAGATCGGGCCGAGCCAGATAGCTCGGGTCCCCGGCCACAGCGTTGCGCGTCATCCCGCCGGGCAGCGCGAAGACACCAACGCCGAACAGCAACGCCCCGGCGATCGCACCGATCTTCGCCGGGATACTCGGCCAGCCCCACCAGGCCAGCGCCGCGAAGGTGAACGACGGTGCGAGATAGATCCCGATCGCGGCGAAGGCGAACAGTCCGCGCCGGAAGGTGCGCCTCCACGGGCGGAAGCCGCGGAAGTACGGTGCCTGGCCGCTCCACACGAAATGCACCACCTGGAGCCGGTGACCCAGATTGAGGATCCAGCCGGGGAGGGTCAGCAGCAGCAGCGTCGCACCGATGAAAAGGTCCCTACGAGCCCGCGGCGTGGCGATCGGGAATCGGAAGCACTCGGCGAAGCTAGGCGAACGGCGCGCTGGCGCTGGTCTCGTCCCTTCCGTAGCACGGCGCCGCGCAGACTGCGACGCCTCCCCGCCCGGCATCGTCCCGCCGCCCGAACCGGCGGACTTCACACCACGCTCATCTCCCTTGATGCCGGGGCTGATCGGACGCCCTCGAGGCTGGCCGTTGTCCTCACTGCTCACCACGACCGGGAAGCACACATCGCTGCCCGCAGCCCGGTCGCGGTTATGCCGACAGACGCTAACACCGCGCCCGGGTGACCCACGGACTTGGAACCGCCCCCAGCGCGCAACTCACGCCGCCCCGCACCCAGGCCATCAGCGGCCCATACGCCGATGCCCGACCGGTATCGAGCTGCTTTCCGGCGAACAAGCCAAACCCCGGATCTCTCGCGCCTGCCCGGCCACCTCCCGGCGGTCGCGATCATCCCCGAATACGAAGGGAATTCAGAAACACCATCCGTCACGCGTTGAAATACAAGTTGCATTGAAGGCCTACTCGATCATATAGTTCCCGCACCTCACATACACGATCGTCAACGGTGACGTGCGAGAATGCAGGGCGAGTCGCCATTCCGACAATCGCCACGAGATTTGGGCCTTAGGTCCGTTATTTCACCGTGTCGAATTTCGCGTGTCTCATTTACCGAGACGGATTTCGATCCAAGTCTCCGCAGGAGTATCACGCTCCGCGAGGCAAGACACGGAACAGATGGAGTTTCCGCTGGTACCGGCAATCCATCCACTACATGAAGTCACAAACCGTAGCGAGGATGTGACGAGTTATCCACAGATCAAGAATTTTCGGTCGATCAAGGTGGACGGCATCGACAACCTGAGTATCAAAGCGGTCTAATCTCTCCGGTTGATTCACGTGAGCCCGGCTCAAGAGAAGGGGCGGCACCTGTTGGCGCAGGTACCGCCCCGGGCGCTCCATCAGCACGGCCCCAGAGAAGACCAACTTAGGAGCAGTCGTGACCGTACCAAAGAGAACGAACAGTAACAATGCGGCGCCGACCGATTCCGAGAATTCTTCTGATTCGAAGGAGGGCGACCCACCGACGCATGGAATGGTCACCGGAAGCGCAATTTCCGTCGGAAAGATCAGGTCGTGGATTGGCTTCAAGAGTGACGGTCGCGTCGAGCCCCTCAACCTCGGGATTTCGCTGGTGACCGTTGCCGGCGCCGCCGGCCTCGTCGCCGGGCTGATCGCGATCGTTCGCGGCGCTATTGAAGCGGTCGTGTGCCTCGCGATCCTTAGCGGCCTGGCCCTCATCTGCGGAACCCTCATCGCCCTGGTTGGATTCTTCCAACCTCAATGGCCCAAGCGCTGAGGTCTCGCGCTCGCCCTTGACCCGCACGCAACCGTGCGTCCGGGTCAAGGGCGTCTGCCCGCGAGCCCGACGTTGCGCATCGACGAGGTGTCCACCCGCCCGGCGACAGATTCGGCGGACGCGGAACGTCACGACGCCAGCCGCTTGACCAGTTAGAACGCCTGTACGATGCTGCTCGGCGTGGAACGACGGCGGCAGCACTGGTGGAACGGCAAATGGGGACGACTCGCCCGCAGGGATGTTTTCCTGACCCAGGACGATGTCAGTGGGCACTTCTGGGTCGAGGCTCGTGAAGGCGGGGCCGACGGCAGCCGCGTGCGGCAGGAGTACGACTGCGAGCCCGACGCCTTGCGCTACATCGCCAGGCTCACCGCCGACAACCCCGTCGACCGGTGGCGACGAATGCCTGGCGAGTGAGCGGTGTCGTTCGAACGACAGCTGCTGAGCCAAGGAGCCTTCCTGATCACTAGCAGGCATGCTCAGCTCGCGGGCTACCTGCTGCGACGCCGCCGCGTCGAAGCTGCCTGGGTCCGCGTCTGGCGAGGCTGAGCCACCCGATGTCAACGCCGGCGGCACATCTTGAGTCCTTGCGAGCATGGGCGACGTTCCTCCGCGGTGGTGCCGTCGGGTCAGGATGCATGCGACCTGCCAACGCCAACCCAGAGGCCGCTGAGCGCGGGCACGTCGGCGACCGCCATCGGGACGGGCCGGCTCGGGTCGGGATGCCACTGGTGGGCGCAGACCACGCCCGGTGCCACCAGTTGGAGGCCGGTGAAGAACCGTTCGACGCTGACCCGGTCGCGGGCGAGGACCGGGGTGGTGGTGTATCGCTGATAGACCCCGGCGACGGCCTTGCACGCCTCGCTGTCGGGTGGGAAGGTCTCGGCCGCACCATGGGAGATCGCGACGTAGCTGCCGGCAGGTAGCGCACTGACGAGCTGGGAGACAGCGTCATACGCCTGACGGTCGTCGGGGACGAATGGGAGCACGGCGGTCAGTAGCACACCGACTGGTCGGGTGAGGTCCAGCAGCCGCCGGGCCTTGGGATGGTCGAGGATCGATCGTGGGGTCCGCAGGTCCCCGCGGACGGCCGCCGCCCACGTCGCGTCGTCAAGGAGTTCGAGCGTGTCGGCCACGGCGCACGGGTCGATGTCGACAAACACAGCGCGGACGTCGGCGGCGGCAGCGGTGAGCTGCTGAACGCTGCCTTGACCTGGCAGGCCGGCGCCGATGTCGAAGAATTGCCGCACCCCCGCCTGGATGAGGAAGCCGACCGCGCGTGTCAGGAACGCCTGATGGGTCTGCGCCACGGCGGGGACGCAGGGAAGCCGCGCGATCACCGCCTCAGCCGCTTCCTGGTCGGCGGGAAAGCTGTGGATGCCACCCAGGTAGTAGTCGTACATACGCGCGGCCGTCGCCGGCTTGCGGGTCCGTTCCTGGTTCCCTCGGGTCACCGCGATCGTGTTCCTGATCGCCGCGGTGACCCGTTTGGAGTTTTCGCGGCACGTCTTACGCTGGGCGACACGGGCATGGTGGTTCGGTTTGCTGTGCGCCCGTTGCCCACGTGGTCGCCGCTCAGAACTGTCACGGTGGCAGTCACACCATCACGCCCGTCCGCAGAGGTGACGCTGCCAAAGCGTCAGGTCGCGTGGGCGCCTCGGCGCGCAAAGGCACAGGGTGAGGCAAAATGCCCATCTGGTAAGCCAGGGACACCGCGTGAGCCGCGTTGACAGCCCGCAGGGCCCGGTAGATCTTGCGTCGATCGGTGCCGACGGCCGCCCGGGTCAGGCCCAGGACGTTCGCGATGCTCGTGTCGGTGGCACCGTCAGCGACCAGGCGCAAAACCGCGAGGTGACGTTCGCTCAGCTGCTCCCCCCGCTCAACATCCTCCGGCCGGGGTTGGCTCAGCGGCCGCTGCAACACCGCGGCCGCGGCCGGCAGCCGGCGAGATTGCGGCCCAGCGGCCCGGCGCAACCGCACCCCGGCCTCGATCAGCGCACCGCGCACTGTGTACGACGACGCTCCGAGCCCTTCGGCGATGCCGCGAATTGACTCCCCACCCCGGTACCGGTCCACGACCTCGGCATCCGGCAGCTGGCCTCGCATCCGATCCCCTCTCCCCAACGCGCCGAGGAGGCAGGCCCCGTCCCCGTTCCCGAAGAGAGACGGGGCCCCGCCCCTTTCACTCGTCGACCGGACACCCCTGCCCTGGGGCACGTGCGAGCACGTCGAGGTCGACCAGTTCCTGCAGCCGCCGCACCGGATGCCCATGGTCGTCGAGCTCGAATCCCTCAAGCCACCGCTCCCGGTCACCGTTGTGATGCGACACCAGGTCCTCACGCACCCGGCTGACCTGCATCCGCAATGGCCTGTCATCCCATCGGCGGTCCTTCCCGGCGAGCTGGATAACCTGGCCGGGTCGAACCGGCACCGTCACGGTCATCGTGAATCTCCTAACCCGGCTGGTTAGCTGATTTCTGCGCCTGTGGGCGGCGTGCGCGGACGCTGACCACGACGTGTCCGTTGACCGTGACCCGCGGGTCCTGCAGCAGCTCACCGACACGGTGCAGGTCATCGGTCTTCACGCCCGCGGCGACCAGGTCGTCGAACAGCTGCGCCATCGCGGCCCGCAGCATCCGACACCCGGGGCCGCCGCCATACCACAGGCCCGAGGATTCCTGCACGTCAACGTCGATCATGCCCCGGCGTTTGAACACTTCCCCGGCACGCACCGACCAGTGCCGGTCGTTGCCGTGCTTGGTCAGCACCCCCAGGTAGGCGGATTCGAACCGCAGCAGCACCCGTGCGTCCTCATCGGTGGGTGCCTGTTCCACGAACTGCTGCGGCGCCCTGGGGAGGAAGTCCTCGGTGAGGATGACCCCGCCGGGGCGGGTCGAGGCGATGATGTTGGCCACCGCCGCGAGCCGTTCGGGGAGATGGTTGAGGACAAACCGGCAGACGACCAGATCATGGCGCGGTTCAGGCAGCGGGCTTTGCGTGATGTCGTGACGGATGGCCAGCAGCTGCGGATGGGCAGGGATCCGATCGGGGTTGATATCGGTCGCCAGCACCTGCCCGGTCAAGCCGACTTGCCCGGCCAGCCACACCGCCATGCCTCCCGCCCCGGCACCAATGTCCGCGCACACCGCACCGTGCAGATCGACCACCTCGCTGATCCGGGCCTGGCTACCGGCGTCGCGCAGATCAGACAGGGCGGTGTGGTGCGCCTGGGCATGGGCGCTGCTGTTGTCGAACGCGTACGGGCTCTCGGACGTGGGAACGTGCATGTCACACCGCCGCCATCACGTCGAAGTCCACCAAAAGGTCCGGGGTCAGCCCAGAACCAGCAGGCGGAACTCCAGTGGTTTCCATCAGCGCGATGCACTGCATCATCCGCATCTCGTCGATCGCTCCCGTGCCGACGTACGGCTCCATCAGCGTCATGGTCCGCGTAGCCACATCCACGTCAAGCGTCGTGCCATGGTCCTTCAAGAACGCCCGCATATCCGCCGCGGCCTGACTCGGGTTTTCCACCGCGAACCTCACGCCCTGCATCAAGGCGTGCGCGAACCGGCGCGCGACGTCAGGGTTGCGGGCGGCCAGCTGCTTCGAAGTGATGATCAGCGTGCCGTACAAATCAGTCAGGTACTTGGAGTACGGCAGCACCACCGGCTTCTTGCCGGATACCTTTTCCACTGACGGGGTGTCGATCAGGTAGGTGCCGATGCCAGACACTTTGTGCGCCGCCAGCATCGGGTTGAGCTGCGCGGTGTCCGCGACCTGGGTGATGCGGACCTTGCTCGCGTCGATCCTGGCCAGCCGTGCGTACGCCGGGAACAGGGTCTGGGTGGCGGCGCCCTGCCCGGTCGCGATCGTCTTACCCACCAGATCCACCGGTTCGGTGACGCCGTCACCCTCCAAGCTCATCACCGACAGCAGCGTCTGGTTCTGCACGGCGCAGATAGCCCGGTAGCTGCCTCCAGAGGGGAGATAGTTGCGGATCGCCGACGCGCAGTCGATGCCCACAAAGTGAGCCTTGCCTGCCACCATCGTGTTGATGTTGGCCTGGCCCGGCTTACCCGGCTGGATCGTCACGCCCAGGCCTGCGGCGTCGAAGAAGCCCTGCTTGAGCGCCACAGCGCCGTACAACTCCCGGGGCGTGAACCCGAAGACGGTCAGGTAGGTCACCGGGGTTCTGCCCGTCCGCCGGCCGGGTTTGGCTGGTTGGGCACGGCTGCACGCGGTGGTGATCGGCGCGACCGTCGCAGTCGCGGCCGCAGCCATCAGGATCTGCCTCCTCGAAGGCATGCCGGAATCTCCCCTCAAAGGGCACGGATACAGCTTCGGCCGGGAACACGGCGCGGACGCTGCGGTGTTTCATCGACCATCACCCGCGCCGAGTTCCCGAAAGCAGACGGCCGCCTCAGGATGAGATGGGGCCTGCCCTGAATAACCGGGGATACACGCCACCCGGTGGCCTGCCCTCCAAGCTAGAGGTTGGGATTCCCGGCTGTCGTGTTCCCGATGTCGGGGACGCTAGGTCCACGCAACTCTCAGCTTCAAGCAATGTGCTCGAAGTTGCTCGATTAGCTGTACTCCGTCGTGGCGGATCGAACCGCGTGGGACGTCTCCCCCGTGCTCTACCGACACGCCCGCGCACCTCGCTCGGGAGGATGTTGCTCGATGCGGGCCAGCCGAAAGCCGTGCCAGTGGCGGATCCCGCCGCAGCGAAAGTCGTGCGTTGACGTGGGGCGTTCCTCTCGCGTGCGTGCCTTGCCGGAGCGATGATCCCCGCGTAACGCGCGACGCCCGTCGACTATCCTCCGAACACGATGGCGCAAACATGAGCAAACTCATTGATGAATGTTGCTGAGCTCGTGCAACGTTGGCCACGGCAATGGAACCGCGCAGCAGAAGGAGCAGGTCATGACACTGCACATGCTCGGCAAGGATCCGACCAGCCCGGACGGTGGCTCGCCCACGGTGTACTACGACGACGAGCGAGACACCTACATCCTGCAGGGCTACAAGATCGAGGACAACGCTCGTCTGGCTCAGATGGACATCCCAGATCACGAGACCGTGATCGAGTTCCCCAAGCGGATGGTCCAATTCTTCCCCGAGATGACCAATGACTGAGACACCGGACCTGGCGGAGCTATTTGGTTCGGCCACGCGTTCCGCCGTCCATCTAGAGATGCGCGACGGATACATGTTGGATGACCCCATGCTCATCGCCTGGCAGCAGGGCCATCGGGACGATCCGAGCAAACCTTCCTCGTGGTGGAGGCCATGGCTCGATCTGATCAAATCGACGGTGGACCGCGGCGTAGCGGTCCGGCGTGCACGGATCGTCAGCGAACCAGTCAGCGAATACATCCGCTTCGAGTACGACATGACCTTCACCAACATCGCCGCGGGTGAAGATGTGCGTTGGCTACGTCGACGCCAAGCGACGGATCTGGCGCTACCCGGCAACGACTTCTGGTTGTTCGATGACGCCGTCCTACTGGTCAATCACTTCAGTGGCGACGGCGACTCGACCGGCACAGAACTCGTCAGCAGCGAGAACACCGTGAGAATGTGTCGTGCGGCGTTCGCGGCAGTCTGGCAACGTGCCACACCGCATGCGGACTACAAGCCGACCTGACCCACTCCTCCCGTGGCCAATTCATCTTCGAGCGCTCAGCAAGCGTTACAAGCCCTAGGTGACCGCCTCCGCGAGATCCGGATAGACGCCGGGCTCACGGGGCGGCATCTAGGCGCCCTGACCGGCTGGCACAGCTCGAAGATCAGCAAGATCGAACACGGCAAGCAGGTCCCCTCCGCGGCAGACATCCACACGTGGTGCGACCGCTGCGGGGCGTCCGACCACAGCGAAGACCTGATCGCCTCACTCCACGCCGCCGAAGGCATGTTCGTGGAATGGAGGCGGATGGAACGAGGTGGCCTCCGCCACGCCCAGGAATCCGTGCTCGGACTCTGGCAGAGGACAAGACAGTTCCGGATCTACTCGGGATGGGTGGTTCCCGGACCGGTACAGACGCCGGACTACATCGCTGCGGTCCTCCGCGCAATCGTGCTCAGACGCGAGCTGCCCGACGACACGGCAGAAGCCGTGAAGGTGCGGGTGAGCAAGCAAAGAGTGCTTCATCAAGCCGGACGCACCTTCGCCATCGTCTTGGAGGAAAGCGTACTCAGGTCACGAATAGGTGGGGCGCAGACGATGGCAGCACAGCTGGGTCATCTCCTTGTCGCCAGCGCGCTTCCGGCCGTGTCGCTAGGCGTTATCCCCCTCGCTTCGGACCGATCACTCACTTGGGCCGTGGAGGGGTTCTGGATGTTCGACGACGACCAAGTCTCGGTCGAGTTGGTGTCCGGCCACCTCAACATCACCCAGCCCCATGAGATTGCCATGTACGCCAGGACGTTCAAGGATCTGGCTGAGTTAGCAGTGTACGGAGCTCCAGCGAGACAACTCATCACAGCAGCCATCAACGCTCTCGACACCTAACCTCACCAGCGGATAGTCGAGACCTCGCCCAAACTACTGCCGTCTGGGCTCAGAAGCGGGGCCGACCCGGTCACCGACCGCTACGACCAACGACCCGAACCTCGATTCGATCGGTCTTGTCGATCTCTTTGTTGTCCTTCGCCGTGGCCTCGGCGTCGGCCCTGAACAAGCTACCGTGTCTCGACCCGCAGGAGACAACTGAGTAACGCCCTCGACTTCCGGTCTGTCCATCTGCCGTCTCGACGCTTACCGATTTGATGGAACGTCATTGGTTCTGACGGATCTACCTGCGCCAGGATCAAGCAGCCGGCGACGATCAAGAGGGGATGAACGGCACGCCGGTCATGGAGGTCCGTCCTGGCCCGCCGAGTGCCTCCAATGCTCGCCGTGCCGGCCGAATCGGTACCGGCCGGTCCGGGGTGGGCATTCGAGCCGAAGTGGGACGGGTGGCGGGCGATCACGGTTCACGACGGGCGGGGCGTGCGGCTGTACTCCCGGGCCGGCCGGTCGCTGAGCGGCTTCTTCCCGGATATCACGCGGCTGGTGCGGGCCAGTCTGCCGGCCGGGGTCATGCTCGACGGTGTTATCTCTAGTCAGGGATGGTCGGACAGTTTGTCCGCGACGGCCCGCCTGAGCTGCTTCATCCTTCGTCATGGACACCGCAGTCTCGCTGTGTCCATGACGGCGGGAGAAGCTGGGTGCGGATTCAACGCGTGGTGTCGCAAGCCGGTCCAGAGGTGTCGTGGACATTGCTCGGCGAGGACCATCTGCCAGTCCCGCCGGTGGAATCGTTCCTCTCTCATATGACTGACCAGCGCAGATCACCGAACACGGTCCGCGCGTACGCGTTCGACCTGAAGGACTACTTCGCGTACCTGACATCGCGCGGGCTGGACTGGGCGCAGCTGCGCTACGACGAACTGGCCGGCTTCAAGCCCTGGTTGAGATTGCCATCGGCGGCACGTGCGGGCGAGATCGCTGTCCTGCCATCGGTGGGGTCGGCGTGCACCGAGTCGACTATCAATCGCAAGCTGGCTGCGGTCACCAGCTTCTACGAGTTCCACGCCCGGCACGGCGTGGCGATGGCCTCGGTCATCCGCGGCGCTGCCCGTCCGGTGGGCATGACTCGCAGTACCTTCCGGCCGTTTCTGACACATGTGCGGCGGTCTCGGCCGATGCGCAGCGATCTGCGGCTGCGGGAGCCGATGCGAGCACCGCGCGCACTGACCGAGGCAGAGGTTGCGTCCTTCATTGGCGGCTGCACGCGTCTGCGTGACCGGGTACTGGTCACGCTGCTGAATGAAGCTGGCTTGCGTATCGGGGAGGCGTTGGGGCTGCGGCATGAGGACATCCGTACTGCCGACGGTGTGGTGGATGTCCGCGCCCGCGACAACGCCAACGGTGCTCGCGCCAAGACCTGGGAGCGGCAGGTACCGGTCGACTCGGGCTGGTTCCGGCTGCACGCTGAGTACCTGCATTGCGAGTACGGCGACCTGGACAGCGACTACGTCTTCGTCGGGTTGTGGTCGCGGCCGGTCGGCCGGCCGCTGACCTACAGCGCCGTCGCGGATCTGTTCACCCGCCTGTCGCGTGCGACCGGTGTCGTTGCGACTCCTCACATCTTCCGGCATACCTACGCCACCCGGCTGCTGCGTGCTGGTGTGAAGGCAGAGATCGTGCAGAAGCTGCTCGGGCACGCCTCGGTGTCCACCACCATCGACACCTACGCGCACCTGACGATTGAAGACGTGCGCCACGAGTTGCACCGCGCCGGCCTGCTGGGCGAGACGGAGACGCGGTGAACCGACACGATCTGGTTGGTACGCCGGATGGCGAAACACTGCCCGAGCGGGTGGCGCGGGCGCGAGTGCTGCTCGAGGAAGCCGTTTCCCCGCAATGGCGCCGGGAGCCGCTGATCTACGTCCGGCCGCAACACATGGAGGCGGTATGCGCCGTGAGTCGCTGCCGGCGCGAGTCCGTCGACGACGGCATGTGCAACGGCCACGCCCTGCGCTGGCACAGACTCGGCCGTCCTCAGCTCGACGTTTTCCTCACAACGACTGAATCGACGTTACGCGACCACCACATCCTTCCCAACTGCCTCGTGCCAGCCTGCCGGCGCGGGCGCGCTCACGACGATCTTTGCCCGGTGCATTCACGTCAGTGGAAGGCAGCGAAGCGTCCGCTGATCGCCACCTGGGTTACCACCGTGGTCGTTACCGACGGCCCGCAGTCCACCTGCCGACTGCCGAACTGTGATCTGGCCGCGGAGGGCGGCTCGCTCTACTGCCGGGTGCATCACCGCCGGTGGCGCGCCCGCGGCGAGCCAACGCACGAGGAGTTCGAGGCAGAGGTCATGAACTACGGCGACCCCTGCTGGGACTTCCGTCGACTGCCCGGCCAGCTGAAACTCGAGCTGCAATACGCGCTGAAACGCAACCACGAACTCGGGTTCCCGCCCAGCTCCCACAGCTACAGCCAGACCGTGCGGATGCTTGTGCGGCGAGGCGCGACGACCCTGCTCGAACACGACCGCGCCTCCTGGTCCGCCGTCTTTCGGAGCTACTTGAACGACCCGAACCAGTTCAAGAACGCCGCCGCGTTTCTCAGCTTCGCAATCGAGCAGCTCACCGACCTCATCGCAGGGTCGGGCTGGGAGCGGGAGTATCCCCGCGACGTCTGGCAGTTGCGGCGTCTCGGCTACATCCCCGCCGCCGCGTCACGGCAACTCAACTTCACCGACATCCAACAGCGCTGGCTCGTTGACTGCGCGAAGCGGTGGCTGCACTGGCGGCTGACCGTCGAGGAAAAGTCGATCAACACCGTGTCGGCTGATCTGCTGGCGTTGCGCCGACTCTCGGCCTTCCTGGTCGCGACCGGGCAAGCGCGCTACTCGATCCGTCAGCTCACCCGCCCAGTACTGGAGCAGCACATCGCTTGGCTGCATCAGCAACCGCAGCTTGGCAGCAGCGCCACCATCCGCGACAGCATCAGCGCCCTGGCGGTTTTCCTCCGGGCGTTGCAGGACCACGAGGACTGGGCGCCCGAGCTGCCCCGAAACGCCGTCATCTACGCCTCGGACTACCCAAGAACGGTCCCGCTACGCGCCCGCGGTCTGAACGCCCACATCATGACCCAGGTCCGCGCGCACCTGCCCCGCTGGCCCCAACCCGACGGCCGATTCCTGACCGAGCTCATGCTGGCCACCGGGCTGCGCGTCGGTGACACCTGCGCGCTCGGCTACGACCCGATCGTTCGCGACCGCGACAACAACCCCTACATCCGCTACTGGAACCACAAGATGCGCCGCGAAGCCTACGTCCCCATCAGCGCGGCGACGCTAAACAAGATCCGTGAACAACAGGCCAGAGTGCGCGAGCAGTACCCGGCGGAGACTGCGGTAAACCTCAGTCAGCCAGCTCCCCGGACCCTGCCCGTTGACGGGTTGCGGCTGGTGCCCGCGAACATGCTGAACCCCCACGGACTTCTCCCGTTCCGGCGCAGCACCTACAACGTCCAGCTGCAGGCGTGGGTCGCGAAGTGCGGGATCACCGACGATTCCGGTCGCCCTGCTCACATCACGGCGCACCAGTGGCGGCATACGTTCGCCACCACCCTGGTCAACCGCGGCGTTCGCCTCGAAGTCGTTAAACAGCTGCTCGACCACGCCAGCCTCGAGATGGCGTCCCACTACGCCCGGCTGCTGGACACCACCATTCGCGCTGAATGGGACGCCGCCCGCGACAACGACGACGACCTGCAGCACCTGCTACCGGCCGACGTCGAGTGGGCGAACCGGTCACGCACCGCCCTACCGAACGGGCACTGCGGGCTTCCGCGCCAGCAGGCCTGCGACCACTCCAACAAATGCCTGTCCTGCCCGGTGTTCATCACGACCAGCGAAGACCTGCCTGCGCACGAGGCGCATCGCCACCGCACGCTGACGCTCATCGCCCAACTCGAGTCCCGAGGGCAGACCAAGCTGGCCGACCAGAACCGACTCGTTCTGGAGCAACTCGACACGCGCATTGCGCAGATCAAGCAGGCAATCGCTACGGGCGGAGCGCACCGCGATGCCAGCTGACGCACCAGACCGGCTCATCGCGGCCGCCCGTCGGCGACACGAGCAAACCCTCGCCCGCGCCCGCACAGCACTACGTCAGTTCGAAACCACCGGCGAACCCGTCACCTACGCTAAAGTCGCCGCAGCAGCGAACGTCAGCCGGGCATGGCTATACAGCCAGCCCGACGTCCGGGCGGCAGTGGAACGTTTGCGCGACATCAACAACCGCTCCATCAGCGCCGCCGTCCCCACCCACCAGCGCACCACCGAGGCCAGCCTGGTCCGCCGCCTTGAGGCGGCGCACCGCCGCAACCAAGAACTCACCCGGCAGGTCGCCGATCTGCGAGAGCAGCTTGCAGCCGCCCATGGCGCGCTACGTGAGAGTCGAGCAAGACGACCGGTCGACGCCGGTTTTCACGCGACGGCTGGCCCGTCCGTGGCTGAGGCCACGATATCAACGCGGCGCCAAGTCACTCTGCCTGAACGCTGATGAAGGTCGCTTGCCCCGGCGGTGCACGGATCTACCGAGTTGAGTGCGTCCGGCGGGCTCAGTCGCGAACCTCGGCGCTGCTCGCAGCATGCTTTTTCTGAGGTGGCGTGGATGTTGGAGGATCCACGCCAGCTCAGGGATGAGGGGTCGGATTCGGTCGTGACATGGTGCGCATCGCCGTGATGAGGACCGGCAGCGCGGCGAGCAGCGCGATGCCGCGCAGGGCGCCGGCGACCGGGTATCCCGTGCGTATCCCGAATTCGTGCGCGAGGAGGCCGCCGGTCAGGGCGCCGAGGGGGCTCAGTCCCCAGCCCAGCATGCGATACACGCTATTCACCCGACCCAGAAGCTCCGCCGGTACGATCTGCTGTCGCAGGCTCACGGTCACGATGTTCCACACAGTGGTGGCGAACCCGTTCAACGCGAGCAGTGTGCCGAGCACAATCGCGTCCGGGCTGACTCCGATGCCCTCGAAGATGACGACGTTCGCGACGAGCGCAGCCAGCAGCGCGGGCAGTGCCCCGGCCCGCGCGACGATCCGGGCATTGATGAGGCCGCCGAGCATACTGCCGATAGCGCCGCCAGCGAGTAGCAGGCCGTAGCTGCGCGTGCTGAGGTGCAGCGTCTGCGTCGCGAGCAGGACGAGGGTCACGGTGCCGAGCTGGAAACAGAAGTTGTTGACAGCGAGCAGCAACGCAAGCGTGCGCAGCAGGCGGTGTCCGGTCAGCCAACGCAGACCGTCGGCAATGGCTGCCCGGATCGGCGGATGCTCGGCCTGTGCCCGGGGGCGCCGCGGGAGGGTCGCCAACAGCGCGGCGGACAGGGCGAACGAGCCGGCATCCACACCGAACGGCAGCGCGATGGTGACCGCGAACAGGAGGCTGCCCACGGGCGGGCCGACGAACATCTGACCGATCGTGGTGACGGTGTACTGACTGCCGTTCGCCTTGTGGAGCAGGGATTTTGGGACCAGGTCCGGCAGGATCGCCTGTGACGCGTTACCGAAGACGACCTCGCAGGCTCCGAGCGCCAACGCCATCGCGGCCAAGACCGGAACGTTCATGTCACCGGTGGCCGCCAACACCGCCACGACGCCGACGACGGCCGCCTGGATCGCCTGTGAACGCCACATCAGGCTGATTCGGTCACGCCGGTCGACGACCGCCCCGGCGGGAAGCGACACGAGTAGCCACGGCAGATAGGTCGCGGCCGAGACGATCGAGATCAGCCGTGGATCGCGCGTGATCGACACGGTCAGTAGCGGGGTGGCCGCGACGAACGCGCCGTCGCCGATGTTGTCGACAGCCGCTGCCCACCACAGACGCCAGTAGGCAGCGGACAGTCGGGGCTCAGGCTCAGCAATCGTCACGGTCACGACGGAGATCCTCCGATGGCTAGGAACATCCGGACACCATTTAGCCGACTGCTACATAATCGGTGTGTGCCTCTGACCATCGATCTCGACGTCGCGCAGCTGGCCGGCACCCGGTTCGCGATCTCGCCACTGTCCGAGACCGTCTCCGGTCTTCAGCAACTCGGCGGTCGTGGACGGCAGGAGATCAACCTGCGCTGGATACGATGGGCGACCGACGAACTCGCTTCCCACCCGCTCCGGCTGTCGCGCACCTGGCCACTGATCGTCCACAATCGGCCGAACTGGCCACAGTTCCTCGTCCCCGCCCCAGCCGGCGCCGGGACCACAATCGAGGAAGACCTCGCGGCCATGCGACGAACCACAGCACGCCAGGTCCGTGCCAGCCTGCAGCGGGTCTTCAACGATCAACTCCCCGATGGTGCGGGGGAACTCCTCGCACATCCCACCGCCGGGCTACGGGCGATCGCCGCGGAATTACGCGAGGCGCACGACCGGCTGATCGCGCCCCACTGGTCACGTATCCGGGCCGTTCTCGACGCCGACATCGCCTATCGCGCAAGACAACTGGCCACCGGCGGCGCTGAACGACTCTTCGCGGACCTGCACCCTGATCTGCATTGGCGCGACGGTCGACTGACGCTCGAACATGGCCCCACCGATCGTATGGTGAGCCCGGCCCCCGGCGGCCTCGTGCTGATACCCGTCGTGCTGGGAACGCCATACGTCCTGATCAAGGGAAACACGACGACGCAGACGACTGTGCGCTACCCGGCGCGCGGTGCCGGCGCGCTCTGGACGGCAGGAACCCGCCCGCCCAGCGGCAGCGCGGTCCGCCTGCTCGGACGGCCCCGAGCTGAGCTCCTCGAGGCCCTACGATCGCCCGCGACGACCACTGATCTCGCCCGCGCTCTGAACGTATCGCCCAGCGCGGTCTCACAACACCTCGGTGTCTTACGCGACAGCGGCCTGGTCGCAGGCGAACGCATCGGGCGTAGCGTGCTGTACCTGACCACCGCACGCGGCCTGGCCCTGCTTGATCCAGAACCCCGATAGCTCGAGGTCCGAACCATCGCGTCCGAGCACGAACATTCGCAATTGCCGCAAAAAGGCCGCGCGCTGCCCGCCCATGTGTCTGTGACTGTCAGTAGCGCCAGCCTATTGGTATTGGTTGGTCGGGTCATCGCCCCATGCTCGTGGACAGGGCCCAGGTAACCGCATCAGTTCGTATGACGCCCGGCCCGGCGCGCCCTGTGTCGGACATGTCCACGACGGTGTGGCACCATGCCAAGCCCTGCGATTACGTCTAACTGCAGATAAACGGTGAGTTGATCATCTGGGACGGGGACCGGACCAACTTCGCTCTGCTGCAACGTCGCGTCAGCGCCGGGCGGCAGGTCCTGCGGATGGCCCACGATCACCCGGCCCACTACGTGGTGTTCGACCTCCTCCGCGATCCGGACGGTGACTATCTGCTGGACACCCCGCTGGCGAACAGACGGGCCCAGCTGGTGAACCTGCTCGGCGAGGTACCACCGCAGCTGGTCCTGTGTCCACAGACGACCGACCATGCTCTGGCGCAGCAGTGGTTGACCACGTGGACCACCGCTGGCGTCGAGGGTGTCGTCGCCAAACGCCTGGACAGCCGGTACCACCCCGGCGAGCGCCGCGACTGGTACAAGATCCGCTCACGGCTGACCACCGAAGCGATCATCGCCGGAGTCACCGGCACCCTGGCCACGCCACAGACGCTGCTGCTGGGCCGCTTCGACACCCGGGGCCGGCTCCGCTACACCGGACGCACCAACCCCCTGTCCACCGCACAGCAACGGGAACTCGGCGGAATGCTCATCCCGCCCGCCCCCTACGACCCGGGACGCAGCACCCCACACCCGTGGCCGCAGCCACTACCAGCGAACTGGTCCGGGCAGTTCCACCGCCCACAGCCTCTGCCGTACCGGCAGGTCCTTCCCGTGCTCGTCGCCGAAATCCAGGCCGACACCGCCTTCGAGTACCAACGCTGGCGCCACCCCGTGCGCTTCATCCGCGTCCGCGCGGACATGTCCCCGTACGACGTGCCACTCATCCAGCCGTAACCCGTGACTCACCCCACCAGCCACGCCCAGCGGCCACCCTCCGAACCGTCGATCGCGCCGTCGCTCATTCCCGACGCAGTCGGCGGTGACTTCGGCGCGCGCCGAACCCGTCGCCTCGTGTCTACGAGGCGGTGAACCGTGCGATGACCGGTGCGTGGTCCGGCACGGTCGCGGGTCGTCGGGTCTCGGTGGAGGCGGTGATCGAGCCGATGTCATCGACCAGGCTGTCCACACTGGCCAGTCGTAACCGTAGGTCGCGGGAGACCAGGACGTGATCGATCAGCTCGCCTCTGCCCTCGAAAATGCGGGAGTACGCGCGGCCGGCCGGTAGCAGGCTGGCGAGGTTGTACAGCCGTACCGGGTCGCCCTTGTCCGGGCGGGTGACGCTGCCGTCATCGGGGCCGCCCAGCAGGGCGGTGGTGACCGCGTCCGGTCCGTCGTTGAGGTCCCCGCACAGGATCGTCGGCACCCCGGGCTCACCGTCCTTGGCGGCGGCGGTCAAGGCCTTGTTCAGCTGGACCCGCACCGCGACGGCTTCGGCGGCCCGGCGCAGCAGCGCGTAGCCCGCGCCACGGGCCCGCTCGTCCTCGCTGGTCGGGAACCGGCGACCGTTCGGATAGGTCAGCAGTTTCGATTTCAGATGCGCGGTCATCAGCCGGATCCCACCGGCGACGTCGACGTGAACCTGCAGCGCTCCGCGGCCGAGTTCCGTCAGCGTCGTGCCGTCCACGTCGGGGACCTGGGGAAGACCGGCCTTCGGCAGCGTGACAAGCTGCTTCTCCACAGTGACCGGGTGCGGGGACAGCACGCCGACCCGGATACCCCGCCCATCCGGGTGGGTGGACAGCACCGCCTTCCACCCGGAGCCGACCCCCGCGGCCAAGTCGTCGGCCGGCTGCCGGCCGCCGACCTCCTGCAACGCGACGACGTCCGGGGCCAGGCCGCGGATCATGCTGGCCAGGTACTCGACCTTGGCGGCGTAGGTCTGCTCATCGGGTGGCCCGGACGCGGTTCCGGCGGGGAAGAAGTTCTCCACGTTCCAGGTCATGACGGTCAACGGTGCGGTCGCGGCCGGCGTGGCTGCTCTGGTGCGCGCGGGCATGGCGGAACCACCTGACCTCGATCGGGCTACCCCGGCGACGGTAACGGAGCTGACACCGATGGGCGCAGCCTCTGGTCGCAATCACGACAATGCGACAGGCCGGCCGCGCGGCGATTTCACCACCGAGGTAGACCGAGCCTTCACCTCCGTACGCCCGCCAGAGCCGGCGAGTCCGCCCGTGACGTTGAGAGACTTTGATCGGTAGACGGATACCGGTGTGCCGATCATGGATCAAGTGAGCATCGATGAAACATGATGACTTGATGCAACTGGCTTCGGATCGGTGCGAACTGGACGGCGGCCCCGCCGATGCCTGCCGACCGGCGACAACACCGCCGCTCGACGCCCCCATCAGCCACGTCTACGCCGAGCTGATGCCCGAGCGTACAGGTTGTGCCAAAGGTCAATCGTGATCGTAGACGCTGGTGGCGATGTCGCGGTCGCACAAGGCCGCGATGACGAGAGGTTCGATGCGGTCCCACCGGCCGCCGGCGAGACCGCATCCGATGCGCGGCATATGGACAGAGGCGGCCAACCTCGTGGCGTGTTCGGCGAGCTTGCTCAGGCATGCCGCAACAGCGTCGTACCGGATGGGCGGCCCGTTGCTGCCGCCGCGGATGCCATGCTGGGCGACCATGTTCGCCACCCACGTGTCGGCCTGAACCTGCACCAACTGGATGGCGCCAAGGCCGAAGTCGTTGCCGGAACGCTCGCGGTGCCACCGCCGGTAAGCACGTTCGGGCTCCGGCCAGCGACGAGAGACAGCCAGGACGAAGCCCTTACCCCATCCGCCGATGTCGTTACAGATGTGCGCGATGATCTTCGGTCCCTTGGCCTGGGGGCTGGTCGCGTCGCCTCTAATGATCCGTAAGGGTGTCACGCGGTGATGCTGCCATCGCCACGACCCGCCCGTCGAGCCGATGCGGGCGAACGCCCGGCAGCGGCCCGAGATGCATCTGTGGCAGCATCTCAGGCTGATTCGGGCCAAAGCCGTGAACATCATGCCAGTCTGTATAGTCCCGCTCCTCGGTAAAGGGCTGAACCTGGCAGGCGACCCAACCGAAGGTGTCCATGTCTGCCCTCGAACACCCCGTCGAAGCTCGCCGCGACGCACTCAGCGCCCGGCTCGTCGGCTGTTGGCCAGTCAGTATCCGGCCCCGTGAGGGCGTCGGTGTGAAAGGCGTTAATCGCGGGGAGTATCTGGTAGCGGCCGGGTCGGTCGATCGCAAGGCACTCGCGGACCAGGTCCCGGCCCTCGCCCATCAGCGCGCGGTCCAGCCATTGAGATCCTACTCATCGCGCTGGATCAGCCGCCATCGCGCGTGGGCCTCACGCCGGGCCTCGGCGAGCACCAGCAGCCCGAGCAGACTCGCCACCTCCGGCTCCTCGGGGAGCAACTGGCGCAGGACTCGCGTCAGCCGGATTGCCCGCTGATGACCTCAATTCGAATCCGGTCGTCGTCGCCGGTAGCTGTTTACCTTGCACGTCCGTGGAGAGTACGACATCGCCCTACACTCGACCGCATGTCGAGTCCAGACGAGAGAGCTGAGCGCTCAGTAGCGGCGAGCGATGAACCCGAAGTGGTCGTCGTCCGACTGACTGACGATCGAGCAATCGTGATCGGTGCCCCTTCCGGGGAGACCCGTTCGCGCTGGGGACGCATGGTCGCTGACATCACTACCAGAGAACTGGCGTCTCTCCTGCGGACACTGGATCCTGTGATGAGAGCCTTCATTGAGTCTCGGCGCCTGACCGGTGGCCTGGTCGAACTCGACCACATCTCTCGCGCGATGTGGTCGACCGCCGAGCTGATCACCGAGGAGGGGGGTTGGATCCAGGCCACTCTTCGCAACCGAGGCCAGGTTGCACGTCTCATGCGGATCCGCCCCGCCACGGGTGTCGCCGCCCTGTCAGGTGGGGCAGCCATCCTAGGCGCCATTGCCACACAAGCTCAGGCAGTCGAGATGGCCCGCGACATCAAAGCCATCCGGCAGCGGGTGGACGACATCTCCGAAGACCTGCGGGACGACCGGATCGGTGAAGTCAACAGTGCTGTGGAGCAGGTCGATGAGCTGGTCGTGATGCTTCGGCGCCACGGCAGGGACGGGATCGAGGCTGGCGCGATCGCGATCTCTGAGAACGAACTGCGTAAAGAGGTTAAGAAGTGCCTGCGGCGCCTCCGCACCGCCGTCACGAAATTGGAGCAGAGCAAGGAGCACGGCTCCCCACGAAAGGCTGCGAGGAGCCTGAGCAAGGAGACTGTGAAGGTCGTGATGCTGTACCTCGACCTGCTTGGACAGCTCTATGCGGCTACTGTCCAATTGGGACTTGCCCAGATCGCCCTCTACTACCATGAGGAAAAGGTTGACGTCGCCAGGACCCGAGCCAAATTGATCACCAGCTCTGCGGGCCGCGTCCGTACTGAGATCGAAGACGTACTCAGCCGGGTCGACCACCTTGATGAGAGCATCCGTGCCCTCTTTCAGCCCGAGCGCTGGAGAAGGGTACCTCCTGTGGCAGCAGCCCCAACATTGGCTTACGCCGCGCGCAAGCTGGCAGGGACGAAGGCGATTCGTGTTCCTGGAGTCCCGATCTCCCCGACTGCAGTTGTCGCTGTCGCTAGTGTGCTTCCCTCCGTTGCTGCCGGCGCCAACGCCTGGGTTCAGTCAAGCGCGGAGAAGGAGCTGGATAAACGCTTGGTGCAGCTCAAGCAAGCCAGCGGCAGGAGCTTTCAATCCCTGGAGCAGGCGACCGAGAGCCTCGAAGTGCTCCGAACCTTGCCCGAAGAGCTCGCCAGGCCTGGCGAGCCTTTTCACTGACGGCCGTCGAGCGGCGATGATAGATGTGAGGCTCACAGCCACTGCCTACTCGCACCACGGCGAGCCGTACACGTGTCGCTGATGTACGAGGCTGGGCACTGGAAGCACCAGCCGTCCGACGGAGCCATGCACTGGATCGTGCTAGGCGCCGACAAGGCGCTGTCGGTGTGCAAGCAGGGCGACGCCTGCTAGAGCAGCAATCCTTGCGAGGGCCACGATTCGTCGCCATCCACCTCGAAACGCACGATCACGATCTCATCTGTTGGTCGCAGTTGCGGGTAGTAGTCGCGCAAGCCAGGCAGGACATCCGCGGTGCTGGCGAAGCCGTCGTCGCGGGCCTCGTCGTCCGCGATCTCGCCAACAGGTTTTGCCACCGTTGAGGTGATGCGCCCAGGCATGGATACCTCGTCGTCGAATTCGAACACCAGCAACGCCGGTCCAACCTGTACCGGGTCCCTGAACCGCATCGTCACCTGCTTGCTCCCGTCGCGAACGGCGGGAAGGTGCGCGGCACGGAACCGCAGGCGCTGAAGTTGCTGGGTCTGCCACCGGTAGGTGTGCGGCAGGAGGTCGTCGATCTGCACTGCCCGCACGCCTTCGCCGGTGGGCACGACGACGTGAATGTCGGGGAAGTAGTCGGCCAGCACCTGCCGGTCGCGTCCACAGGGAGGCAGGACACCGCGACCGGCATCGCCAACGGCGACAATCATGCGCGGTGCTTGAGCTCCGGCGGCGCGGACCACTGCGAGGGCCATGAGTTCGGCGCAGGGACCACCGGTGAAGTGGTACAAGTTCAGACCGACATGGATGCGGCCGTACTCGTCCAAAACGGCAGCGGCGACCGTGTGAACGTCCCCGTCACAGTGAGCGCGGAGGACCGAATGAGCGGCCTGCACCAGCGCGGCGTGAGCGGCGGGCTGATCGCTTGAGGGCATGATCACGATTGGGAGCTTAAACGCCAGGACCGAGGAGATCGAGGGCCTGGCATCGCAGCCACCCACGGTCGGCGCGATTCCAGCCGCGACGGCTGCGGAGCGGCCTTCGTGCCGGTGACTTCAGCCGATGATGACTCGGTGGTCAGCTGAGAGCGTTGTACCAGTCACGGCGCCGACCCGGGTGTTACCGGCTGTCCGACCGTCTGCTGACGACGCCTTGTGAGCCCTCGCGCGGGACGGTAGCGCCCTCGACGCTGCTGACGAAGAAGCGGCGGAAGCCAGGCCGGTCGGGCCGCGTTGAACGGGTAACAACGTCTCGGCATCGCGATGGCTCGCCGGGCTCATCGGTACGGCGCTCGCAGTTCTGTCGATGTCCGTCTGCAACCGGGACGGCACGGCCCCGGCCTCTCCCCATGCGAGCGCGAGCGCTTCGCCTCGATCGAAGCAGGAGTCGGCTCGCCGTGAGATCGCCACCGCTCCGGTCCTGCCCGGGGCGGTGGAGGTTTCCAGCCCCTCGGATCCCGTTCTTCGTCGACGCCTCCAGCCTCGACTGGGTCGTGTACGTCAACCGATGGTGGACGGCGCCGGGGACAGTGGATGAGGCCCTCGCGTTCCTGCGTAGCCACCCCCGAAGGGCATGCGCGTAGACGGGCATCAGGAGGCCAAGGGACCGGAAATGTACTCGCGGGGGATCGTGTTCGGTCCGCTGACCTGGCCGAGCGACATCGACCTCGAACTGTTCGTCGACGTCACGCCACACGGTAACGGGGTCGCGGTGCAGGCGCATATCCAGGACTCCGGCATCTACACCGGATTCGCGAAGACTCCGCACCCGTAGTCGCGTCGAGATCGACGCCGGCGGCACACTGCCGGGCAGATGCACCGCCGAGTTGTGGGACCTCGTCGAGCGCGGCATCGACGTCAACGACCACCTCCAAGTTGTCGCCCACGTCGCCGACTATGCTCCGGCGTGCGCAGTCTGGGCCGGCCGGATCCAGCGGCGCAGTCGCGGTACATCACGCCCCGGTCACGCCCGGTCTCCGGCATGTTCCGGCCACCAGCCGACTCGCCCAACCTGAGTCTGCCGGTCAGCGAATCGCAGCAGACCAGCCGAACGCCGAACCTCGCAGATGGCCGTCACCCGTCCCGATTTCATCCCAGGTGATCGGCCAGGTCGCAGATCTTCGCGCATTCCGGGCAGCGCAGCCGACCGAAAAGAAGGTCACCGCGGTCGCGACCCGCATGCGACCGGCTCGAACCGCCTCGGTGAGCAGTCGAGCGGCCAGAACCCGGAAAGTCCCGGCTCGATCGGCCAGTACTCAGACTCCAGGACGACGAGCATCTCGTCGTCACAGTGCGGGCACTTCACATCGACCTCACCGGTGGTGAGGCGGTCCAGCTCTTTGGCCCAGATCTCCACATTCGGTGTCAACGCCGGCCGAAAACTGACCCCTTGGTACCGAGGGGTTCCAGGACACGGGGTCATTTTTCACGCGGCGCCGACAATTCGGCGAGGTAGCCAGTCCGGTACGCATCGTTCACACCAGCGAAGGCGCGGCAGCAGACCGACGCCCTGGTCGAGTAGAACTCGTCGCGCGACTCGATCGATGCTCGGCGCCTTCCGCCGGCTGGTTGTCATACCGTCCGCATAGAATCGCTTCGCGCCCGGCCGGCTGGCTACTCGCGGAGGGTGGCCAGCCGTGACCACGGTTGAGCCGGCCGGGCGACCAAGCTGCGGCCGTTACAAACAACCAGCGCGGCAAGACGAGCCGCGGTCACACCGGTTCTGGACATGCCCGAGGTGGGGCCGCCGTGGCATAGCTTCAACAGAGCTGGGATGCCTCGACCCGATCGGCTGGCACGCGGCGGCGTGTTCGAGCAGAGCCTTGAACACTCCTCGTCATGGCTTCCAGGACTGGCTTGGTGAGGAACGCCGGGTGCCGGGGCTCCGTAGATGTCGCGCAGGGTACGGCTGACGATCACGGCGATCCGGGTGGCTTCGGCTGCGGTGCCTGTTAGCCGTGCCGTGACGGCAAGTCGGGGAGGCCGAAGAGGTCGAGGACAGCGGCACGCTGTTTCGCATTGGTGCGGATCCAGCTCTGTCGTAGTTGTTGGGTGGAGAGGCCAAGCTTCTCTGAGATCATCGTTATCGAGTGTTGTACAGCATCGCGGTCGGTGCGGTAGAAGCCCATCGCCGCAGTTCGTGACCTGGAGCGTTCGAGGAATCTGACGAGCAGAGTGCTGCGTGGACGGATGAGAATGACCATATCCGGCTGCTTCAGCGTTGAGCGCGCGCCTGGCTCCTCGGCGATGGCTACGACGCCGTATCGGCCGCCTCGCACGTGATGAGTCCGCTTGCCTTCTGCCGCCAAAGCTTGTTGTTCATCGTTCCAGGTTGTGGGTTCTTCCGGACCGATCCAGACGTCGTACGGCCCGCTGGGCTGAAATGGCGGATCGGAACTCCAAGGCACCGGGCTGTTGGCGCGCACTGGTACGGATTCGGCCCATGCGAGCCATGTTTCGCTGATCGGCGTCGCCTCATCGGCCAAGCGATGCACGAACTCGAGGGCGTCGGTGACGAGCGTTGGATCAGTAGTCTGGATGGCTGCTTCTACTGTGCCATCGTCGGCCGCGCGGGCTGAGAGATTGGCCGAGCCGACGAAGGCGGTACGTCCGACAATGAACACTTTTGCATGCAACGTGTCATGTATGTAGACCTGCACGTCATCTTTAAACCAGGTTCGCAGCACTCGGGCAGATGTCGCCCCGCTGGTCAAGGCGTTTCTGCTCCCGTTGACGACGACGACATCGCCGGCCTTCATCGGCATGAGCGCTGCAGCGCCAGCTCCCGCGTATGCGACAGCAGCGGTGATTCGCTTGTTTCGGCCGTGGTCGCGAATAGTTTCGAGTATCTGTGACCGTTCAAGAAACCGCACGCCACATCATGACCCGGCAGCGTTGCAGGTTAAATCGGCTTTCCGACCGATCTAGGATGGGCTCGTGCCCGACGTGGGTCGACCTGCAGATCGATCGACCAGCCCAGCCGTCTCGGCTCAATGATCCGGCCGGTCAGTGATATGCAGGGCCCTCGGCAACGCGATCGAGCTTGCCGACCGAGGCTGGGAGACGTGGCAACCGAGAGTCACGCTAGGGCTGCGGTCGTAGTTGCGAGCCGCGGCGGACATGCGGACCGGAAATTTGATAGGTCTGCCAGAGCCGTTTGCCCACTGGCACTGTACATGCTGGCGACCACGCTGGCCGCGTCGCCGCATGGCTAGAGACCGACAACGCGCCAATCTAGTCGACGAGGTACTCGCCGATCGTCTGGTTGAACATCGCGATGCCTGCCGGGGCCCCGCTCCCGGTCGTGGAAGCACTCGACAGTGGGTTGTTCGTTGCAGTTCGGTTGGGCATGGGTGGCGGACCGAACCACTAGATCTCTGCTAAGCGTCGTTCCGGGTCGCCATGCCGTTCGCCTCTCCGCGGATGATGGTGGCGAGCGCTTGAATCTGTGCGAGCAGTTGTGGCGGAGGGGCACTGAGGTCGAGGTGATGAAGGCGGATAACGACGTTACTGCCACGCACGGGCATGGTCCTCGGAGAGGTGGGGCCGTCCGCGTAGAGGAGCATCGCTTGCTTTAGGCGAGATGCCGTGGCGTAAGCGAGGAGTTGATAGAGGTCTGCGGACTGTCCGGTTCCCCTGTCTCGTTTGTATTTGACATCGCCGATGAACATGCAGCGGCCGTCGGACCAGTAGCTGAGGTCTGGTTCGAGCCGAACGGCTCCTCCGACGTCGAACGGGATCGGTGGCGCAGTAGCTCCGGCCGGGAAGTCAGCTTCGGTGGCCGGTAGAGCCTCGCGGAGAGCCACTCTGACGAAGTGCTCGAAGGCTCGGGCCATGTTGATGGTGAGAGCGGGCGTGGATAGGCGGGCCCCTGCGAGGTCTACGCTGGAGCCTTGGAGCAGGAGCCGGGCGAGTTCGACTGCGGGCCGGTAATGGACGTTGAGGCGGGTCCAGATGATGTCGGGGACTCGGTGTGGGGGGTAGTGGACGGGGGTCACGTGCTGCATCGTCTCGGTGACGCGACGCAGGTTTTGGCGTACCTCGTGGTCGTTGATCGGCAGCAGCTGCAGGAGATGGGCCGCTGCGAGCAGGATGCGATTCTCGGTGACATCTTCGTCGTATTCGTGCCATTCCACTGCTAGGGGAAGGTCCCGACCGGGGCGCCGGCGGAGCTGTTCGGCGAGGTTGATGCGACCGCGGACAGTGTGCAGCAGGTCGGAGGTCGGGTGGTAGCCGGCGAGCATGCCACGGCGCAGAGTCTTTGCGGTGAGCCGCACGTATAGGGTCGCCATGCCCGTGACCACGTCCGGCGCGTCGGCCAGCGCGGCCCAGTCATTGTCGTTCCAAGTGCTGGGGTCGATGCTGTAGCTGAGTAGGAACATGACCCGTGCAATGGGGATCTTTGGTTGGATGACGATGACGGTATCGCTTGCCACGATGGCGCCGATGGTATGGGTCGGGGTGACGTCGTAGCGGCCGTCTAGGCCCACCGTGGGTTCGACCCTGGCGGCGAACTGCATGCGCAGCAGATCTCGCTGCGCGGAGGTCAGGGGCAGTCCCGGGGTTGTGGTCCACTCACGCAGTGGCAGCGTCTTCATCTGGTGCGCTCACCTCCGCCCGTAGTCGATCAAGGTCGAATTCGATCAGCCTGTGGGGTTGGCCGTAGAAATGCTCCTCGAGGGTGGGAAGCACGGCGTGCTGCCAGGCGCGGCGGACCCATGTCTCGTCGAGATCTTCGCGGATGAAGTGACTCGGGCCGATCGCTGCGGCGAGATCGTTTAGCCGGTTATTGGCACGCTCGACGAGGTCGGCAACCCAGGCGAGTTCGGGATGCTTGGCTGCCAGGTATCGAGATAGCACCTGTGATACGGGGGGTTCGTCGGGGCGAAAGGCTACGAAGTAGAACCTGCGGCGCAGGGCGGTGTCCAGTAGCGCGATGGACCGGTCCGCAGTGTTCATCGTGGCGATGATGTGCAGGTTGGCCGGCAATCGGAACTCCTGCCGGGAGTACAGCAGCCGGGCTGGCTCACCGCGGTACTCCAGCAGGAAGTACAACTCCCCGAAGACTCGGGGGACGTTCCCGCGGTTGAGCTCGTCAATGATCAAGACGTGGTCGTGTGCGGGGTCCGCTGTCGCGAGCTTGGCCATCTCGACCAGCGGCCCGTCGACACGGTGGAATCCCGTGGCGTCCTCGCGAGGTCGGAGACCCTCCACGAAGTCCTCGTAGGCGTAAGAGGGGTGGAACTGAACCAGCCGCACCCTGTTAGCGCTACCGGCCACCCACTCAGCCAAGGCCTGCGCGATATACGTCTTACCCGTGCCCGGTGGGCCGTAGAAGATCACCTGGCCTTTGTCGCGCAGCAACTGAACCGCTTCGTCGAGGAACGGCTCGTCAAAATACAGGTCGCGCGCCAGGTCGGCCAGGTCGAGATCCGCGCCATCGTCGACGTTTCCAGCTGGAATCGGGCCGGCCGTTGCCTGGGTTTGCGGGTCGTGAGCTTGTGGCGGCAGTGTGCCCTTGCCGCTTCGCCATGCGGTGAACGCCTCCCGCTGCGGCCCCGACCACGCCGTCGGTGGCTCGCCGCTGGTCAAAGCCCATACGAGCCCCTGTGCGCCCAACCGGTCCTCCAACGCCACGCCCTCGCGATTCAGTGCCTCGATCACTTGATCGAGGAACGACAGGAAGACGTCATACCGTTCACCATCGGTAGCTGAAGGCTGCGGCTTAGCGAGGTTGGCCAAGCGGTAGCCTGTGTCTACAGGAGTGGGCCGCCATGATGGGAACTTGGCGGCATCCACAGCGGACAACAGGAACGCCGCGATGCTCAACCGGGCACCACTGCTGCGCGCCGCGGCGTCGGGCACGTCGTGCAGAAACGCGTCGATCGACTCCATACCCGGTTCCCGCCACAACTGCCGCAGCGCCGCAGCCGCGGCTTGTGGATTCCGCTTCAGCCAGGCGACGAACAGTTCAACGGCCTGCTGCGACACAGAACTGCTGCCCTCGGCGAACGCGGTAGTCAACAGCTGCGGCCACTCCGCTGACCCAGCCTCCAGCGCGCCGCGCGCCGCGCTGGTACGCGCTGCGGCGGCAACCTTGTAGCGTCGCTCGGGCTCGAGATCAACGTGCCGGCAAACGAGGGCCCCCCACTGAGCGAACGCCTTCCAGGCTGGCGAAGGGGTGTTCCACTGCCATACCCATGGCGGGCGGTACAGGTTGACGAATCGGTCGTCGCCATCGGCCAGATGCTGCACGACCGTCGCCAGCCGGCGAGGCTCGGACGCTTCGTCGGGGCCCGCCAGGTCGTGCCACCTCGCCAGGATCATGCGACGGTGGTCCTGGCTGACGATCGGCGGGAAGACATCTGGGAACAGCAGATGCTCCAACGCGTGCCGCTGAATCGCCGCTCCCTGACCGTCCACCTTGTCCAGAGTGGCGACGAACCGATCCGGGTCCGTCACGACTGCTTTCCGCTGCGATACGGGCAGAGCCTTCAGCACGACGACAACCTGGATCAGATAGCCGAACAGCCGCCACCGGTACGTGTTGAATGCCTGCCCTGGGCGCACCAACCCGGAGTCCAGCGCCGTCCCGAGAGCGTTAGGTAGATCAAACGTGCCTTCCTCGAAGCCAAGGACCTCCCGCACAATGGCTCGCTTCCGGTCACCGCTAACCGCGTCGCTGCGCGCCACGAGCAGATGAACGAACAGCAACTCGGCGGCCAGCTGCACTGCCGAGGTGCCCGAGCCTCCCAACTGACCCCGCAGCTTGGTCAGAAAGTCACCAGTCCCAGGATCCGGCTGTTCAACGAAGTCGTGCATCAACACTTGAGCGTCGGACAACGATGATCCTGGCACGTCAGCGAACAGCGACCGATCTTCCACGAGGCAGTGCTGCCGCCAACGCTCAGCCGCCAGATACACGGGCCGGGCCGACGGGTATGGAACGCGGTAGACCGACATGGCTCGTATCGGACATCACTTCGAAACGCCGAGCAAGTCCCACACGCCGTCGCCATCAGGCTTCGGATTCCAGCTCAACGGGACATCTCGCAACAGATCCTGTTGGAACGGGCTTGCTCAGTGGGGGATAAGGGATCCGGGCGGCGCTCGGTTCGGATGCGTTGTTCCCTCGGTGTACCGCGAACGTTGACACGCGCGAATGGGCATGCAACCCTATTCCGGTACACCCGAGGAACAACGGGAGGGCACGTGAAGTTCTACATCGCCACCAAGAGCCGGAGCCAGGGCCGAGAGAGCTGGTCCGTCATCTTCCGGCATCCAAGCAGGCTCGACGTGGGTACTGGTAGGCCTGGCCGTCGAGTTCGACGGGGACTTGGGACAGCCGATGATGCCGAGGCCGACAAGATGGTCGAGCAGCTCAACGAGATCCTGCGAACGCCGAGTCTGTGGGAGTCGACCGCTCGGGTAAGCGCTGAAGTCCGGTTCGACGCTCGAGTCGTGGAAATCTTCTATGAAGGATTGGAGGCTGTGGAGCTCGACTTCGCTGCTGTACGCGAGGAACTGCTTCCGCTCCCCACCGCGGCTGACGGCTACAGAACCGTAATGATGCTCGGTACGACGGGGGCTGGCAAGACAACCGTGGTGCGGCAGCTTCTCGGCACCGATCCGGAGAGTGAACGCTTCCCATCCACCTCGACGGCCAAGACGACCGTTGCCGATACGGAACTGATCACCACCACGGACCGGACGTACCGCGTCGCCGTGACGTTCACACCTCGCGATGAAGTGATCGACTACCTCACCGAGAACGTCTCCGCGGCGGCGCTGGCCGCCTTCAACCGCAAAGGCGACGCCGAAGTCGTCCGGCAGCTTTTGGACCACGTCAATCAGCGGTTCCGCTTCAGCTACGTGCTGGGCCGCACCACCGCAACGACTGACGATGACCTCGTGGACGATGACGTCGACTACGGCGAGGACATCGACTTGTCCGAGTATGGCCAAGTCGACATCGACTTCACCCAGCAGGTGATCCAGAAGGCGGTGCGCTCGGTCCGGGCGATCGTCGAGCGGCACGCCGACGCGATCCGTCACGAGTTCGAATCCGGCGAGGAAGACGAACGGATCGTCGCCGAGTACATCGAGGAGAACCTCGATACCGAGTTGCGGCAGTCCGACGAGTTCCACGCCATTGTGGACCCTCTGATCGACGAGATCGAGAAGCGCTTCTCGACGCTGGAGGTCGGTGACCTGCGACGGAACCGGCAAGGTTGGCCGGTCAGCTGGTCGTGGAGCACAGACGATAGGGCGACGTTCATCAAGTACGTCACCAGATTTTCCAGCAACTACGCGCCACTGTTCGGTCGCCTGCTCACGCCGCTCGTCAACGGGATCCGGGTCAGCGGTCCATTCGCGCCGAGATGGGCCACGGAGCCGTCGAAGCTGGTTCTGATAGATGGTGAGGGTCTGGGGCATACGCCGAAGTCGATCGCCACCCTTTCAACCCGGGTCGCGGTACAGCTCCAGCAGGTAGACGCCGTGCTGCTCGTCGACAATGCGACCCAGCCGATGCAAGCGGCCCCAGTGGCAGCATTAAAGGGAATTGCTGTCTCGGGCAACGGCCTCAAGCTGTACTTCCTGTTCACTCACTTCGACCAGGTCGAGGGCGACAACCTGCCGACGTTCTCCGCCAGGGAGGAGCACGTCTTGGCCTCGGTGGAGAATGTACTGAAGGCGATCGGTGGCGAGCTTGGCCCGGCTGCCGAGCGCGTCCTGCGTCGTCGGCTTGACTGTGCGCGGTTTTTCGTCGGCGGGATCCACGAGCCGCTCATTGCGAAGAAGAAGATGGGCGGACGATCGATTCAGGAGCTTCGACGGTTAGTTGATGTTCTGTCCAACCCGGAGAAGGTGATCGAAGCTGGCCCCAGCCGTCCCGTCTACGACCGCATGAACCTCTCCCTCGCCGTGACCGAGGCGGCGAAGAACTTCCACCTGCGCTGGCGGGGGCTGCTCGGGCTCGACGTGAACCCAGACGCGCCCAAGGAGCATTGGACCCGGGTCAAGGCGTTGAGCCGCCGCCTAGCCGAAGGTTGGACCGACGAGTACGACAGCCTCAAGCCTGTCGCAGACCTCCGCTTCGAACTGCAGCGGCAGGTATATCTCATGTTGCAGCGGCCGGTGCGCTGGGATCGGGGCGAGCCAAGCGACGACGAAAAGCAGATCGTCATCGACGACGTCTCAAATGCCATCACGAAGAAGTTGATGGAACTGACCCGGCGAAGGATGCAGGACGACGTCAGGCTCGGTTGGCAGGCTGCCTACAGTCAGAGCGGGACCGGATCTACGTTCGTTCGCGCCCGCATCATCGCCTCCGATGTCTATGACAAGGGCGCTCCAGTCCCGACTGTCAGCGCCTCACCGGATCAAAACCGCTTCCTCAGAGATGTCGCGGGCATCGTTTCGGAGGTCGCACAAGAGCTTGAGATCGTGCTGGAGTGAAAATCTGCGGGTACGAAACGGCCGGCGGCTCGATCCGCCGGCCGAGTGGCGAAGAGCAGCGTCCAGCGGACCTACGTCGGGTGTCCGAGGACCTTGAACACCCCAAGCCGGGATATCAGACCGTCGATCAGGGTGCGCGGCGAGACCGATCATCCGGGTCGGTGTTCAAGGTTGTCCCTCAAGACACTTCGACTGCTGCCGGCGCCAACCGCACTGATTCACGTCAACGGCGAGGGTCCTCGTGTCTGTGGCGGTTGGGATAACCGCATCGGCAGGCGGCCTGTCTGTCAGTGCTAAATGCCGAGGTGAAGCGACCGGTGTTCCTCGGTGCGCTCCCCTGGCTGTCCTGCAGTGGCCGCGTGCGCTCGTCACACCCAGCCTGAGACGAAACATTCACAACCATTGGGCCGAACGCCGGCATCGACGAAATCGGCGCCGCGCTGGCGGCGCTGACCGGCGAGTCCCACCCACTCGCCTGAACCGGTACCAGCGCGGACGTCAACTACCTGGTCGTCCCGCCGAGACGGGGACGTTCATGCCGCAACTCCGCCGAGGGTCCGGGCACGGCCCCGGACACGCGCCGTGACTGCCAGCTCGCAGGCTATCCAGCCAATTCGTCCGGTTGCCCCACGTCGCGGATCGGCAGGGTCTATTCGGGTCGCGAGTTGAGTTTTGGCTCGCCGTGGCGGCGTGCACTGGCGGAGGCGGTCCAACGAGCGGTCCGCCGACCGAGACCAGGGAGTACCAGTACAATCTCACCTAGCGCAGCGTCTGGCGTTGTGTCCACACACGCGGCTCAGGCACGATGTGAGATCTGAGTGCTGAGCGGGTGCTTCGGATGTTTGACGTTCTCCGTTACGCCCGAGGCGCGGATCATCACGACATTGAGGTGGACGGTTATCTGAATTACTACTTCCTCACCACACCCGCCGACCGCCCGGAAGTGCAGAAGCTGATGCTGGATGCGGGTATCAACGCCGCGGCGACGGTCAATGCGCCCGATCGACCCCGCCGACCAGTTATCGCACTGCGCTCCAGCCCGTGGAAGGCCGGGCAGGTCAGCAACCCGTGGCATGACGAGTTCGACCTGGACCATGGCTACGTCCGCTACTACGGGGACCACAAGCCGAGCACAAGGGGTCTGCCCGGTGCCACGGCGGGTAATCGGGCGCTGCTGAACGCATGGGCCTTGCACGCGGCGACGACCGCCGCCCAACGGCTCCAAGCCCCACCGTTGCTGATTTTCAAGTTCCGTCACGATAAGGCGCGACGGCCGCAGCCTGGTGAAGGGCCACGTCCAGTTCTGCGGCGCCGCGATCATCGAACGGCTCGAACATATTGTTCAGCGCGACCCCGAGACCGGCCGAAGCTTCCCCAACATCTTGCTCGACCTGGCCGTCATCGACCTAGCCGCGAGCGGGGATGCGCTGGATTTTCGGTGGATCGATGACCGCCGCACGCCGCTGCTCGATGCCGAGCTGGCCGCACGGCACGCGCCGGAGTCTTGGCGGCGCTGGGTGAGGGAGGGAAGCTCGACTATCTCCCGAATACGCCGCCGGGTCGTTTCGTCCCGAGTCCGGTCCACTGAAGATCAGTTGCCGGGCCCTGGATCGGTGGAAGCTGAGCTTCTCGACCAGCTCTATAGGTTCTTCGACGGCCGCAAGCATGCCTTCGAGCTTCTCGCCGCCCGAGTCGCGGCGCAGATTTTCGGCCGCTCGGGGGCTCGCTATGACGTCGGCTGGTTGACCCGGCCGGGCGGCGACGGCGGCGTCGACTTCGTCGGGCGGCTCGACGTCGGCTCGTCGGGCGGTCACACACCCATCGTCGTTCTCGGCCAGGCTAAAGTGTCGCACCAACGTCGTCCATCAGCCCTAACCAAGTGGCACGCGTTGTTGCCCGTCTCCGGCGAGGCTGGATCGGCGTGTTCGTGACGACCGGCGCCTTCTCACGGCAAGCTCAGATCGAGGTCATCGACGACCAGTACCCTCTGGTACTGGTGGACGGCAAGAACCTCGTCGAACAAGTACAACGCATAGTCGCGGCGGACTACGACGGTGACATCGATGCGCTTCTCACCTCAGTCGAGACCGACTACGCCGAGACGATCACATACCGCCGGCCCGAGGAGATCCTCCTGGCGTGACCACATCTGCGCAACAACCGGTGCACGGTCAAAACGAAGGACAGCATCAAGGAACCCCGCTGTTCCGCTGCTACGGTCTGGGGTGCAGCCGAATCGTCCCCTGCGGCGCGCGCCCGGTCCTGGTTAATCCGGCAGGATGAGCAGTGGTCAACGACGCGACGTCAATCCGTCGAGCGCGTTGCCTGTAGGTGATCGGTGGAGGGAGATATGAACGGTGGCAGCGCAGCAGCCCGCGCGCTGGAGTCGTTAGATCCGCACGCCTGGCGCAGGCTAACAGAACCCTTATCCGTCGGGGAACGTATTCCGGTCACGATGTCCCAGTGGCGCACGATCGTAGCCGATTCGGATCTGCTGACATCTATCGAGCGTGTCCGATCTGCCATCGGCCGCGTCCGCCGTGCATCCGCTGAAGGCGAACGCGCGGCTGGTCGGGACCTGCGGCCGGCAGCCCTGGGTCTCGTCGAAGACGCGCGGCAGCTACGGGATGATGCTGCCGATGCCCTGTGGTTCGAACCCCCGGACGCTACCGGTCCAAAGACGGTGGAACGTCGGGTCAGCCGGCTATGCGTAGAGGTGGCCGACCTGCTCGACGTGCTTACCTCCGGCGAACCCTGCCTACCGGTCTTGCCGCCGCAGCACGAACTGTCGCTCGCGGACTTCGGTGCCGGTCCGGGCGTTGACGACGAGGGTGACGACAGGGCCGCCCGCGTCTACGGGGTCCCAGTCGACCAGCTTGCCCAACTGGCATCGCCTGCCGCCACCCGCCTTCGGGCAGCTTTCCGTAGCCGCCCCGAGGAGTTGCACGCCATAACTGCGCGGATCATCGGTTACGCGCTCGACGGGAGGGTCGCCGTGGAACGACTGGACGGCGCGATGCACGTGTGGGCACTGGCCACCGACGCGCATCCCCTCGTCGCACACCGCGCCGCGCGAGCTGCGTGCGGACTCGTCGATCGGTGTGCGACCGAGGACCTCCAAGCGGTTGCGACCGCGGTCATCGGACGACTGGCGAACGATCGGGCCAATTACTCGAGCCACCGCGCCCATTCACGGGCACGACGCGCCGTTCACGCCGCCAGCGACCCGGATGATTACGCCCGCGCTGTTGCCGATGTCTATCGGATCGTCACCGAAGGACCGCTCCGGCAGGCTGCGACGGCCGTGCTTCACATTCTCGGCGCACAAGTTCCGGCGACCGCGGGGCTGAACGAGATCAAGAACCGGCTGCTGAAGCAGTCGGACCGTACCCCTCTGTGCGCAATCATCGCCGCACTGCTCGTTCCCGCCTGGCGCAATGCGAGCGCACACGAGCAGATGCACTGGGACCCGGATATCGGTGCCGCGGTGCTCAGCGGCCATCCGGTCGACCTCGAAGACGTGCTTCACACCGCGGACCTCGCATGGGCGACGGCTCGCGGCTTCGACGCCGGCGTCCAAATCGGTCGGGCGTGTGTACCCGAACTCGCCCGGGCCATCGACGCGATGGACCGCAACGCATCCCCTATCAGCCGGGACTTCCAGCTCATCAAGCGTTTCGACCAGCCAACGCTGAGCCTCGTCGTCAACAACGTGAGACGTGCGCCGGCCAGTGCCATCATCACGCTCGAGCCGATCCTTGGGCCCGATCAGTTGGCGAGAGTCGGAATGGGTCTGGTCTCGGCCGCCCGACTGGAACCGGCAGTCGAGCGGTGGGGAATCGAGTTCCCAGAAGAGCTTCCGCCGTTCGTCACCGGCCAAGCAGCCATCCAACTTGCGGTCAGCCTCTCCGGCCCGAAGACCGGACCGGACAAGGCATGGGAGTTCATCTACCCGCCCGCGTTCATTCCGCTGCTCGCCGACGCCCTGACCGCGCTCGGCATGTCGCCGGCCGAGGCGGCGGCGGTCGCGTGGGACCTATCGCTGCGTGACACGCTCGGCGCCACGGCCAAGTTCTCCGATCCGACTGCGACCTACCGCCCGGAGATGTGCGCACATGAGTATGCGGGCATCCGGCGGACCAACGACGCGGTGCGCGGTGTGGCCCGACATCTCGGGATCCGCGCGCCAGCGAACCTCGACCTCAGCCGCTTGCTGGCGATCCTCAGACAGATAGAGAGAACGCCCCGGAACCCCGCGCCCAGGGAAGCCTTCGCACACGAACAACGCCGCCTGCGTACCCTTCTAGGCCCGCCAAGGTCGCACCCGTGGAAGCGATTGGGAACCGGCGGGAGTCGTGACCAGAAAGCGGAGCGGCGGAACGGCTTGGGTGGATGAATCGGCGCGACGTGCAAGATATACGGGTACCGACGTTGGTTGCGTCTTCCCTCAGGGCGTCCGAACAGATGAGTCGGTTGCCGCGGAAGGACACCGTGCCCGAGATGGCGCTGAGGCGGCTGTTGTTCGCAGAGGGGTTTCGTTACCGGGTGCATCGACGGGTGCCCGGAATGCCGCGTCGGACCATGGACATAGCATTCCCCCGGCTCGGAGTCGCGATTTTCGTCGACGGGTGTTTCTGGCATGGCTGCCCTGACCATGGCATGACCCCGAAGGCGAACCGTGACTGGTGGTGCCGGAAACTCGACGGGAACCGTCGGCGGGATGCCGAGACTTCGGCACATCTTTCCAGTCTTGGCTGGGTTGTTCTGCGGTTCTGGTCCCATGAGGAGCCTAGTGCTATGGCCGAGTCGGTCGGCGTGTGTGTCCGATTGCGTCGCCTAGCTCTCGGCCTCGGGCCCCTCCGCCGGTTCGGTGGACCGACGTGACCGGCGCTCCATTCTTTTGATCGTCTTCGCTATGTTCTCGGCGAGCAAACTGGGGACCGCGTTGCCGACCTGCAGGGCCATCTTTTCGACGCCGCCGTGCAGGCGGGCGTCGTCGTCGAAGGTCTGTAGAAGCATCGCTTCGCGAAGCGTGATGGCGCGGTTCTGTTCGGGGTGGGCGAACCGCCCTCTTGTGACGTTGGTGCAGCCGGATGTGAGAGTGGGGGCGACCCGGTCCCACCACATCCTGCCGTAGATGTCGTAGTGGCCATTGTGGTCTTTGTGGCATTCGAGGACCAGGTGGGGCGGAAGGTCGGCACGACCCTGGCCCTCCGTGAGTGACGCCAGGCGCCGCAGAGCCAGGTCGCTGTGCTTGCGGGCTTTGTGAAATTCGTCCGTCGGGTCCTGTTCTCCGGATGCCAGGGCTGGGAGGCCCTCGATCGTGTCCCGAACCGTGACGAACGGTAGCCGCTTCTTCCGGCCCTTCTCGTTGTTGCCGGTAGCGCTATGGGTCGGGAAGGGAAGTTCCGGTTCCGTTACCCTGCTGCCGATGACAAGGACTCTGCGCCGCCGCTGAGGAACACCGTACTCCGCGGCGTCGACCACGCCTGGCTGAAGACGGTAACCGAGATCGGCCAGGATCGTCACGAAGATTTCGTAGTAGGGGCGCCAGCGGCCCTCGACCAGGCCGGGGACGTTTTCGAACGCTATGTGTCGCGGATAGAGTTCTTCAACGAGTCGAAGGTACTCGAATATCAGTTCACGGCGTTGCTCGTCGTAGCCAAGAGGTTTGGCGCCGCGGCGGAGCACGGTGAAGCTTTGGCAGGGGGGGCATCCGAACAAGAGCGTGAGGTCGCCGCGGTGCAGTCCGGCCTGAGCAAGGATGTCTTCGCCGCGGACGTCGCGGATATCGTTTACGATCGGGCTGACTCCGACGTTCATGGTGAACGCCGTGGCCGCGTCCTCGTCGATTTCGACGGCTCCGACGGTGCGGAACCCGGCTCGGTGGAAGCCCATCGATCCACCGCCGCAGCCGCAGAAGAGATCCACGACGGTGTGCACGTGCACTCCTCCTGTCCATGCCCGATCATGCCGGTATGGATCAGGACAATAGCGTCTGCGGGCCGGTGTCGTACAGGCACCCGCTGGCGCGTCGACCGCAGCGTTGTGGTCGCTGCCGCTCGGTCCCTCCCCGACTGCCTCCTTCCTAGAAGACGAACGCGCCGATCATAACGGAGCGATTGTAATGAACGACCCGGCGCTGTCGCCCGTCAGCCATCGTTCCGTCCGGCTCGCCGCAACGGTCAAGAGGTCAGGGCGAGATCAGTGCAGGGTCCCAGTACCCGACGGTGGTGCCCTCGGGTGAACCGTAGAGGTGCCACCGTGAGAGGTACCGGTTCCAACACTGGCAGGCAGTTTCCGGCAGAAGCAAGCAGCCGTGGTCGGCGCCACGGTTGGCGGTCATGCAGTTCGGGTCATACAGGCACGTGTCGTTGTCGACGGCCCGGTTGACGACCGCATCGAGGTTCTGTTCGAGCACGGTGCGCAGGGCGCCGATGCTGGACTCGCCACGGCCGCCGTTGGGGTGGATCGCGAAGGCCAGCTCGTACGGGAACAGGTACTCGGACAGGGAGGTCTCCGAATAGCCGGAGTCGACGGCAAGAGCCCGCAGGGTCTGGTGGGCGAGAGTGTGCAGGAGGCTGAACACCTGGTGGGCCGGCCAGTCGGGATGCTGTTCGTCGATGTCGGCCGGGAAGTCCGGCACCTGTCCGGCCCTGGGGTCCAGGCGGGTGGCGAACCAGCGACGCAGGTCTGTGGCGCTGCCTATCTGCGAAGGGTCGGCCAGCCGGTTGGCGTACATCCACCGGCGTACCCGTTCCGGGTCGAGCGCGAACAGCAAGGCCTCGGTGGTCGACGGATGCGCGAAGAGCAGCGTGGTCGTGGGGGTGCCTCGGGTGACCCGGCCCCGGTAGGGCACAAGGTCGGCTTCGGCAGGGCCGAAGCCGGCCCGGGAGTAGCCGACGGCGAGGTACGTCACAGGGAAGTCGCCAAGCAGGCAGGTACGGGCGGGGTCGAACCCCGCCCGGTGCAGCACCGCAGGGTAGGTGTCGTAGAGCGCCTTGCGGGCAGGTGTTCTGGCCTGATCGGTGAGCCGGTCGAGAAGCAGACGGTCCAGGCTCAGCACCCGCTGGTAAGTCGACAGGCTCGCGGCCAGGTCGGGTCCGCGCGGGTCCTGCAAGGGGTCGTAACCGAGGATCTTCGTCACGGCGCCGGCGAGCCGGTCGAGGTCGACGGGGACGAACCGGCGGCGCAGGGCTTCGGCCTGGTCGGTGAGGCCAGCCTGTTCCATGGCCTGGATCGAGTCGAGGATTTCCTGCGGTACCGCCGGGCCGGCCGCGGCCGTCATCAGCCGGTCGTGGTCCTCCTCGCTGCACTCGCCGAGCCAGCGGGCAAGGGTCGCCACGACGTAGCCGGGGCGGGTGGTGCTCAGCGCCGCGTCCTGGGTCATGACGTTGACCAGGCTGAGTCCTTGGGGGACGTACGCGGACCCGGCGGTGTGCAGCAGCGGCACCATCGCCTTGTTCGGCCAAGCGCAGCCGGCCGTGTTGGGGCAGAAGCCCTGCACGTTGAGGCTCATCCCGCAGTCGAGGCACTCCCAGCGGAAGTCTTTGAACCGGCTGACACGGTCGTTGAGCCTGAAGGCGGTGTGTCCCCGGCCGCACTTGCTTGGGGGCTTAAGCTGCTGCAGTTCGCCGCACTGGTGGGCGAGGACGAACTGCAGCTGCCGGTTGCCGCCCAGGTTGCCGCAGGTGGGGCACGGCGGTGGCCAGTCCTGCCCGTGCCGTGGCTCGGGGGCCTCCCAGACCCGTCCGCAGCCGGCTTTCGCGCACCGTACGACCCGGGGCCAGACCCGGCAGAACACCTTGCCCGGGATGACGATCTGGTAGTGGCTGGCGGCCAGAGGTGCGTCCGAGGGGAACTCGGGTGCCCGCTCGTCGCCGCCCGCGGCCTTGCCCTCCAGCCGCCACCGCCGCACCAGCCGCATCGCCTGACTGACCAGGTATTCGCGGTCCAGCGCCGGGCCGTCGTAGGTGTCGTCCGGTGCATACTGGCGTACCTGGGCGATGAAGCCGCCCGCGTGGTCGAAGGTCTGGTCGGGGCGGTAGCGGAACAGGACCTGGCCGCGGTCCCGGGACATGTCTCGGTCGTGCGGGTTGAAGGCCATCACCGGCTCCGATCCGACAGGGTGATGAACGGGATGCCCTCGGCGACGTCCCGCAAGCTGGTCATGGGCTGGTACTCCAGGCCGAGGTTCTCGGCGGTCGCCCGGTAGGTCCGGGCACCCCCCGCTGCGGCGCTGGCCGCCCCTGCGGCGAGGAGCGAGTCGACGGCCAGGCGGACGCGTTCGTCGAGATCCGCCAGCAGTTCGAGCGCCTCGGGCCGGTCGGCGAGGTACGCGTGGTGCAGCGCGTCGAGCAGCCCGGGCAGCTGGGCCTCGGGGATACCACCTGCGGCCGGTGGCCGCATGGCCGTCTTCATCCGGCCGAGTTCGTGCAGGTGGGTGGGCGCCTTGCCGGCGTCCCACCAGGACCGGTTGGCCACCTGCAGCAACTGGCCCATGAGTACGCCGGGAAGCGTGCGGCGTACGGCGAAGCGGCTCCACCGGTTGATGGCCACCGGTTCGACCATGCGGTCCAGGTATTCGTGGAACTTGCCGTGGTAGCGGAAGTGCGACCGGTCACGTTCCCGTACCGCGTTGAAGATCATAAAAACGACGCCGAGATACGCCCGGCCGACGCGGGAGCTGGCCTGGATGTACTCGGCCATCGCCCGCGGCATGCCGTTGAAGACCATGAGGTTGAGCCGGTCCACGTCCACCCCGTGGCTGACCATACTGGTCGCCACCACCGACTCGGTCGCACCGCCCCGCGTGCTCAGGTCCTTGAGCGCCGCGGCGACCTCGTCGAACTTCGTCTCGCCCTTCATCTCCGCGATCTTGAGTTCGTCCCAGCCGGCTTGGCGCAGTTGTTCGTTGACCTGGGTGTCCATCGACCGGCGGATCTTGCCGAAGTCCACCAGGCTGGTGACGTAGGTGAGGCTGGTGCGGTAGAGGTCGATGAGCGCGTCGAGGTCGCCCGGTGGCAGCTTGGCCAGCGCCGTGGGCACGTCGAGGCGTGCCTGCAGCTTACGGATCGCGGTGTGCGCTGCGGTGAGGATCCGCACGAGCGTCATCTCCGCGGTGGTGCGGGTCGGCAGCACGCCGACGAACTTGCGCAGCGGCGCGTCGGGGTCGATCTGCCAGTAGAACGACTGGTCCAGGTCGGGGCCGGGCAGCGGTACCACGACCGAGCGCAGCCCGAACAGGTGCTCGCACTGGCGGTCCTCGCCGCGGATGGTGGCGCTCGTGGCGATGACCTTCATGCGGACCGGTCGGCGGTCGGCGCGGGAGCGGGCGGACAGGGCCTGCTGCACGGCGGCGAGCAGTCCCTCGTAGTGGCCGCTGAAGGTGCCAAGTTCTTCGTCGACCATGTGCAGTTCGTCGACGATCTCCAACGTGGGCGACGGGTCGTACAGCGGGGCGGGCAGCGGCTGCACCGGGTGTTTGGTGGTGCGTTCGTGGCATTTGCCGCCGCGGCCGTAGCCGTGGGTCGGGCAGACGCAGTCCACGTCGCCGAGCAGCGAGCCGAAGCGGTCGGACAGGCCGATGCCGGCGAGCTTGTCGAGGGTGCCCACGACCACCGACGGCAGGTAGCGGTAGATCTCCCGGTCCGTGACGTAAAGCGGCAGGACCTTGCCGCAGGTGCCGCAGTGATGTTCGAGCGTGAGTTTCTCGGGGTCCGGCGGTGCGACCCGCACGTCGTCGCCGCCGCAGTAGGGGCAGGTGTCGACGAGCCGGTAGCGGTTGCGCGCGTGCTCGTCGCGGCGCAGCAGGTCGACCAGCGCCGGGTCGAGGGCGTTGGGTGTGTTGGAGCCGCCGGCGTAGAACCCGACCCGGAACGGTGCGCCTCTGCCGCCGCCGGCTTCCCGGAGCAGTTCGGCGGCCTCGGCCCGGACGGTGTCGGCGGTGGCGACGACGTCGAGCTGGCGCTGGGTCTGCTGCAGCGACAGCAGACGCAGCGGGAACCGGCACCAGGCGCTGGTGCCGCTGCTCTTGCCGCGGGCACGGTCGTAGAACAGGCAGCAGACCGTCAGCCCGAGATACGCCTCGGTCTTGCCGCCGCCGGTGGGGTACCACAGCACGCTGACCGCTTCGGTGGGGTCGGCGGAGTCGGGCCGTCCCCACAGCCCGGCGGTGAACTCCTGCGGCGGATGTTCCCGCCAGGCTAGCGCCGGCAGTTGGCTGACCAGGAAGACCAGCTGGAACAGCCGCCACCCCGAGTTGCTGCGTCCGGACTTGTCGGCTAGCCGTCGCATCGTGCGGTTGGTGAGCTTGAATGCCAACAGCAGCCGGGCGTCGCGGCGCAGCCACCGTACCCCGTCTTTGAACCTGGCCACCTCGCCTTCGAAAGCCTCGCGGTCGGCGTCTTTGCGTGCCGCGAGCTCCGGCTCCAGCCCGGCGACGCTCCACGCCGGGTCGGTGGTGTACGCCTGCAGGTCCGCCGCCAGCGCGTCCAGCGCCGCCAGCGGGTCGGATCCCAGGACGGCGTAGCGGGTCGACCGGTGGTCGCGGGGACGTGCACGGGCGGTCTGGTGGACCGGGGCGTAGACGCTGCGCAGGCCGATGACCGTTCCGTCGTCGGTGCAGACGGGCTCGACGCCGCAGTTGGTCGCATAGGCGGGAAGATCACGCCGGTAGCGGTAGGCGTCCGGTCCGAGATCCATCAGGATCGGCCGCAACACACCGGGTTCCGACGAGACCGCCAAGCGGGCGCGGAACAGGAAGTGGTCGCGGGACTCGTCGTGGCGACGTTGCCCGGCCGAACGGCCCTTGCCCTGCACCACCACGGTGGGGTCCTGCGACAGGTTCGCCAGACTCGCGACGACCCGCAGACGGCCGTCGACGGGCCGGGCGGCCAGGTGCACGTGCGCCGAGAAGGCCGGCAGGACGGGCTCGCCGATGTTCGTCTGCGCCAACCACGCCTCGAACGCCGCCTCGTCGGTCAGGGCGTCGGCGGGAACGGCACGCTCCCGCCGTTCGTCGCCGACCCGTCGCTCGACCCGCGGGTCGTGGACCGCGGTGTCGCGTACGCGGGCGAACCCGGCGGCGAACTCGTCGCGTCCGGCGGTGGCGGTCGACGTACGACTGCCGTCCAAATCCACCCACAGGGGGCCGACGCCGACGTCGACCCGCTGGAACACCGGTGCCAGCCGGTAGGTGTCCGCGGTACCCAGCCGGGCACCGAGATAGGCGACCTGTTCGGCGAAGGTCGGTACCCGCCGGTAGTAGCAGCTGACCGAGGCGTCGACCCGCAGATTCACGGCCCGACCGCCCGTGGTCTCGAACTCGAAACCCAACGACGAGGGGGTGGCCCGGCCCATCCGCACGGCGTTGACGGCGAGGTCGAGGTCACCGGGTGCCAGGCTGGACAGGAAATACCTCGCCGACGGCGGCTCACCGACACAGGTGTCGCCGTCTGCGACGCCGGTCGCATCGTCAATCACCGCCTTGACCAGGTGGTCGACGATAGCCTCCTGCTGCTCGCGGGTCGGGACGTAGGCAGATGCGGCCGAGGCTGTCATCGGATCTCCTCGAGGTCGTTCAAGTGGAAGAAATCGGCGGGTTCGTCGGCCGGGCGGCGGCGACCGGTCATGAGCGCGGGTACCGCCGGGGCGGGGTCGATCCGGGTGACGGTGAGAACGACGACGGCCGTCTCGACGTCGGCCGCGGTCAACCCGCTGGCTGCGTCCAGGATCTCGTCGGCGGGCAGCGCCCCACGGCTGCCGGCGGGCCCCAGCGACCGGGTCAGCGCGGCCAGACGCCTGCCCAGACGCATATGGGCGTGGCGCAGTGTCTGCATCGCGCGCCAGACGTCCTCGTGGCGAGTGGTCAGCGCGCCGTCGCCCAGCAACAGTCCCAGCCGTTGCAGGTCGGCCGGGTCGTCCGGGCCGAGGGTGACACCGATGCACCACAGCCGGACGGTCTGTGCCTGCACCGTGCAGCCGTGAGAGGCGAGCTGGCGTGCCAGCGAGACGTAGGAGCCGCATCGGGCGTGCGCCCGTGCCAGTGCGGTGCGCCAGTGGGCCACCCACGCCCCCGCCACCGCCAGCTCCGGCACGTCTTCGGCGACTTCCAAGATCTTCGCGAGCAGTGTCTTGTGGGCATCGCCGTCGATGAACACCAACTCGTCACCGACGGCGATGCGGTCCGCGTCCACCGGCTCCGTGCGGCGGGCGTGCGACCGCCAGCGCCAGACCGGGCTGTCGACGCGCAACCAGGCCCAACTGCCGTCGTCGAACAGCGCCCGCAGCCCTGCGACCACCTCCGTGCCACCGGCGTCTGCCTGTTCGTCGAGGGAATCGGTCGCGCCCCTGGGTTCCAACTGGGCGGTCCAACCGTTGCCGTCCCACAGGCCGGGAGGCACCTCCGGGGGACGGGCGGCGAGAAGACCCACGTCATCGGGGACCGGCTCCGGTGTCTCCGCGGGCACCGTCGCGCCGTCCGGGCGGGCCCCGACCCGCACGGCGGTCCACGCCCTGCTGCGTTGTGCCGGTACCGAAAGGCGCAGCCCGGCCGCCTTCTGTATCTCGACGGCGTCGGCCACGACGGCGACCTCGTCGAACGGTCCGTCGCCGTGCGGTCGACGAGCTGCGGGCATGTCGCGGCCGGGGGCGTGGGGTGCGTAGGCGAGGACCACGAACTGCCGGGCGACCCGCGACCGGTAGATCCACCGTCCCCAGGTCGGCGGGGCGCCGAGCAGGATCGCCACGTCAGCGGGTTCGCAGGTGGCGAGCGCGCCGAGCGACGTGACCCTGACGGCGGGAAGGCTGTCGCGCAGGTAGTCGGTGTACATGCGGGCGAGACCCGCGGTGCGGGCCACCAGGAGAGCATCCTTGCCGGCATCGAGGACGTCCGCAGCCACCTCGGGCAGTGCCTGAGCCTTCGTCGCCAGCGGTGCTCCGCGTCGGGGCGGGGAATGTCGCTCGGCGGTATCCAGCGCCTGCAGCATCCCCGCCAGCTCCGCCTCCACCATCGGTAGCCAGTCAGCCCGCAGCTCCCTGTCGGCGACGACGCGGGCGGCACGGGCGAGCGCGCCGATGCGTTCCCGCAGCGGCACACCGGCCAGCCGATCGTGGGCCGAGATCGGCATGGCCAGACCGACCAGGTCGTGGAACAGCCCGAACGCCTGGGCGAGCAACGTCGACACGTAGGCGGACCGGCGGCCCAGCCGCACCGTTGTGGAGATATCGGCCCAGAACAGGCCGGCGTCCGCGCACAGCGCAGGACATGCGACGGGCAGCACACCGATGCGCTTCCCGCCGCCGGCCGACGGGGTGCCGCCGGGCGGTGCGGTGTCGGCCCGGACGCCGTTGTCCAGTGCCCAGTCGTACCCGAAGGCCGGCATCCGACGGGCGAGGCGGACCACCGCCGGGTCGGCCGGGTCACGGGTGACCACGACGGTCGGCACGCCGATCTCGCACACCGCGTCGGCGTCGGCGACCGGCAGGTCGACGACCAGGAGATCGAGTTCATCCAGCGCACGGGCGGCTGCGACGGAATCGACGAAGACAGTAGACCAGCGCCCGTCGTCGCGGTCGATGACGCTGAGCCGGCCGTTCCGCCCGACCGTGGCGGCGGCTACGGTGGACCGTAGCGGCTCGCCTGCGCCGCCGGGCCGTGGGCTGACAGCCAGGGCGCGGTAGAAGCCGCGGAGCCGCGGGTCGGTGGCCACCACACCGATCCGTAACGGACTGGGACCGGCCCGGCCGGTGCGCAAACTGTCACGGATCATCGCTTCGATGTGTGCAGCCGCGGGAACCAGTGCAGCAAGGGGCGAGAGCGGATCAGCCGGACAGATCAGGACCGATCCCTGACGCAAGACCGCGTGCTCGACCGCGCGCAACGCATCGACGTCGAATACGGATGGCTGGATCGGGATCCTGCCGAGGGTCAGGCGCCCTTCGGACAGACAGGAAGACAGGTCCGCACCGACAGCGGACGGAAGCGGGACCGGCGGGCAGCCTTCGCCCACGGTCCCGTAAGGGACGGCGTTCACGACGAACTCCTACGCCTTCGGTCTCCGCGGGAACGCGGGCACGACGCCCACGTTGCGACCCACCGAGGTTCTTCGGCACGCTCAGGATCTCGCGCCGGCCAGGCCGGCGCAAGACCCTTTTGCGCGAGCCGGCCGGGATCAAGCGGGAGGACCAGCGAGCCGCGGCAGTTAGGACCCGTCTTCCAGGTGTGCGGCCCGGACCCAACGGTCAAATTCGACACCGACGTTTGGATGAACCACTCGCCCGACGTCTGACCGCATGGATCTGATCGCAGATGGTGTCGGAGTCCTCGCCTACGATGACCGAGACTCAGAACCGCAGACCCCGGCGGAAGGACTCCACGAGGTGCCGACGACCCGCAAGCTCATCGAGGTCTCACTCCCGCTGGAGGACATCAACCACGAGTCGGCGAGGGAGAAGTCGATCCGACACGGACACCCCTCAACGCTGCACCTTTGGTGGGCCAGGCGTCCACTGGCCGCAGCCCGTGCCGTGCTATTCGCCCAGTTGGTCGATGACCCGTCTTCACATCCCGATCGATTTCCTACCGAGGAGCAGCAGAAGGTCGAGCGGGACCGCCTACACGGGCTGATCCGGAGCTTGGTCGTCTGGGAGAACATCGGCGATCGCCGGCTGCTGCGAGAGGTACGCGAGGAGATCTCGCGCTCCACAGGCGGAAAGCCGCCCACGATCCTCGACCCCTTCGCTGGCGGGGGCACGATCCCACTAGAGGCGCAGCGACTGGGCTTGGAGGCACGCGCGAGTGACCTCAATCCCGTTTCCGTACTAATCAACAAGGCACTTATCGAGATCCCGCAGCGTTTCGGCGGTCGCGCTCCCGTATTTCCGGGTGTCGGCGAGTCCCGCCTTGGCGATTGGCCGAACACAACCGGCTTGGCCGAAGATGTGCGGCGCTACGGGGCGTGGATGCGTGAACGAGCAGAGGAACGAATCGGACATCTGTACCCGAGTGCCAAGTTGGAGGACGGCTCCACCGCGACCGTCGTGGCTTGGATCTGGGCCAGAACCGTCGGCTGCCCTAATCCCGCATGCGGAATCGCTATGCCTTTGGTGCGCTCGTGGTGGCTTCGTAAGAAGAAGGGTAAAGAGGCATTTGTATTGCCCTATATCGTGCCGGACGAGGAAAGTCCGGCAGGCCGCAGGGTGGCATTCAAGGTCAGTCACGACAAAGCCGCCGCGCCGTCAAACATCAATGATGGAACTGTCGGGCGCTTGGGCGCGATATGCGTAGCGTGCGAAACGGCCGCTGACCTAGGGTATATACGAACTGAGGGCAGGGCAGGGCGCATGGGAGCTCAGCTCATGGCAGTAGTTGCCGAGGGGAATCGGCAGAGAGCCTACCTGTCCCCAGACGAATTGCATATCCAGGCAGCAATGACGGACCGGCCGCGAGATGCGCCGCAAGAGAGGCTTGCTCACATGCCTCGTGACATCAAGGCGCCCACTTACGGCATGATTACGTTCGCCGACCTGTTCACTAACCGCCAGTTAAGAGCGATGTTGACATTTAGCGATCTCATTCCCGAAGCGCGTGAACGAGTGCTGGAAGATGCGACGTCAGCAGGCGTGCCGTTTGGTGAGAGGTTCGCAGAAGGTGGTACGGGCGCCGCAGCGTATGCAGACGCGGTGGCAACATACCTAGCGTTCGCAGTTTCAAAACTGGCGGACCGCGGATCAACTATAGTTACATGGTTCCTCGAACGTGAGTCCACTCGCAACACGTTTGCTCGCCAGGCGATTCCGATGACATGGGACTTCGTTGAACCTAACCAATTTGCGACCGGCACGGGAAGCTGGGCCGGTGCTGTCGAATGGACGGCCGATGCTCTCCGAAGCGCGGTAGTCGACACAACCCCTGGTGCAGCCAGTCAAGCAGATGCCGCCGCCCGCGACTACGCGAACGTGGTCATCTCTACTGATCCACCCTACTACGGGAATATCGTCTACTCGGACTTGTCTGATTTCTTCTATGTTTGGCTACGTCGGTCCTTACGCGACGTGCACCCGTCGCTCTTTTCCACCCTACTGGTTCCGAAGGCAGAGGAGCTCGTCGCCAATCCGTACCGTCACAGCGGCGAAGATGAGGCGTCCCGGCATTTCGAGTCGGGCTTCGAACACGTCTTCGCGCGAGCACGGGCGGGCGCATCCGACGACTACCCGATCACCGTCTACTATGCGTTCAAGCAAACGGAACTCAAGAGCGAGGGTGTACTTTCAACGGGATGGGCAACTTTACTTGAAGGAATGATCCGGTCCGGGTGGACGATTACAGCGACTTGGCCGATCCGTTCTGAACTGAGTAACAGGATGCTGGCCTCTGGGAAGAATGCCCTCGCCTCGTCGATCGTCCTCGCATTGCGACCTCGACATGAAACGGCGTCCACCACCAACCGTCGTGGCTTCCTCAGCGCACTCAAAGCTGAACTCCCCCGGGCTTTGGCCGAGATGCAGCAAGGGGCAATCGCCCCGGTCGATCTTGCGCAGGCGACGATTGGCCCGGGGATGGCCGTGTTCACCCGATACGCTCGCGTCGTCGAGTCCGACGGGTCTGCCATGACGGTTCGTACCGCGCTCGCACTGATTAACCAGGCACTCGACGAAGTACTCGCCGAGCAGGACGGCGATCTCGACGCCGACAGTCGGTTCTGCCTGAAGTGGTACACCCAGTACGGGTGGTCGCGCCGACCGTTCGGCGAGGCCGACGTGCTGGCCAGGGCGGTCAACACTGCCGTGGATGGGCTGGCACGTGCCGGGGTTCTGATTTCCCGCGAAGGACGGGTGGCATTGACCAGACCGGCGGTGTTGCCGCCTAAGTGGAATCCGGCCACGGACGACCGGATCTCGGTTTGGGAGGTCACCTGTCACCTCGCGCGGTCGCTTGCCACCGTCGGGATCGATGACGCCGCGCGTCTTATGGCGGCTGCGAGTTCCCGGGTCGATCTGGACGCCGTCCAGCTACTGGCGTACCGGCTGTATGAGCTCGCGCAGAACAAAGATCCCGACGACGCCCTGCTGTTCAACGCGCTGGGCACCTCGTGGGCGGACCTGTCCGCCGCATCTCGCGGTAGGCCCACCTCCGTCGGGCAGATCGCTCTCGACCTTGATAACGCCGGTTGAGCGTGCAAGGCACATACCGTCCGCTCTGCATCTACTGAGGGGAACCAGTGGCCATCAGCAACCGCGACCAAGTAGGTCAGGGCCTCGACCTGCTCGCCCAGGCCCTTGAACCGTTCGTCGCCCGGGTTCTCGCACCGCTGACCCCGGCCGGGCGGGACTGGACCGCGCTGCTGGCAATCAAGGACGGGGTGGAGGGTAGATCCGATCGGGAATACGCGCCCACAGATCCGCAGAGCCAACTCCGCGCCATCACGGAACGGCTGGGTAATAACGGCTTCCCGTTCGACCGGGCACTATCCCGGGCCGAACGGAACTTGGCGAATGAGCTACGCGAGGTGCGCAACAAGTGGGCGCACCGCGAGTCCTTCCCACCTGACGACGCGTACCGGGCGTTGGACACGACGGAGCGCCTGCTCCGTGCCATCGGTGCGGTCGCCGAGGCTGACCGGGTCAAAGGTATGCGGCTGAACGTCCAGCGAGGCGCCTACGAGCAGGAGACTCGACGTGCCGCGCGTGCCGCCGGGACCCCGGACACCGCCGATCCCGACCTGCCGTCGTGGCGGGAAGTGCTTGAACCTCACCCTGATGTGCAGAGCGGCACTTTCGCGGCCTCGGAGTTCGCCGCGGATCTCTACCGGGTGGCCGTCGACCCCGCCGGGGTGACCGACGAGTACGCCGATCCGGTGGAGTTTTTCCGACGGACCTATCTCACCGAGGGGCTTCGTGACCTGTTGCAGCGTGCCGTAGCCCGCGTCGCCGGTGACGCCGACGCCGAACCGGTCGTCAACCTTCAGACCACGTTCGGCGGCGGCAAGACGCACTCCATGCTCGCTGTATGGCATGTGTTCTCGGGTCGTGCGCTGTCCGAGTACCCGCAGGAGGTACAGGACATCCTCGGGGCCTCCGATCCCGGTCGTCTCACCGTTCGCCGGGTGGCCCTGGTCGGCAACGAGATCGCGCCCGGCCAGCCGGTCACCAAACCGGACGGCACGGTGGTACGCACCTTGTGGGGCGAGCTGGCGTGGCAGTTGGGCGGATCGGAGGGGTACGCCCACGTAGCCGAAGCGGACCGCACCGGCACCAACCCCGGAGCGGCGTTGCGCGACTTGCTCGCCGCATACGCACCGGCCGTCGTCCTCATCGACGAGTGGGTCGCCTACGCCCGTCAGCTCCACGGCCGCGACGATCTTCCTGCCGGGACGTTCGAGACGCAGTTCACCTTCGCCCAGTCCCTCACCCAGGCCGTGGCTGCGGTGACCGGCACGCTGCTGTTGGTCTCCGTCCCGGCCAGCGATGTGCGGCGCGAGCCGGGGGAGCGCGGTGACTCACCTGTCGAGGCGTCCGAACTGGAGGTCGGCGGCGCCTACGGCAGGGAAGCCCTGCAGCGCTTGGACAACGTCGTGCGCCGCGTGGCGTACCAATGGGCGCCGGCCTCGCGGGACGAGTCCTACGAGATCGTGCGACGCCGGCTGTTCCGCGAGCCGGACAACACCGCGATCGGCGCGATCAACGCCACCGCACGGCGGTTCGTCGAGCATTACCGCCAGCATCCCGGGGAATTTCCGGGAGGGGTGACCGACAGCGCGTACGAGCACCGGATCCGAGTAGCCTTCCCCATTCACCCAGAGTTGCTCGACCGCCTCTACACGGACTGGTCACCGCTGGACCGGTTCCAGCGCACCCGCGGGGTGCTCCGCCTGATGAGTACCGTGGTCCACCAGCTGTGGACGAGGGGCGACAAGTCTCCCCTGATCATGCCGGCGTCCGTGCCGCTGGACGCCACCGGAGCCCGTAGCGAGGTCGTGCAGTACGTCGACCCCCGCTGGACCGAGATTATCCAGACTGACATCGACGGTGAGGACTGCGTTTCCCGGCGGATCGATGTTGAGCGACCGTTGCTTGGGAAGCGTTCGGTGACCCTACGGGTCGCGAGGACCCTGTTCCTGGACTCCGCGCCGACCCTCGATGCCGCACGGAAGGGCGTGGACCGCAAGCGCATCGCGCTCGGGGTCGCGATGCCCGGAGACGTGGTGGGCAATTTCGGTTCGGCACTGGACGGCCTCGTCAACCAGTCCAGCCATCTTTTCCGTGACGGCGACCGCTACTGGTACGATACGCAGCCATCCCTCAACCGGCTCGCCGCCGAGCGGGCCCGGGACATTCCGCTGGACGGGGTCTACGCGGAGGTGCTTACCCGGCTGCGGCGCACCGTCACCGGTCCGACGCCGGAGTTCGCAGCCGTGATCATCGGTCCGGAGAGCACCGGTGACGTAGCCGAGGACGAGAACGTCCGGCTTGTCGTGTTGCATCCGGAGCACCGGCACAACGGTAAAGATAAGGACAGCCCTGCCGCCCGGTTCGTCATCGACCTGCTCCGGCACCGGGGAACGGCTCCACGGCTGCGGCCGAACACCGTGGTGGTCCTCGCTGGCGACGACGCCCGGTGGCGGGACCTCGAATCCACCGTCCGCAACCATCTTGCCTGGCGGTCGATCACAGAGCAGAAGCGGGTACTCGACCTGACCCAGCAGAATGCCGCACAGGCCGAACGCCGTACCGAGGAAACCAGCCGCACCATCGACGACCAGATCCCCTCGACATGGATCTGGGCACTTCATGGCGTGCAAGGGGAACCGACGGAGCCGCTGACCGTCGGCCAGATCAAATGCGACGGCACGGAGAAGCGCCTCACCGTCCGAACGGGCGCGAAACTCGTCCGCGAGGATGCACTACGGACCCAGGTCGCCCCGGCCGCGCTGCACGTCGACCTCGTCGGCCCGCTGCGGGCCCGGTGGAACCGGGGCCATATCGCCGTCGGCGAACTGTGGGACTTCTACACCCGCTATCCCTACCTGCCGCGGATGCGCGACCGACGTGTACTGACCGAAGCCCTCCGCGACGTGCTCCACGACCCGGGATGGCAACAGCAGGGTTTCGCGCTCGCCACCGGCTACGACGAGCGCACCGGCGTATTCGCCGGGCTCGCCGTCCCCCTGCACGACCTCGACTTCCCCGACATCACCGACACCACCTTGCTCGTCCGGCCGGATCTTGCCACCCAACAACGCAAAGACGAGGAGGACCGGCAGCGGCGCACACAGGAAGACGCCACCACCGGCAATAGGCACAGCAGGCAAGACCCGCCGACCGGTACCGCCGTGCGGGCGGGCGGTACGATCCCCACGGAACCACGTCGAAGGGCGAACGTCCGCTGGACCGGACGGTTCGACGTCGACCCTGACGCAGATGTCGAGGCCGTTCTCGCAGCCGTCTCGCGGGAAGTCATCGCGCATCTGCGCGGCGCCGGTCCCGAGGTCTTGGAGATCACCCTCGAAGTAACCGCCGAACGCCGCGACGGATTCGACACATCCGTCGTCCGCACCGTGATGGAGAACAGCCGCACCCTCGGTGCCAGCCGATCCCGGTTCGAGGACGCATGACGGCCAGATCCGTGCCGGTACCCGTCGCCGTACGCCGGGTCGAGCCGGACCCCTCCATCACCTCGGCGATCGGACGCCACCACTCGTTGCCGACAGCTGTTGCCGACCTCGTCGACAACAGCGTCGACGCCAGCGCCCGGCATGTGCTCGTCCGCATCGTCCAACGGGACGAACGCGCCCACGGCCTGCTCGTTATCGACGACGGCGAGGGCATGGACAGCGACCGCGTCGACGCCGCCATGGCCTACGCCCGCCGACGCGAGTACGGCGCAAACGATCTCGGCCATTTCGGCATCGGCTTGAAGGCCGCGTCGCTGAGTCAGGCCGACGTGCTGCTGGTGTGGTCCCGCCGTTGGGGCTCCCCGCCGGTAGGTCGCGGCCTGGAACGGTCCTCACTCGACTCCGGCCCGATGGTGCAATCGTTCTCCGCCGACGACGCGGCGGCACGTCTGGACGACATCGACCCCGGCTTCCCGATGGACACCGGCACGGCCGTCGAGTGGCGCGACGTGCGGACGTTCCTGCAGTCCCCCGATCCCGATGAACAGCGGCACTGGCTGGAACGGACCGTGGAGGACCTGCGCACCCACCTGGGGCTGGTCCTGCACCGCATACTCGCCGACGCCCGGGTCCAGATCCGCATCGACGTCGTCGAAGAAACCTGCCCGGAATTCGGCGCCGGCGCCACGCGTACCGTCGAGGCCCTGGATCCGTTCGCCTACGACCGCAGCGGCCACCCCGACTACCCGCAAGAACTGCAGGTGGCCTCCGCCGACGGCACGGCCCGAGCCATGATGCACATCTGGCCCGCCCACGGCCGCGACGATGCCGGCTTCACCCTGGGAGGCCGCAGCCCATTGGAGTCGCAGGGCCTCTACATCTACCGACGCGACCGGTTGTTGCAGGCCGGCGGCTGGAACGACCTGGTCTCACCGTCACGGGATCTGTCGTTCGCGCGGGTCGCGGTCGATCTGGACCCCGTACTCCAAACCCATGTCACCATTAACCCGGAGAAGACTGGAGTGGTCTTCGACGCCGAACTGTCCGACGGATGGCACACCGCACGCTCCGCGTCGGGAGGTGTGTTCGCGAACTACCTGGACGCGGCGCGTGCGGGCGCCAGGCAAGCACGGCGGCGCAACCCCCGTCCGGTGCATGTGGTCGAGCCCGGGCGCGGAATGACCGCGAAGGTTGTCGAGGCGTTCGAGGACCACGCCACCTACGTACCAGGAGAAGACCCGGTCGACGTTCGGTGGCGTGGCCTCGCCACCGACGAGGTGTTCCGGATCGACCGGGACTCGCGCACCATCTGGCTCAACAGCCGGTACCGCACGGCGCTGGGCGGCTCCGTCGGCTTGGCCAACGACGACGCCCAAGTGGTCAAGACGCTGCTGCACCTGCTGCTCGGCGAGCACCTGCGCGGCAGTCACGCCGGCCCCCGGGAACGACGCCTGGAGACGGCCTGGCAGGCCATCCTGCTCGCCGCGGTCCAAGAGCAGCAACGCACGGTCGACCGGCATCGCGGAAGCGCGACGGAACAGGAGGACGCATGACTTCCACGGATGAGCGCCCCCTCGGGCGTCTGACGGCGGGATCGCTCGAGACGTACTTCCGCGCCGCCGTCGCGACGGTCCATCTGCTGTCCCGGACACCCCGCTGCGAGCTGCGTATCGATCCCCGCGCGGAAACCTACGAACTGCTGACTCCCGCGGAGGGGCCGCTGCCGGACATCCGCGGGATGGAGCGCATCGACGTGGAAATCGTCGAGGTCGACGGCGAAGAGTGGTACCGGCTGCTCGTGGCGGCTAGAGATCTGCGGTACGAGGCATACGGGTTCGTCATCTCGGTGGTGCAGGGCATGCGGGGCGGGGCGAGCTTCGCCGGCGCCACCAGCGCCGCCTTGACGAATTTGCGCTCGATCATCGCCGCCCGCCGCCGCCTGACCTCCGAGCAGCAACTCGGGCTCACCGGAGAGCTGCTTCTCGCACGACACCTCCTGCGCTCAGTTCCGGAACGCGACGTACTCGACTGGTGGCTCGGCCCGCTCGCCGAGCAGCACGACTTCGCTCTTCCGGACGCGGACATCGAAGTGAAGACGACCACCGCCGAACGTCGGATGCACGTTATCTCCGGCACCGGGCAGCTACGACCGAATCCAGGCCGGCCGCTATGGCTGGTGTCGATCCAACTCACCCATGCAGGTGGCGGAGACGGCATCAGCCTCGCCGGCCTGGTAGCACAGGTCCGTTCGCAACTGTCCGAACGCCCCAGCCGCTTCACCGAGCAGTTGGCCGCGCTCGGGTGGCGTGATGACGACGCTGATCTCTACCGCGACCGCTTCCTCCTACGGTCCGCACCGGCGGCGTACCTGGTCGACGAGGACTTTCCCGCGCTGACCCCCGAACGACTGGCGTCCGCTGTCCCGCACTCCGACCTGGTCAGCGCCGTTTCTTACCGCATCGACGTATCGGGCCGGACTCCCGGACTTCCCGGCGGACCGGTCGACAGCTTTCTGCACACCCGGGACGGTCAATCATGAGTGATCCACGTGGGACCGCCGTGGTCCGCGCGCTGCGCGCGATGGACGGCCACACGCCCGAGCCGCTGCTCGACGAAGCCAACCACCATCTGCGCAAGGTAGGGACACGACTCAGCGAGGACGAACTGGTCGATCTGCTGACCTGCGACGACCCGAACGACCCGGCACGGTTGGCCTTCCACATCC
>JBDZVD010000161.1:0-12466 GCA_040255525.1 Micromonosporaceae bacterium | reverse complement strand
GCAGCACCGGCCCGCCAGGGCCGCTACGCCACCGACGCGAACAACCTGCAGGTCAAAGAGGTCAAACTCGGCGGCGAGGTGGCCGATGACCGGTTCGTGATCTGCTTCAACCCCGAAGCCGCCGAGCGTGACCGCAGCGTGCGAAAGCGGCTGGTCGCCCTGCTCACCGAGCGGATCGCCGGCTCCGACGAGCTCAGCGCCACGAAACGCGCCGAACTGCGCGGGGTGATCTCCACCAAGCCCGGCCTGAACCGGTTCCTGCGTGTGACCCCCGCTGGGCTGCTACGCGTCGACCAGGCCGCGATCAAGGCAGAGGAACACCTCGACGGCAAGTACCTGCTGCGCTGCTCAGACCCGAAACTATCCACCGAGGACATTGCGGTGGGCTACAAGCAACTCTTGGAGGTCGAACGCGGCTGGCGAGACATGAAACAGATCATCGACCTGCGCCCGGTCTACCACCGCCGCGAGGACCGCATCCGCGCCCACGTCCTGCTGTGCTGGCTCGCCCTGCTACTCATCCGCATCGCCGAGACCACCACCGGCGACACCTGGAAGACGATCCGCACCAACCTCGACCGCATCCATCTGGGCACCTTCCACGGCCCCGCCGGCACCTTCCGCCAACGCACCGAACTCAACCCCGCCCAGAAGAAGACCTTCACCACCCTCGGCCTGGCCGAACCACCCCGCGTCTTCGACGCCACCCCAGCCACAACGCGCTGACCAGCACGTTTCCTACCGCCTAGTGACACACCCGTCACCGGGCCCAGCAGCATCTCACCAGCTCAAGCCCCCGATACGCGGACTATATCGATACCCAAGCGCGGAACGCAGGCGCGAGGTTGACTGTGCCCGGTCTCTGGTCCGCGCCGCAGGGGCCGACAGTCCCAGGACGGGAAGCCCGCGGCAGCTTCCGACGGCGCACAGCCGCTACGCCGCTGCCGTCCTCGACTCGAGCGTGAAGCCCCTCGATCGGAGGAACCACCGTGTCGTGACGTCGTACGACCGAGGTCTCGTGATGCCCAGTTGCGCAATGCGGTCGGCGGCCAGGCAGGCGTGGACCGGACGCCGGGGACCACCGATCCCCTCGGGTTCAGCCAAGACACGGTGGGCGTCGGCGCCGATGAGCCCGGCGATGTGCCTGGCCCAGTGCCACTTGGTGGTGGCGCCCCGAGGGGCGACGTGCACGATGCCGTGGGTGTTCTTCTCGATCAGTTGCGCGAGGCAAAGGGCAACGTCGTCCACCAGCACCGGCTGTCTCGTGTCACGCGCGTTGACAAGCACCTGGCGGCCGGCAAGCAAAGCCCGGGCAACGACCTCCGGAAACGTCGCTCGCGGGCCGGCACCGAACAGCAGCGGCAGACGGACGACCGCGCTGCCGGTGGCATAGCCGACCTCCCGCTCGGCCAGCGCCTTCGTACGGCCATAGACCTGTAGCGGCCGAGGCGGCGCTGACTCCCCGTACCACGTGCGCGGGGCGCCCTGGAACACCGCGTCCGTGGAGATGTATACAAGGCGCACGCCGAGGCGACGGCAATGCCGCACCACGTTACGCACGCCGGTGACGTTTACCCGCCACGCCTCGTCCGGGTTCGCCTCGCAGCGTGCCACGTCCGCGATAGCGGCGCAGTGGATGCACACGTCGACACCGCGCAGCCAGCGGGTCAGGCTGCCGCAGATATCCGTGGAGTGGTCAAAGGCGCAGACCTCGACGCCGGCATTGCACAAGTGTCGAACGAGGCTCCTGCCGAGCAGTCCGCTACTACCCGTTACGGCTACCCGCATCATTCAGCTGCCGCCACCTTCGGCTCACTGGCTGCTGTGGTTGATTCCACCGGAGCCGTGATGATCTGCCGGACGAGCATGGAGCGCACCCGGTCGCGGTCGTCGACCGACAGGCTTTCGCAGACGCTGTTGGCCAGCAGGAAATGTTGCGTGCGTTCCAGGCGCAAGTGGAAGGCGTCCAGTTGCGAGGCGGCGTGGCTGTAGAGCCAGAAGTTCAGACCGGAGATGAGCTCGACGATAACGCCACCAAGAGTGCTCAGAATAGCCGCGTCCAGCGCGCGCGTGAGAAGAAGAACGATCACCGCGGCGGCGAAGAATGTCAAGCCAGCGCTGGCGGCGATGATGGCAGCGACGAAACTCTGTCGGGCCTGCCGCAGCACGCTGTGGTAGTAACTGTTGGTCAGCAGCAGTTGGGAGGCCGCGACCTCCTGGATGTTGCTGGGGTCCGCGCGGGCAACAGCTCCGAACGCCACTCCGCTGGAGGTGGGCGACTCCTCGACGCCAAAGCGGTCGTAGATATCGAGCTTGTCTGCATCACTGAAGGAGGGCGCCATGCAGGGTCCCTTCGGATTACAGTTCAGCCGATTATTTCATGGTCGTCCATTCTGGGGAAGACACGCCACCGCGCCCGCTCATCGGCGAGGCGGCAGGCACCCGCAGGTCGCAGTACGCGATCGCCGCGTCATCGGAAGTCTTGTATCGAGGCCAGCGCCTGCCGTGGGCGTCCGCCCGCTCCAACCTGCGGGTGCGCGCTATCACCTCCTGCACCGACGCGTCAGCCACGTCCAGCAGACGACGCCAATCCCAACGGTTGAACGGCTCGACGATCCGTGCCGCTCCATCGGTCAGCACGGCGGCGCGGCGCACGTCGCCCGCGGCGAAACGCCCGGTGATGGCGTGGTCTGCCGCGCGGGGCTCGGCGGCAGCGACCCAGTAACCATCGGGCTGGTTGCGCAGCACTATCTGCTTACGCACCATGCGCAGCAGCGCCTCAGTGTGCTCGGGTGTACCGATCGGCAACTGATAGACCGCAGCCCGTTCGGCGATGGCAAGCGAATCGAGGGTGCGGTCGGTGACGGCGATCAGCCGACCATCGGACATTTCCGCGATCATGAACGCATCGGACAGCACCAGGTAGTCGCACCCATCCGTGTTCACTCGGAAAAGAGCCACGGTCGCGGCAGGTGTTCCCGGAGCGAAGACATCGCAGGTGCCCTCGTGAATTTCTCGCACTTTTTCTATCGCCTGGCGCAATATCTGCCTGATGTCCAAGATGCGAGGGTCGCCACAGAAGTGGAGAATGGCTCGCCCCAATGCGCCGACATACCAGGGAGTGCCATGAATACAGCCCGTGGCGATCCCGTCGGGGACGGTCACCCCGTCGAGTACAAGCATCGCCGTCGGTGAGGCGCCGATCCAGTCCTCGTTCGGCCTGGAACCGCCGGGCTCCGTGGCGCTTGTCATTCGCATAGAGCGACCACCTATCATGTGCGGCACGCTAATCGTGAACGATAAAGACGTTCACTCCTGAACCTCTGATCGCCGCGCCAATCCGGCCTTCCCCGTCATCGTACGGCAACGCCTGGGGCCAAGCAGCCGCTCACGTTTGCCGAAGCGCCGGGGCCTTCCCCAACTGATGGCGCCCGCCTCAAACACCGGCTGCGACCGATGCGCGGCCTGCGAACGGACAAGACAGCAGAGGTCATCATCGCCGGGCACGCGTTCATGCAGAACCTGCGCCGCGGTCACTACGAACTCGGGTTCGACGAGCCTTCGGCGTTGCGGGTCGCCGCGGCGTTCACCGAACTCGCCCAGGCGATCTGACTCCCAACCCGATACGGTTCAACGCGCCCGCCGATCCCACAACACATCGGCGCCTCTGTGACCACCTCAGTGGGCTTGACTTTCAGCGTGGACAGTGGTGGGAACCGGCGCGGGCGGCGGGCGTGCCCGCGGCCGGTAAGCGGTGTCGGGGCGGCGGGGCCGGCCGCCCGGTCGCGGCCCGGCCCCGCCGCCGTGTGTTAACGCACGCCGAGGGTACGGCTACCCAGGCTCCGCGGCGTGCTGGCCGGACTGCCGCTGACCGCCGCGAACGGCAGGGCCGTGGTGGGAGAGGCGGCCCGCTCGACGAGATAGGACTGGCCGGCCTGCGCGGGGATGGTGATGGTGGTGCCCGTCTGCCCACTCAGGACGGTCGTGCCGGTGCCGTCGACCACGGTCACGTTCTGCCCCGGCCAGGGGTTGCGGGCGGTGATGCTGGTGCTCGCGCCGGCGTCGATCGAGAAGGTGATCAGCTGGCCGCCCCGAATCTGCACGTGAACCCGGCTCTGGTGCTGGATGTAGACGGTACCGTCGGCGTCCCAGCCGGACGGCCAGGACGGTGCGACCCGCAGCGTACCGTCGTAGTCCTGCACCAGGCCCTCGGCGAGGGTGGCCGCGGCCACGCCGGTGCCCTCCAGGTAGGGCGAGCCGGCGCTGCCGTTCCAGCTGTAGATGCCGCACGGGTAGATGCCGTAGGTGTTCACCAGCGTGGTGAGCGTCGACTTCATGTCGGTGGCCAGGCCGAGCCGGGCCGCCTGAAGCGGGTCGAAGCTCCAGTCCGGGTTGGTGAGGTAGGACCGGTGGCTGAAGGTGTTGCGGGCCAGCGTGGTCTGGCTGTCATTGTCGCCGATCAGGTTGTAAGGCCAGACCGGTTCGAGGCCGAGGTTCTCCACGTTGTGCGTGGGCGCGTTCGGCTGGGCGGACAGCGCGATGACTGTGGTACCGCCGGACGTGGTGGTCGGGTACGGCCGGATCTTCGGGATTGCCGCGTTCAGCTGCGTCACCAGGTCCGCGTCGGTACCCAGTGTCTGCGCGGCCTGCACGACCACCGGAAACAGCGCTTTCATGGCCGCGATGTCGGTGACCGGGTCGCTGACCGCCCACTGTGTCTCGTGCGCGTTGGAGCTGGTGTGCAGCAGTCCGTCCGACCCCGTCTTCGCGTGCGACAGGAAGAACCTGGCCACCCCGCTCATCAGCGGGTAGTTGGTGGACAGGAACGACCGGTCGTCGGTCATCAGGTAGGTCTGCCAGACCCACAGTGCGATCTCGGCGCCGCTGGTGACCGTCTGCGAGTTGAACGACGGGGCGATCGTCGAGTCGCACGAGGCGTTGCTTGCGGCGCTGCCCCCGGCGTAGTAGCCGTTGCCGTTGAACCGCATCGTCTCCGGTACGCACAGCCCCTGGTGACCCGGGTAGTGTGCGCTGGTCCACGCGGCGATGTTGGCGATGTTGGACTGGTACAGGTTGAAGATCGGGGTGTTCTCCGCGAACGCGCCGGCCGACAGGTCGGCCTGGACGAACATCCGCAGGTTCCAGAACCAGTAGCCGGCCGGGTACCACGGCTGCGAGTCCTGGTTGTAGCTGAACAGATCGGCGAGCCCCGCCTGCGTACCGGGCAGGGTGTCTCGGTTGATCGCGGCGATGTCGAACAGGTAGACGGTACGCAGATTCTCGAAGTACTCGCCCGACCCGTCACTCGACGTGATCTTTATGAGTCCGACCGATCCCCAGTAGTTGTGCCACCAGGCCAGGTGGCTGGCGGCCAGGTCGGCGGAGCTGCGGGTCAGGTCGCTGCCCAGCAGGCTGGCGGCGGTAGTGAGTGCATTGCCGCCGGACCACTTCGGACAGACGACGATGATCCGGAAGGAGCCGTCGCTGTTGGGCTGGAAGCTCACCTGAGCGGTCAGCGAGTCGGGTACCGACGCCTGCACGCTACGGCCGCCCGCGCTTATCCCGGCCATCGCGCCGAAGGTCTGCCCGGACGAGCCGGTCTGGCCGGTGTCGGTCCACGACTGCGACAGCGTGGCCACCGAACCGGACGCCTGTGCCGACGGGGACCGGCCGCTCCACAGCTTCACCTGCGCCGTCTGGGTACTGCTCGCGTCGGCCCCGGTCACGTCCACCACGAGCTCCGGCGCGTCGGCCCGGACATAGGCGGTCATCGTCATGCCGCCACCCGACTCGTGCAGCGTCCCGTCGTACAGGTCGAGGTAGCCGTGGAAGTCGCTGGCACCGGTGAGCCGGCTCAGCCCGGGGATGACCACCTGGCCGGGGGAGAGCCGGTTGGGCATGGTGTCGTTGCGGTTGAGCTGGGCTGTGAACCCGTTCGCCGCCCAGGACGCCACACCGAGGCTGCCATTGCCGAACGGCATGAACTGGCTGGAGCTGGTGTTGGCGTGCTGGAGCACGATGTCCGAGCGGCGGACGACGTTGGCGGTGTCGGTGACGAACGTGCCGTTCTGCCATGCCGTGGTGGTGCCGCCCGGGGGCGGGGACGAGGGTGGGGGAGATGTCGGGGGCGTGGAGGGCGGCGTGCTGGTCCCCTGTCGCCACTGCTGGTTGCCGCCCCCGTTGCAGGACCACAGAATGATCTTGGTGCCGTTGGCGGTGGCGGCGCCGTAGGCGTCCAGACACAGTCCGGACTGGACGCCCGTGATGGTGCCGTTGGAGTTGAGGTTCCACTGCTGGTTGGTCTGGCCGTTGCAGTCCCAGATAATGACCGCGGTGCCATTGGTGGTGCCCTGGTTGTTGGCGTCCAGACACTTGTTGCCGTAGACGGTCAGCTGCTTGGCTGAGGTGTAGGTCCACGCCTGGTTGGCCTGGCCGTTGCAGTCCCACAGCTGCAGCTGGGTACCGTTGGTCGTGGTGGCGCCGGGCACGTCGACGCACCGGCCGGACTGGCCGCCGACGATGGGTGCGGGTGATCCGACGGTGGCGGCCAGGGCCGCGCCGGTCGTCGCGGTCACGGTGAGGACGACGGCTGCGGTGAGTGCTGCGGCGCCTATCGCGCCGATCAGCGCCCGGCGGCGGGCGCGTCTGACAGAGACAGTCATGATGACTTCCTTGGATTTGTCGGAGGACTACGAGTGCACGAGCAGCAGGCCGGTACGGGCGGCCGCCCAGGGGACGGCCGTTGTGCCCGGTGGTGTCATACCGCCCAGCGATGCTCCCAACGGACCGCCGGGCGCGATGACCGTCGATGTTATCGGTAACATGTAGCAGTTCAACCGAACGCCGTAACTTTCCAAGCACCTGCCCGGGCGGCTCGATCAGCGGGCCGGCCTCAGCCGCGACGCGCACCGGCGCCGTGGTCGTAGCCGCTGGCGCCGGTGCGTGGATCGGGCGAGGCGGTCAGCTCGCGGTGACGACATTCCACTGCTGGTTATTGCTGTTGCTGTCGGACCACTGGCCAAGGTCCGAGCCACTGCCGGTGCGGCCCATACCATCCGCGTAGAGGCCGGTGGCGCGGTTGCGGATGCGCACGTTGCTCCCGTCGGCCGCGACGGTCCACTGCTGGTTGTTGCTGTTGGTGTCGGACCACTGTCCGGCCGCGGAACCGTTGGAGGTGCGGCCCATGCCGTCGAGGAACTGGCCGGTGGCGCGGTTGCGGATACGCACGTAGCTTCCGTCGGTCACGACCGTCCACTGCTGGTTGTTGGTGCCGCTGGCGCAGGTGGACTGCTTGGCGTTGGCGCCGTTGGCGGTACCGCCGGCCCCGTCGACGCACAGACCGGTTGCGACGTTGCGGATCTGAACGTATGTCCCGCCGCCACCACCTCCACCGTCACCGATACCCCAGGCATACTGCAGGCGCGCCAGGCCGGAGGCGTTGACCAGGGAGAGCCGGATTCCGGCTCCGGTCCCGGTCTTGCTGGTCATGCTGTACCAGTCGCCATCGCGCAGGCCTGGCCAGTAGACACTGCCGACGCCGAGGGAGCGCAACTCGGTGCTCATGCCCCGCACGTAGTCGTCGAAGTAGTTCGTGCCCGGGATGCTGTAGTCGATCGTGTCGTAGTGGACGCCGTTCTTGCTGCCCGGGCTCATTGGGCCGCCCCATTCGGTGACGACGGTCCGGCTGGCGAAGCTGCCGATCTCACCGGCGAGGTGGTTGGCCCACTGCGATTCGCTGGTGTAGGGCGGGCTGACGAAGAACGAATAGTCGTGGATGGCGATCAGGGTGTTGTTCAGGCGGCTGTCGTTGCCGACCGCGGCCCCGTTCTGGGCCAGGCCGCCGCCGTCGAGGACCACCCGGCCGCGCGGGACGCCGGGGTACCGGTTGAGCCAGGTGTTGTAGAGGTTGTCCAGGTCGGCGGTGTTCAGTCCGTAGGGTTCGTTGATGACCTCGAAGTAGGCGTTGGGGTTGCTGCCGTACTTGCCGACGATCGTGTCCCACATCTGGTAGAAGGTCGTGGTGTTCGGCGGCTTCCCGCCGGTGTACGCCCAGTAGGCCAGGATCACGTTGCCCTTGGACAGTGCGGCGTCGATCGCCCCGGTGTAGGTACCCCAGTAGCTGGAGATGGTGGGTTCGTTGACCGGCATGCGGACCGTGTTGGCGCCGGTGATCGAGTACATCTGGCCGACCACCTGGTTCGCCACGGTGGACGCGGACGCGTACGTGTCCGAGGAGCTGAGCCCGGACGGGTAGAGTACACCGTTGACGAAGTTGTCCCGTTGGTCGGCCCAGTTGACCCCCCGGAACAGGCCGGTGGACGCGTGGGCCTGGCGCGGGCCGACGGTCGCGACCGTCGCAGCGGCGAGCGCGCACACCATCAGCAGCCTGAATGCGGTCGTCCGGCGGGCGGTCATTGTCGTGTCCATTTCTGGTTGCTGGCGCCGTTGCAGCCCCAGATTTCGACCGCGGTGCCGTTTGCCGTGCCCGCGCCGGTGACGTCCAGGCACAGCCCGGACTCGCGTCCGACGATGGTACCGTCGGCGTTGAGGGTCCATTGTTGGTTCGCGCCGCCGTTGCAGTCCCAGATTTCGACCTTCGTACCCTGGGCGGTGGCGTGGCCGGGGACGTCCAGGCACTTGTTGCCGTAGACCTGCAGCGCGCCGTTGGACAGCGACGTCCACTGCTGGTTGGTGCCGCCGTTGCAGTCCCAGATCTCGACCGCGGTACCGTTGGCCGTCGCCCGGCCGGTCACGTCGAGGCAGCGGCCGGAGCCGTTGCCGCGCAGCGCGAAGGACGTGCCGCCGCCCCCGCCGCCCCCGCCCGGGTTGTCGCCCACGCCCCAGCCGTACTGCAGCCGGTCGAGGCCGGACTGGTTGTTGAGCGAGAGGGACAGGTTGGTGCCGCTGCCGTTGACGGTGGTGATGGCGCACGAGGCGTTCTCGCACGGGCCGGGGCCGGAGGTCTGGTTGGTTTCCTTGACGCCGACCCACAGTACTGTGCCGATGCCTTGGCTGCGCGCGGTGTCGGTGACCGCGTACAGGTAGGACAGGTCGTTGTTGCCGTCCTTGGGGCCGTTGTAGTTCGCGCCGGTGTTCATCGGTACGCCGAACTCGGTGATGACGGTGCGCGCGGCGTACCCGCACAGGTTGTTCTGCAGGTCACTGACCCAGGCGGCCTCGGTGGTGTGCGAGTCGCCGAACATGCCGTAGATATGCAGCGACAGCAGCGTGCCGGACAGCCGGGAGTCACCGCCGACGGAGCACAGGTTCGTGTCCGAATACAGGCCGGGCAGGATCAGCCGGCCGCGCGGCACGCTCGAGTACCGGGAGACCCACGCCGCTTCGGCGTTGGTCAAATCCGTGGCGTTGTACCCGTACGGCTCGTTCATCATGTCGAAGTAGACGTTCGAGTTGTTGCGGTACTTGTTGATGACGACGTCCCACATCGCGTTGAAGGCGTTGGTGTCACTAATCTTTCCGCCTTGCAGCCATGGGGCGATGATGAGGTTCATGCCCAGCGCGTTGGCGGCGTCGTAGGCGCCGACGAGGCTGTTCCACCATGAGGACGACGTGGTCCAGGTGTTGATGCCCATCCGGACGGTGTTCGCGCCCAGGGCCTGGAATCCCTTGAGAATCGCGGTTGCCTTCGCGTACACGGTCGCGTAGCTGTCCGATGTGGACAATCCGACCGGGACGTTCGGTCGGGTGATGAAGTTGTCGTTCGGGTCGGCCCAGTTCACCCCATGGAACTGGTTGGTCGCGGCGTGGGCAGGCGGGGCGGTGGTCACTTGAAAGCCGGTGTAGCCCAGCAGGACAAGCGCTAGCGCCAGGCCGGCGAGGCCGAGCCGCCGGAACCGGACTCTGGGAAGAGTCACGTCTCCCCCTTTCGGTACTGTTACCGCTAACATCGGACCGATACAGCGCAGCACGAGCACCGCTCATTGTCAAGGTTGTCAATGTCTGGCGGCAACGACAGTTCACGGTCGGATTCCGCGTCAGGCGGTCCGGCGTCGCCTTGTCCGTCGCGCTTGCGTTCGATGTGGGCCCGCATGGCCGCCCGGAGCCGCCGTGCCTTGGGCTGGCCCGACGCCCGAGATCACCCGCCGCCGGCCGGCGGGGGCGCCGCGGTGCTGTCCCGTACCACGAGGGTGGTCGGAAGTTCGATCCGGGGGAATTCGGGTTGCTGACCGGCCGCTTGGCTCAGGGCCGTGTTCGTGGCCGCCGCTCCCATCTGCCGTAACGGCTGACGCACGGTTGTCAGGGCGGGCCCGCACCACTGGGCCAGCGGCAGGTCGTCGAACCCCACGACGCTCAGGTCTGCGGGTATCCGTAGGCCCGCACGCCGGGCTGCCTCATACATGCCCAGCGCCTGCAGGTCGTTGGCGGTGAACACCGCAGTTGGGCGGTCCGGCAGGGCCAGCAGCGCCCGCCCCTGCGCCAGACCGCCCTCGACGCTCAGCGGGCCGGCGCGTAGCAGCGCCGGATGGACGGACACCCTGGCGGCGTCCATGGCAGCGCGGTACCCGTCGAGCCGGGCGCGGCAGCACAACAACTCGTCCGGGCCATTGATCATCGCGATCCGCCGGTGGCCCAACTCCAGCAGGTGGCGCGCTGCCGCCAACCCTCCGTTCCAGTTGGTGGCACCGACCGAGGCAACCTGGTGCGCGGGTTCGCCGCTGGGGTCCAGCACCACCAGGGGAATGTTGCGGCTGTCCAACTGCCGGCGCTGCGCCGCGCTCAGCGCGACGGACACCGCGATGACGGCCACCGGACGACGGCTGAGGACCTCCTCGGACCAGGACGGACCCGGCCTGTAGTGCCCCTTCATGTCGGTGACCGCCACGGCCAGCCTGTCCTGCTGGGCGACCTCCTCGGCGCCCCGGAGGATCTCCAACGCCCACGGACTGTCGAGCGACAGGAACACCATCTCGATGATGGCCGCCGGCGTGCCGTACTCCTGGCGGCGGTAGCCGCGCTCATTCATGATCTCTTCGACCCGCAGGCGCGTCTGGGCGGCGACGCCGGAATACCCGTTGATCACCTTGGAAACCGTTGCCGCGGAGACCCCGGCGATCTGGGCAATCTGGGCGACTGTGATCTCCCGACGTTGCCGTCCAGCCTCTGCGGATTCGGCAGGCACGGTATTCACGGGCGTAGTGTACGGGGGGCTGCTCTGCCCGTTCACGGTCTTGATCGGCGAGGGCATGGAGATCGGAGCCGGGAAGGCGTACGAGGCTGTGCCAGTAGCCTTCCCCGACCCCGATCACCCCGATCCATCGGGCGAGACCGGTCCACCGGATTCGTCAGCTGGCGGTGCACGAGCCGACGACGGTACCGTTGGCCGAGCCCGTGCCCTGGAAGCCGAAGGAGGTCGACTGCCCGGCCGGCAGGCTGCCGTTGTAGGACACGTTCACGAACGACACCGTACCGCTGCCACCAGTCGCCACGCCGTTCCAGGTATTGGTGACAGTGGCTCCGCTAGGCAGCGTCAGGGAGACGGTCCAGCCGTTGATCCCCGAGGCGCCGGCAGTCACGGTGACACCAGCCACGAATCCGCCCGGCCACGAAGTGGTCACGCTGAAGGCGGCCGAGCACGTAGCACCGCCGGTACCCGTGGGGGAGGATGACGGACGGCCCGACGAGGGCGAGGACGACGGGCGGCTCGACGGCGAAGGCGACCCGCCCGACGGCGTAGGCGACGCGGTTCCCTTGTACTGCGCGGCCACCTGGGCCAGCTCTGTGCCCTTGCCGTTCATATAGGGCTGCTTCACCCAGGTCGTGAACGCCGCGAGGCTGGCCGACGAGGAGTCGCCCGCCCACATCTCCTCCTTGTTCTGATCGAAGTAGGTGACCAGCTTCAGGTCGGGATAGCTACCGGAGTTCAACACGCTGGACATATCGTTGATCCACTGGGCCTTGCTGCCACCGTCCTCACTGGACGCGGTCTCGGCGACCATGACCGGGCGCTTCGGGGCGATGGCGCGGGCCTTGGCATACGCGCTGGAGAACATGGTGTCGAAGCTCGTCCAGTGGTTGCCGGTCGGGTCCCAGGACGGACCGAAGCCCCAGTTGTATCCGTCGATGCCGACCCAGTCGACGTACGCGTCACCCGGGTAGGACTGCGCCGGGTCGTTGAACGAGGAGTCGGGGGTCGATCCGTTGTTGAAGCACCATACCCACTGCACGTTCGTAGCGCCCGCCGCCACGACGAGATCGTGTACCCGCCTGTAGGCGGCGATGTACAGCGCCGGGTTGCTGTTGTTGTTGACGATGCCCCAGGGGTACCAGTTGCCGTTGAACTCGTGCCCCCACCGCACCATGATCGGGGCCCCCACTGCCGCGAACTCGGCGCCGCGGGCCTTGATGTAGTTGTCCCAGGTTCCGTTGATGATGTCCTGGAGGTGAATCTGGTTAGGGGCCTCACGGGAATTACCTGGTTGCGATTCCATAGTGTCCAGTGGGTGTG
>JBDZVD010000160.1:0-12499 GCA_040255525.1 Micromonosporaceae bacterium | reverse complement strand
CACTCTCGCGCTCCGGCACACCCCTCACCCATGATCATCGGTGGATCCGGGCTTACCCTGCCGCGATCACGCTGTCCACTCGCACCCTCAACCACCTCGCCGAGCTCATCCGTGCCGAGCGACGGCAACGGCGTAGCCGATGGCGCCGACTGGACCCTGGCCAGCAGGCCTTGATGGCCCTGGCGTTCCTCCGCAACGGCGACACCTACCACCAACTGGCCGCCGGCTTCCGGGTCGGCGTCAGCACCGTCTACCGGTACCTGCGCGAGGCCATCAACCTGCTCGCCGCCCACGCCCTCCCGCTGCACCGGGTGGTGTACTTGGCCTCCCGACTGATCTACGTGATCCTGGACGGCACCCTGATCCCGGTCGACCGCGTCGCCATCGACCGGCCCTACTACTCCGGAAAACACAAACGCCACGGCGTCAACGTGCAGATCCTGGCCGATAGTCGCGGCCGGCTGCTGTGGGCGTCAGCGGCGCTGCCAGGCTCCACAAACGATCTGACCGCAGCCCGCCGTCATCAGGTCATCGCCGCCCTGGCCAAGTTCGGAGTGGCCTGCTACGCCGATGCCGCCTACCGCGGGGCTGGCCCAGTTGTAGCGGTGCCGTTCCGCCGCCACCCGCGTCGGCTGTCACGCAACCAGGAGGCGGTCAACCGCAACCACGCCCGCAACCGGGCACCCGGAGAACGCGCGGTCGCGACGCTGAAAAGCTGGAAGGTGCTGACCAGACTCCGCTGCTGCCCCAGCCGCGCTACCGCGATCATCGCAGCCATCCGCGTGCTCCAAACCATCGAAGAGCAGCGCTAACCAGGTTGGCAATGGCTCACTGCTGCAGTGGCACCGGCAGATTGTGGGAAGTGAACCTACCCGAGACGGCGGCCACGCAGGCCGGCCCTGACAGGCGAGGTCGGCATCTCATACTGCGGCTGGCCCGGGAGAGCCTTTCCTGGGGGCCGTCGGCGTATTCGGGGCGAGTTGGCCGGGCTGGGGGTATCGGTTTGGCGCGAGTACGACCTGGGCAACCCTGACTACGTGCTGGCCCGGCGTTACGGCGGGTAGGCCCGACCTGGACCAAGTGCTGTTCCTGATGGAGGTCGCCACCCGGCGAGTACACCTCACATCCTGATCTACAACACCAGGCACCCGCTCGCCGTGCTCGGCGAGTACTTGACGCACTACAACCAACACCGGCCGCATCAGAGCCGCGGACAACGCCCACCCGATCGAGGCTCGCTCCCGTCACCAGTCATCGATCTGGACGCCCGGACGGGTCCGCCGTCGCAAGATCCTCGGCGGTCTGGAGAACGAGTATTCCCAGGCCGCGTAGCCCGAACCGGGTTCCGAACGGCAGAAGATCCTGGTGCCGAGAGTGTCGGCGGTGTCGACCAGGTTGCTCCACCGCGCGTTCTTCGGGCTTCTGACCGGGCCGCGCCCTTGACCGCGAATCTCGCGGTTCTTCGCCGTGTCGACCGCCGTTGTTGGCCTTCTTCAGCACGAACCTCATCCTCAATCACCACCAACCCCGCCATACCCATCCGTCCCCGTCTCGACCCCCAGCCGCTCGGTGCCGGTGTCAGCCGCCCGCAGCGGCCGGGATCCGGCCGGCCAGATGGTCGATGAGAAACTCGGCCATGTCACCGAAGGCCCGCGCTTCGTTCTCGGCCTTGGTGAACACGTGGCCCTCGTCCTCGTAGACGTCGTACCGGACGTCCACGCCCGTGCCCGGAGCGCCTCCACCATCGAGTCCGATTCGGCCTTGGGGACCCGGGAATCGTTCGCGCAACCGAACTCCGGTTTCCGTTCGAGGAACAGGTGGCGCAGGCCGTCCGACCGCCGGCTGTCGGCCAGCGCGATCCCGAGCGCGAGGTTGGACGGCCCGAATCCGATGCCGATGACGTCGTACGATTCGTCGGCTGTCACGTGATCGTCTGCCATGTGCTGCTCTCCGTCGGTCGTGCCGGACGTGGGATGCGGTCGAGGCAGCGGGCGAGTTCGCCGGCAGACTCATCGCCCCGGTCCTCGAAGAAGAAGTGCCCACCCGGGAAGGTCCGCATGTGGAACGGGCCGCGGGTGTGCTGCCGCCATGCGTCCAGGCCGGCCACCGGACCCTCCGCGTCGGAGGCGCTCGCGTACGCCGCGATCGGACTGGACAGGGGTGGGCGCTCGACGAACTCGTAGTCGTCGACCAGGGCGAAGTCATGCCGGAGCGGGCCGGAGACGATGGACCAGAGCTCCGGATCGTCCAGAATGGCGGCGTCGGTCCGGCCGATGCCGCCGACCGCGGCGCGCAGTTCGTCGTCGGGCAGGTGAGCCAGGCGGGGTACGGTCTCCAACCGGTCCGGCGACTGCAGACCGGCGACGATCAGGTAGGCGGGCTCGACGCCCCGGCAGGCCCGGATCGTGTGCGCGAACTCGAAGGCCAGCAGCGCGCCCATGCTGCACCCGAACAGCGCGTACGGCTCGTCGAACCAGTCACCGATGTCGGCCACCAGGTCGGCGGCCAGCGAGCGCACGTCTGTTGCGGGCGTCTCGCCCCAGCGTGCGCCACGTCCGGGCAGGCGCACCGTGACCAGTTCGGCGGCTGGAGCGAGCTTCGAGGCGAGATTGGCGAAGCAGCCCTCGCCGGCGCCGGCGTACGGCATGGATAGGATGGGCAGCGCGCCGGTACGGCCCGGTCGCGTCCGCAGGGCGCGCGTCATCGGCTGCGGATCTTGCCGGCGAGGTGGAAGAGGTACTCCTTCGGATTCAGCGGGTTGCCGTCGGTCCGTTCCCGGTCGGGCACGACGCCGATGTACAACCGGTCGCCGAGCGGGCGCGACCACCAGACGCCCTCACCCCTGGTCAGCTTGGGAAGATCCTTGGTCATCATGTGAACCAGGCGGGCTGGGATGTCGCCGGAGATCTGCCACGTGGTCGGCCCGGCCAGGGTCTCGCGGATGCGCGCCTCCAGCGTCATCAGCCGGGTGGTGATGACCGGCAGCAGGTCGCGCGGGATCTCCACCTCGAACGCGTGGCAGGGCTCGAAGATCCGCGTACCGGCATAGCGCAGTGCATGCATGACCACCAGCGGCGCGAGATACCGGAAGTCGCTCCCGGTGCTGCAGGCGTTATCGAACTCGGTGTGGATGAGGGTCACCACGCAGTCGGTGACCGGCCATCCGTGCAGTCCCTGGGTCAACGTGCTGCGCACGGTGGTTTCGATCGCGCCGTGGAAGGCGACGGTCAAGGCACCCGTACTCGGTCTCCCGGCGGAACTCGATGCCCGCGCCGCGCGGGCCGGGCTCGATCCGCAGGCCGACCCCGGCGACGAACGGCGTGCGGCCCATCGACAGGATCGCCGAGCCGCGGCCGGCCGGGCATTCCAGATACACTGTCCGGCTCGACTCGAACTCGGCCTCGACACCGAAGTCGCGCACCAGGGTCTCGGCGATGATCTCCTTCTGGATGTCGCCGTACAGCAGGACCGACGTCTGGCCGCCCTCGGCCGGCCGAGTGCTGATCAGCGGATCCTGTTCGGCGAGCGCCATCAGCGCGGCGTGCAGCGTGACGGTGTCCGGCGGTCGGCACGGCCGGATCAGCGTCTCCAGGCTGGGGCGGGCGAAATACCCCTCGGTGGCGTTCTTGTCGGTGGCGCCGAGCGTGTCACCGACCCGGATCGCGGACACGCCGCCGACCTTCACGATGTCCCCGGCGACGGCCTCGGTCGCGTGATCGCGACCGATCACCTCGAGCCGGCTGACCTGGCCGGAGTACTCACTGACGGTGCCGTCCGGCTCGGTACGGAAGTCCTGACCCAACAAGGGCCACACCGGCGACAGCGCATCGGTATTCACCAACGCCTCTCCCAGCATTCCAGTCCCTTCCCACCAAGCTTGCTGGCCCCCTTCGCCATGCAGACGGCTTTCCCGCCCTCGGACTACTACAGGGCCTCCGCCCCGCCTGCGACCATCAGCCAGCGACGGACCTGTCCCCGGGCGCAGACTGGACACCCACGTCAGGGACGACCACAGACGGTTCCCACGTTCACCGCATACCGATCGACGAGTGAGATACCCAGCTCTACCCCGACAGCCTCGCCGCGGCTACGCCGCAGACCTTCACCACGGCCTCCCCACCGACGAGCTTGAGTCGGCTACGGAGTTGCCCCGCCTCTCCTGACGAAGCACGCGCTGCACACCGGCCCACATCCACCAGATTCGAGCCGGCACCCTGCTTACGGAGCCTCAACACTGGTTCCTTACCGTGCACCTTCTCGTCTCGCTTGCCGAACCCGCGTCGTCTGGCAGCACCGACACGTCACGGCGTTGTCGGGGCGGGGTTTGATGGAGACATCAAAACCTGGGAGGAACACCAGCGATGCCCGCACTGAAGAAATACCCCGATGAGTTGCGTGGGCGTGCGACCCGGTTGGTGGTCGAGGCCCGCCGGGATCCGGCCAGCGCGGCCGGAGCGATCCGGAGAATCGCTGACCAGCTCGGGATCCATCCCGAGGCGTTGCGCACGTGGGTCAAGAGGGCCGAGACCGATGCCGGTGACCGGCCGGGTACTACCAGCAGCGAGGCGCAGCGGATCGCCGCGTTGGAGCGGGAGGTTCGTGAGCTGCGGCGGGCCAACCAGATCCTGAAGTCCGCGGCGTCTTTCTTCGCGGCGGAGCTGGACCGTCCGTCGCGATGAAGGTCGAGTTCGTCGACTCCCAGCGGGAGCGGCACGGTGTCCAGCCGGTCCTGCCGGGCGCTTGAAGGCACGCCGGCACAGATCGCACCGTCGACCTACTACGCCGTCAAGATCCGCCCCGCCTCGGCCCGGCAGGTCCGCGACCGTGAGTTGACCGAGATGATCGGGCAGGTCCACGCGGACAACTACGGCGTCTACGGCGCCCGGAAGGTGTGGCACGAGTTGCACCGCCACGGTGTGCTGGTGGCCCGGTGCACCGTCGAGCGGCTGATGCGCGAGTGCGGGCTACGCGGACTGCTGCGGGACAAGGCACCGCGCACGACCCGGCCCGCGGCCGAGACCGTACGCCCCGGCGACCTGGTCGAACGTGACTTCACCGCCGTGCGTCCGAACCAGTTGTGGGTCGCGGACCTGACCTACGTGCGCACGAGCGCGGGCTGGGTGTACGCCGCGTTCGTGCTCGACGTGCACTCCCGGCTGGTCGTCGGCTGGCAGGTCGCCACCAGTCTCTACACCGACCTGGCCCTCGACGCGCTGAAAATGGCCGTGTGGCGCCGCGAGAGTCAGGGCGCTGGCCTGGACGGACTGATCCACCACTCCGACAGGGGCGTGCAATATCGAGCGATTCGCTACACCCAGCGGCTTGCCGAGGCCGGCGCCATCGCCTCGGTCGGGTCCAAGGGCGACTCGTACGACAACGCGATGGCCGAGGCGTTCAACTCCTTGTACAAGGCCGAACTCGTCCGTAACAAGGGCCCCTGGCGAGGACTCGACGACCTGGAAATGGCCACTGTGGAATACATCGACTGGTATAACAACCGGCGGCTGCGCGGCGAACTCGGACACGTCCCACCCGCCGAACACGAGGCACTACACGCGATGGCCCACCCGGTCACCACACCCCTGAAAACCAGCTAACCAACTCTTCATCAAACCCGGGGCTTGACACAGTGTGGCAACGCCTCAGTCTGGGTGTGCTCACCGAACATGTCCCGACCGAGGTCATCGACGATGTCCTCACACGGACGGGCCGGGTCCAGAAGCGGATACGGCGGTTGCCGGCCCGCCTCAGCGTGCTGTTCATCCTCAGCCTGTCGCTGTTCAGCGCACTGGGCTATCGCGGGGTGTGGCGGGAGTTGACCCACTCCGGTGGTCTCGGTGCTGGTCCGGTGCCGTCGTCCTCGGCGCTGACCCGGGCCCGCCGCCGCATAGGGGTGGCGCCGCTGCGGGAGTTGTTCGCCCGGGTCCGCGGTCCGCGGGCCAGCCAGGCAACGCCGGGAGCGTTCCTGGCTGGGCTGCGGCTGGTCTCCTGGGACGGCACTCAGTTCGACGTGGCGGCAAGCCCGGCCAACGACGCGGTGTTCGTACCCGCGCGTAGCCGCAAAGGCGGGGTGGCGGCGTTCGGGAAGGTCCGGCTCATGACACTGATCGAGGTCGGAACCCACGCGGTTATCGACGCGGTGTTCGGCGCCGAGTCCGAGCAGGTCCTCGCCTCCCGACTCGCTCCGGCGCTGACCACGGGGATGCTCCTGCTCGGCGACCGCAACTTCCCCTCCTGGAAACTGTGGACCCACTGCACTCACAGCGGCGCGCACCTGTTGTGGCGGGTCAACGCCTCTCGGCTGCTGCCACGGCTGGCCACGTTCACCGACGGATCCTGGCTCACCATCCTCGCCAAACCCGGCACCCACCGCAGGCTCGGCTGCTACGCGCGGGTCATCGAATACACCGTCCAGGCCACCGCAACCGATCCGTGCACCGGCACGGTCACCGTGCGCACTGAATTGTTCCGGTTGCTGACCACGATCACGGACCCGCAGCTGGCAGATGCCGCTGACCTGGCGGCTTGCTACCGGCACCGATGGGAATCCGAGAACGGCTACCAGGAACTCAAAACACACCAACGCGGGCCCCGTACCGCGCTGCGCTCAACCGACCCCGACGGCGTCTACCAGGAGCTGTACGCGTACTTGATCACTTACCAGGCCATCCGGACCCTCATCGCCGCGGCCGCCGACGCCGAAGGCGTTGACCCCGACCGGCTGTCGTTCACCACCACCATCCGCGCCGTACGACGGTGGATCACCACCGCAGCCATCGCCCCAACGACCGTGCTGGCCGCAGCGAAAGCAACCACCCTCGCTGAGATCGGCCAGGACCGCCACCAACGCCGCAACCGCAGCGGACCCCGGGCGGTCAAACGTTCCCAGGCCTCATATCCCGCCAAACGCCACGCCACCCAACAGAGGTTCACCCCGGTGGCCTACCAGATCACCCTCGTCCCCAACCCCCTGAGCTGCGGCAATGCTTAAGTACCCGGCATTGGGTTTTGATGTCTCCATCAAACCCGGAGCGGGACAGATGATCTGTCTTACTTCAAATCAGTTCCAGTCCGCCGTCGATGGTGAGAACCTGGCCGGTGAGCCAGGTGGTGGAGGGATCGGCCAACCGCAGAATCCAAACGGCGACCTCCTTGGGCTCGCCCCGGCGACCCAGTGGGATACGGGCGGCCTCGTCCCGTTTGATCTGTTGGATAATCGTGTCCGGCAGGCCGGCGGCGGCGAGGGCTTGGCTTTCGGTCGGGCCGGGAGCCAGGGCGTTGACTCGCACGCCGTCACCGGCCAGCTCCACCGCCCAGCTGCGGGTAAGGTGTTCGAGCGCGGCCTTGGAGGCGGCGTAGTGAGATGCGCCGGGCAGTGGGCGGTGGCCGTAGGTGCTGGAGACGTTGACGATGGAGCCCTTGGTTCTGCGTAGGTGAGGCAGGGCGGCGTTGACGAGCAGACTGGGCGCGGTGACGTTGAGGGCGAACAGGTCGGCGATGCCGTCGGCGGTGGTGGTGTCAGACAGCGGCATGACCTTGATCGCGCCAGCGTTGTTGATTAGTACGTCGACGCGGCCCCAGTGACCGACCGCGACGTCGATCACCATTCCGGGTGCGCCTGGGGAACAGAGATCGATCGCGTGCACGGCCATTCCTCGGTTCCCGGCGGCGGTTTCTTCCAGAGCGTCCTTGCGGCGCCCGACGCCGAGCACGTGGGCTCCGGCACGGGCGAAGGCGTGCGCGGTGGCGCGGCCGATTCCTGAGCCGGCGCCGGTGACGATGACGACCTTGCCGGTGAAGTCATCGCGAGACTGGACGGCCACTGATCCTCCTCGTTCGATGTTCTTGAAACGTCGAACAAGTTACCATGGTTGTCATGCGGCAGGCGCGACACCCGGATGTGGACGAGATCAGCCTTATCGCGGTGATGGGGGCGCTGAGCGATCCGATCCGTGTCGGGCTGGCCCGAGTACTCGCCGATGGCCGCGAGCGTAGTTGGGGTGAGCTTCGCGCACCGGTGGTCAAGTCGACGCTCAGTCACCATCTGCGGGTGCTACGCGACGCCGGTGTCACTCGTACCCGCCAAGAAGGCACCCGGTGTTTCGTCGTATTACGCCGCCGCGACCTGGACGCCCGGTTTCCAGGACTGCTGGACGCCGTCCTCAACGCGGCACATACCGACGACGTTGGCGCCCAAGTCAGCCTCGCCGACGGCCAATCGGGACTGCTGCACGGATGAGTGACAACCGATCTGGCTTGCCTGGTGGGCGGCCTGGAAGGATGTCGCTGTGCCCAAGCCCTACCCTCGTGAGTTCCGCGACGATGTTGTTCGTGTGGCCCGCAACCGGGAGCCAGGCGTGACGGTCGAGCAGATCGCCAAGGACTTCGGGGTGCACCCGATGACGTTGTTCAAGTGGTTGCGCCAGGCCGACGTGGACGAGGGCGCCAAGCCCGGGGTCACGCGCGCGGAGTCGGTTGAGCTGCGTGAGGCACGCCGACGGATCAAGCTGCTGGAGCAGGAGAACGAGGTACTGCGCCGCGCGGCCGCGTACCTGTCCCAGGCGAACCTGCCGGGAAAAGGCTCTACCCGCTCGTGAGCGAGCTGGCCGCCGACGGGATCCCCGTGGCGGTCACGTGCCGGGTGCTCAGGCTCGCCAGGCAGCCGCACTACCGGTGGCTTGCCACCCCTGTCACCAACGTCGAGATCGAGACCGCGTACCGGGCGAACGCGTTGTTCGACGCGCACACCGAGGACCCGGAGTTCGGGTACCGGTTCTTGGCCGACGAGGCCCGCGATGCAAGCCGGGCGATGGCCGACCGCACCGCGTGGCGCATCTGCTCGGACAACAGATGGTGGAGCGTGTTCGGCAAGAAGCCGCGCCGGGGCAAGGGCGGCAAAGTCGGCCTACCCGTGCGCGACGACCTGGTACGCCGCGAGTTCACCGCGAGCAGGCCGAACGAGCTGTGGCTTTCGGACATCACCGAGCACCGCACCGCCGAGGGCAGGCTGTACCTGTGCGCCGTCAAGGATGTACTCCGGCCGCATCGTGGGCTACAGCATCGACTCACGGATGAAATCCTCCTGCTCGGCCGGGTCGCGGTCCGAGGCCCGGGCGAGGGGGCATGCCTTGATCGAGCGTGAGCAGGCTCCTGCCACTCCAGGCCCGGGCGCAGGGTCCGACGGGGCCGCACATCAGGAAAAGCCACCAGCCGAAGCCGGGGCAGCGAAGAAATGAGCGAACTCCGCCGGACGCCACTCAGTCTGGCATTAACGCGAAGAAAGCCGTGGCCCGCATGAGGATCTCCACATCCTTTTTCAACCGGACGGTTCTCCCGCCGCAGCGTTGCTAACTCCTCACGCTCCGCAGTGGTCAACCCGTCTGAGCGGGTGCCGGCGTGGACCCAGTCGCGTACCGCGGTCTCGGTCAGGTCGAAATCCTTCGCGACCTGACCGATCGACCGATCACCCCGCCGGCACACCTCGACGATCTCCGCCTTGAACTCCGGCGTGAACGCCCGACGCGGTCGAGGTGGCTTATTGCGCATGTCTTCCATGATGAACATCCTGCCGTGGGCGCACAGCCCACTGATCTCGGATGTCCGTCGAACCGGGTCAGGCCCACAGCACGTCCGCTTCGATGATCCGGACACGTGCGTCCGCTCGGACCCCGCTCGGTCAGATGGCGCAGATACGTGTCGTGCCATTCGATGACCGTCGGCTCGATCTCGGCCACATCCACCGCTGCGGCCTGTGGAAACGCGGACGCGTGCCGCAGCCGGAAGCCGACGCCGAGCCCGCCGATCAACACGCGTGGTGCCGGGGCCCTCTCTACCACAGCGGTCCAGCGCCGCCTCGACCAGTATCCGCTCTGAGGTGCCGTCCGACGTGTCCATCAGGAACACCCCGTTGTCGATGATCTCGTACCGCCCGTCCTCCTCGCGGAGGGACGAGTTCGCTCCGCAGCGTGCGTACCCGGTCGATTACCGCGGCGGGACGTACCCGCCTCCGGTGCTCACGACGGCAGGGTCGCGTGCATCATCTTCACGGCGTCGGCCTGGATATCGGGGTTAACCCAGTAGACGCCGTCCGCACGATGCAGCAACTGGAGATCGACGAGGTACCGGCGGATGGTCACGTGGTCGATGCCGCCACCATCGCACCAACCGCGCAGGATGTCGTTGATCTCGGTTTCGGAATACCGGCGCTCATCCTCGAAGGACCGCGCGGCGATGTGATTGAGGACCACTAACTTGCGCTGCCACTGCGCGGGCAGCCGGACCAGCCGGCCTCCCCGGATGAAGCTGCGGAGCAGCGATTCGACCCGTTCGTCCGAGTACCCTTGCGACTCGATCACCGAGGCCGTGGCCGACTCCTTGGTCATCGCGCGTAGCAGATCGTGGTTTACCTCGACGCCGGCATCGGTCTCTACGAAGATCTCCTGCTCGGTGAACCGGCCTATGGCCAGGACCGTTTCTTTGGGACTGGTCTTCGCTACCGCCGCGATCTCGGCCAGCGTCCGCGCGCCCAGCGCGACGGCGGCAAAGATCCGCACGCGATGCGGTTCGGACAACAGTCTAACCACGGCAATTGGTGTCATCGGCTGGTCAGGGCGTCGCCCTAGGCCTCCTTTCCCGAAACGGAGCGAAGGGTACTGATCGCCACCTGCGGCTGGCCGGTGACCTGGACGAGAAAGTCGATGATCCCGGTCCCGAGGCGATCGATGGTCGATGTATGGTACAGGTTCACGTGCCACCCGATGCGGGCCTGGAGGGCACCGTCACCGAGCTGGGTAAACGAGATTGTTACATCGTACTTCGAGCCTACGCACACCTCCGCGAGCTCGGTCACGTCCAGACCGGCAAACGCCCGGACTCGCTGGGCCCGGACGCAGAGATCGATCAAAGCCTGGCTCGGTCACGTCGACCCGAAGTCGACGTATTGGTATCTGCAGCAGGTCCCGCAGTTGCTCGCCCTAGCCGCGGAGCGTCTGGAACTGATTGAGGGAGACCGGCCGTGACCGCGCTGGCGCCGATCCTGCAGGCATTCTTCACCGACAAGCTGATACGGCAACGCTGCGCCGGCCCGAACACCGTCGCCGCCTACCGTGACACCTGCCGGCTGTTGCTGCGATTCGCTTCCCACGCAACCGGAACCGCCGCCAGTCGTCTCAACCTCGCACAGCTCGGCACCCCGCTGGTCACCGCGTTCCTGCAGCACCTGGAAACCGAGCGAGCCAACAGCACCACCACGCGCAACGCTCGCTTGACCGCGATCCGATCGTGGCGCCGATGCCCCTTATGTTTGAAGCTATCCGATTTTCGGTGTAACTGACGGTTTCTGAGTGGTCGTCTGTCTGATGTGGTCTATCGGCGTCCGGCGGTGACGCGGCCGTCGAAGGTGATGTCGAACGCGTTGAGGGCGGCTTTCCATCGGTTGGTCCAGCGCCGGCGGCCCCGACCGGTCGGGTCGAGCGCGCGGATGGCCAGGTATAAGCACTTTAACGCGGCAGTCTCGTTGGGGAAATGGCCGCGGGCGTTAACCGCCCGACGTAAGCGTGCGTTGATCGACTCGATCATTATCTTGAGTTCGAGAAGTGATCATGGGTTTGACCTGGGCGGCTGCGTTGAGGACGTTGTCCTTGACGCAGCCGCGTGGTGTTTCTGGAGTGCGGTCAGCAGGGGCCGATCGTTACCGAACGGCGATGGGCTGGAGGTGGTTTCGTTGCTGGTTCGGCCAGTGCTGGTAGGCCGGCGGCGCGGAGTTGTCCGAGAGCGTGCGCGAGTTGCCGGCGAAGCCGCTGGTTGTCCTCGGCGAGTTGGCGGTTGCGCTGCTGGACGACTTCGAGGCGCTGCCGTAGCACACCATCTGGGAAGTGGCCGTCGCCGCCTTGCCCGCGCTGCTCCTCGGCGGTGCACGGCCGGGGCTGGCCGACCTGGTCACGCTCGCGACCACGGCGGCCCGCGCCGGCGGGTACACCGCGTCGATCCCCGAACTCGACGCGGTCGCGGCGAAGCCCGGCCGCGGCCAACTCGTGGTGGCCGCCCGCGAACTCGCAGCGATCCTAAAGCGCCGATAACCGCGAACCGGCGGTTTGTGGCTGCGCGCCGATGATCCCCGCTTGGGCGCGGTCAGCACGACGGCGAATCCTCGTCGCCGAACGGCTGATCGAGCCGCGACATGTGCGATAGGCGGAACGAGCGACCAGAGCGGGTTCGCCACGGCCGTGAGGATCTGCCGCCGACCGCGCGCTACGCACCGCCACGAACGCCCACCTCGACGCCATGGGATCCGCAACTGTCGGTCGCGATGAGGACCGCCGGCCGCTCGGTCATGGAGGAGCGTCTCCTCCCGGTACTGCTGGCTGATCTCCGTCGGGTGTCAACGGCCAGGGTCTCGGTGGTCAAGGGGTCGTGGGTTCAAATCCCGCCGTCCCGACAGCGTAGGGGTTTCCGCAGGTCAGAGGCTTGCGGGAACCCTTTTTGTATAGCTCGGCATGGA
>JBDZVD010000159.1:0-12521 GCA_040255525.1 Micromonosporaceae bacterium | reverse complement strand
CGCCGGCCGCCGCCGTTTCCGGGTGGTGCTGGCCTCCCGCGCGGCGTGCCAGCTCAGACCACCTCCACGTGAGTGCACAGCCAGGTGCCCTCGCGGCACTCCAGGCGTAACGCGAGTGCCCAGGTGCGTTCGGCCCGGCTCAGCACGGCGACCGCCTCGACGGCGCCATCGCGGGGCTCCGCGACGCGCATGCGGCGCAGGCTGATCCGGCCAGCACTGGGGCCGGGAAGGGTGGCCCGCCCGGTGACCTGCGGCTGGCCCACCCCGGGGCGCGCGCCGCCCGCGATGCCGGTCTGCGGCCGGCTCATCCCGCCCGGGGTGCCGGTACGCCGGGTGCTGCCCGCGATGCCGGTCCGTGGCCGGCCCGTCCCGGCCGGCGCCGCGGGCCCCGTCCCGCCGACCGTGCCGGCTCGTCCTTGGGGCACCGCGCGGGGCCCGTTGGCGGCGGTCGGGCCTGGCCGACCCGTGCCGCCTGCCGGGCGCCGCGACTGCGCGGCCGGGTCCAGCCGTCCGGCGACCTCGCCCGACGGCGGATGCCCAGCGCGCGCGACCGGGCGGCCCAGTTGATGGGCGACCGATTCGAACGCGGCCGGCACGGTGAACCGGCGGAGGTGCCCGACCGGCCGGAAGCCCTCCAGAACCTCGAGGCACAGACCCACGTAGCGGTGCGCGGCGTGCCTGCCGGTGACCGTCCGGGGTGGCGTCCCGTCGCCCGGCGCGGCGGGCCGCCCGGCCGGCAGCACGGACAGCTCATCGGGCTCGGTGGGGGCGGCGGGCTCGGCGGGGGCCCGGTGCGCGCCGGCGGCGGGCGGCTCGTCCGGGGCCCGGTCGGGATCGGGACTCGAGCCGTGACCGAAGCCCAGCAGGAAGTCCCAGTCGTCGGCGGTGGAAACGATCTCGTCGTCGTATGGCGGCTCGAAGGGCGGTGGCCGCCGCACCCTGACCAGCGGTACCGCACCGATGACCGTGCGGCCGGCGGGCTCCTGATGCGGCCGGGTACGGATGGCGAGCGACGTGGTCACAGAGCCTCCCCGAGGATCGTCGTCTCGATTCCTTCGTTTGCTTCCGTTTGCCTCCATTGATTTGTAGCCGATGCGATGCCTTACCGTCAACGTTCGATTGCGGTCAATGATGGTGGGTACGAAACTGGCCGCCGCCCCGGAGGGCGGCGGCCAGTCGGGTACGGCCGGGGACTCAGGCCGGCGGTTCGATGTCCTCCTCGCGCCCGGTCAGCGGGTTCTCCTTCACCCAGTCGGCCGTCTCCGCATACTTCCGCTCGATGTACTCCTCCAGCTTCGCCCGCTCGATGCGCCACTGGCCGCGCCCGCCGATCTTGATCGCGGGCAGTTCACCGCTGCGCACCATGTGGTAGACCTGCGACAGCGACACCGACAGTTCGTCGGCGACCTCTTGCATCTGCATGAAGCGGCTGGCCATTGCCTTAGTTTGCCATCGACTGCCTGTACCCGTGAAGATCGGTGGCCGGTGTGCGCGGCGACGCGGCCCAGGCTGGGTCGACCGGATAGCCTTCCCTCCGGACCGCCCGGGGTGTACTACGGGTGGCGATGTCTGCCGATCGCGCGGGGGTGCGCACCGTGAAGGACAACCTGATCAGGATCTACGTGCCCGCGACCCTTCCGGACCTCACCGAGTTGCGGGAACGGGGGCAACTGCCCGTGGCCGGGCGGGGCGAGGCGCACGCGGTCACCGCGAGCCTGCGCGAGTGGTACACGGAGGGCGATGAGGAAGAGTTGGAGTACGTCGCGTTCACCCGGGCCGCCCAGGCGGCGCTCCGGCTGCTGCGCACGGCTTCGGAGGCCCCCCGGCGCCGGGTGGTGATCTCCGCCGACCTGCCCCAGGCGAGCCTCGGAGCGGTCGACCAGGACCTGGGTTCAAGCGCGATCCGGCTGACCGGCCCGGTGCCGCGCTCAGCGGTCGCGGCGATCCACGTCGACGACGCCCGGGCCGAGCCGGAGGTGGAGGCGGCCGTGAAGGTCGTCGAGGAAGCGCTGGCCGGGGACCCGGACGCGCAGTTCACCGTGGACGCCACGGAGGACCACGAGCTGGCCTGGTACGACGTCTCCGAGATCGATCACATCCTGGTGCCGCCCCAGCCGGGCACCGACTGACCCGGGATCTGAGCGGGCCAACCCTCGGCGGTGGGTCCGGGACGGGCTGGCTACGCTTCGTCGGCCGACGCACCGCCCGGAGCGGCGGCCAGCTCCGCCGGGTCATCCAGCGCGCGTGGCTCGCCCTCACGCGCCGCGGGCGCGGTCTTCCGGGCGCCGCGGCCGCTCGCGTCGCGCTCGGCCGCCGTACCCGACGTGGCGGCCCGCCCGCCGCCGGCCGGCCTGCTCGCCGTACCGGAACCGTCGGGGCCGCGCGTACCGGCCGGCTCCGCGGGCTCGGCGGCTGCCGGCCGTACCGAGAGGCCGAACGCGATCAGCGCGACGAACGCGCCGGTGAACAGGACGATCAGCCCGTGGTTGAGGCGGGAACCGCTGGAGTACTCCACGGCCGCCTGGTCGATCGCGCTGCCGCTGCCGGCGGCCCCGAACAGCTGGCCGCCGCCCAGCCGGGTGACCGCCTCGGCCAGCAGCAGGATGATCCCGGGCGTCGCGCCGCCGGCCAGGTGGGCCCAGAACCGCGGCCAGAACTGGAGACGGGTCCGGCGCAGGTACACGAAGGCCACGATGCCGGCCAGCACGCCGGCCAGCAGTGATTCGGTCGGGGTCAGCCGGTTCAGCGCGTCGGCGCGGGACTGCACCGAGTTTCCCGCCCCGAACAGGTCGAGCAGGGTGTCCTGCTTGTAGTTGAGCACGAAGCCGAGGAGGAACGCGACGATGGTGGCGGCCAGCCCGGCGGAGGTCATCTCGCGGGGCCGGACGCTGCCGAGGATGCCGCCGACCGCGCCGGACGCCAGTACCGCCCAGGCCAGCACCATGATCGACGAGCGGTGCCCGTACCCGAGCAGGATCATGCCCGCGGCCAGGCCGCCGACGATCAGGCCGGAGACCAGGGCGATGACGGACGCGGCCCAGCCGGCCGGCGCCGACAGCCGGGGCCGCAGCCAGCCGAGCGCCGTGACGCCAGCGGTGGCCCCGGCCAGCATGGTGGCGGCGACCACCCCGGGCAGCGCGAGTGCGGCGTCGAAGACCGCGATGAGTTCGTCCTCGCCCGCACCGACGATGCTCGCGTGTGCCGCCCACAGATACGCGGCGAGCCAGATCAGGCCGAGTGCGAACAGCACCACGGTGCTGCGCTGGCTGCTGCGATGCTCGGCGTCTTCAGGCATCTCGGCTCCCCCTGGTCAATGTCGCCGACGACTCAGCGTACGCGCGTGGGCGGCCGCGCCTGTCAGGTGGCGCTGGCTGGCGGTGCCCGCAGTCGGGCGTGCCACTATTGGTGTGGCCTCGCCAATGCCGCCGAGATCCCACTCCGAGGAGCCACCGATGGATGCCGTCACCGCCGTACCCGAGCCCCGCAACGAGCCGAACCGGACGTATGCGTCCGGAAGCCCCGAACGGGAAAGCCTGCGCACGCGCCTCGGTGAGTTGGCCGAAATGCGGCTGGACCTGACCATGACCGTCGACGGGCAGCAGCGCATGGCCCGCGGCGAGGCCATCCAGGTGGTGCAGCCGCACGTGCATCGGCATGTGCTGGGAGTCACCCACAACGCAACCAACGCGGACGCGGTGGACGCGGTGACGGCCGCGAAGAAAGCCGCCCCGATCTGGCGTGAATTGTCCTTTGACGACCGGGCGGCGATCTTCCTCCGCGCGGCCGACCTGCTGGCCGGCCCGTGGCGGGACACGCTCAACGGCGCGACCATGCTGGGCCAGTCCAAGACCGTATTCCAGGCCGAGATCGACGCGGCCTGCGAACTCATCGACTTCCTTCGCTTCAACGTGTACTTCGCCCGCCGCCTGCTCGCCGAGCAGCCGCTGTCCTCGCCGGGGGTGTGGAACCGGTTCGACCACCGGCCGCTGGAGGGCTTCGTCTACGCGATCACGCCGTTCAACTTCACCGCGATCGCCGGCAATCTGCCCACCTCCGTCGCGCTGCTGGGCAACACCGTGGTGTGGAAGCCGTCGCCGACGCAGCAGTTCGCGGCGCACTTCACCATGCGGGTACTGGAGGAGGCCGGCCTTCCGCCCGGCGTGATCAACATGGTGACCGGCGACGGGCTCGCCGTCTCCGAGGTCGTGCTCGCGGACCCGGACCTGGCCGGCATCCACTTCACCGGCTCCACCGCGACGTTCCAGACGCTGTGGCGCACGGTGGGGGAGAACATCGGCCGGTACCGCACGTACCCGCGGCTGGTCGGCGAGACCGGCGGCAAGGACTTCGTGATCGCGCACGCCTCGGCCGATCCGGCCGCGTTGAGCACCGCGCTGATCCGGGGCGCCTTCGAGTACCAGGGGCAGAAGTGCTCCGCCGCGTCCCGGGCGTACCTGCCCCGGTCGCTCTGGGAGTCCGGCCTGCGCGACCGGCTGGTCGCGACGACCGAGTCCCTGACGTACGGGGACGTGACCGACTTCACCAACTTCGGTGGCGCGGTGATCGACGCCCGTGCCTTCGCGAAGCACACCACCGCGCTGGACATGGTGAAGAACGCGTCCTCCTGCACGGTCATCGCCGGCGGCAGCGCCGACGATTCCGTGGGCTGGTTCGTGCGCCCGACGGTCGTCGAGTGCTCGGATCCGGGCCACGAGGTCTTCCGCACCGAGTACTTCGGCCCGATCCTCGCCGTACACGTCTATGACGACGCGAACTTCGAGGACGTGGTGCGGCAGGCGGAGTCGGCGGCGCCGTACGCGCTGACCGGGTCGATCTTCGCCAACGACCGGCGGGTCGTCGAATGGGCCGGCGACGTGCTGCGGTACGCGGCCGGGAACTTCTACATCAACGACAAGCCGACCGGCGCGGTAGTCGGGCAGCAGCCATTCGGTGGCGCGCGTGCCTCGGGTACGAACGACAAGGCGGGTTCCTGGCAGAACCTGATCCGCTGGATGTCGCCGCGCACGATCAAGGAGACGTTCGTGCCGCCGACCGACCACGCCTACCCGCACATGGGTTGATCAACCGATAGGGTCGACGCATGACGGACAACCGGCAGATCGATCCGAGCGGCACCACCGCGCAGTTCCGTGCGTACGCACAGAGTGAGGACAAGGCCCCGGCCAGGCGTTCGCCCGCCCCGGTGGTGGCCGGCATCGTCGTCGCGGTGGTGGTCGTCGCTCTGGTGGTCTGGTTGCTGGCGCGCTGACCTTCCTACGCCGATCTTCGCCCGCGTGAGCCCGGCTCCCGGCCGGGCTCACGCGTGAACAGCGGGCCCGGCGGGGACCGGAGCTGCTTTTTCAGCTCACCGGACGGTCGCGGAGCCGCCGAGCCCACGCTGGTTGGCCGGGCGCGCGGCGGTGCCGACGATCGCCTCGTCCGGGTAGCACCACACCCAGTCCTCACCCGGCTCGTACGAGGTGACGATCGGGTGTCGGGTCTCGTGGTAGTGGGCGGTGGCGTGCCGGCTCGGTGAAGAATCGCAGCAACCAACGTGCCCGCAGATCAGGCACTCGCGCAGATGTACCCAGCGGCCCCCGGCAGCCAGGCATTCCGCGCATCCGTCGGGTGGCTGCGGACTGACCTCGTTGACCTCGGCCAGGTGTAAACAGCTACTCATCTGGTCAGCGTAGTCACCCGAACGGCTGACCGGCGACGGGGAGTCGGCGCCACCCTCACATGTCCTCGTCGCCCAGGATGTTGTCGTCCTCGTCGTCGAGCCGGGCCAGCCAGGTGGCGAACCGCTCGACCGGCGTCTCGAAGTCCGGGTTGAGGTCGACGAAGTCCCGCAGCCGCTGGGCCAGCCACTCGATCGAGACGGATTCGTCGCCCCGCCGTTCGGCCAGCTCCTCGATGCCGCGATCGGTGAAGTACATGGGTAAACGATATGGGCTCCGGATGGCCTCCCGTCCGTCGGGGGCACCCGGAGCCCATGGCTGCGCCGGCCTCGGCTCATCTGAGCACAGACCGCGCTCATCAGCGCTGCGGAAGGGCCGCCTCGATCAGCGCCGCCTGCTCGGCCTCGTGCAGCTTCGCCGAGCCCACGGCCGGGGCCGCGGCCGCCGGCCGGGAGATCCGTCGCAGCGATACCCCGTCGAGGTGCTCCAGCAGGTTGAGCGCGATGAACGACCAGGCGCCCTGGTTGGCCGGCTCCTCCTGGACCCAGGAGAAGTCGGTGGCGCCCGGGTACTTCGCGATGGCCGCCTTGATCTCCTCCACCGGCAGCGGGTAGAGCTGTTCCACCCGGACGATCGCGGTGTCGGTGATCTTGCGCTCGGTGCGGGCGTGTACCAGGTCGTAGTAGACCTTGCCGGAACAGAACAGCACCCGGGTGATCGCGGCCGGATCCGCGGTGTCCGGGATGACGGGCTGGAAGCGACCGCTGGTGAAATCGGAGACCGCCGAGACCGCCAGCCGGTGCCGCAGCAGCGACTTCGGGGTGAACACGACCAGCGGCTTCTTCTTCGGCGACAGCGCCTGCCGGCGCAGCAGGTGGAAGTGCTGAGCCGGCGTCGACGGCAGGGCCACCCGCATGTTGTCCTCGGCGCACAGCTGCAGGTACCGCTCGATGCGCCCGGACGTGTGGTCCGGCCCTTGACCCTCGTGGCCGTGCGGCAGCAGCAGCGTCACCGCCGACCGCTGGCCCCACTTCACCTCGCCGGAGGAGATGAACTCGTCGACCACGGACTGGGCCCCGTTGGCGAAGTCGCCGAACTGCGCCTCCCAGGCCACGAACGCGTCCAGATTCTCCACCGAGTACCCGTACTCGAAGCCCATCGCCGCGTACTCGGACAGCAGCGAGTCGTGGACGAACAACCGGGCGTCGTCGTGCTTGACCGCGAACAGCGGCAGGTAGTCGGCACCGGTCTCGGCGTCCACCACGCTCGCGTGCCGCGAGACGAACGTGCCGCGGCGCGAGTCCTGCCCGGCCAGCCGGACCGTGACGCCCTGGTTGAGCAGCGAACCGAGTGCGATGATCTCGCCGAAGCCCCAGTCGATGTCTCCCTGGACGGACATCTTCGCCCGCCGTTCGAGCAGCTGCACCACGCGCTTGTGCGGGGTGAAGCCCGCAGGCAGGTTGACGTGCGCCTCGCCGATCTGCTTGACCAGCTCGGTGGTGATCGCCGTCTCCACCTCCGGCTCGGGCTCGGGTTCCCGGTTGCGCACCGGGCGGTTGGTCGACGTGCTGTCGCGGGTCGCCTTGAACACCGTCTCCAGCTGCTGCTGGAAGTCGCGCAGCGACTCCTCGGCGTCCTCGAGCGTGATGTCGCCCCGGCCGATCAGCTCCTCGGTGTACAGCTTCCGGACCGACCGCTTGGTGTCGATGATGTGGTACATCAGCGGGTTGGTCATCGACGGGTCGTCGCCCTCGTTGTGGCCGCGCCGCCGGTAGCAGACCAGATCGATGACCACGTCCTTGTTGAACGCCTGGCGGTACTCGAAGGCCAGCCGGGCGACCCGCACGACGGCCTCGGGGTCGTCGCCGTTGACGTGGAAGATCGGTGCCTGGATCATCCGGGCCACGTCCGTGGAGTACAGGCTGGACCGCGAGTACTCCGGGGCGGTGGTGAAGCCCACCTGGTTGTTGACGACCACGTGCACGGTGCCGCCGGTGCGGTACCCGCGCAGCTGGGACAGGTTGAGCGTCTCCGCCACCACACCCTGGCCGGCGAACGCGGCGTCGCCGTGCACCGCGACCGCGAGGACCGTGTAGCCCTCCAGCTTGAGGTCGATCCGGTCCTGCTTGGCCCGGACGATGCCTTCCAGCACCGGGTCGACCGCCTCCAGGTGGGACGGGTTGGCGACCACCGAGACGGTGATCGCGTGTTCCTGGTCGGGGGTGGTGAACTTGCCGGTCTGCCCGAGGTGGTACTTCACGTCGCCGGAGCCCTGGGCGGTCTTCGGGTCGAGGTGGCCCTCGAACTCCGAGAAGATCTTCTCGTACGGCTTGCCGACGATGTTCGCCAGTACGTTCAGCCGGCCCCGGTGAGCCATGCCGATCACGACTTCGTCCAGCCCGCCGACGGCGGCGCTGGAGAGGATCTCGTCCAGCAGCGGGATCAGGCTCTCCCCGCCCTCCAGCGAGAACCGGCGCTGGCCGACGAACTTGGTCTGCAGGAACGTCTCGAACGCCTCGGCGGCGTTGAGCCGGTTCAGGATGTACTTCTGTTCCTCGACGTCGGGCTTGGTGTACTTGCGCTCCACCCGCTCCTGGATCCAGCGCCGCTCCTCGGGATCCATGATGTGCATGTACTCGACGCCGACCCGGCGGCAGTACGAGTCGCGCAGCACACCCAGCACCTCGCGCAGCTTCATCTTCTGCTTGCCGGCGAACCCGCCGACCGGGAAGGTGCGGTCCAGGTCCCACAGCGTCAGCCCGTGTTCGAGCACGTCGAGGTCGGGGTGGCGGCGGATGTGGAACTCGAGCGGGTCGGTGTCGGCCATCATGTGGCCGCGGACCCGGTAGGCGTGGATGAGCTCGATGATCCGGGCGGCCTTGTCGATCTGCCCCTCGGACGTATGGGCCACGTCCCGGACCCAGCGCACAGGCTCGTACGGGATCCGCAGCGCGGTGAACAGGTCGTCGTAGAAGCCGTGCTCGCCGAGCAGCAGTTCGTGCATGACCTTGAGGAACTCGCCGGACTGCGCACCCTGGATGATCCGGTGGTCGTACGTGCTGGTCAGCGTGATGATCTTGCTGACCGCGGCTGCGGCCAGCGCCTCGTCGGACATGCCGGAGTACTCGGCCGGGTACTCCATCGCGCCGACGCCGATGATCGTGCCCTGACCGGCGACCAGCCGCGGCATCGAGTGCACGGTGCCGATGCCGCCCGGGTTGGTCAGCGAGATCGTGGTGCCGGTGTAGTCCTCCATGGTCAGTTCGTTCTTCCGGGCCCGGCGCACGATGTCCTCGTACGACTGCCAGAACTGCCGGAAGTCCATGTCCTCGACGGCCTTGATGCTCGGCACCACCAGGGTGCGGCTGCCGTCCGGGCGGGACAGATCGATCGCGATGCCGAGGTTGACGTGCTCCGGCGTCACCAGCGCCGGCTTGCCGTCGACCTCGGTGAACGAGTTGTTCATCTCGGGGTGCACGGCCAACGCCTTGACCAGCGCGTACCCGATCAGGTGGGTGAAGCTCACCTTGCCGCCGCGGCCACGGGTCAGGTGATTGTTGATCACGATGCGGTTGTCGGACAGCAGCTTCGCCGGCACGGCGCGCACACTCGTCGCGGTCGGTACGGACAGCGACTGGTCCATGTTCTGCACGATGCGCGCGGCGACGCCGCGCAGCACGGTCGTCTTCGTGGCGGGCTCGCCGGTGGCGGGCTGCGCGGCCGCCGGGGCAGCGGCGGGCCTGGCCGGCACGGCCTTGGAGGCCGTGGGCTTGGTGGGCGCGGTCGGCTTGCCCGGGCTGGTCGTCCTGGCCGGCGCCACCTTCGCGGGGGTGGCCCTGGTGGCCGCGCCGGCTGGAGCGGTCCTGGCGGGTACGGCCTGAGCCGGCGTGGTCTTGACGGCGGCCTGGGCCGGCGCGGTGCTGCCGTTCGCGCTCGGGCCCGCAGCAGCGGGTGGCTGTGTCGGCGGTGCGGTCGCGGCGCCCGGCTGGTCGAGGGCGGGCTTGTAGTCAGCGAAGAAGTCGTGCCACGCCGGGTCTACGCTCGCCGGATCGGCGAGGTACCGCTGGTACATGTCCTCGACGATCCACTCATTCGGACCGAAATCGGCTAGCGGGTTCTCCTGCGATGCCTGTTGAGTCGACACTGCCGCTCTCTCGTTTCTTCACGAGTTTGTCTAGTTAGACCTGAGTGTGTTCTCAGGCTACGCGGTCAAGCATCGGTCGCCTCCACCGGCTTCGTCCCGTGTCACACCTCACAGGAATCGATCATTATGTGCCTGATCGGGCGTTCGTGGCCGCCCGCTCGCTGAACGAGCGGCCACGCCTGGGCCGGATTGAGCGCAACGATCAGGAAATGTCCCGTCGACGGGTCAGCCAGGTGCCGACGCCGCCGGCGAGCACGGTCCACGCGATCAGCACGACCGCGCCGACCCACTGCGCCGGGGCGTGGTCGAACGCCTGGCCACCGGGCGTGATCATGACGGCGGACGCGATCGCCGGCGCGATCACCTCGGCGGTGAGCACCCAGTCGTGCGGGTAGATGTTGTGGATCAGCTGGAAGATGAGCGCGACCGCCGCGCTGCCGATGAGGTACAGCACGGTGCCCGTGACGACCGAGCCGATCTGGCTGCGAAGCAGCGTGCCGAGCCCGAGCCCGAGGATCGCCCACATCGCGAACGCGACGAGGTTCAGAAGCACCGACTGGACCACCGTCCACTGCGAGATGCTGACCGACACGTGCTCGCTGTTCAGGAACACCGGCGTCGCGATCAGGTCCAGCACGGTGGCGACCAGCCAGAACAGCACGCCGAACAGCAGTGCGGCGACCGCCTTGGCCAGGATCACCGAGGTCCGGTGCGGGTTGGTCATGAACGTGGTGGTCGCGGTCTGGTGGAAGAACTCGTTCGTCACCACCAGGATCCCGAGGATCATCGCGAGCAGCAGCCCGAAGAACTGCCCGGACGTCATCAGGTCGGCCGCGATCTTGGCCAGGCCGGCCGGGGTGTTCGCCGCGGCCGCCTGCGCCCGCGCCTGCCGGGCCGCGTCGGAGTTCTGGTTGATCTGGTCCAGCGGCGGGTGCAGCGTGTAGTGGTGGCCGACGGCGTTGACGGTGAACGCCAGCGCGGTCACCACGATCATGCCGAGCAGGAACAGCCACCAGGTGTTAGTGGTGCGGATCTTCATGATCTCGGCGCTGATCAGCCGGAGCGCGCCCGGCCGGCTGCCGCGCTGCCGCTGCGGCGCCGCGGTCTGCACGGTCGTCATCGGATGCCCGCCTTTCCCTTGGTCAGCTCCAGGAAGACCGCTTCCAGGTCGGGCCGCTCGCCGACCAGCTCGTGCAGCTCGACGCCGGCCCGCAGGGCGGCGGCGCCCACCGCGGGTGCCTCGACGCCCGTGATGAGGAGGGCGCCGTCGCCGGTCGCCTGGACCTCGGCCGTGCCCTTCAGCGCCGTGGTCAGCTCCTCGGCCTGCGGGGTGCGCACCCGGACCCGGCCGCCGTGCGCCATCGAGTCGACGACCTGCCGTACAGTGCCCTGCTGCACCAGCTGGCCGGCCGCGATGATGACGATGTCGTCGGCGAGCAACTCCATCTCCGACAGCAGGTGGCTGGAGACGAGGATGGTGCGCCCCTGCGAGGCGAGCATCTTCAGCAGGTCACGCATCCACCGGATGCCCTCGGGGTCGAGCCCGTTGGCCGGCTCGTCGAGGATCAGCACGCCCGGGTCGCCGATGAGCGCCGCGGCGATGCCCAGCCGCTGGCGCATGCCCAGCGAGTACCCCTTGAACTTGCGCCGCCCGGCGGCGGTGATGCCGACCAGCTCGAGGACCTCGTCGGCACGGGTCAGCGGGATGCCGGCCGACCGGCAGATCACCCGCAGGTGGTTGCGCCCGGTGCGTCCTTTGTGGGCGCTGCTCGCCTCGAGTACCGCGCCCACGTGCCGGATCGGGTCCGGGAGATCGGCGTACCGCCGGCCTCCAATGGTCGCGGTGCCCGCCGCCGGCCGGACCAGGTTGAGCAGCATGCGTAGCGTTGTCGTCTTGCCGGCGCCGTTGGGCCCCAGGAAGCCGGTAACCCGTCCCGGCTGCACGGTGAACGACAGGTTGTCCACCGCCTTGACCAGCTTGTAGTGCTTGGTCAGGCCCGAGACGACGATCTGTCCGTCGGACATGAATCCCTCCCGTTGTCGCCGCTCAGGGTGCCAGATTCCCGCCACCGAGAGGGGGCGGCAGGCGGTCATCGTCTCGGTACGCCACGACCGTACCCGCAGCGGTATGACCGTACCTGCCGGCCTGGCGGTGCGCTGCTTGTACACTCGCGATACATCGCGATACCGTCTCAAGATGTAACGCGACACTCCAGCGGTAGGCTGGGCGTTCTCATCTTCAGGGGTGTGCGGTGGTTTCTTGGACGATCACCGAGCCGCGGCGGCTCGACATCACCGACGACGTGGTCCGGCTCGACGTCTCGCTGATCGCCGGGCGGCTCAGCGTCGTGGGCACCGACGGTCCGGCCCGGGTCGAGATCAGTACACCGGGCGCGCTTCGGCTCACCGTTTCGGCCGAGAACGGGCGGCTGTCGGTGTCCAACCGCGTTCCGCGTACCTGGCCCGGAGTGCTCCAGCCGATCTGGTGGTGGATCAACTCCCGCAAGTTCGCCGCGGACGTGTCGATCGCCGTACCGCACCAGACCCGGGCCGCGCTCAAAGTCGGGTCGGGCTCGGTGATCGCGTCGGCCCTGCACGCCGACCTGACCGTGGACTGCGCCAGCGGCCGCACCACGCTGCTCGGCGTCGACGGGCGGATCAAAGCGACCGTGGTGTCGGGGCCGATCGAGGCACTCGGG
>JBDZVD010000275.1:0-2352 GCA_040255525.1 Micromonosporaceae bacterium | reverse complement strand
AACCTCAACCCCCGTCGGCTACGTCACGGACACGTCTGTACTGGCTCAAGATAACAACGCTTTCCCGGTCACTCTCATCTACGTCGGAGTCGGGGTGGCCGCCCGCGGTATCCTGCAGGAGGGCCTGTCCCCAGCCGAAACCCTCTACGCGCAGATCAGCCGCCGGACCACCGTCCTGCCCCTACCACCATTCCTGGTCGACACCGCCGAGGGGCGCCGCCAGTGGCGGCGGCTGCTGCTGACCATCGAACGCAAACTCGTGCTCGCCAACGCGCACCGCGGCATGCTCGCCGACGACCTGTCGGACTACCTCTACGCCCGCAGCACCGGCCACTTCGCCTCGCTGATGACGCTGATCGCCCGCGGCGCCCGTCGCGCCATCCGCACCGGCGCGGAGACGCTGACGGTGGAACTGATGGACAAGGTCCGCAACGACGCGGCCTCCGAAGATGCCCGGATCGAACTGGCCGCGGCGATCAAGGCGGGCCTGTTCAGCACCCGCGACCGGCCCGCCCTGGCCACGACCGGGTGAGATGACCGGGTGGACGCCGCAGCGCATCCCCATCACCTTGCAACCGCATCAGGGTGAGGCGCTGGACAGCTGGATCGAGGCGTACGCGCGGCGGCTGCGCTGCTGCTCGCGGGAGCTGTTGGACACCATCGGCTTGGAAGATGCCGCGCTCGTGCGGATGGTCGCCATCCTTACCGACCATGAAGCCCAGGCCTTGGCCGCAGCGACCGGTCTGACACCCGAGGCGCTGCTCGGAATGACGCTGCAGCGCTTCAACGGGTTGGCCGTGTGCATCGACCCGACCAGCCGGGCGCTGCGGCACCCACCGGCCTGGAGGCGGCAGACCGGGTCGCGGTTCTGCCCCGCCTGCCTGCGCGAGGGCGACGGCCGGTGGGCGCTGACCTGGCGACTGCCCTGGACCTTCGCCTGCCCACAGCATCACCGCCTGCTCGCCGACACCTGCCCCGGCTGCCATCGCCGAGTCGTCGCGCACCGCCCGCTGATCCACTCCGACAACACCGGCCCCGCCCGGTGCACCAACTCCGTGGCCAACCCAAGCCGGCAAGGTTGGCGGGCACCCAACTGCGGCCACCGGCTCACCTCCACCCTCACCCGACCGCTTCCCACCGGCGGGCTTGTCCTGGCCGCGCAGCTGCACCTCAACCGCATCCTCGACCAAGGCGCCCATACCACCGACCCCGCCACACGCCAACACGCGGTACAGACACTGCTGGAGCTGCACACTCTGGCCTACAAAGCCCTCGCCGCACTCCACACTGGACAACCCCTGCCCGAGCAGGCCCGCCAGGTGCTACGGGAATGCGGCGACGACCTGCCGCCCCGACGCCAGGCGTTGGACAGCTGCCCCGCGCACACCGTCGCCGTCGGCACCACGATCGCGGTGGCCGCGCACACCGATACCAGCGAGACCGCCGACGAGTTACTGAAGTGGATCATCAACAGCGACCGCCACTTACGCCGTCCACCCGAGCCGCACAACCTGCTCAAAGCCTGGCGGCAAGCCAGCCCCGAGCTGATCGGCCGGATCCTGCACATCCTCGACAGCCGGCTCCACACCCACCAACGGCTCGCCTACGCCAGCACCACCGCCCGGCCACGCCCACCCGACGCGACCGACGAGCAGATCCGCAGCCGCGCCGCCCGCGTTCCCACCCTGATCTGGCCAGCCTGGGCGCTGCGGCTGACCCCCACCAACCGGATCAGCCACCAACCCGTCACCGCCATGCAAGCCACGCTCGCCGCGCTGCTGCTCATACCCGGCACCCGGCTGACCTACCAACAGGCCACCCAACACCTCGGTGGCATCACCAGCCGCCGTGCCGACGCCGTCTTCCGCTACCTCACCGCGGACCAGACCACACAGGTCCTGCGCCAACTCACCGACCTGGCCACCCGGTTGGACACCGGCGAGTGCCCCATCGACTACACCCGCCGAAGGGCACTGTTCCCACCCGCCACCACCAGCACGGACCAGGCAGCGCTGGATGCCGTTCACGCCGAACACGGCTGGCAGCCACCCAGCACCCTGCAACGACACATCGTCAACCACCACCTCGCGACCCTGCTCACCGCCACCCACTCCACGCACCACACCCCGACGGTCCGACGCGGCAGCGCCGACGGATGGAACCCACTGCTGATAGCCCTGCCAACCCCGATCCGGAACCTCATCCAGCAACACGCCCGACAGATGCTCAAGCGCCACCGCATCCGCGAACCGCTCACCTGGCAGCCACGCCCACCCGACCCGCCCGTGGCATGGGCCGGCATCGACCCCCCCACCATCGATCCCGCCCCGTTCGCCGCCCCCGTCGCCCCGC
>JBDZVD010000274.1:0-2373 GCA_040255525.1 Micromonosporaceae bacterium | reverse complement strand
GCCGGCCGGGCACCCGTTCGGCTTTCCTGCGGGAGCTGAACGCGGTGAACGGGATTTCGGCGCTGAATATCGCACGTTCTATCCTGCTCTCCGTATTGCCGCCGGAGGATTGAAGGACCATATTGGTTAACGCTCATGCCGCGATCCGCTCGCCGTTAACGTCACGACGGGTCGGGCTGGCCAGCGCCTGAACATGCCGACGAGCGTGGCCCGTCCCGGACCAAAGCTCAGGCCTCTTGCGCGTTTCGACGGGATGTCGCACCCGTGCCGGAAAGCGTCGCGATGAGCTTGGCGGCGAGCTGAATCGAGTCGCCGGCGTACGGCTCTGCCACGATCTCGGCGTGTAGGGTCTCCACAGCGCGTAGGAGCGTGCTGCGAAGCCCCTTCAGGGGAATCTCGCCGGTCGAGAGGCAAGCCACCATGTCCTCGTCGCGATCGCAGTTGGCCTCGATGTATACCGTCGGCTCCGACGCGTCGGTCCGGCGGTAGTACATGAAGTATGGCCCATCAAAGATGTACGAGAACGCCTCAAGCTCTCCGCCATGAATGGCCTCGTACGCAGTCACCGCCGAGCCCAACACTGACAGCGGAAGATCGGTCCACCCGGCCGCGGGGAAGTCGACGCCGTTGAGCGTGAGCCAAACGGCGCCGGACACGATTCCGTCAGCTGTCGCTGGCGCCTTGATCTCGGCGACATTCCACACCGCTTCGCTCATGGGTTGGCCAACATGCGGACTGTGCGACGAAAGCTCACTGCTTCATCTAACCCGGCGTACAGCAGCCAAGCAGCAAGGCTAGGGCGTGGATTTGCTGCACCTCCGCGTTCACGTAAGCCACAACCCGGCCAGCGGTCCGGCCTCTGGACAGCCGATGTAAGGGCGTTGCCAGATTGATGGCTCGTCCGTCGTTTGGTACGCCACTGAGGGCGCGCAATGGCTGCAGGGTCAGAGACCGAGGACGAGATGCGTAAGATTGAGGACGCCATGGACCCGCGGTCACTCGAACGTCAGGCGCGTGTTCCAGGTGCCGCTCCACCCACCGCGCCATGCCGCCAGTCCGGTGTAGGTGAACACGCATCCCAGCCCCACACCCCAGTCAAGATTGCTGTCCCAGATGGCGGGCTCGGTCAGAGTGTCGCGCAGGCGGTCCGCGGCGATGACCGTGAATTCGTCGCTAGTCCCGCAGTAGCGGCGAGCCTCGATGAGGCCGTCGCGGACAAAGGGCAGCAACGCGGCCAAGTGCGAATCGACCCAGTCCGAGCGTTGCGTGGCGTCGGGCTCAGCCGGCGGGCCGTCCCAGATGCCGAACGGCCCGGTCAACATCCCGCTGGCCTCGGCGGCGCAGACCAGAACCTTGCGCTGACCGACGTCCAGTTCGTCCCAGCGGGGAAGACCGCTGCTGTCCGCCGTAGGGTGTGCGTCGTCGAACCATTGCTTCCGGACGAACCGAGGGGCGGACAATCGGAATTGGGACGGCGTACGCGGTGGCCAGAGCCAGTTCTCCGCCTTCGTGAGGACCGCACGCAAGCGGTTGCCCTCCACGCTCATGTCGGAGGCGGAGGCGACCGGGCCGGCCGACTCGCGGACGGTCAGCAGGCCACGGTCGACGAGATCCGTGGTCACCGTGGCCAGCAGCGGAACCAGCGCGCGCTGCTCGTGCTCGGTATAGCTGCGCATTGGGGGAGCCTCATCCAGCCCCGACCAGCGCAGATCCACCCCGTAGACCTGCACCATCCCGGCGAGCGAGCTGTCCGACATAGCGCGGCGCAGCAGGGTCTGCTCAGGGAGTGTGAACGATACCCATGACTGCATGGCCCTCACCTCTCCTGACCGCCCGAGCATCGAGCCGATCACGACCGCAGCCGCCAGCCGCAGGATACGGTGACCGATACTAATCTGCCGCGATCCGCGCGGTCGTCGCGATCATGTCAAGCCTCATCCGAGGCCGCGACGTCAAGCGTCATCCGGAGTCGGACACGGCTCCAACATCATTGTCGGGTCCCAGGACGTCCGTGACAGATCAGTCTCGGGACATGGGTGACACGTCCGGCTAGACGATCATGGTTGCGTCTGATTTTAGAGGTAGTCGAAGTAGCGGATCCACCATGTCGCGTCGGACGGCGCGAAAATCTCGGGGTCGCAGACTCCGTCGTAAGGCTGCCGAAGGGGTTCTTCGGGGATGAGCGTGTAGCCGAGATCGGCCAGCGCGGCGTGGATGCGGTGGGCGTCGTCCGGGTGAAGGAGGTCGGCAGCCTCAGCGTCGCTCCATACGCCGGGATTGTCGACGGACAGCACGGCCAGGGCGCCGAAGTTGCTGATGCTTAGGGCAGACCGGAATATTACTTGGGTGTTTTTGTCCTGGTTCGCTTGGTTG
>JBDZVD010000158.1:0-12708 GCA_040255525.1 Micromonosporaceae bacterium | reverse complement strand
GGTCGGCGCACCCAGCGCGTAGACCACGAAGTGGTAGTGGTGTTCGCCGCTGGGTGGGCAGGGCGGGGTCCACCCCTCCCGGCCACCCGAGTTGAGCGCCTGCTTCGCGCCCGAGGGCAACGACGTCCCGGACAGCGACCGGGTGTCCGGCGGCAGGTCGTACACCACCCAGTGCACGTAGTCCCCGCCCGGCGCGTCGGGATCGTACACCACGACCGCGATCGCGCGCGCCGCACCCAGGTCGCCGGTCCAGGCCAGCGACGGCGGGTCGCCCGCGGCGTGGCAGGTGTTCTCGTTCGGAATCTGTCCGCCCGCGGTGAAGGCTGCGCTCGTCACGGTCAGCGTGGCGCTCGGCACGCCGGTGGGCGCGGCGGACGGTGAGGTCGCGGACGAGGCGGCGCCGCGGCCGCCGCCACACCCCGCGGCGGCGAGGACAGCGACGAGCACGAGTACCCGGGGCAGTCTCACGCGCACATGGTGGCATCGCCGGCCCCCGGCGCGCCAGGTTCGGGCACTCGACACCCACGCGCCCGGCAACGCGTCCGCCATCACGTGAGCGCCTTCTTGGCGTTCTTCTTGCTGCCGGCGGCCAGGTACCGGCAGGCGAAGGTGTAGCCGGCAGCCTTCAACGCCGCCGCGCCAGGGCGACTCGTCGAGTAGTCGACACCGGGTCTGGTCATGGCGCACCACCATTGATATCGAAGGCCGTGACGGCGATGCGCCCAGTGTCACCCGCGCCGAGCCGAGCGGACGCGAAGTGCCGTGATTACGACGCGTCACCACACGATCGGCCAGGCGAGGCCGCCGGCGGTCCCAGCCGGCCTCGGCCGGCCAGACGAAGCCGCCAGCCCGCATGGCCGGTGCCCGGCTCCGCGTTCACGGCCGGTGCCCGGCTCCGCGTTCACGGCCGGTGCCCGGCTCCGCTCTTCTTGACCTGCGGGTACAGAATCGGCTACCGTTCCCGTCGTGGGCAGGCCGAAGCAGTTCGATCCCGAAGCAGCCGTGGACAGCGCGATGGACCTGTTCTGGCGCAAGGGGTTCGCCGATACGACGCCGCAGGACCTGGTGACCGAGCTGCGCATCGGCAAGGGCAGCCTGTACAACGCGTTCGCCAGTAAACGGGCCCTGTTCGGCCTCGCGCTCGCGCGCTACGTCGACATGCGGGCCGCTGCCGTGGTAGCGGTGCTGGACCGACCGGGCACCGCTGAGGAACGGCTGCGGGCGGCCCTGCGCCGGCTCGCCGACGCGGATACCGCGCTGACCTCGCGCGGCTGCCTCGCGGTCAACACGGTCGTCGAGCTGGCCGGCACCGACCCGGACGCCACCGCCACCGTCCGCCGGCTGTTCGACCGCCTCGAAGGCGCGTTCCGGACCGTGATCGCGGAAGGCCAGGCGCACGGGGAGATTGCCGCGGGCCGGGATCCGGGGCAACTCGCGACCCTGGTGCTCACGTCGTTCCTCGGCATGTCCGTGCTCGCCAAGACGACGGACGCCGACCGGATCCGGCGGACGATCGACGCCGTGCTGGCAACCCTCTGACCCGGCGACTCTGACCAGGCCAGTCTGCCCGGCCAGTCTGCCCGGCCGCTCCGACCCGACCGCTCCGACCCGCTCCGACCCGGCACGACCAGACGACACGGATCGCGGGGCGCCGGACCGTACCACCATTGTGGACCCGAAGTTCAAGAAAGGACGTCATGGCACAGGTGACCACCGCCCGCAGTCAACACGACCAGCAGGAGGCGACGCTGGCGCGCAACAAGCAGACCGTCCTGGCCTTCTACGAGGCCGGCATCAACGACAAGGACTTCGAGGCGGCCTCGAAGCTCATCGGTGACCGGTACGTGCAACACAACCCGCGGATCGCCGACGGGATCGACGGATTCCGGGCGTTCGTCGAGCAGTTGAAGACGGAGTTCCCGCAGCTGCGCGCGGAGGTGAAGAACGTCGTCGCCGAGGGTGACTTCGTCATGGCGCACGTACACGGCGTACGGGTGCCCGGGCAGCGCGGGACCGCGATCGTCGACATCTTCCGGTTCGAGGATGGGCGGATCGTCGAACACTGGGACGTGATGCAGCCGATCCCGGACGAGTCAGCGAACCCCAACGGGATGTTCTAACCCGCGGGCGACGCGGCGCCGCGCACCGCCGTCGCGGGACGGCGGTGCGCCGGGAGGCGTGGTGGCGGCGTGCCGGTCGCCGGGCAGAGCCGGGTGACCGGGGCGCGCCGGGCCTCGCGTGGCCGGGGCGCAACCCATAGGGTGCACGCCGTGGGAAATCTTTTCAGAGGCGTCGCCGCCACGCTGCGCCGGATCCCGGCGTCGCGGTCCCCCGCGGCATCCGGCACCGCCCAACCCAACCCTGCCCAGTTCGCCCGCCGCCGCCAGGTCGCCGCTCTCCGGCGCCGGCGCCTGGTGTACGCACCGGAACTGGATGGGCAGGCCGACCCGGGCGAGATCGTATGGACCTGGGTCCCGTACGAGGACGACCCGCGCCAGGGAAAGGACCGGCCGGTACTGGTGGTCGGGCGGGAGAGCCGGACTTTGTTCGGCCTGATGCTGTCCAGCCAGTCCGAGCGAGACGGTCAACCGAACTGGTTCGCGCTCGGACCGGGCGAGTGGGACCGGGACCACCGGCCGAGCTGGATCCGGTTGAACCGGGTGCTGACCATGCGGGAGGACGGCATCCGGCGCGAGGGCGCGATCCTGGACCGGGCCCGCTTCGACCGCGTCGCCGAGGTGCTGCGCGCGAAGTACGGCTGGACCTGAGGCGGTCGTGCTCCACCGGCCCGGGCGTTCGCGCCCGGGCCGCACCCGTCCGCCACGGCGGCCCGTGACGGTACGGGTGACTGCCCCGTCATGGGCAGGTTCTCACACCGTCGAACGCGTGGACGGCTTCCCTGCGCTTGCGCTACGGTCGATGGAATTCGGTGCGATTCCGTCCACATGAGACAGATGAGTGGATTCATAGCGGGATCGAGCACATCCGGTTACGCGGACAGCAACCGGTCGCCAGGCTCACGCTGCCCAGCGGCTCGCGCGGAACGGTACGGTGGTCATCCTGCAAAACGACCCGGCCGGATCCGCGAGACCTCAACCCTGGTGCGGGAGGCGATCCACGGCCGCCCGCACCAGGGCACTGTCACTTGTAGAGTGAAGGCGCTCCGGCCATGCGCCGCCGAGGTTCCCGCGGTCCTTCGAGACGGACCGCCGACCGGACCCGGCGGCGCTCGCGCGGGGGCGCGGTGACCGCCAGCGAAAGGGGCGCGGCATGGTCAGCCCGGTCAACGTCGGCATCGTCGGTTGCGGTGTCATCTCGGGTCAGTACGTGCGCACCATCGACCGCCTGCCCTCGCTGCGGCTGGCCGCGGTCGCCGACCTGGACGCCGGGCGGGCGCGGGCGGTCGCCGCCAGCCGAGCCGGCGTGCGCGTGATGACCGTGGACGAACTGCTCGCCGCCCCGGAGGTCGATGTGGTGCTGAACCTGACCGTGCCGGCCGCGCACGCCGACGTGGCGCTCGGGGCCATCGCCGGGGGCAAGGACGTGTACGGCGAGAAGCCACTGGCCGCCGACACCGAGCAGGCCCGCAGGGTGCTGCGCGCCGCCGAGGCGGCCGGGGTCCGCGTCGGGTGCGCTCCGGACACCGTGCTGGGTACCGGCATCCAGACCGCCCGGCAGGCGATCGACGACGGCGCGATCGGCACCCCGGTGGCGGCGACCGCCACGATGGTGACCCCCGGTCACGAGCGCTGGCACCACGACCCGGACTTCTACTACGTCCCCGGTGGCGGCCCGCTGCTGGACATGGGGCCGTACTACCTCACCGCGCTGGTCACTCTGCTCGGGCCGGTCACGGCGGTGGTCGGCGCGGCGAGCCGGGCCAGGGACCGGCGGGTCATCGGTTCCGGTCCGCGCGCCGGGCAGGCGGTACCGGTGCTGATCGACACCCACGTCAGCGGCGTCCTGACCCACCGGTCCGGAGCACTGTCCACTCTGGTCATGAGCTTCGACGCCGTCGCGACCGCGGCGGCTCCCATCGAGGTTCACGGGAGCGCGGCGTCCCTCATCGTGCCCGACCCCAACCGGTTCGACGGCCAGGTGCTGCTGCGCGGGCTCGACGACGCCGACTGGCGGCCGGTACCCACCAGCGCCGGCTACCTCGAGGCCGGGCGCGGGTACGGGCTGGCCGACCTGGCGGCCACGCCGCGCACCGGGCAACCGCGTGCCGGCGCGGCGGTCGCGTTCCACGTCCTCGACGTCATGGAGTCGCTCCTGGCCTCCGCGGCGTCCGGGCAGGCCGTCACGGTCGGCAGCACCTGTCCGCGCCCATCCTCGGTGCCCCTGACGTCGCTGCCGCTCGCGCCGGGCCATCGCTGATCCGGGCCGGCCGCTGGATGCCCGTTGCTACCGTGCGGTGTGCCCCGGTCACATCGGCGGAGTACGAGCAGACCCTCGTCGACGACTTGGGCCCGGCCGAGCAGGAGGAGTTGGCCCGCCTGCTGACCGTGTTCCTGCGCGGCCTGCACGACCGCGCCGGCGGTCCACGCGAGGCTGAGCCGCACGGGGCTTAGGAGCCCACGAGGTCTGGCACCGCGGGATTTACGAGCCGGACCGGTCGGCGGGCGGGTACCGGCGGGCCAGCGCCAGCACCCGGCGCGCCTGCTCGACCATCGCGCGGTCGGCGAACCGGCCGTCGGGCAGCACCGCCGTACCGCTGCCGGCCGCGTCCGCCGCGTCGAGTGCGTCCAGCAACTCCTCGGCACGGCGCAGCTGGTCCGCGGACGGCCGGAACGCCTCCACGATGACCGGCAACTGCCGGGGATGGATGGCGGCCCGGCCGACGAACCCCAGCGAGCGGCCGATCCGGCAGGACTCGGCGAGCCCGTCGAGGTCGCGCACGTCCGGGTAGACCGACATCGCGGGTGCGGGCAGGCCGGCGGCGCGGGCGGCGAGGATCGCCCGGCCACGGGCGTAGGCGAGCCCCGCGTCGCCGGACACGCCCAGATCCGAGCGCAGGTCGGCCTCGCCGAGGGCCAGGCCGGCGACCGCCGGGTGGGCGGTGGCGATGTCGTACGCGCGCTGCACGCCGAGCGCGGATTCCAGCAACGGGTACAGCTCCACGCCGCGCGGCACCACGGCGGCGACCCTGGCCACGTCGACGGCCGAGGCCACCTTCGGCAGGCGCAGGCCGGTCAACCCCGGGGCGCCGGCGACCGCGGCCAGGTCGGCGGCGGCGTCCGGAGTGCCGAACTCATTGATCCGCACCTGTACCGGGACCTCGTGCCGTACCGCGCAGAACTCCGCGACGGCCTTCCGCGCGGCCGCCTTGTGCCGCGGGTGCACGGCGTCCTCCAGGTCGAGGATGACCGTGTCGGCACCGCTGTCCACCGCCTTGCCGAACCGGTCCGGCCGGTCCCCCGGAACGTACAGCCAGGTGAGCATCAGATCACGCCCGCCGCGCGCAGTTCGGCCACCCGCTCGGGCGTCAGGCCCAATCCGCCGAGCACCTCGTCCGTGTCGGCCCCGTGCGGCCGTCCGGCGAAGCGGATCCGGCCGGGGGTGCCGGACAGCCGGAACGGGACGTTCTGCATGCGCAGCGGCCCGAGTTCGGGATCATCCACAGTGGTCACCGTGCCCAGCGCCGCGTACTGCGGGTCGGCCAGGATGTCCGGCACGGTGTAGATCGGGGCGACCGCCGCCTCCGCCGCCTCGAACGCGGTCACCACCTCGTCCCGGGACCGGGCGGCCACCCAACCGGCCACGGCGGCGTCCAACTCGTCCGCGTGGGCCGCGCGCTGGCGCCCGGTGGCGAACCATGGCTGCGCCACCAGGTCGGGTCGCCCGACGAGATTCATCACCCGCTCGGCGATGCTCTGCGCGCTGGTGGACACCGCGACCCAGCTGCCGTCGGCGCAGCGGTAGGTGTTGCGCGGCGCGTTGTTGTTGGACCGGTTGCCCAGTCGCGGCTGGAGGTACCCGACCTGGTCGTACCACGTGATCTGCGGGCCGAGCATGGCCATGATGGGCTCGATGATAGCCACGTCGACGATCTGGCCGCGGCCGGTGCTGCCGCGCGAGGTCAGTGCGAGGTTCACCGCGAACGCGGTGGCCAGCGCGGCCACCGAGTCGGCCAGGCCGAACGGCGGCAGGGTGGGTGGCCCGTCGGGTTCGCCGGTGGCCGCGGCGAACCCGCTCATCGCCTCGGCGAGCGTGCCGAACCCGGGGCGGCGGGCGTACGGCCCGGCCTGCCCGAAGCCGCTGACCCGCGCCAGGATCAGCCCCGGATTGTCGGCGAACAGCTCGTCCGGGCCGATCCCCCAGCGCTCCAGGGTGCCCGGGCGGAAGTTCTCGATGAGTACGTCGGCCGTGGCCACCAGCCGCCGGGCGAGGGCGGCACCGTCCGCCGTGGACAGATCGATGGTGGCGGTGCGCTTGTTGCGGCCGAGCACTTTCCACCACAGGCCCACGCCGTCCTTGCCCGGCCCGTGGCCGCGCGACGGATCGGGCCGCCGGGGATGCTCGACCTTGATGACTTCGGCGCCGAAGTCACCGAGGAACGCCGCGGCCAGGGGCCCGGCGAACAGGGTGGCGAACTCGACCACGCGGAGTCCGTCCAGCGGGCCGGGTGACGGTGGGCGCGGGGCGCCGGTTGCGTCGTCGACGGTCACGGGGTGTCCTTCGAAGGTGCGGTGGCGCCGGGATCGGGCGGCGCCGGGACGTGTGCGGGCCCGAACTGCGCGGGTCGGGATTGCGCGGGCGGGGACGGCTGCGCGGGCGCCGGCTGCCGGGCCGGCCGCGCGGCGACCGCGTTCTGTGGGAGGCGGAGGACGGTCAGGCCCTCGACGGCCCCCTCGACGAGCGCCGGCAGCCAGGTGTCCCAGTCGTGGCCGCCGGCGAACACCCGCGCGCGGGCATGGATGCCCGGGGTCAGCCGCGCCGCCTCGTACAGCGCCTCGTGCTGCGAGCCGATGTCGTGCCGGGACGCCGGATCGGAGTAGTCCCCCTGCCCGACCGCGATGAACAGGTGCAGCGGCAGCGCGGGATCCACCGACGGGAGCAGAGCCGGGTAGTTGAGCCGACGGTACATGTCCTCGTCGAAGGCGCGCGCACCGCTGCCGTACGCGCCGTACACCCGGGTGTTCGAGCCGGCCGGCGGCAGCGGCACGTACACCGCAGGGCTGAGCACCAGGGCGCACGCGAACAGGCGCTGGTACGCCAGGGCGAGGCGCAGCGCCCCGGCGCCGCCCATCGAGTACCCGCCGATCAGCCGACCGTCCCGGGTCGGGATCGTGCGGTACGTCGCGTCCACCGCCGGTACCAGGTCGCGGACGAGCGCCGTCTCGACCGGCCGGCCGGTCCGCGCCCGCCCGCCGCCGTCAGCCTCGGCGCCGGTGTACGCCGAATCGACGTACCAGCTGGCCCGCGCGCTCCACGGCGCGTCCGGTGCCACCGCGATGAGCGGCGGCATCCCGCCGCGGCCGATCAGGTCGTCCAGAGCGGCGACCGCCCGGTCGAACGAACGCCTGGAGTCACCTCGGCCGTGTAGCAGGTACAGAACGGGGTACCGCGTACCGCCGTGCCGCCCGTAGCCGGGGGGCAGGTACACCGTGCAGGCGATCGGCTCACCCAGCGCGGCCGACGGTACCGCGATGGAGACGGTGGTGCCGGCGGTCATCGGTCCAGGGCCGGCAGGTCGGCCGCGCAGCGGAAGCCGATCGACGGTGAGCGGGTCAGCCCGGCGCCCATCAGCAGCAGCTTCACGGACACGTCCGGCTCCTGCGGGCCGCCGTCGAGGTACCAGTCCGATCCGGTTGCCCGGAAGGCCGCGCCGCCCTTGAGGATCGCGAACCGGGTACGCCCGTCGGTGTGCTCGCTCTCGGTCCAGTTCCACACCAGCGGCTCGCGGCGCGACAGCAGCCCGGCGGCGGCGGCCACCTGCCACTCGTCCTCGGTCGGCAGGCGCAGCCCGGCCCAGGCCGCGTAGGCCCGGGCGTCGGCCAGTTCGACGTGCGTCACCGGCGCGCCGGCCGGTGCCCGGGTGGCCAGCGCGAAGCGCTCCTGGCGTACCGGCCGGTAGCCGGTCGCCGCGAGGAACTCGGTGAACTCGGCGACGCTCACCTCCCGTCGTGCGATGGCGAACCGGCCCAGGGTCACGTCCCGCACCAGGGTGGCCCGGTGGTGCAGGCGCGGCGGCAGGGGCTTCCACTCGTCGACGTACGGCGCCTCGCCGTACAGGCCGGTCTCCCGCACCCGGTACGAGACGGTCAGCTCGTGCCGCCCGGCGTCCACGGCCACCATACCCTCGGGTACGGACTGCCGGGGCGCCGCCGGCACCGGCACCCGCACGGCGGCACGGGCCGGGAACGTGGTGTCGGCCTCCGGCTCCGCGGACGCGTCCACAGTGGAGTCGGCAGGCTCGGCAGACCCGGCCTCGTCGCCCGGCCCGGTCGCTACCACCGCGGCGATCCCGCCCGGCGGCAACGCTCCGCCGATCGCGACCCGGCCACCCTCCACCGGGTCCGGCGTCAACTCGCGCCCGCCGACCGGGTCGAGCCACCGCCGGCCGGGCAGCGCGTCGGTGACGATCCACCGGCCCCGGTACGCCTCCTCGCCGCGGTTGGCCACCGTCCACAGTGTCGTGTCGCGCAGGTCCCACCGGGAGGCGTAGACCGGCGCGCCGGCGCCCGGATGGTCGGCGAGCGGCGTCCACCGGCCGTCGGTGAACCACTCCGTGAAGCGGCGCTGTACCCGCCGCATGGCCCGCAGCAGCGCCCGGTCGCGGGCGTTCCAGCCGACCCACACCCCGAACACCGCGTCCCAGATCAGCACGCCGGTGCCGTTGAGCCAGGCGGACTGCAACTCCTCCGCGTGGTCGCGGTGCCACCGCCGGGTGTGGTGCAGCATGTGCCGCCGTTCGAACCACCTGGCGCGCAGCACGCCCGGCACCGGCGAGTCGGCGAACCACTGGGCCCAGGACATCGCGTGGTCGTGCACGCGGGCCAGCGGGACCCGCGACTCCGACTCCAGCGCCACCCTCGCCGGCAGCGCGGCCCGCAGCGCTGCGGCGCCCTCCTTGAGGGTGTCCAGGAACACGCCGTCCACGCCGAGGTCGGCCACCAGCGCGGCGATCGCCGCCACGTCGCCGTCCGGCTCGCGGCGGGTACCGGTGTCCCACGGGTTGTAGTCGATGAACACCCGCACCCCGGCCCGCCGCAGGGCGTCGACCAGCTGGGGCAGTTCGGGAACGTCGCGGTAGAAGTCGTACTGGTTGCGCTCGTCCAGGCCGATCACCGGGTACGCGTGCCAGAGCACCACCCCGTCGAAGCCGCCGAACTGCTCGCGCGCCTGCGCAAGGAACGCCTCGGGCCGGAACCGGCCGGCGGCGTGGTCGTAGAGGCGCTCGTCCCACAGCCACACCACAGCCACCGAGTAGCAGGAGCAGACCCATCGCGCGTCCCGGTACGCGCCGCTGGCCTCGGCCTGGCTGTCGTAGTCCAGCCGGCCGCGCGCCTCCCGGCGCCACCGGCCCAGTGCCTCCCGCCAGGCGGGCCAGTCCGCGGGGTCGTCCGGCGCCGAAAAGATCTTCGCCTCGTCGAGCACCGACAGGTCCTCCCCCGGCCGAAGCGGTACCGGGGTCGGGCGGTCGATCGGGCGTGGCCGGTACGGGTCGAACGTCATGCCGCCGGCCCGCCCGTGGTCGCCTGCCCGGCCGAGTCGGGGTACGCGGCGGCGAACAGTTCGTCGATCTGCCCGCGTACCGGCAGGGAGCTGGCCGCGCCCAGGGTCCGCGCGCACGCGGCACCGGCCGCGCAGGCCCAGCGCAGGGCGGTGCCCATCGACCGCCCCTCGATCCAGGCGACGGTCAGCGCACCCACGAACGCGTCGCCGGCTGCCGTCGTGTCCACGGTGGACACCACCGGGGCCGGTACGGTCAGCCGCTTCCCGCCGCGCTCCCCGTACACCGCGCCGGCCGCGCCCAGCGTCATGACCGCGCGCGGCGCCAGCCGCAGCAGCGCGTCCAGTAACCGCTCGGCACCGGGACCGGGCAGCCCGGTCACCACCTCCGCCTCGCCCCGGTTGACCACCAGAAGGTCGGTCACCTCGGTCAACTCGCCGGGCAGCGACCGGGCCGGGGCCGCGTTGAGCACCACCCGTACCCCGGCCGCCCGGGCCGCGACCGCGGCCTCGGTGACCGTCTCGATCGGTACCTCAAGCTGGCAGATCAGCGCGTCAGCGGCGGTGACCGCGGCGCGCTCCGGTCCGGTCAGCCCGGTCAGCGCCGCGTTGGCGCCCGGCGCGACCAGGATCTGGTTCTCCCCCGCCGCGTCCACCGCGATCAGCGCCACGCCGGACGGGCCCGGAACCACCCGCAGCAGCGAGGTGTCCACTCCGGCATCGTCCAGGCCGGCGCGCAGGGCCGGGCCGAAGCTGTCGTCGCCGACCGCCGCGACCGCCACGCACCTGCCGCCGGCCCGGCTCGCGGCCACCGCCTGGTTGGCGCCCTTGCCCCCGGCCACCATGGTGAACCCCTTGCCGAGCACGGTCTCGCCTGGCCGCGGCAGGCTCACCGCGGTGCCGACCAGATCCATGTTCGCGCTGCCGAGGACGGTGACCCGGGCGGGCACGGGGGCGATCATGCGGCCACCGTGAGCGTGCGTTCGGCGAGCGCGTCGAAGCCGATGCCGCCGGCCCCGGCGAACCCGGGAACCGAGCTGGTGAGCTGGTTGTGCAGCGGGCTCACCAGCCGCTGCGGAAGCGCTCGTGCGCCGTGCAGGGCGCCCAGCACCCCGCCGACCGTGGCACCCGAGGAGTCGGTGTCCCAGCCGCCGGAGACCACCGCGAACACCGAGCGCTCGAAGTCGCCGGCGCCGTACGCGATCGCCGCCGTCAGCAGCGCCGCGTTGGGCAGTACGTGCACCCAGTGCAGGTGCCCGTAGCGCTCGTGGACCGCGTCGGCGATCCGCTCCCAGTCTCGCTCGCGACCGGCGACGTCGCGGGCGAACCGGACTGCCTCGGCGAACCGGCTGCCGGGCGGCACCACGGCCAGCCCCGCGTCCAGTACCCGGTCCACGTCCGACTCGACGACCGCGGCCGCGCCCATCGCCGCGGCGTACATCGCGCCGTACACGCCGTTGCGCACGTGGCTGATCCTCGCGTCCCGGTACGCCTGCTCGGCCGCCCGGTCGGGGCGGCCGGGGTTCGCCCAGCCGTACAGGTCGGTGCGGATCTGCGCGCCGATCCACTGCCGGAACGGGTTGCGGACCCGGGCGGTGGCCGGCGGGTCCATGCCGAGCAGCAGGTTGCGGTACGCGATGCGCTCCGCGGTGAACACCCGGCCGCCCGGCAGCAGGTCCAGCCACGCCTTGGCCACGTCGTCGGAGGTGAACTCCGGACCGTGGCGCTCCAGCAAATACAGCGCGATCAGCGGGTAGTTGAGGTCGTCGTCTTCGGGCATGCCGTCGATGTTCTCGACCAGGCTGGTGGTGCGGCTGGCCCGGTTCCACGGCCACCGCGCGGCGACCTCGTCGGGCAACCCCACGGCGGTGAAGTATCCGGACAACGGCCAGCGACCGGTCGCCTCGAGGATCTCCCGGATGCCCTGCCGGGGCACTTTCTCCACCGGCTTGCCGACCAGGCAGCCCACCGCCCGGCCGAGCCAGGCGCCGTGCGTCCGGTCGTACCGGTCGCCATCCCGCGCGGCCAGTGCGAAGTCCGCCGGCCAACCGGCCCGGATGGCGCTCAGCTCGTCGGGTTCCTCCGCACTGTCCGGTACGGCGACCCGCTCCACCTCGTCGAGCAGCCGGTCGGCCAGCGTCCGCAGGTGGACCGGCGCCGGCTCCGGCGAGGCACCGCCCACCGGCGGCAGCGCCGGCCCGCCGGCCGCCACCCAGCGCGCCTCGACGTCGTCGACCGGGCGGCCCTCCTCGCGGCTGGCCAGCAGTTCGTGTGGCAGCAGGTCTTCCGGCTGCACCCAGGTGACTCTCACGGCGCCACCGGCTGCGGCTCGTCGGGGCAGATCGCGGCGAACGCCGCCGCCCGGGCCTGTGCCCGCGCCTGGTCCTTGGCGAAGATGTCCCGCGCGACGGCGGCCATCGTGCGACCCGAGGCGGACAGGTCCAGCCGGCTGCCCTCGGCGACCGCGTCGTGCCACTGGCGCGGGATCGCCTCGATGCCGTGCAGGCCGCCGATCAGCGCGCCGGCCATGGTGGCGATCGAGTCCGAGTCGCGGCCGTAGTTCGTGGCGGCCAGGACCGCGCGGCGGTAGTCGCCACGGGCCGCGACGAGGGCACCCAACGCCAGCGGCAACTCCTCGATGGAGTGCAGCCGGCTCGGCCGGCGGGCGCCCAGGCCCGGGTCGCGGTAGTCCTCGCCGAGGGTGTCGAACGGGGCCATCACCGGTCGCAGCGGCGTGATGTCGACGGTGTCGTCCGGCAGCTTCGCGGCCGCCTCGCAGATCGCCTCGACCGCCGCGCGGGTGCCGTCGCGGGCCACCCGCAGGCTCGCCGCGACCACACTGCCCACAGTGGCCTCCGGCGCCAGTGCGGCGGCGACCGCGGCGGCGAACACGCCCGCCGCCTCCCGGCCGTAGCTGGACTGGTGCGCCCCGGCGATGTCGATCGCCTCCGCGTACGCCCCGTCGGGGTCGCCCGCGTTGGCGACCCCGACCGGGCCCATGTACATCGCCGCGCCGCAGTTGACGATGTTGCC
>JBDZVD010000034.1:49012-56254 GCA_040255525.1 Micromonosporaceae bacterium | reverse complement strand
CCCGGCCCGGCGCCCACCCGGCCCGGCGCCCACCCGGCCCGGCGCTGGCGCGGCCGGCCGGGCCGGGTCGCCATCCGGCCGTCCCGACCGGACCGGTCCGCGCAACCGGCCCTGGAGACCAGCTACAGGGACGGACCCTGCCTGCGCAGTTCGTCCACCGCACCCATCGCCTCGCGCAGCGAGCCGAGCCAGTTGTCCGCGTGCTCGCCGACCAGGCGCACGCACCAGGCCAGCGCCTCTGACCGCGACCGGGCCACCCCTGCGTCGACCAGCGTGTCCAGCACCTGGCGCTCGGGCTGGCGCAGCCGCGTCATGGTGGGCGCCGCGAGCGTCGTGAACAGGTCCGAGGTCCCGCCGCAGACCGCACCCCAGGCCACCTTCCGGCGGTACCGGTGCTCCAACTGCTGGGCGATACCGATCCTGCGCTCCCGGGTGGCCTCCCGGAAGCTCGCGATCCGGCCGGCCTCGGCCGCGGTCTTCTCCGCGTCGCTGGCACCGTCGCCCAGCACGGGTTCGGGCAGCTTGCCGACAACCACGATCTCGTCACGGTCGACGATCACGTCGGGACGACCGGTGAACCAGTCGTCCGGTACGGCCCCGGCGATCCACGCCGCCGCGTCGTCGGCCGGTGGCGGCTCCGCCCGGGGGCCGCCACGCGCCCACGGCGGTCCGAACTGTTCGCGTCTCATGGCTTCCTCCCGTTACTGCTGTAGCTCTAATTACAGAGTTACACAGCAACGAGGCAATCGGAAGGGTGACTCGTATCCGGGTTAATGTTCGATTCCCCTCGCGAGAACGTCGGGCGATCCGTTCAGGCCGGGCACGTCACGGCTGGGTGCGCGCCGGACAGCACTCAGCCGCCGAGCTGCTCGGCGAGCGCGGCCGGATCGGTCACCGGCCGGTCGCAGACGAAGCCGCGGCACACGTACGCCGTCGACACGCCGTCGATCAGCGGCCGATCGGCCAGCAGCGGTACCCCGGGCTGATCCGGTGCCCCGGAGACGATCACCGCGCCGGGCGGGGCCAGCCGCCACGCCGTGTCCAGCAGGTCGGCGCCGCCCGTGCTCCGGCCGGGACCTCCTCCGACGATCGCGATCTCGTACGGGCCGGAGAGCAGTGCTTCCCCGGTCGCGCACGAGTACCCGGCGAACCGCGCGTACCGCGTCGCGAGCGGCGCCACGGTCGCCAGCGCCGCCTGGGCCGCCTCCCGGTACCGGGGCTCCCCGGTCAGGGCGCCGTACCCGGTCAGTGCCGCGGCCATCGCGGACAGGCCGGACGGCGTGGCGTTGTCGGTGGGGTCCGCGGGGCGGGCGACCAGCGCCTCGGCGTCATCGGCGGTGTCGTGGAAGCCGCCCGTACCGTCGCCGAAGTGCGCGAGGGCCACGTCGAGCAGCTGCCCGGCCAACTCCAGCCAGCGCGCCTCACCGGTCAGCTGGTGCACCGCGCAGAACGCCTCGGCCACGCAGCCGTAGTCCTCCAGAACCCCGGCCGGCTGCCCGACCGTGCCGCCCCGGGACACCCGGCGCAGCCGGCCGTCCACGAGGTGCCGCTCGGCGAGCAGCGTCGCCGCGGCGATGGCCAGGCGGCCCGCGTCCGGGTCGTGGCGCAGCGCCGCGTGCTCGGCCAGCGCGGTCACCGCCAGCCCGTTCCATGCCGCGACCACCTTGTCGTCGCGTGCCGGCTGGGGTCGGGCGGACCGCACCTCGTGCAGCCGCTCGCGGATCGCCGCGGCCCGAATGGCGACCGGCGAACCGGGATCGTCGTCGATGTCGCGAGCCAGCCGCAGCACCGACGAGCCCCGCTCGAACGTGCCCGCGTCGGTGACCCCGTACAGGTCGATCGCGAACGCGGCGTCGTCGGCACCGAGCGCGTCGCGTAGCTGGTCCGGGGTCCACACGTAGGTGAGCCCCTCCTCGCCCTCGGTGTCCGCGTCCAGCGCCGAGGCGAAGCCTCCCTGCGGGGTGGACAGCCCGGTACGCAGGAACTCGACGGTCTCCCGCGCCACCCGTGCGGCCATCGGATCGCCGGCCAGCCGCCACAGCTGGGTGTACACCCGCAGCAGCAGCGCGTTGTCGTAGAGCATCTTCTCGAAGTGCGGCACGGTCCAGGTGGCGTCCACGCTGTACCGGGCGAAGCCGCCGCCGAGCTGGTCGTACATGCCGCCCCTGGCCATCTGCTCGGCCGTGTGCCGGACGATCTCCAGCGAGCGCTCGTCGCCGGTGCGTTGGTGATGGCGGAGCAGGAACAACAGGTTCATGTGTGGCGGGAACTTCGGCGCCCCTCCGAAGCCGCCCCTGGTCTCGTCGAACTCGTCGGAGAGCCCGGCCGCGGCCGCGTCCAGTACGTCGCTGGTCATCGGGCCGGCACCCGGGACCGTGGCGGACCGGCCACCGATCGCCTCGACGACGGCGGACCCCTGCCGCAGTACGTCGTCCCGCTGGTCCCGCCAGGCCGCGGAGACGGATTCGAGTAGCCGGAGGAACGCCGGGCGGGGGAAGTAGGTACCACAGAAGAAGGGCTGGCCGTCCGGGGTCGCGAAGACTGTCATCGGCCAACCACCCTGGCCGGTCATGGCCTGCGTCGCGGTCATGTAGACGGCGTCCACGTCGGGGCGCTCCTCGCGGTCCACCTTGATCGCGACGAAGCGCTCGTTGAGCAGCCGGGCAACGCCCTCGTCCTCGAACGACTCGTGCGCCATCACGTGACACCAGTGGCAACTTGAGTAACCGACGCTGATCACAAGCGGCACGTCTCGCTGTCTGGCTTCCGCGAAGGCGTCGTCGCCCCACGGCCACCAGTCGACCGGGTTGTCCTTGTGCTGCAACAGGTAGGGCGAGGTCGTATCGGCGAGGCGGTTGGCCATACCTCACCCTATGCCAGGCTCGCCTCTGATCTCCGTCCGCCGACTCAGCTCGAGACGGCGCGCAGCCCACGCACCGGTGACGCCGTCGCGATGGCGGAGTCAACGGTGAACAGACCCGCGCCGCCGCCAGGGACGGCGTTGGGAGACGAGTGGCTGTCCGACCTCTCGCCGGTCCCGCCGCCCGCGAAATCTCTGAAACTCTGTGTATGATGACATGTTCTTGACGATTAGAAGATATGGAAGCGTGATGGCGCGACGCACCATCGAGGTCGACGACGAGGTGTTCGCCTTCTTACAGCAGCACTGCGAGCCGCTGGTCGATACACCGAACGATGTACTGCGTCGACTGCTTCTCAGCGGAGAGCCGGTGGGACCGCCGGCAAGGACTGCGTCTCCTTTGCAACGACTGCCGAAGCGACCGGGGGCTCTTTTGCCTCTGATCAAGGCGGACCTTGTGGCCGCGGGTGACGTTCTGCGGCACGAGCAGCCGAGACGGCGCATGGTTCACGAGGCGACCGTCACCGAGCGAGGGTGGTTGAGGTTGGCGGACGGCAAGTCGTTCGCGACCCCGTCGCGAGCACTCGCGGAGCAGACCGGCACGACGATCAACGGCTGGATCTATGTCCACGTGCGTAGCGGCAGATCGCTCTACGAACTCCGCGCCGAAGTGAAGCATAACTGAACTTGCACTTCCAATCTGCAAACTCTACGATTAAGAGCGCTTGTTCGCCGATTCTACTGTGCATCTGCAGCCCCTCGCCGGCGGGCGATAGCCGCGGGGCCATCCGAACGGGCTCGAGCACATGCAAAACCCCGGCGGCATGCCCTTGCGGGTAGAGGCGGACCGGGGTCTTCGTCATGAACCCCGCTGGTACCTCGGCTTCTGGCGGTTTCTTCTCTCTCGCCGGTACGACCGTGGGCTGTGGCATCCCTGCCTGCACAAGGCCTTTCCCCGTCGGCGACGGGTGGAGGTTTTTGAGGCGGTCGTCTGCCTGCATGAGGCACGAAACCGGATCGCCCACCTCGAACCGATGTTCAATCGACCACTGGCCGACCTGCTCCAAACCTCGTTGCGAGTCGCGGACTGGATCTGCCCGACGAGTCGGCGCTGGATCGAGGAGAACAGCCGAGTCACCGCCGTGATCGCAGCCCGACCGCTCCCGCCACCCCTCGGGGGCAGTTCATGACGGGCGGACGGCAGAGCAGGGCGCCGACGGCACGGATTTACAGCAGGGATCGCCCGTACATCGGCGCGGCGGGGCCGTTCCCGGCCTCCTCGAATGCCTGCGGATCCCACCCTTTGTGCGGTTCGAGGTAGGGCGATGCCGAGCCCGCCAACCGGTTGGCCATACCCCTACCCCTACCCCTACCCTACGAGGCGCCCTCCTGACGGAACGGGATCACCCGGCCACCCGACGAGCGGACCAGCTGATGCAGCACCCCGGAGATCTTCTCGGCCGGCATCGGCCGGAAGAAGTGGTAGCCCTGCGCCGAATCACAGCCCAACCTGACCAGCTCGGAACGCTGCTCGGCGGTCTCCACCCCCTCGGCGACCACCCGCAGGTTCAGCTCCCGTGCCAGCTCGACCGTGGTACGGACGATCGCCATCGCCTCCGGCGACTCGGCCATCCGGGCCACGAAGGTCTGGTCGACCTTGACTTCGTCCACGCGTACCCGGGTCAGGAACGTCAACGACGAGTACCCGGTGCCGAAGTCGTCGACCGCCAACTGCACGCCGATCGCACGCAGGGCGTCGAGCACATCCGTGACGGTCTTCGACTCGGGTACCACGACGGTCTCGGTGATCTCCAGGATCAGCCGGTGAGCCGCTACCCGGTACCGGGTCAGCAACTGCTCGATCTCCCCCGGCAGCCGCACGTCGAGCAGGCTGCGCGCGGACAGGTTGACGGAGATCGGGACCGACAGACCCTCCGCCGCCCACTCCGCGGCCAGCGCGACCGCGCGTTCCAGCACATACCTGGTGAACGGCACGACCAGCTCGCTGTTCTCTAGGACGTCGATGAACTCGCTCGGCGGCAGCTCGCCCCGGCGCGGATGGCGCCACCGCACCAGGGCCTCCACCCCGGTGGGCGCGCCGGTGCGCAGATCCACCACGGGCTGCAGGGCGAGCACGAGCTGGTGCGGCGAGCCGAGCGCCTCCCGCAGCTCGGCCAGCAGGGCGAGCCGGTCGGTGCTGCTCGCGTCGCCCGTGCTGTCGTACCAGGCGACCGAGTCGCTGCCGCTCTTCTTCGCCCGGTACATCGCCATCTCGGCTCGCCGGACCAGCTCACCCATGTCGCAGCTGCCGGCGGCGGCCACCGCCACGCCGATAGACGCCTCCACCGCCAGCGGTACGCCGGCCACCTGGGTGGGGGTGGCCAGCAGGTCGGCAAGTTCCCGGGCCCGGCGCAGTCCGTAGTCGAGCGCCGCTGCCTCGTCACCGGCCGCCGTGGGCAACTCCGTCAGCAGTACCCCGAACTCGTCGCCACCCAGGCGCGCGACCAGCTCACCGGGCTGGCGCTGCGAATCGATCCGGTTGGCCGTCACCCGGAGCAGGTCGTCGCCGGCCGCGTGGCCGAGCGTGTCGTTGATTTCCTTGAACTGATTGACGTCCAGCAGCAGGAACGCCACCAGCACGTCCTGCTCCAGCTCCCGAAGCTCGTCACCGCCCTTGGCGAGCAGCGCCGCGCGGTTGCCGATCCCGGTCAGGGTGTCGTTCAACGCATCCTGGAAGCTGCGCGCGGACAGCTCACGCAGTTGCTGGTGCGAGGCCGCGTCGTGCAGGGCCGCGGCGAGCGCGTCGCCGAACGCGGAGAGCTGCATCTGTTCGCGCCTGGTCAGCTTGACCGGCCGGGCGAAACGCAGCCGCAGTTCGCCCACGCCCACGCCGCCGACCAGCAGCGGCCTCGCAGCCAGCCGGTCGCTGTCCTGCGCCGCGCGCGGGCCTTCGGCGTCGGCGACCAGGTCGACGACCATCTCGGATCCTGGACCGCCGCAGTACGACCAGAGCGTGCCTGCGGTGAGACCGGGTGCCTGCCCGTCCTCGCCCCGACCCGGCTCCGGCCGCGCTGCCGGTCGAGTGCCCGGCTCGTCGCCCGCGCCCGGCTCCGGCGCGGAAGCGGCGGCCGCGGGGTGTGCCACCAGCACCTCGACGCCTTCCGCCGCGAACAGCCGCGCGGCTCCCTCGATCGCGGCCTCCACGACGCCGCGCTCGTCGAGCCGGTTCAGCGCCCTGGTGGCGGCGGCGAAGAGCCGCCAGCCGCGCCGCTCGTCGTCGACCCGCAACCGGAACTTGTACGCCTGCCGGAGCAGCCAGAGCAGCGGCGCGAGGACCAGCAGCCAGTCCAGGCTGTCCCTGACCAGGACGACGATGAGCAGGCCGAGGGTCACGTTGCCGACCAGCATGTACAGCTTGCCGTGGAAGGCCCGGGTGACCAGAGCCGAGTAGCTCGTCCCCTCGCGGCTATGCACCGCCGCGGCCACCAGCACGATGCTGACCAGCGTCTCGATCGGAGCGCCGACGATGAGCCCGACGGCCACCGGCAGGGACAGGTGAGCCAGGTGCGGCGGTGCGATCAGCTGCGCCACCGTCGCGGACGCGGACGCGGCCAGGGACAGACTCGCCGCGTTGAACAGCATCCGCAGCGCGGTGCGGGGCTCCTGGGTGAACTGGAGCACCACCATGGCGAGGCCGACGCCGACGAAGATGGCCAGCGGTACCCAACCGACCGGGATCAGGTACAGTGCGACGATCAACGCCGCCTCTCCCCAACCGAGGGAGATGTAGCTGCCGTTGACTCTGACCCGCACCCCGGCGATCACCGCGCTCGCGGCGACCGCGATCGCTATGGACAGCCGGATCAGATCGCCCGAGGCGTCCGGGGAGGGCGGATCGATGGTCAGTCCGACCGCGACCACGACCAGCGCGGCGCCGATGACGAGGCCGGCCAGCAAGCGGCCCCGCCCCGGTCTGGGGACCGAGCCAGGTGAGCCGTCGCCACGCACGAAGAACGCCCGCACCGTGGCAGCGAGGCTGCGGCGATCAGCGGGGCTCGTCATGCATCGCCCCCTCCGGCCGGCGGCAGCACGAATCGCGCCTTGCCTGGATGACCTTATGCCATCCGGCCCGGTTGTGGAATCGGCGAATGCAGCGGCAGACCATAGTCTTCGTTGACACCGCCCTCCGCCCGATCTCGATCAGGGCTTGTGGCCCCTGGGAAGGCTAAGGCACGGAGGGGTTGGACGTCAGCTACGCTCTCGGGTGCTTTGCCCGGGTAGGTCTCTCGAAGTCGGAATATTCGGACCCGTCGAAGGACCCTCGCGCTCCACCGGTCGATAGGCGTCTACCCATTGAGCCGGCCCGGACCGGCCGGTTGCGC
>JBDZVD010000034.1:0-48912 GCA_040255525.1 Micromonosporaceae bacterium | reverse complement strand
GGTCGACGCCGCCGACGGCCAGGAGACCGCCCAACCCAACCAGCGGTCGACGCCGCCGACGGCCAGGAGACCGCCCAACCCAACCAGCGGTCGACGCCGGCCGCATGACTTCCGCGCCCCCGGTTTACCGAACCGCGTCGCCGCCGGTCTCGGCCGTGCCGCCCGCCTCCGCGTCGCCGCCTTCGGGCCGGTCGGCGCCGCCTTCCGCCAAAGCGGCGCTACCGTCCCCGGCGCTTCCGGTCGCCGGCCCACCGGCCGAGCCAAGGCCGCCGCCGTTCTCGGCCGTGACCGGCCGGACGAGCGTCTGGGTGGCGCCACCGCGCTCGGCCGCCGACGAGCCGGCGCCCGCGGACGCGCCGCGCGTCCCGGGGTCTCCGGGCGCCGCACCGCCCGCCGGGGCCGGGAAGCGCTCAGGCAGCCGCTTCAGTCGACCGTTCATGTTTCGGATGAGCAGCACGGTCGCGATCGCCAGCAGCACGATGATCAAGAGAGCCGTCGGACCGGCGACCCCGTCGGACAGCGTGTCGCCGAAGTTGTTCTGCGCCGGCGGCGGCGTCATGCCGCCACCCTCAGCCAGGAACATGATCATGCCGGGCTCCTTTCGCCAGCCGGCACCCGGGGCACTCCGCCGCCGGCTTACTGCGTGGACGAGCCTACGCCCGCCTCCACAGTCTCCCGCACTCCGGCGAAGAGGTCGTCCTCGGGCAGTTGGCTGTCCACCAGCGACCGGACCAGCTGATATTCCTCGGTCGGCCACACCCGCCGCTGGATGTCCAGCGGGATGCGGAACCAGAACCCGTCCGGGTCGACCTGGGTCGCGTGCGCCCGCAGGGCGTCATCGCGGATCTCGAAGTACTCGCCGCAGGCCACCCGCGTGGTGATCAAATGGTCGTTGTTCGGCCGCCGAGAGAAGCGCTCCATGGCCTCCGTGTACGGCGACTCCAGCCCGGCCGCGAGCATCGCCTCGTGCTGCGTCATCATCCGGCCGTGGGCCCACCGCTGGTAATACAGCTTCAGCGGCTGCCAGGGGATGCCGGCCTCGGGGTAGCGCTCCGGGTCTCCGGCCGCGTCGAAGGCGACGATCGAGATCTTGTGGGTCATGATGTGGTCGGGGTGCGGGTACCCGCCGGTCTCGTCGTACGTGATGATCACGTGCGGACGGAACTCGCGGATCAGCGCGACCAGCGGCTCCGCCGCCTCCTCGACATCCTGGAGGCCGAAGCACCCCTCGGGCAGCGGCGGCAGCGGGTCGCCCTCCGGCAGGCCGGAATCGACGAAGCCCAGCCACGCCTGTTGCACGTCGAGGATCTCGCGGGCCCGTTCCATCTCCTTACGGCGGATCTCCGCGATGTCCCGCCAGACCTCGGGCCGGTCCATCTTCGGGTTGAGTACGCTGCCGCGCTCGCCGCCGGTACACGTGGCCACCAGCACCTCGACGCCCTCGGCCCGGTACCGCGCCATGGTCGCCGCGCCCTTGCTCGACTCGTCGTCGGGGTGCGCGTGGACCGTCATCAGCCGCAACTGCTCGGCCACTTCAGCTCCTCATACTCACGGTGCCGGGCACCGCACGTGCCGGGCACAGACGCCTGCCATGATGGACCCGACAATTGTTGCCCACACCTCTGACAACTCTTCGGGGCCCGCATCATCGTGACCACCACAACGGCGCCAGTATTCCCGCCCGGCCGGTACGGCCGCCGCCGCGAGCCGCGCCGCGGCCGCCGGTGGCTGGCGTACCTGCTGCTGGTGCCGGTCCTGGCCGCGGGCCTGTTGCTGGCCGTGAAGCTGTACGACCAGTACGCGGACTCGACGAATTTCCAGCCGATTGTGACCGGCTTCACGGTCGTCAGCGATCAACGCGTGGAGATCCGGTACGAGGTGGGCAAGGCGGACAGCGGGCCGGCCACGTGCCGGCTGCAGGCTTCCGGCGAGTCGTCCAATGAGGTCGGGTACGCCGAGGTGCCGGTACCGTCCGGCTCGGACGTGCGGGGCAGCTACACGATGACGACGACGGCCCGGGCGTACGACGTCAAGGTTTTGGGCTGCCGCGCCGGGTAAATGCCTCGCGGAGCGCGTTCGGTAGCCTCCGGGTCACCGCCGCGCTGGTACCGTGGAAGATTCCGATTGTCCATCCCGAGGAGTACGCGCGTGTCCACCACCGATCGCGAATCCACCTGGCTTTCCCAGGAAGCCTACGACCGGCTGCAGGCCGAGCTCGACCAGCTGATCGCGAACCGGCCGGTGATTGCCGCCGAGATCAATGCTCGCCGGGAAGAGGGTGACCTCAGGGAAAACGGCGGTTATCACGCCGCCCGGGAGGAGCAGGGCAAGCAGGAGGGCCGCATCCGCTACCTCCAGGAGTTCCTCCGCAACGCCCAGGTCGGCGAGGCCCCCAAGGCCGACACGGTCGCGGCCGGAATGGTTGTGACGATCTACTTCGATGACGACAAGGACGACACCGAGACCTTCCTGCTCGGTTCCCGGGAGATCGCCTCGACCACCGACCTGACCGTCTACAGCCCGGAGTCGGCGCTGGGCCACGCGATCCTGGGTGCCCGCCCGGGCGACTCGGTCACCTACACCGCCCCGAGCGGCGCGGACATCTCCGTCACGGTGGTGAATTTCGAGCCGTTCGGCGGCTGACTGGCGTCCACCGGCGCCCGGTCGAGGCACTGATCCGAAACGTCTGACCGGACCCGGCCCGGGTCCGGTCAGACGCCGAACGTCACCGTGTACCCGGCCGACCGCAGCGCGGTGACCAGCCGGTCGGAGTGCTCCGCCCCTCTCGTCTCCACGGACAGGTCCACCTCGACCTCGCCGAGGCGCAGCCGGGGGTCGCGGCGCTGGTGCTCCACGTTCACCACGTTGGCGCCGTGTTCGGCGATCTGGGCGAGCAGGGTGGCCAACTGTCCCGGCCGGTCGGTGCAGCGGACGGTGAACCGCAGGTGCCGCCCGGCGGCGACCAGCCCGTGTTCCAGTACCCGCAGGATCAGCAGCGGGTCGATGTTGCCGCCGGAGAGCACCGCCACGACCGGGGTTTCGACCTGTACCGCGTCGGCGAGCAGGGCGGCGACGCCCACCCCACCGGCCGGCTCGACAACGGTCTTGCAGCGCTCCATCAGCATCAGCAGCGCCCGCGAGATGTCCTCGTCCGACACCGTGACGATGTCGTCGACCAGCTTGTTGACGTGCGCGAAGGTGAGGTCGCCCGGGCTCCCGACGGCGATGCCGTCAGCGATGGTGGCGAACCGCGGCAGCCGTACCGGGTACCCGGCGGACAGTGAGGGTGGGTAGGCAGCGGCCCCGGCGGCCTGTACGCCGATCACCCGTACATCGGGCCGCAGCGCCTTGGTGGCCACGGCGATGCCCGACACCAGGCCGCCACCCCCGACCCCGGTGATGATCGTCTTGACCTCGGGGCACTGTTCCAGGATCTCCAGCGCCACGGTGCCCTGACCCGCGATCACGTCGGGGTGGTCGAACGGGTGGATGAACACGGCGCCGGTGGACTGCGCGTACTCCTGCGCGGCGAGCAGGGATTCGTCCACAGTGGCACCGACGAGGCGCACCTGCGCGCCGTACCCCTTGGTGGCCGCCACCTTGGGCAGTGGGGCGCCGACCGGCATGAACACCGTGGCGCTGGTACCCAGCAGCCCGGCCGCGAGCGCCACCCCCTGGGCGTGATTGCCCGCGCTGGCCGCGACCACGCCGCTGGCTCGCTCGGAGGCGCTGAGCCGGGCAATCCGGGTATACGCCCCGCGCACCTTGTACGAGCCGGCCCGCTGCACGTTCTCACACTTGAGCCACGCCGGGCCGGACAGCTTCGCGGTCAGGGGACGGCACGGCTCCAACGGAGTCCGGCGGATCACGCCGGCCAGCAGGGCGCGCGCCCGTTCCACATTCTCGATCGTCACCAGGTCCGGTGTCATGCGCAGATCGTCGCATCCGCGAGCCGTCGTCACCGTGCCGGCGCGACGGGCATCACGTGCCGGCGACCCACCGGCCGGCCCGGGGCGCCGGCATGCCTGGCCGGCACCGCGCCACGTACCGGGGGCCACACCGGGCGGCGGGGCGGCGGGAACCGGACGAACAGGGCCTAGGATCGACGGCGTGTACAAACTCATCGTGACCCTGCACGTGCTTGCTGCGGTCCTGCTCATCGGGCCGTTCACGCTGGCCGCCTTCCTCGGTCACCGGGCGATCCGGCGGCACGATGCGGAAGACACCCGGGCGGCCGGCCGGCTCATGGCGCGTTTCGGGCTCGGGTCGCTGCTGGTGGCGCTGCTGGGCGTCGGCGCACTGTCCAGTTCGGACCGGTACACCTTCCGGACCCCCTGGGTGATCATCTCGCTCACGCTCTACGTCGTCACGATGGGCCTGGCCACCGGGTACACCGTCCCGGCGATCCGCCGCGCCGCGTCGATGATCGAACAGAGTGTCCCGGAGCGGCTGCCCGCCCCGGAGCCCGGCGAGCAGGACAAGAGCGAAGAGGTGGCCAGTCCGCCGATGGCGCCCGGCGATCTGGTGGCCAAGCAGCGACTGGACGCCGTCGCCGGCCGGATCGCCGGCTCCGGCGGGCTCGTCCTGCTGCTGATCGTGCTGATCACGATTCTGATGGTGACCCGGCCGTTCGGCCGGTAGCCGGCGTGCCGGAGTCACGGCGGGGCCAACCCGGCGCGTGCCGCAGCCATGGCGACGCCTGCTCCAGCTGACCCGCCAGAGCCAGCAGGGTCAGTTCCGAGCCGGGCGGCCCGACCAGTTGCACGGCGACCGGGAGCTTGTCCGGGCGTACCCCCATCGGCACCACCACGGCCGGGAAACCGGCGACGTTCCAGGGTGCCGCGAACGGCGCGAACCGCAGCGCAGTGAGCAGGTTGGCCGACCATGACCGGGTGTGCCAGTCCAGCGCCGGCGGCGGCGAGCTGGCCAGCGCCGGGGTGAGCAGGGCATCGTACCCCTTGGCGAACCATGCCTCGCAGGACGCGCGCCACGCGTCCCGGTCCCGGTCGCGCACCCACCCGCGCCGCGTCATCCAGCCGCCGAGCGCCACGTGCCGGCGGGTACGCGACTGGAGCGACGCCGGATCCAGCCCGGCGTTGGCGGCGTCCTGGTGGGCCCCGGCGAACCAGGTCGCGATCGTGCGCAGCCCCAGCATCACCGGGTAGGTCGGGCTCGCGTCGACCATCGTGTGCCCGGCGTTGCCCAGCAGCCGCTGCGCCGAGGCGACCGCGGCGCGGGCCGGCTGGTCCGGCCGCACCCCGCGGACCGGGCTCCGCGAGCTCACCGCGACGCGCAGCGCCTGCGGCTCGGTCAGCCGCGGGGGGCGCCACCCGGCCAGCACGGCGAGCCCGACGGTCGCGTCGGCCACGGTCGTGGCCAGGATGCCGTGCTCGACCAGGCCGTACCAGTCGCCGCCGGGCAGCTGCCCCGGCACCACGCCGCGCCCCGGCTTGACCCCGACCAATCCGCAGCATGCCGCCGGGATCCGCACCGAGCCCAGGCCGTCGTTGCCGTGCGCGATGGGTACCAGGCCCGCGGAGACCGCCGCGGCCGCACCGCCGGACGAACCGCCGGGTGTCCGGTCGGTACGCCACGGGTTCCGGGTCACCGCCGTGTCGTCGTCGGTCATCGGCCAGATGCCCAGTTCCGGCATCCGGCTGGTGGCCACCACCACGGCGCCCGCGCCGCGAAGCCGCCGTACCACCTCGTGGTCGGTCTCGGCGACCTCGCGCCGGGCGGCGGCCGAGCCGGACCACGTGGGCAGCCCGGTGACGGCCGTGTTCTCCTTGACCGCGACCGGCACGCCGGCCAGCGGCAGTTCGCCCAGATCCTCCTGCTCGTCCACCGCCTCCGCCTCGACCACCGCCTCGGGCCTCAGCAGCCGGAACGCGTTGAGCACCGGTTCCTGGACGCGGATGTAGTCCAGATGGTCGGCGAGCACCTGAGTCGCCGATGTGTCGCCACGGCGGACCGCCCGGGAGATCTCCTTGGCCGTGGCACCCACCCAGCTGCCCGACTCGTTCCACATGGCTGCCTCCGGCGGCATCATCGCGGCCCGGCGAGGGAGCCGGACCCGTTACGGCGTATCTCAGGCGAGTGCTTGGTCCAGGTCCGCCAGGAGATCATCCACCGTCTCGATGCCGACCGACAAGCGGACCAGGTCACCTGGTACCTCCAGCGCGGACCCAGCGGCACTCGCGTGAGTCATCCGACCAGGATGCTCGATGAGTGACTCAACTCCGCCCAGCGACTCGCCGAGCGTGAACAACCGTGCCCGGTTGCACACCGCGATCGCGGCCTGTTCGTCGGCCAGCCGGAAGCTGACCATGCCGCCGAAGCGCCGCATCTGCTTGGCCGCCGTCTCGTGTCCGGGATGGTCGGGCAGGCCCGGGTACAGCACCGAGGACACCCTGGGGTGCCGGCTCAGGTACTCGGCGATCCGCTCGGCGTTGTCGCAGTGCCGCTCCATCCGTACGCCCAGCGTCCGCGCCCCGCGCAGGGTCAGCCAGGCGTCGAACGGGCCGCCGATCGCGCCCATCGCGTTCTGGTGGTACCGCAGGGTCGCGCCGAGTTCGTCGTCGTTCACGATCAGAGCCCCACCGATCACGTCCGAGTGCCCGCCGACGTACTTCGTCGTGGAGTGCATGACGACGTCGGCACCGAGAGCGAGGGGCTGCTGAAGGTACGGGCTGGCGAACGTGTTGTCCACGACCAGCAGCGCGTCGTTGTCGTGTGCGAGCTGGCTCAGCGCCGCGATGTCCGCGATACCGAGCAGCGGGTTGGTCGGGGTCTCGACCCAGATGACCCGGGTGCGTTCCTGGACCGCCTCGCGCGCGGCATCCACATTGGACAGGTGCGCCGCGGTGAAGGTGAGCCCCCAGCGCTCGACGACCTTGGCGAAGAGCCGGAAGGTGCCGCCGTACGCGTCGTCCGGGATCAACACGTGATCGCCCGGACGGCAGACCGCGCGCAGGAGGGTGTCCTCGGCGGCCAGGCCGCTGGCGAAGGCGAGCCCGGTCCGGCCACCCTCGAGGGCGGCGAGGCAGTCCTGGAGGGCGTCCCGGGTGGGGTTGCCGCTGCGGGAGTATTCGTAACCGAGCCGGGGAGCCCCGACCGCGTCCTGAGCGTAGGTAGAGGTCTGGTAGATCGGCGGAACGACCGCGCCGGTACGCGGGTCGGGATCCTGGCCGGCATGGATGGCCAGGGTGTCAAAGCCGTAGGTCATTCTTGCGAGGTTAACGGTCCCGGCCGCGGCCAACGGGCGAGACGCGGCGGTTGGCGCCCGCACTCCCCCGGCGGCTGCTCCGGCCGGGCCCGGCGCCGTAAGGTCGGAGCGTGGCTGACTGCGTGTTCTGCGGCATCGTTTCGGGTTCGGTGCCGGCATTCACGATCACATGCGAGGACGCGGGCGTCGCGTTCCTGGATTTCCGGCCGGTGTTCCCCGGCCACGCACTGGTCATCCCGCGTGACCACATCGAGACGCTGCCCGATCTTCCCAAAAACCAGATCCCGGCATATTTCGGATTGGTACAGCGGGTCTCGGTGGCCGTCCAGGCTGGCCTGAAGGCGGACGGCACCTTCGTCGCGATCAACAACACGGTCAGCCAGAGCGTGCCGCACCTGCACACGCACGTGGTGCCGCGCCGGCGCAAGGACGGGCTGCGGGGTTTCTTCTGGCCACGGACGAAGTACGGCTCCGATCTCGAAGCCACGGAGTTCGCGGAGAGGATCCGCGCCGCCCTGCCGGCCGGCTGAGCGCCTCCGCACCGCGGCGGCGCCCGGCCTCACCGGTTCGTGGGGCGGAATACCCGGAGACCGGACACGCTTGAACGTGAAGGCCGAAAGGAGCGCCACCCATGTTTGCGCGCTACAAGAAGCTGGATTTTCCGACCGCCGAGCAGGCTCTGCCTGGCCGGGACTTCGAGAGCCCACTGCCGGCGCGCCACACGGTTTTCGACACCCCGTTGCGCGGGCCGTGGCCGGCCGGCGCCGAGGTAGCCGTCTTCGGGATGGGCTGTTTCTGGGGAGCCGAGAGGCTGTTCTGGCGGGTACCGGGGGTCATCTCGACGTCCGCCGGTTACGCCGGAGGGATCACCCCGAACCCGACGTACGAGGAGGTGTGCTCGGGGCTGACAGGGCACGCCGAGGTGGTCGAGGTGGTGTACGATCCGGCCAAGGTGGCATACGCCGACCTGCTCAAGGTCTTCTGGGAGAACCACGACCCGACGCAGGGCATGCGCCAGGGCAACGACGTGGGTACGCAGTACCGGTCGGCCATCTACACCACGACCGAGGAGCAACTGGCGGAGGCTCGTGCGTCGCGGGAGGCGTTCGCGCCGGTGGTACGGGCGGCGGGGCACGGCGAGATCACCACGGAGATCCGGGAGCTGGGCTCGTACTACTACGCCGAGGACTACCACCAGCAGTACCTTTCAAGCCAGAAAAACCCCAACGGGTACTGCAACCACGGGCCGAACGGCATGACCTGCCCGGTCGGCGTGGCACGAGTGGGTTCTGACCTCTAAGCGGTTCTGCTTCTATTAGCCGACAAGGCCATCGGGTTCCGGTGGCCTTGTTTTCGTTGCGGGGCAACGGGTCTACTTGTCCTTCGCCGGCTCGTCTGGGACGAAGACGCCTCGGCCGGGGACGCCGATAACGACGTGCCGCTCGCGCAGCAGGGTCATCACCCGGGCGATGGTCGAGAAGGCGACGCCGTAAAGCTCCGCGAGGACGCGGTACGGCGGTAGCTGGGTGCCCGGCTTGTACTCGCCCGCGCGGATGCGATCGGTCAGATCGGCCGCGATCTGTTGGGCGCTCATCGGCACAGGCACAAGGTCATCATGAATGTGCTACATGCTCACCGCTACCAAAACGTTGTCCTATGCCACCTATTCCAATAGGTTGGAGTAAGCTGCGACCGGTCGGCGACAGCGGGTCCCGGCCGGAAGCCGCGGGAGGCGGCTCGCCCGCCGGTAGAGCCGCCTCCCCTTCCGTCACCGGGAAGGAAGGGCGGCCATGAACTGTCCACAGTGGTGCCAGAGCGACCACAAGACCAGCCGCGAACATGTCAGCAGAGAGATCCACCGGCAAGGGGTGATCTACGAGTTGATCCAGTTCGTCAACGAGGAGGCGGTGTACCTGTCAATCCTGGAGGATCGCGACGCGGGCGACCGAGTCATGGTGCCGCTCGAAGCGGTGCCCGGGATCCCGGATCGAGTACGGGAACTACAGGACGCGTAACTGTTGCCAGTAGAGACAACGCCCCGCCTAAGTTTGTCGGCGGGGCGTTGCGGCGTCCGGGCCCGTTGTGAAGGGTCAGCGCCGGCCGATGCCGGCGCTCGCGCCGCCAGCAGGCCGAGCGCGGACGGCCCGCAGCAGACATCCGCGATCATCGACTCCCACCGCCAGGACTGATCTCGGGAACCATCGATTGGTCGGTCGGCTGGCGTTGCGGTCGTCCTGCGATCTTGCCGCCAGTCACTGCAACGCCCTGGTGCAGAACGGGCCAGCCTGGCACGGATCTGGCACGCAGACCCCTCGCTCGTAAGAACCGTCCCAGCCGTCCGGCGGCGTCTCGGTACCGTCGTCGGCCCTGCTGGAGATCCTCCACAGTCCGGCTCGGACCGAGTTGTACGCATAGGCTGCTCTCACCGTTGCTGTCTACGCGGTGTCTCGGCTTCGCCCGGCCGAGTCGCACCGACCGGTTCTGTGCCTACATAGGCATAGATCCAGGATGACCTCTCGTTCGGTTCAGCTTGGAGTGTGTAGACATGCCACACCGGGCCTCCGCAGGTCCCGGCGCGGCTCTGCGGCGGAGGACTGCCGGACGCATCTAGCTAGATCCACGATGCGGATCCTCCCGTCGAAGGAGCCACCCCGGAGTCTGATACCGACGGCGTCGTCCACGATTTCGCCACGAAGCCACCGCTGGATCAACCGCATGTGCGCGGAGTCATCCTCTGCCATGACATCCACGGCATCATCTTCGCTAGATCAACGGCAAGGCAGGATCGCCAGGAGCTTAATTCCAGTTGCTGGACTGCGTCGGGACGAGGCATGGGTGCAACCTTCTGCGATGAAGGTCCGTAGGCCGCCAAAAGGCTTGGAGGCGACCCCCGCAGGTCGAGGCGTCAGTGCGACAATGACCGTAATGGGTGACCGCATGAATGATGACGATCCTGACGACTTCGGCTCTCATGACGAAGATGAAGAAGCTCTGCCCTTGCTTAGTTCGGTTAGTTTCGAAGGTCTAGATTGGACCGAATTCGAGGACTTCTGTCATGACTTATTGATCGAATTGGGCTTTGTCAACGTCGACTGGCGCAAAGGCACGCCCAAGCAGGCGAGTCCTTCCGATCGTGGTCGTGACTTGGTAGCCCAGCTAGAGCGCCGCGATGTCGATGGTCACGTCTACTACGAAACCTGGTTCGTCGACTGCAAGCACTACAAGGCGGGAGTACCGCCAGAGGCGTTGGCGGGTCTCACGACGTGGGCGCAGACAGAGCGGCCGGCGGTCGCGCTCGTGATCGCCTCGGGCTTCTTGTCGAATGCCGCCAAGGACTGGCTGAGTCAGTATGAGACGAACAACCATCCGCCCTTTCGCCTGCGGTATTGGGAGCGTCCTCAGTTGAGCGACATGATCTCCGACAATATGGATCTTGCCTGGAAGCACGGCGTTTCTCTGTCCACGCTTCGGCCGGTCGCAGACATCATCGCCGCTGAGAACGAGATGTACGAAAAGGTTTGGTACGGGAGGAAGCCGCAGGCAGGCAGCGACCGTGCGCGTTCACTTGATCCAGAGATCGAGAACCGCATGCGGGCCATTATGACCGGGGTAGAAGCAAAGTACGGCGAAGAAGAACTCATGAGGCACGTGGAGAGCGACTTTGACTGGGGCATGTTGAGCGGCAAGCTCTCCGCGTTGAGATGGGTTCTTGGCGAGGACTGGGACTTTCTCGATACCTGAGCAAAGCAGTTATGAATCAGCGGTTTGATGTCAAGTAGTCGTTGACAGCGTTTAATCATCCTCCGGAGCGTCCATCGTCTACGGCGATCACGCCGCGAAGCGTTTCCGTGGGCGAGGCAGACGGCCTCGCGTGGGTGACCGGCCTCGGGCCGGACTCGCACTGGGGCGTCGCCCTCACCGGTGATTGAGCTATACCACTTGACCCCCAGAGATCGGCAATGCGGGTGCTTGAAATCGGGTGCGAGGTCAGACGGCCTGCTGCGGGTCGCTCAGGTCGCGTTCGATGTACTCGGTTGCTGTACTTTGCTGCTATACGTGCGACCACACTGCCAGGACCGATCCCGGCTCGACCGCTGGCACCGTAGCAGACAGGATCCGTGAGCGAACCTGATCAAGCGTGGATTTGGAGTGAGGAATGTCGTTGCCTATGCTCTCGGGTCGTGGGTCCGATCGTCGACCCGCCGTCGTGACCGCCGCGGCCCTCCTGTTGGTAATGTGCGCGGCACTTCAGGCAGTCTTCTTCTTCGTGCTTGCGGCAAGCGGTACATCCGGCGGGTTCCTGACGCAGATGTTGTTCACCGGTGCCTGCTTGGGCCTCGTGTGCTTCGCCGTGGCCGCGATATGCGTCTGGCGAGGATGGTCGGGTGCTCGCGTCCTGACCTGGTTGATTGCGATCATCGCTGCGCCCTCGTGCGGCATCCTCAGCCCCGGCGTGGTCAGTGCGGTCTCTTCCCTCGCCACAACCACCAGTTCCGCAGCCAACGACTCGACTGGTTTGACCTCCGACACGGCGTTCACCATCGCGTTCGGCATCGTGTTCAGCTCGTCGGCGTTGGCCGCGATCGGTGCCTTGGTCCTCCTGGCACTGCCATCGTCGGGTCGCTACTTTCGCCGGCAACAGCCTGTCCGGCCAGCCCATCCTGTTGGTGACCACGACTGAGCCAAACTACTACTCGGCGGTCAAGCATCCGTTGACAACAGACCGCCTGTAGCTGCCCCGTACGCCGTCGACCCGCACCCTGTGGAGCGGGCCGGTTCTGGGGCCGCCACTGCCCGCGAACCGTGACCGGCGGTGCCACGCTGGCGGCCCCGGGCTCGGCCTGCTCGGCTCGCCCGGGTCGACGGCGGGCGGGGCGGCAGGAGCAACCACCCACGGACCGCGAGTCGCGTACGGCCCTCCTGCCCCGGTGCCCGAGCGCCCCCGCCGGAGGCACCGCCCTTGACCCGCGAACCGCGACCCGCCCGGCGGCGCGGCGTGGCTGCCACGCCGCGCGCCCAGGCCCTGCCCGGCCGGCTGCCGGCGTCCCACATCATCAAAGCCTCGTGCTGTCGACTGGCGGCCCGGGGCTTTGTGCTTGACGCGCCAGCCGGCGGGGACGCCCGCGAGCCGTCGGCCGTCGCAGCGACAGCGGAGCGGCCGCGGCTCGGCCCTTGCGCGTCTGCCTATCGCCGTTGCGTCGTGGTCCGGGTCCCTTCACGGCGGCGATCAAAGTAGGCGGCCCAACCCGGTCAAGTGAAGACAGGAAGCGCGCACTTCCGTATTCGGTTGTGGTGGCGCCTCGCGGCTCCGAAATCGAGGGTAGCGCCGACGTCGATGACGGCCACTAATAAAGACTCAGGACGGCGGTCAAGTGCTACGGAACGTGATTTGCCGCCCCCTTGACAAGGGAGTCTGTTGCGGTCGACTGGAGCCCATTGAGGACCGATGAGATCTGGTGAGACACAATGACAAACAGTGACACATGTGGTTGGCATCACAGATTTCACGGACAGTCACATGAACGAATGCAAGGAAAGGTTGACACCTACGTGTCAGGAACCGGCAGAGCCTAATCTTGCCGCCAGATCGGCTCCAGTAGATCGGGGTCGAACTTGGCGCGCCCGCGCTTCGCTGGATGAACGATGACGGCGTGCAGAGCCTCCCGGATGTACGCACGCTTCTGCATAACGTCGAAGCCGCCTTCCTCCTCGGCGGCGTACCAGCGGAGCCGGGTGTCCTCCGACGTCGACCGTTCGCCGCTTGACCTGCGCCGCGTGACGGACCTGCTCGGCACGCAGCTTGGCGACCTGCTCCTCAAGCTGTCGGACATTGGCGAAGAAGAACTCGTTGGACAGACCGCCGGCCCGCCACTCCCGGCCCAGGTCGTCGATCCGTCGCTGTGCGGCTGCCAACTCGTCTGCGCCCGCCCAGGCGTCGCCGCCGGATGGCCGCATCTGCCGCTGCTCTAGCTTGGCGAGCACGGCTTCCGAGACGTACTCGTCGACCTCCCGGCCTCGGCGCGAGACACCCGCACACCCTCCCTGGCTCCGGGCGGGACAGGCGTATTGGTGGACATCGCGCTTGCCGGCGTACCAGGTCGCACGCATCGCGGCGTTGCAGATCGAGCCGTCTGGCCTCGGCTTGCCGCAGCGAAGAACGCCGCTCAACAGGTACCGATGCAACGAGAAGTCGGCGGCCAGCACGTCACCCGGCGTACCGTCGCTACCAACCTTCCTGCCGCTGCGCGAGCGCATGATGGCGTCGATCGCCATCCACGTCTCCTGCGGCACGATCGGTTCCCACGTACCCATAACCGGTTTTCCCTGGTCCTCCACCACGATCTCGCCGTGGAGCCTGCGCCAGCCACACAGCCGTGGATTGGCCAGGGTGACGCGCAGCGACCGGCTCGTCCAGAGGTTCCCGAGCGTGGTCCGTACACCTTCGCTGATCCATTCGCGCGCGATGGAGTTGAGCGACCGGCCGGCGGCGAAGTCGGCCGCAGCCTTGGCCAGTAGTGGCGCCTCGACCGGATCGAGAGTCAGCCGATCCTCGGCCCAGCCAAAGGGCCTCGTACCGCCGGCAGGCTTGCCGTCCTCGGCTCGCGCCCGGTGGAACCGCCTCATCCGCCGGCGTACCTTCCTCGACTCGATCTTCGAGAATGCGACGCCGATCAGGCCCAGGCCCTCAACGTCCTCGGCGTACAAATCCTTGAGCCCACGCTCGTCGGCGAACACCCGGCCATCCTCGGCCGTCAACGCCTCCACGAACCGCTCGTAGTCCCCGGCGCGACGCGCAAGCCGGTCCTCGTTCAGCACAACGACTCCGCGCACCGCTGTCCCATCCGGCATCCGCCCGGCCGCGAGCGCCCGCAACATCTCCTCGAAGCCCTCACGGACGACGCCGGCCTTACTGGCCGAGCGGTCGTTGTCGGTCAGCTCGGCCACCACGCGTAGCCCGAGCCGCTTCGCTGTCCTCCGGTTGACCCGGTGCTGGTCAGCGATGCCGTGTTCGTCACGCTCGCCATCGCTGCTGATCCTCGCGTACGACACGACCGGGATAGCCTCGCCCATAGCGCCCTCCGAGACAGAATTATGACGTGGAGGACGGTACTACCGCCAGCAGTACCTGTCGGACGCGAAGAACCCGTACGGGTACTGCAACCACGGCCCGAACGGCATGACCTGCCCGGTCGGCGTGGCACGAGTCGGTAGCTGATGCAACCGGTGGCCCCGGACCGGTCCGGGGCCACGTTTCCGCCACGACCCCTTGAACGACCTAGACAGATTTCTGTATAGTTGATGTATGACAGTTCTGGGTGACGCACGTGAGATCACGGTGACTGAGGCCACCCAACGTGGCGTCGCCGGATTGGTCGCCGACGCAGAGCAGGGATCGGATCTCATCGTCACGCGGCGCCACCAACCGGTCGCCGCCGTTGTCAGCATCCGCCGGCTTACCGAACTGGATGAGGCCGCGACGGACCTTCGAGACCTGGCGCTCGTCCTTGCCCGAGCGACAACTGACGATGGTCATCGGACTCCACTGAACGATGTGCTGGCGGCCTTCGGCCATAGCCGAGAATCGCTGTCGGCGCTGTCCGACGACGACTGATCGTGACTGAGATCGTCTTCACCGACGCCGCGATCGACGACCTCAGGCGGATCGGACCCGACGCCGCACCCAAAGTACTGAAAAAGATTCTCCTTCTAGAGGAGAACGCAGAGGCCGGGTATCCGCTGGGCGGTGAACGTACCGGCTATCGCAAACTCGTCGTCGGCCCTAACACCTGGCGGGTCGTGTACCGGGTCACCGAGGCCAAGGCCATCGAGATCTGCGAAGTGTGGGCCATCGGACCACGAGCGGACGCAGAGATCTACGTTGAAGCCGTGACTCGCGTGCGGGCGGCGGCCGAGTCCCGTCCAGGGCTTGCGAGCTTGGCCGACGTACTGGAACGAGTCGGGCGCGCGGCGGCGGACATCCGTGTCGCCAGCCCGGTTCATGTGGAGCCGGTTCCCGACTGGCTTGCTCAGCGACTGATCCACTCGGCGGGCATGGCACGAGAAGATGTTGCCGCCATGGATCTCCAAACGGCCGTCGATGCCTGGACCAACTTCATGTCCAAACCTCGGCAAGGGTCATCCGGTTCTGCTTCTGTTAGCTGACAAGGCCATCGGGTTGCCCGGTGGCCTTGTTTCGTTGCGGGCAAGGTGTCGCAAGGCTCGAGTTCCAGTGGCCTTGTCGCCGATGGAGCCCGAACCGCCCGCTAATAGCGGTACCTACACTGAGCTATGCGGATCTCGTCTTCAACGATCTTGTAAATCAAGCGATGCTCGTCACTGATGCGGCGAGACCAGTAGCCCTGGAACCCATGCTTGAGAGGCTCCGGCTTGCCGATGCCCTCGTTGCCGTTACGGGAGATGTCCTGAAGCAACACGTTGATGCGCCTGAGCAGTTTCCGGTCCTGAGCCTGCCACCAGACGTAGTCTTCCCAGGCGTTCTCGTCCCAGACGAGCTTCACTCGATCGGCTCGCGAACAACCCCGCCGCCATTTTCCAGACGGTCAATTGCGGCAAGCAGGCGACGAGCATTCTCTGGGCTTCGCAACAGGTACGCGGTCTCTTTCAGCGATTGATAATCGTCGAGCGATACGATCACGACGGGCTCGTGGCCGGCACGCGTGATGACGACCTCCTCGCGGTCGTCTGCGACGGCGGAGAGCGTCTCGGCGTACCGGGCACGCGACTCCGAGTAGGTCATGGTCCTCAACATGTCTCCCCATGCGTAGCAGGTACAAGATTCTGTACGTACAAGAAAGCGTACGTCGGGATCTCGACCGCGGCAAGGCCAGCCACGCCGACGGGACAGGTCATGCCGTTCGGCCCGTGGTTGCAGCCGGAGCACACGTACCAGGCGGGGCACTTCTGCTTGCTGGTCACGTCCATGTTGTCAACCATGGAGCCATACGTTCAGAACGTCTAGAACGTACCGTATGACCAGCACGTTTATGGGCAACCGTACGGTCGTGCCCGTGGTCGACCCGATGTCCCCGACGCCGCTGTACGTCCAGCTGGCCAACCTCCTAGAGGCCCAGATCAAGGCGGGCAAGCTGAGGCCGGGTGACCTGCTGCCCTCGGAAAAGCAGCTGATCCAGGAGTACGGCGTGGCCCGTGGTACCGCCCGGCGTGCGGTCGAGCTACTACGGGAACGAGGGCTGGTCATCACCATCCAGGCGCGCGGCACGTTCGTTGCCGAGAAAGGCTGAGCCGCAGGTAGCCGGCCGTTAGGCACCGAGCGCTCGCGAACGGACACTGGCCTTGCTGGTACATCTACTCTGGCTGTACGTCTCGTTCAGATCGGCCTGTTGCCTGCGCCCAACGACTCGTGATCGCGGCGACGTGCTCGTCGAAGTCCGGGTTTCGAGCCAGGTCGAAGTCGTAAGGAGCGGGCAGCGTGAAGGACTTTCCGCCGGATGTGGAGAGCCTGACCCACCTTGAGGTAGCGCGGAACCGCTCCACTTTGACGTCGATGTTGGTGATCTCTTGCCATTCCCAGGAACGCAACAACCGCCAGCAACACCATCACGGCGACGATGACGATGTCGTACTTGCGCTGCCGCCTCGTCGGCCGGAAGACGAGATCGTCCACGGCCGGATGGTAGGCCGCGGCGGCAAACACCTGATCCCTTCACCGGCTCCGCCCCGGCGCTGAATTTCGTGAGCGAACAGTGAGGCGTCCGTTCCCGCCCGGCGCTGGTCCTACAGTTATGCACACGAATGAGGGCGGCGACGGGCACCTCGACGTGACGCGCGAGGTGGTCGTCGGAGACCGGACCATCCGGGTACGGGCACGCTACCGGTACGGCGGCGACGTCAGCGTCGACCTCGCGATCGAGGACGGCGAGGGCCAGCAGTGCGGGGAGCTGGCCGGCACCGTCACCAAGGCCGATCTGCTGCCCGCGTCGAAGGTACTGGCGTCGCTGCTGGCCGCCGTCGCGACCGTGCTCGGCCAGACCGACAGCGCCGGCAAGGGCGCTGAGTTCGAGGAGCTCCGGCGCCGGTACCCGAATGCGTACAAGCCGTGGACCACCGCCGAGGAGGCGAGGCTGATCGAGCGGTACCGGACACAGCCGAGCGTCGCCGCGCTGGCCCGGGAGTTCGGACGCCGCCCGGGCGGCATCGCGCACCGGCTGGAACACCTGAACCTGCGCCCACTGCCGGAGCGGCGCGGCGAGCCGGACGCCGGGGGCGACGACGAGGAACCGGACTGGGGGTGAGCCGCAGCTATCCGTGAGGCCGCCACTCGTACCGGACGTCGGGCTCGTGCTCCTCGTTGCCGGCCCCGTCGGTGCGCTCGACCGCCACGAACCCGTGCCGCTCGTAGAACCGTTGGGCGGGCGCGTTGACCTGGAACGTCCACAGTTGCAGCCCGTCCGGGTACCGGCGCTTGGCCAGCTCGACGAACCGGTCGCCGATCCCCCGGCCACGCCACGACGGGTCGAGGTACAGCTGATCGATCCAACCGTCGGTGAGCGCCATCAAGCCGACCACCGCCGTACCGGCGACGGCCACCCACGTCTCGTGCTCGGGCAGGAGGACGTCGCGGATCCACGCCCGTACCTCTTCGTCGGGGTGCGCCGGCCGGACCGTCGGCAGCGCCGCTCGGTACGAGCGCAGCCACACATCGGCCACCGCGGGCGCGTCCGACGCCCGGGCCCGGCGGAGGGTCAGCGTGTCAGCGTCCACAACTCGTCATCGTCCGCCCGCGCCGCGCCCGCCGCCACCCAGGGGCGGGCGCCGCGAGCCGCTGCTGACTCGGCGCCGGTAGAGCGTGCGGCCACCGCGCGGATCGCCGCTCCGGTGGGTGCGGGCCGGATCAGGGAGCTTGCTCGCGCGTGAGCATCCCGGCGCCGGGTCCGGGCCGGCCGAACCGAGCCGCCCAGCCTCGGACAGAGAGCGCTCTCAAAGTCGGCGGGAAGGGCGGCACTGGCGGCCGCGGTCGACACCGACCGTAGCCACGGTAACGCAGCGGTTGAGACATCGACATACTTGACACCATTGGGTGACGGGCGTAGAACTACCGGTACCAACAGAGAGCGCTCTCTCAGAATCGACAGGCAGGACCAGCCGTGAGACCGTCCCCTCCGGCGCTGCTGCGCCGCCCGCCACCCGCATGAGTCACCGCCCGTGACCGGTGGTCGCCACCCGACCGGCGTCACGGGCGAGTTCCGCGCGCCCGACCGCACACCCGGCCATCGCGATCGGCCGCCACCCCGGCGGCCCAGCACCGTCCGGCCACCGTCGCGCCCCAGCGCTGGCGCGCCAGATGCTGGCCGGCTACCGCCGATCTGGCGCCGGATCAACCGATCCCGCCGCCTCACCGTCCGTCCAGCCCGGACGGGCCTGCCCGGTGTGCCAGCGCGCCGCCGGGCGCGGCCGTCACGCCCGAGCGGCTGCGCCGGGCACCGCGCGGACCACCGGGTCCGCCTCGTACGCGCACGGGGGTCGTCAAACCGCGTCCGCGAGCCACGCCGGTCGCGGACCGGATCCCACCGACATGAGGGAGAACCATGCCAGACAGACGAACACCCACCGATCCCGGCAGCGGCAGCGTCCGCGGCAGGACCGTGTCGCGCCTGAGCACCGGCGCCTCCGCTCTCGTACTGGTGGCCGGAACCCTGGCGCTCGCCGGCGCCACCACCGTGGCGACCACGGTCGCGACCGCGCGACCTGCCGCCGCCGCCGTACCGGCTCCCCCGGCCGGGTTCAGCCTGACCTGGAGCGACGACTTCAACGGCGCCGCCGGGACCGGCCTGGACACCGGCACCTGGAAGTACGACACCGGCCCGGGCTCCAGCTTCGGCACCGGTGAGATCGAGACGATGACCAACAGCACGTCCAACGTGTACCAGGACGGAGCCGGGCACCTCGTGCTCAAGGCCCTGCACTCCGGCACCAACCCGAGTTCGGGCTGGACCTCGGGGCGGGTCGAGACACAGGCCGCCACGTTCGGCGCGCCACCCGGCGGCGTCGTGATGATGGAATCGTCGATCCAGCAGCCCAACGTCACCACCGCCAACGGCGCCGGCTACTGGCCGGCGTTCTGGATGCTCGGCTCGACGCTGCGCAGCGGTACCCCGTGGCCGACCTCGGGCGAGATCGACATCCTGGAGGACATCAACGGGCGCAGTTCGGTCTTCGGCACCCTGCACTGCGGCACGAACCCGGGTGGCCCGTGCAACGAGTCGACCGGCATCGGCAGCGGCGAGCGCGCGTGCAGCGGTTGCCAGACCGCGTACCACACCTACGCCGTACAGATCGACCGGTCGGTGTCGCCGGAGCAGATCCGCTGGTACCTCGACGGCACCAACTACTTCACCATCTCCTCGAACCGGGTGGACGCGACCACCTGGGCGAACGCGGTGGACCACCCGTTCTTCATCATCTACGACCTGGCGATGGGCGGCGGCTTCCCGGCCGCGTTCGGCGGCGGCCCCAACGCGTCCACCGTCTCCGGCGGCCAGATGAACATCGACTGGGTGGCGGTGTACAACAAGGCGCCGGGCAGCAGCGGAGGCGGCGGCACCGGGACCGACATCGCCCAGGGCAAGCCGACGACCGCGTCGTCCACCGAGAACGCCGGGACCCCGGCCGCCAACGCGACCGACGGCAACACCGGTACCCGCTGGTCGAGCGCATTCAGCGACCCGCAGTGGCTCCAGGTCGACCTCGGCCAGTCGTACGCCATCAACCACGTGACCCTGAACTGGGAGACCGCGTACGCCAGGTCGTACCAGATCCAGACCTCGCAGGACGGCTCCAACTGGACGCCCATCTACTCGACCACGACCGGTGACGGCGGCACCGATGACCTCGCGGTCAACGGCACCGGCCGATATATCCGGATGTACGGCACCGCTCGGGCCACCGCGTACGGCTACTCGCTCTGGGAGTTCTCGGTCAACGGCACCGCGGGCGGCGGGGGCGGCAGCGGCACGCTGCTGTCACAGGGACGCTCCGCCACCGCCTCGTCGACGGAGAACGCGGCGTTCCCGGCCTCCGACGCGGTGGACGGCAACACGGGTACCCGCTGGTCGAGCGCGTTCAGCGACCCGCAGTGGCTCCAGGTCGACCTGGGCGCGACGCACAGCATCAGCCGCGTCGTGCTGAACTGGGAGGCGGCGTACGCCAGGTCGTACCAGATCCAAACCTCGAACGACGGCAGCAACTGGACGTCGATCTACTCCACCACCAGCGGTACCGGTGGAGTGCAGACCCTCAACATCAGCGGTTCCGGCCGGTACGTACGGATGTACGGCACGGCACGGGCCACCGTCTACGGGTACTCGCTGTGGGAGTTCCAGGTCTACGGCAGCTGAACCCGCTGCCGTGAAAGGAAGGGGCCGCCGGTCCGGGTGAACCGGCGGCCCCGCCGCGTGTGGTGCGGACCTTCGCCGATGGCGAGGGTGGCGCGCGCCGGTAGGTGATCCACCTGACAGGACGGGGCCAGCCGGCGCCCGTTTCGCCGAGGCGTGTCGCCCCACCTCGCCAAACGCCCCGAACACCGGGTAGAAAGGCCGGCATGGCACCAGAAGAGAGCCCGTTGCTGGCCCGGATCCGCAACTCCGTCATCGGCGATGACCAGGTCATGTGGGGCCCGTACGGCGCCCGGCGGGTGACCTACGCCGACTACACCGCGTCGGGCCGTTCCCTGACGTTCATCGAAGACGTGATCCGCGACGAGGTGCTGCCCCGGTACGCGAACACGCACACCGAGTCGTCCGGCACCGGCCTGCAGACCACCCGGCTGCGCGAGGACGCCCGCCGGATCATCCGGGACGCGGTCGGCGGCGACGAGGACACCCTGGTCATCTTCACCGGCTCGGGCTCGACCGGCGCCATCGACAAGATGATCGGAATCCTCGGCATCCGGATCCCGGCCGCCCTCGACGACCGGTACGGGCTGTCGGCCGCGGTACCGGCCAATGAGCGGCCGGTGGTGTTCATCGGGCCGTTCGAGCACCACTCCAACGAGTTGCCGTGGCGAGAGTCCCTGGCCGAGGTGGTGGTGATCCCCGAGGATCCGGACGGGCACATCTCGACCGACGCTCTGGAGGAGCAGTTGCGCCGGTACGCCGACCGGCCGCTGAAGATCGGTTCGTTCTCCGCCGCGTCCAACGTGACCGGCATCGTCAGCGACAGCCGCGCCATCGCCGACCTGCTCCACCGGTACGGCGCCCTGTCGTTCTGGGACTTCGCGGCGGCCGGGCCGTACGTGCAGATCGACGTGACCGGGAAGGATGCGATTTTCCTCAGCCCGCACAAGTTCGTCGGCGGCCCGGGCACGCCCGGCGTCCTGGTGGTCCGGCGGGACCTGCTCCACAACCGGGTGCCGACGGTACCGGGCGGCGGAACCGTGGACTACGTGAACGCGACCGAGCACCGGTACATCGCCGACCCGGTACGGCGGGAAGAGGGCGGCACCCCGGCGATCATCGAGTCGATCCGGGCTGGCCTGGTCTTCGCGCTCAAGCAGGCCGTCGGCGTACCCACCATCAAGGCGGCCGAGGAGCGGTTCCTCTGGCTCGCGTTCGAGTCGTGGCGGGCCAACCCGAGCATCGAGATCCTCGGCAACCCGCACGCCGAGCGGCTGTCCATCGTGTCGTTCGTGATCCGCCGCCCCGGCGGCCGGTACCTGCACCACAACTTCGTGGTGTCGCTGCTGTCCGACCTGTTCGGCATCCAGGCCCGGGGCGGCTGCTCGTGTGCCGGCCCGTACGGGCACCGGCTGCTGGGGATCGACCTGGAGCGGTCGCACCGGTACGAGCAGGAGATCATCGCGGGTTGTGAGGGCATCAAGCCCGGCTGGGTACGGGTGAGCTTCACGTACTTCATCTCCGACACGGTCGCCCGGTACATCGTCGAGGCGGTGAACCTGATCGCCGAGTACGGCTGGCTGCTGCTGCCGGACTACCGGTTCGACCCGGCCAGCGGTCTGTGGCACCACCGCACGGGCCTGGTCGAGCCGCCGCTGCGGCTGGACCAGCTGCGGTACGGCGCGGACGGGGTGCTGCGGTACCCGGCCCGCCACGAGCAGGCGCCGGAGAGCGACCTGGCCGGGTACCTGGACGTGGCCCGGGCGCTGTTCGCGAAGCTGGCCAGCCAGGCTCGGGCGGTACCGGATCAGCGGATCGGCGACCGGATCTCCGCGCGGTTCGAGGACCTGCGCTGGTTCGAGCTGCCGGCGGAGTGCCTGACCGACTGAGACACCGGACAGCCCGGCCGGCTGGCGGGGCTGTCCGGTAAGCGATCAGATCACCACGGCCGGGAGCCGGTGGCTACCCGAGCCGTACGGGTCGGCGGTCGCCCAGGTGCGCCAGCAGGTCCTGCCGGGTGATCACGCCGCGCGGCTTGCCGTCGACCAGCACCAGGGCGGCGTCCGACTTCTCCAGCAACGCGACCGCCTCCGACACCGGCTGCCCGCCACCGATCACCGGCAGCGGCGGCGCCATGTGCGGCTCGACCATGTCGTGCAGGTGAGCCTGTCCGGTGAACACCGCGTCGAGCAGGTCCCGCTCCGAGATCGACCCGGCCACCTCACCGGTCACCACCGGCGGCTCGGCCTTGAGTACCGGCAGCTGGGAGACTCCGTACTCGCGGAGCACGTCGATCGCCTCGCGCACCGTCTCGGTCGGGTGCACGTGGACCAGCTCGGGCATCTTGCCGTCCTTGGACTCCAGCATCTCGGCCACGGTGGGCTCCGCGCCCCCGGCCGACAGGAAGCCGTAGCGCGCCATCCAGCCGTCGTCGAAGATCTTCGACAGGTACCCGCGCCCGCCGTCCGGCAGCAGCACGACCACCACCGCGTCCGGGCCGGCCGCCTCGGCCACCCGTACCGCGGCCACCGCCGCCATCCCGCACGAGCCACCGACCAGCAGCCCCTCCTCGCGGGCCAGCCGCCGGGTGAACAGGAACGAATCCTTGTCCGACACCTCGATGATCTCGTCGCAGATGCCGCGGTCGTAGGTGACCGGCCAGAAGTCCTCGCCGACGCCCTCGACCAGGTACGGACGGCCGGAGCCGCCGGAATACACCGAGCCCTCCGGGTCGGCGCCGACGATCCTGACCCGCCCGCCGGAGACCTCCTTGAGGTACCGGCCGACGCCGGAGATCGTTCCGCCGGTGCCCACCCCGGCGACGAAGTGGGTGATCCGGCCCTCGGTCTGCTCCCAGATCTCCGGGCCGGTGGTCTCGTAGTGCGACCGCGCATTGTTCGGGTTGCTGTACTGGTCCGGCTTCCACGCACCGGGGATCTCACCCGCGAGCCGGTCGGACACGTTGTAGTAGGAACGCGAATCCTCCGGCGCGACCGCGGTCGGGCAGACCACCACCTCGGCGCCGTAGGCCTTCAGCACGTTCCGCTTGTCTTCGGAGACCTTGTCCGGGCAGACGAACACGCAGCGGTACCCGCGCAGCTGAGCCACCAGGGCCAGCCCGACGCCGGTGTTACCGGAGGTCGGTTCGACGATGGTCCCGCCCGGGCGTAGCAGGCCGGCCTTCTCGGCCGCCTCCACCATCCGTACCGCGATCCGGTCCTTCACGCTGCCGCCCGGATTGAGATACTCCACCTTGGCCAGCACCGTTGCCGGCAGCCCCCCGGTCACGTTACGCAGCCGCACCAGCGGCGTGTTACCGATCAGATCGACGACGTTGTCGTAATAGCGCACGCGGCGAGTGTAGTGCCGCCGCGCCCGGCTACCTCGGGCTATCGGTCAACGCATCCGCGCTCGACCGGGGATGGTCTGCACCCGGCGCCGCTCCCAGACCAGGAACCGTTCGGTTTCCGACAGGACCGCGCCGGCCAGCCAGACCGCCACGAACGAGTCGTCCACGAGGCCGAAGACCGAGAAGAGCGCCTCGGGTACGAGGTCGATCGGGGACACGATGTAGAGCAGGGCGAGGACCATGCCGAACACCCGCCCCTTGCCGTCGTACCGGCCGGACAGCGTCGCGCCGAGCATCCTGGGCAGGGCGGCCAGTCGCTTGCCGAGCGACGGTCCGCCCCGGTGCGAGCTGCGGATCGCCGCCCAGAGCGCGGTCAGCGCTGCCCTGCGGCCCAATCGCGCCATCGTGGCCTCCCTCGGTTCCCGGGCCGTCCCACCCGCGGGGTTGTCCGGCCTTCTCGACCTGCCTGTCGCGTACTGCCCGATCCCATAGTGCCCAGCGGGGCAAAATTTGACCCGTGGAGCCACTGAGGTGGCCCCCAGCAGGCCGCCATGACCGGGTCAACCCCGGCATTGGGGCGATAACCGCGCCAGGCAGACCGAAATGTGACCGACTTTCCGCGCAGGCGGAGCTAGCCTCGAAGATCTGGTACCACGACGAAGATCTCGATGGGGGCGAGAGATGGGGCGACTCGACCGGGTGCGGCAGGTGGCCGTCGCGGCCGCCTACGGCGGTGGCGGCGTCGGTCTTCTGGGTGCGCTGGCCGCCGGAACCCTGATCGGGGAGGCGAAGCTGGCCCGGCGAGCGATCGGCATGGCCCAGTCCCCGCCACCGCGCTGCGACGGTGTCTACGGCACCGAACTCGGCGCCGCCGGCTCCCCGGTCCCGCTCAAGCTCGCCGTACTCGGCGACTCGTCGGCGGCCGGTTACGGCGTCGACCTGCCCCGCGAGACTCCCGGCGCCCTGCTCGCCGCCGGGCTCGCCGAACGGCTGCACCGGCCGGTGATGCTGCGCAGCCTGGCGGTGGTCGGGGCGGTATCGGCCGATCTGGTACCGCAACGGGAGGTCGCCGTCGAGTGGCAGCCCGACCTCGCGGTGATCCTGATCGGCGCGAACGACGTGACTCACCGGGTACGCCTGCCGATCGCTGTCGCGCACCTGGCCGCGACCGTCCGGCGGCTGCGCGAGGCCGGCATCCAGGTGGTCGTGGGCACCTGCCCCGACCTGGGCACCATCCGGCCGATCGGGCAGCCGCTGCGCTGGATCGTGCGGCGATGGAGCCGGGAAATGGCCGCGGCGCAGACGATCGTGGCGGTCGAGGCGGGCGCCGCCACGGTCTCCCTCGGCGATCTGCTCGGGCCGGAGTTCGCCGCGGCACCGGAGACGATGTTCAGCTCCGACCGGTTCCACCCGTCCGCCCTCGGCTACGCGGCGGCCGCGGCGGCGATGCTGCCCACCCTCGTCGAGGCGCTACTGCCCCAGCCGGAAGCGCAGCCCCGCCTTTCTCAGGATGAGGGGGTACGGTCGTTGGCGCAGGCAGCGGTGGAGGCGGTCGATCGCGCCGGCACCGAGGTCCGGGGCACCAGAGTCGCCGGTCGGGAGAACGGACCAGCCGGGCGCTGGGCGCAGTTGAGGCACCGGGTACAGCAGCTCACCGAGCGACCGCACGATCCGCAGATGGCGGACTCCACGCCGGCACAGCCGTCCGCCGTGGAGTGACGGAGCGGAGTGGAGTCGCGGATGGGCGTCATGAGGCAGGTCGGCCGGCAGTTGAGCAGGGCGACCGCCATCGCGGTGATGGCCGGGGCGGTCGGCGGGGCGGTACTGCTCGCGGCTGAGACCGTCGCCGCGCGGGCCCGCCGGTACGCCCGGCCCGGCCTGGCCCTCGGCATGCGCACCTCGGTCGGCCCCGCGGCCGCCCCCGCGTGGCGCCTGGTGCTCCTCGGAGACTCGTCGGCCCTCGGCGTCGGCGTGGACCGGGTCAGCGACACGGTCGGTGGGCGGCTGGCCGAACTGCTCGCCGCCGGTGGGGAGAGCGACGGGCGGCGCATCGAGCTGTCCAGCGTGGCCGTCTCCGGTTCGCGTGCCGAGGATTTGGCCGCCCAGGTCGCCCGCGCGCTCGTCGGCGAGCGGCCGGACGTGGCGGTGATCCTGATCGGTTCGAACGACGCGCTGCGGGCCAGCCGGCCCCGGCGGTCGGCGGCGCACCTCGCCGGGGCGGTACGCAGGCTGCGGGAGGCCGAGGTGGCCGTGGTCGTCGGTACGTGTCCCGACCTGGGGGCGGTACGCGCGTTCGCGCCGCCGCTGCGGCAGCTCGTCGGGCTGGTCGGCCGGAGGATCGCGGCGGCCCAGTCCGCCGCGGTACGGGCGGCGGGCGGGATCCCGGTGGACCTCGCGCGGCAGGCCGGCCCGGTCTTCCGCGCCGACGCCGGGACGCTGTGCCATGACGGGTTCCACCCGTCGGCCGACGGGTACCGGGTCTGGGCGCACGCGCTGTACCCGGCGGTAGCGGAAGCGGCCGGCGTCACCTCCCGGTGACACCGGCCGCCACGTGCTTCCGGCTGCGCTACCGCAACCGTTGGCCGGCCGGCGCTGGGGCCGGACCGGTCAGAGAAGCCGCTCCGCCAGCAGGAACGGCAGGCCGTGCGGTGAGCCGCGTCCCGTGACGTTGTCGTAGCCACGGGCCGTCGCGAGCGACGAGTCGTGGTCGAAGGTGTTCAGCGAGCTCGCCGTCGGCGTGGTCACCGCGATCGGCGACTTCGGCGGGGTCACGTCGCGGTACAGGCCCGAAGGGAGCCAGTACAGCAGCGGATTGGCGAACCCGATGGCGTGGTGCCGGCCGGTGCTCGCCAGCGCCTGGATGCCCGCGAAGACCGGGCAGGCCAGGCTGGTGCCACCGATCGTACCGAGGCCGAACTCACCACCGACCGTCTCGCCGATCGCGAACCCGGTGTACGGGTCGGCGACCGCGCCCACGTCCGGTACCACCCGCATGGGGGTCCGGCCGTTCTTCTTGGACAGGCTCGCCGGCACCGTGCCGCGCTGGTACGCCGGCTGGCTGAAGACGTAGCTCGTGCCGCCACCCGCGCCGTAGAGGAACGGGCCCGGCAGCGGGGCGCTGTACGAGGCCGGGGTGGTGGCGTAGTTGATCACATCGTGGTCGATGCCCCAGCCGGTCTCGAACTGGTAGTTGTTGTGCTTGTCGACACCCAGGCTGGTGCCGCCGACGGCGGTGACCAGCGTGTCGGAGGCCGGGTAGTCCGGCTCCGCCTTGGTGGTGTCGCCGACCGTCACGTCGTCACCGTCGTCGCCCGACGAGAAGTACATGCCCATGCCCTCGATCGCTGCCTGCAGGAAGATCGAGTGCTCGAGCTGAATCTCGTCGGCCGGCAGTTCCTCGCCGGCGTTGCCGTAGGAGTTGCTCACGATGTCGGCCGAGTGGTGCTGCACGACGTAGTTGAGCGCGTCGTCGATGCCGGTGTCGCAGTTCTGGGCACCGAAGTAGTGGATCTTCGCACCCGGAGCCATGCTGTGCACAGCCTCGACGTCCAGCGTCTCCTCGCCGTTCCAGGCTTCCTCGCCCTGGCACTCGTCCTGGAGGTTGAACGGCTTGAACAGTGTCTCGGTGTACTGGCCGCTCCTGAAGGCGGGCTGGCCGAAGTTCGCCGCGTACTGGTTGGCGTCCGACTCCATGGTCGGCGAGCCGTACGCGTCGATGATGGCCACCGTCACGCCGCGCCCGTCCAGCCCGGCCCGGATCGCGCCGGCGACGCCGTACGCGCCCTGGAGCTGAGCCGGCGAGTACCCGCAGATGTACGTCGGGAGCTGGGTCTTGCCGTACGCCTCGGGGACGGTCTGGGTGTGCTGCCCCCAGTACGTGGAGCACTCCCCGACCGGCGGCGGAGTCGCGCTCGGCTTGGCGGCGGGCGACACCGGTACGCCGCCGCTGTCCGGCACGGTCGCGTTCAGCGGCTTGCGCAGCAGGGCGCTGTCGTCCAGCCCGGTCACCTGCGCGACGTCGCGCGCGACCGAGGAGGGCACGGATACCGCCGTCGACGGTGCCCGCAGCTTCTTGCCCTTCCACGAGTACGTCTTCAGCACCGTGCCGAACGCCTTGTTGACCTGCGCGACCGTTCCGGTCGCGGAGACCCAGCGGTTGCCGTCGGCCACCTTGGTGACGGTGATGCCCTGGCCGGAAAGGAAGCTCTTGACCCGGGCCACCGACGCGTCGGTCGGCCCGAACCGGGAATTGAACTGCGCCGGAGTCAGGTAGTTCTGGTAGCTGGCGCTCTTCGGATCGGAGACGCGGGCCGCCAGCTGTTCGGCCCTGGCCGCGTCACGCAGTGGCAGCGCGACGCTGAACGTGACCTGGTCCGACGACGCCGGCGCGCCGGCCACCGCGGCCGGTGTCGCCCAGGATGGAGTGGTACCCGACAGCGCGACCCGGTCGCCGGGCGACGCGGACGCGCCGGTACTGGCGATGAACGGGACGACGAGTGCCGTGGCACCGAGGGTGATCAGTGCCCTGCGGACCGGATGAGACCGCATGGAACTCCTTTCGCTTGAGGAGGGTTCCAGCCGGGATCGACCGCACGCGTGAACCGCGGCTTCCCCTGGCACGTGGACCATCACACGTGTCCTGATCACACGATGTCAAGCATCGAGACATGGACAAGGGTGGCGTGGCGGGTACCGCAGGTGACCACGGTACCTACTCAGCGGTAACCTGGCGGCATGCCTGAAGCTGTCATCGTCGCCACCGCCCGTTCCCCGATCGGCCGCGCGGTCAAGGGTTCACTGCGCGATCTGCGCCCGGACGATCTGGCCGCCACGGTCGTCCGCACCGCACTGGACAAGGTGCCCCAGCTCGACCCGCGCCAGATCGACGACCTGTACCTCGGCTGCGGGCTGCCCGGCGGTGAGCAGGGCTTCAACCTGGGCCGTATCGTGGCCACCCTGCTCGGCTACGACTTCCTGCCCGGTGCCACGGTGACCCGGTACTGCTCCTCGTCGCTGCAGACCACCCGGATGGCGTTCCACGCCATCAGGGCCGGCGAGGGTGACGTGTTCGTCTCCGCGGGTGTGGAGACCGTGTCGCGGTTCGCCCGGGGCAGCTCCGACTCCCTGCCGCCGGAGGCTCAGGCGCTGGTCGGCGGCGGCTGGCAGAACCCGCTGTTCGACGGCGCCCGGGCGCGCTCGCGGAAGCGCGCCGAGGAAGGGGCCGCCGAGTGGCACGATCCGCGCGAGGACGGCGAAGTACCGGACGTGTACCTGGCGATGGGGCAGACCGCGGAGAACCTGGCGCAGGTGTACGGGGTGACCCGCCAGGAGATGGACGAGTTCGGCGTGCGGAGCCAGAACCTGGCCGAGAAGGCGATCGCCGACGGTTTCTGGGCCCGTGAGATCACCCCGATCACGACGCCGGACGGCACCATCGTCAGCACCGACGACGGGCCGCGTCCGGGCGTGACGATGGAAGGCGTGGCCGGGCTCAAGCCGGTGTTCCGGCCGGACGGTCGGGTCACCGCCGGCAACTGCTGCCCGTTGAACGACGGCGCGGCGGCGGTGATCATCATGAGCGACACGAAGGCCCGGGAGCTCGGTATCACCCCGCTGGCCCGGATCGTGTCCACCGGCGTCACCGCGATGTCCCCGGAGATCATGGGCATCGGCCCGGTCGGGGCCTCCCGCCAGGCGCTGGCGCGTGCCGGCATGACCATCGACGACGTCGACCTCGTCGAGATCAACGAGGCGTTCGCCGCCCAGGTCATCCCGTCGTACCGCCAGCTCGACGTACCGCTGTCGAAGCTGAACGTGATGGGCGGCGCGATCGCGGTCGGGCACCCGTTCGGGATGACCGGCGCGCGGATCACCGGAACCCTGCTCAACGCGCTGAACTGGCACGACAAGACGATCGGCCTGGAGACCATGTGCGTCGGCGGCGGCCAGGGCATGGCCATGGTGCTGGAGCGCCTGTCCTGAGCGGCGCCCCGAGGTCCGGCGGTGCGGCCGGCACCCCGCGGGGACGCCGGTCGCTCCGCTCAGGAGCCAGCCAGCGCCGCCCGGGTGTCCGCGACCGCGCGGCCGGCCTCGGCGAGCACGTCCGGCGCGGGCACCGCGGCCAACAGGTCGCGGGCGGTCACCTTCACCTGGTCCGGCAGTACGAGGTCGTTGTCCAGCCGGGGCACCTCGTGCCGCGGGTGGCCGGTGTGGCCGGCTTCCAGATCGGCGAGCCGCTGAGCGAGGGCATGCACGACCGAGGCGCGTGACCCGCCTCCCGATCCGGCGGATGCCGCCCAACGCGACAGCGGCCACGGGGCGATCTGGTCGACCAGCCGGTCCACGGCACGGGCCAGCTCGTCCTCCGTCATCGACGCAGGTACCCGAGCATGCGCAGGATCTGCCAGTACAGGTAGATCAGGCCGACCAGGATGCCGAAGGCGCAGTACCAGGCGTAGCGCTCCGGCAGCTGGTACCGGACGCCCCGCTCGACCGCGTCGAAGTCGAGGATGAAGGTGAGCGCCCCGACCACGATGCAGGCCAGGCTGAACACGATCGCCACTCCGGTCGGCCGCGCGGCGGGGCCGTACTCGACCAGGCCGGGATTGTGGCCGAACAGCGAGAACAGCAGGTTGACCAGGCTCAGCACGACCACGCCGATCAGCGCGCCGATCACGAACCGGGCGAACGCGGGTGTGGCCCGCAGCACCCGGAACTTGTAGAGGACCGCCATTCCGGCGAACACGCCGAGCGTGCCGACCGCGGCCTGCACCACGATGCCCTGGTAAACCTGTTCGAATTCGCGGCTGACGACGCCGAGCAGCACTCCCTGGCAGACCGCGTACAGCGAGATCACCAACGGGTTGGTGATCCGGCGGAACGAGATCACCAGGACCAGTACGAGGCCGGCGATCACCGAGCCGGTGACGGCCAGCCCGACGGCGGCGCCGGTGCGCAGGGTGGCCCACGCGACGGCGGCGGTGACGACGGTCAGCGCGATCAGGGCGACGGTGCGGGTGACCACGTCGTCGAGGGTCATCGGCCGGCTGACGCCGGTCGGCGTGATCAACGAGGGGTAACCGCCCGAGTTCGAGCCCCCGTAGCCGGGCGGGACGGCATAGCCCTCGACGGGGGCCTGGGCCGTCCGCTCGGACTGGGCGACGTTGCCCAGACGGCTGAGTATCGGATTGGAGCTCTGCACGGTCGCCTCCAGGTACCGGAGATCACCTGATCTGCCCACAATACCCGTCGGCGACCAGCCGGAACCCGTACCGAGCCGGCCGGAAAAGGTGAGGAGGCTTCGGGGCCCCGGGGCGACCCGCCGTACGGCCGCCGGGCAACGGACCGGCCATACCCCGCGGCCCGGCCGTGCCGCCGCGGCCCGGAGGTGCCCGCCGCCCGGCGGTGGCCCCGCGGCCCGGCGGTGCCCCGCGGCCTGGAGGTGCCCGGGGCGGGACTCGAACCCGCACGCCTTTCGGCTGCCGCTTTTAAGGCGGCTGTGTCTGCCGTTCCACCACCCGGGCTGGGTCGACGCAGGCCCCACGGTATCCGGTCGCCAGCGGATCTCGCGAGGACCGGACGGCCATCGTCGCTCCTCATTGTGACTGACCGGATCGGTACCCTCACCGCAGTTCCGGGCCGGAACGCGCTCGGGTGGGCCGCTCACCGACCCGGACGTGCTCCACCCGCGCCATTGGCCGCGACGGCCTGATCCCGACCCGGCTCTCCCGGACCTGCGCACCCCGCAGCCGTGGCTCGATCTCCCCACAGCGGCGCACGACGCGCTCTGTTCCGGCCAGTGGTCAGCCATCGCCCGTACCGGCACCTTCGCTGTGGACGGAGTCAGGGCCGTGGTGAGCCCCGAAACACCGGCACCCACGATGAGAGCTTCGGGCCGATCCTCTGACTGCGCCCTGACACGACGGTACTGAGTCGGCGGCCGATCTCACGGTCATTCACGCCCATAAGTACGTTGTGGTGCACCTAACCCTGCCCATATGTTCCAGGAGAAGCTCTTGCACCACTGGGAATGGGGCGCAAATGAGCGATTCGTCTGCGAGTGCCGCCGCACGTGCTCAACCGGGCAGAGTCGTCCGGAAGGTTCTCGTCACGGCCGCCATCGGCGGCCTGACCTATCTGATCAGCGACCTCACGCAGCAATCACAGATCGACTCCCTGATCCTGACGGCGTTCCTCGGTGGAGTCGCACTCGTCGTGCAGTTCTTGACCGACTTCGAGGACCGGCTGGCGAAGGTCGAGCTCGGCCACCGAACTCAGACCGTCCAGATGCGCTCGTTGGCGGAGGAGAAATTCGCCGACGTCAGCGAGGCGACCGAGCTGTTCGGCCGGGTCGAAGCATCGACGCTGCGCACGGACGTGCTCGATCTCGTACGGCACGCCAATCGGATCAAGTCAGATCACCCGGACCTGATCCGACAGCTGGCACGATCCCAAGTGCAGCGCGCGTCCGAGTTTCTGCGGGATCTGAGCGGTGGAAACGCGGTGGTGTACAACGACGGAGAGGACCGCGATTGGCTCCTCGCGTTGACCAGAAGCGTCCGGGCAACCATCGACGCGACCAGTCGGGCGTCGCGGACGCGCGACGGACAGTTCATCGATGAGGGCCTCTGGTTCACCGAACTCGGCCAGCGCTACTTCGAGCTACAGCGAACGGCCATAACCGGAGGTGTCGAGATCCGCCGCCTGTTCATCCTGCAGGACGCGGCCCTACTCAACGACAAGGAGCTCTTGACGGTCCTCTCGAGGCAGCATGACGCGGGCGTCAGCCTCCGGACAATCAGCTCCAACCAGATGACGGGGACGATCCACCTCCCGGACCTCATTCTGTTCGACCGCGTCCTCAGCTACGAGTCGAGCTCGTCAGGCCCCAGTCCGACACCGTTGTTCACGCAGACGATGCTCGTGATCGAACCAGCGCACGTCCGCGAGCAGGTGGGACGATTCCATTACTGGTGGAGCAGAGCCACTGAGTGGCCGCCCCCGGCTAGCTGATCAGGTCGAGCACGATGTCCCTGATCTCTGAGGCACAGCCCCAGGACAGGCTCACACCGGCGCCGCCGTGGCCGTAGTTGTGGATGACGTGGCGCTGGCCGAGCCGGACGTGCTCCACCCGTACCATCGGCCGCGACGGCCTGATCCCCACCCGGCTCTCCAGCACCTCCACGCCGTGCAGCCGCGGCTCGATCTGCGCGCAGCGGCGCACGATGCCCGCGATCGTGTCCGGGTCACAGCGCATCTCCCGCTCCCCCGGTTCGGCGCTGCCACCCAGTACTACGTGGTCACCCTGGGGAAGGAAGTAGATGAGGTCGTCGGCCTCTTCGGAGTACTCGGCGAAGAACTCGCTCAGCCCCGGGTTCTTCGCGATGGCCAGCTGCCCCCGTACCGGCGAGAGTTCGCCGTCCGGCACCAGCCGGTGGGCGCCGAATCCAGTGCAGTTGACCGTGACCCCGGCCTGGGCGACGGCGTCGTCGATCGACGCGAAGTGCCGGGCCTCCACCGTGAGGCCGAGGGTCGTCAACTCGCCCACCAGGTAGTCCAGGTACACCGGCATGTCCACGACCGGTGAGGTGTAGCGCCAGCCGCTGACGAACCCGTCCGGCAGCTCGTCGACCGAACACATCCGGAAGCCCGTCAGCTCCGTCGCCCAGCCCGGTGGCGTGTCGGCGGCCCGTGACGCCTCCACGCCGGCCACCATCCGGACGCCGGTCGGCTCGCCCAGGTCCTGCCGGATCGCGAGCCGGATAAGCACGTCGTACGACTCCTGGCTCCAGCGCTTGATGTGGTCGTGCGACACGAGGTACGGGCCCCAGATCGCACCCGCCGCGCACGAGGTGCTCTGCCGCGGCGGACGGTCGGCGACCACCCGTACCGGCACCTTCGCCCTGGCCAGGGTCAAGGCCGTGGTCAGCCCCGAAACACCGGCACCGATGACAAGAACCTCGGGCCGAACCTCGGACTTCACCACTCCACCACAATAGTTGGCTCGCCGTCACTCGACGACTACGCTGCGCGCGACTTCGACATGGGAACACTCCGACATTCGGTGATTGCCCCGGGGTGGGGACCAATGGTAATGCACATCAAGGATCGCCAATGCCTGCGAGCGGACCGAAACCCCGCAGCGCTGTCCCGGCCGTGTGACACAGCGTCTCGCCAGCGATACGAACCGTTGCAAGTTGCGGTCCACTGAGGTGCAATCAAAGCGGGACAGCTGCCGGTACGGGGTACGGAAGGTCCAGACGCATGCTGATGCTGGGTGAAGTGTCCACCGGTCTGCTGCGCCACTCCATCGCCGTGTCGGCCCGGTTGGCCGACGACATCATGATGCTGCGCCAGGACCAGCCGGTCCGCTCCTCACGGCGCCCCATCGCGCATGCCGTGTCGCAGGACCTGCTGACCGGTGTGGACTGCCGGCTGCCGACCGGCACAGAGGGCGGACCGCGGTGCGTCGGTACGGTACGGTCGCACGCCACCATGACCGGCGGGCGCGTCCTGCAAGGCTCGGCGTACGTCAACGTGACGCCCAGCCAGCACAACCGGCGCCTGCCGTGGTCGTACTACCTGTCCTGCCCGGGGATCGTCGAGACCATCGGGGCCGGCCGGTTGCCCGAGGTGGCGGTGGGCTTCGCGGGCCCACAGCAGCCCGGCAGCCTCGACCTGGGTTCGATCGGTACGCGGGTGATGAACACGGTGCAGGACTCTCCCCAGCTCGACGGTCGCCTGCCGTTCCGGATGGCGCGGACCACGCTGCGCTGGATGGTCGCGCCGACCGACCTGCCGTTGCGGGAGCGCTCGGCGGTGCAGTTCACGGTCGACGGCGACAGCCGCCGGACGCTCGTGCTGCGCCTCGATGTCGAACCGACCGGCGGGGGCACGGAGCGCGTGGTGGACTTGTGCGAGGACCTGGCCCTGCACGACTGGCTGTTGACCGCCCTGGAGGAGCTGATCGACCGCAGCCAGATCGGTTCCGGGCCACCGGCCGCCGTGGTGCAGCGTTTGAAACCGGCGATCGACCAGTTGCTGCACCTGTGGATGCCCGCGGCCAGGCTCGAACCGGCGCTCGCGGAGTTGTGGCAGGCCCTGGAACGGCGGCCGGGCTTCACCCGCCAGTGGCGGGCCAGCGTCGACCGGGTACGCGACCAGTTGACCGCGAGCACCGTCGCGCTGCTGAGCGCGGCGAGCCTGGGCCCGGTACGGTCATGAGCCAACACCTCGGCCGGGTCGAATCCATCGCCGTGAAGTCGACCGTTCCCCGCAAAATCATCGTCACGCTCGTCACCGGCGGCATCGCCTACCTGGTGACCTCCCTCGCCCAGAGGTCGCAGATCTGGGCGGTCGTGCTGGCCACGTTCATCGGCGGCGTCGCGCTGGTCGTGCAGTTCCTGATGGACTTCGATTCCCGGCTGCAGATCGTCGAACTGACCCAGGAGAGCCGGCTGCACGCGCTGCACGACGTCCAGCGCGGTCACGCTATCGAGATGGAGCGGTTGGTTCGTGAGGGATTTCTGAAGATCAATGAAGCGACCGAACTGTTCGGGCTGGTGGAGACGTCCGCGCTGCGCACCGACGTGGTGACTCAGTTCGTGCGCAACGCGACGCAGATCGAGCCGACTCCCCCGCTCGTGTTCGACTTCGCCCAGGCGGAGATCTTCCGGATGTCGAAGTTCCTCAAGGAGGTCAGCGCGGGCGAGCACGTCACGTACGACGGCGAGGACCGCGACTGGCTGCTCGGGTTGACCCGCCACGCCCGCAGCAGCATCGACGCGACCAGTCTGACCACAGTGGACGCCGCCGGCGCGGAGTACGGGGCGGGCGGGTTGTACAACAGCGACCTCGGTCACCGGTACCTGGAGGTGCAGCGCGAGGCGGTGCAGCGGGGGGTGGCCGTACGCCGGGTGTTCGTGCTCGACCGGTTCGACTCCAGCCGGTACCCGAACCTCAGCGAGATCTGCCGGGTCCAGCGGGACATCGGCATCCAGGTACGCATCCTGGTCGCTCAGGACGTCTCCGGCCTGCTGCGCAACAGCCTGTTCGACTTCATCCTCTTCGACGACGTCATCACCTACGAGGTGACCCCCGGCTCCCGCCTGGAGGACCACAGCGGTGCGCCGGAGATGCTCAACACGCACCTGATCCTCGGTGAGGACCGGGTGCAGCAACGGATCCGCCGGTTCCGCGATATCTGGGAATCGGCGACCGACTTCAAGGAGTGAGCGCCTAACGCCAGCGCCGCCGGGAGCCGGTGTGCACGAAGGCGTACTCGATGCGGTCCACCAGCTCCGGCGGCAGCGTGAGGCTCTCCCGCTCCGCGCGCTCGGCCACCTGGTCCGCGACCGCGCCGGCCACGTTCACCTGACCGAGGATCGTCCGTACCGCGTGCTCCACGGGCAGGAACCGGGAGGACAGTACGGAGAACGTGCGGTACGCGCTGAACGGCGCCGCCGACGGGTTCAGCCGAAGCAGCGCCGGCAGCTGGTCCCAGCTCTCCGGCAACTCGCCCGGCGCCGGCTGCGGTACGGCGACCGACTGGCCCAGGTTGCGCAGCATGCCGAGGCGCAGCAACTGCCACACCGAGGCGAGGAACGGGCACGACCAGGTGCGCTCGTCCTCCCGCTTCTCGTCCCACAGCTCGATGTCGAGGAAGATGGAGTGCCGGTTCGCCGCGCTCTCCACCGGCGGCGTCCACTGGCTGATCACGCCCATGGCCTCGCCCGCACCCGGTACCGCCGACCGCTCGCCGTTGCACAGCCAGCCGGACTCGCTGACCGGCGGCCGGGAACCGTCGGTCGACGGTGCCGGCTCGGCGACCAACTGACCCTCGACCATGCGTGCGATGGGTACGCCCTCGGCCGAGGCACAGCCGGATTCCCGTCCGAGATAGTCGATTTCGAGACCGGCATCGGCCGCCGCGCGCATCAGGTCGGGAACGATCTGTCGCGGCGAGCCGAACGGGCTGAAGTAGTCGTCGACGAGGAAGCACGTGCTGACCCTCGCTCGCCGGTCGCCGATCGCGGCCTGGCAGGCCCGCCGGGCCGCGTCCGCCCACGGCGCCACCCGCTGGAAGTTCTCCCGCAGGCCGTCGATCCCGGAGGCGTAGTCCTCCATGTACAGGTGACCGAGCTCGATCGAGAGGTGGGACAGCGGCAACTGCGCCACCCGCGGCTCATCGCTGGCCTCACGGAACACCGCGTCGGCGCCCATCAGAGACCTTCCCAGGCTCCGTCGTCGGTGAGCTTCTTGGCGATCTCCTCGAACGCCTGCACCGTCTCCACGTTGGCGATCTGCCGGCTGAACACATCGTTGTTGGAGATGAGCTGCTCACGCCACTGGAGCACGGGATCCAGCGGCACCGCGCCGAGCATCAGGGTCCGGCCGATCCGGTTGCGCTGCGCGAGGACCTGAAGGTTGGCGTTGCACTCGCGCAGCCAGGCGACCTGACCGGCGCGCAGCCCGGCGAGGGACGGCGAGTCCGGGTCGACCACGGCGGTGCGCACGAAGCGGATCGAGTCGGTGAGCTGGTCCTGGTCGTGCCCGCGTTCGGCACCGGCCTTCAGCAGCCCGTTGTCGCCGTAGACGAGGCTGGCGGCGGCGATGATGTGCTGGCGGGTCCAGCGGTGGAACACCAGCCATCGGGTCAGCACTCCGCGCTTGCGCAGGTAGGCGCTCGCGGCCAGGGCGATGTCGGTGGCGTACGAGCGGCCGGCACTCAGGTCGACGATAGTGACCTCGAACTCCTCCTCGGCGACCAGCAGCAGGTCGATGGCGCGGCGGAGCATCTCCGGGGTGGAGTTGAATTCGCCGCCGCTGCTGTCGCCGGGAAGCAGCACGAGACGGCCGGCCCCGGGCGGTCGCCCGCGCAGGCTGGACCGGTCGGATTCCGACCACACGTCGAGCCGGGTCGGAGTGGTCAGGTCGCCGCGCAGGTAAGAGTGCAGGCCACCCTGGATCGTGCCGTGCTCCACGGACGGGATGTCGAAGATGGCGCCCGCGGTCGGCGAGCCGAAGTCGAAGTCGAGGTAGGCGATGTCGGTGCCCTGCAACGCACGGCGGTACGCGACGTTGCCGCTGGTGACCGACCGGCCGGTCCCGCCCTTGTCCGAGGTCGCGAAGGCAATCACGCTAGTTGGCCCCACCGACGTCTTCTCGGGCGGCCGCGAGACCGTCCAGCACGCTGAGCACCTCGCTGACCAGGACGGCGGCGCTGCCCGGCCGATCGCGCTGGATCCGCCTGGCACGCATGAGCTTCTGCCGGAGCGTGTCCGTCTGTGCCCGGATCGCCGGACCCGCCTCCGACGACCCGCCGAGCAGTTCCTGGTCGAAGAGGTGCTCGGCCTCGGCGAGCAGGTCGCTCGCGTATTCGGACAACCGCGAGCCGCTGACCGGCGGGTTGCCGATGACCTGGGCCGCGGTGACCAGGCAGTCCACGACGCGCTTCGTGTAGTACCAGGACGGGCGCGCGTCCTGCTTCGCGATCTGCGGGAACTCGTTGGCCGGCTGGTCCCACAGGTCCCGCCCCGTTTCGTCGGCGATCCGCCGGCGCTCGAGGTGTCCCCACACCTGGTCGGCCAGGCCGATCATCTGCTGGCGCAGCTCGGGATCGCGCAGCAGGCCGGCGATGCGGATGGTCCGCTGGAGCAGCAGAGGCGAGAAGTCCGTCGTGACCCAGCGCAGCGGCTTCCCGTCGGGATCCTCGCTTCCGCCCAGCTTCAGGTCGAAGCCGGGGTGGTGCAGGCCGACCGCGGAGTCGCCCGGGAAGCTGCGCCGGTTGACCCGGTTGCGGGCGGCGAGCTCGGCCAGGACCCGACCGACCCGGCTCAGCGCCTCGTCGGGTGCGCGCCGGCTCACCAGGTCCTGTACCGAGATGGATGTCACCAGCAGCGACAGGTAGTCCGACTCGACATCGTCGGTGGTGCGCCACGGCAGGTCCTCCAGCGGCCACCGCCCGCTGCCGAACCGCGCGAGGGTCGACCAGTACCGCTGTGTCAGGTCCCAGCGCAGTTGCAGCGACTGTGCCAGCCGGAGCTGCTCCTCGTCCAGCAGGCCGAGCAGGCGGGTGCGTTCGGAGAACAGTGCCTCGACAGCGTCCAGAGCCACCACGGTGAAGTACAGGTACGGCGCGTTCTCCGCCACCCCCGCGCGTTGCGGGCCGATGGTGTCGAACCCCTCGACCTTCGGGGCGCCTTCGACAATCCCCCAGGACCAGCCACACTCGAACAGCAAATTCGGGTTGTCCAGCCTGCCGGCCTCGCCCGCGCCGGAACCGATGATGACCTCGTCGCGCAGGCCGGCGTGGATCTCCCTCAGTTCGTTTCGCAGCTCCTCGACCACCACTCGGTTCGGCCGCGCGTCCTGATTGACCATCCGGACGAGTGCGCGACCGAAGGTCGAGTCGGTGTCGAAGACGTTGACGGTGAAGCTGCGCAGCATGCCGATCATCGCGGCGGTGAGCCGGGTATTCGCCAGCCGCTCCAGGTTGTCGATCTCCCGATGGAGGTCGGACCGCTTCACCACGGTCCGGAACACCCGGGCGAAACCGATGCTGGCCAACGCGAGCGTCACGGAGATGCCGAACGAGTCGACCACGTCGAGGCTCCGCTGCTCCTCGCTGACTTCCTGTGACGGACCGTTGGAGCGAAGGTAGCTGCCGGCGGCGAACAGCGGCGTGCCGTCCTGGTCGGAGTAGCGGACGAAGTAGTCCGTAAGGATCCGCACCAGCCGGCGCGGAATCTCCACGCTGTCGCCGAACGCCCGCAGGGCGTCCACCACGTCCTCCGCCATCTGGTCGGGGTCGTCCAGCTTGAACGTGGGTACCTCGGCGGCCGGGTTCATCAGGCAGAGCAGCTGTTCGGCGTCACTGATCGAATTGGAGCCGTCCCGGCCTCCCCAGACCCACGCGCCATCGACCATGGACGACCGAGCGGTGGCACGCCAGACCTCGACGATCTGCTGTCGTGGCTGAACCTTCATTGATGAACAGCCACCCCCAGAGATCGCTACTTTCCGTTGGCGTACCCCGTGGCCAGGATCATCCCGTCATACCCGTCGCGTAACGGGTTGTCTCCACTCGGGATCATCTTGACATTGACATCGTAGGCGACCGGGTCAAGACATTCACAGACCTGACGCTCGTCGACCGCCACGGCGGGGAAGCGCACCCGATTGACCTGGTAGCCGACGGAGTGGCGCATGAACGCCGCGGCGAACGGCGCACCGCGCTTCAACGAGCGGACGAAGCGCCGGGTGGCCCGCTCGAACTCGGCGGGATCGGCAGTGATCGACTCCGCGACGAAGAACATCGTGCCGATCTCCCACCGGCACCGGGGAAGATCGAAGATGCTCTTGCACCTCACCTTCGCGCGGGCGGCCAGCGCCTCGCGCGGCTCGACCACCGGCTTGTACCTGTCCGGTTCGGCGTCGCCCAGCGCGTCCCAGAACGGATTCCAGGTCGACGCGTAATCACGGATCTCGTGCTCCAGCCAGGCGACGTTGGACCGTGATCGCTCGACGAGTGTGATCCTGCGGCAGGACGGGAGCATGGCCAGGGCCGGGTAGAGGTTGGTCCCGCTGCCCACGTCGATGCCGCTCAGTTCCGGACCGGAGCTCGCGAAGAATTTCGCCACCCGCTCGATGATCTGGCGGTCGTCGAACCGGAGGCTTTCGTAGTTGTGCGCGAGATACCAGCGCGAATCGAAATCGTCCCACGGCTGGGACTCATTGCGAGTTGTCGCCAGATCAGTCATGAGTCGCACACCGCCATTGGGTGCCCATGATCATCACATTACGCCAATTTTGCCAAATTCGCAGGTCAAGGCGTAAATGATCATAACTCGACACGGTGGCGAACATTCCGAAACGACCCCTCCGTGTCGGTATCGAGCGCTCGGTCGCCCCGACCGCCGCCAGTAGCGAATGGTAAGCAAATGCGAACGAACTGAAGGCCCTGCGACATACGAATCAATTCGTGTCGGCAGGTCGCGAAACTGTCTCGACCGCCGCCACGACCGCTTCTCGGGAGCACCGGACCATGGGTGCTTATGGCACCCGGAAGCGCGGCGGTTAGGTTCTCGTGATCGAAAAGGCTATAGATTTCGCGGCATCCGCGCCGCTCCCGGTGCACTATCTGCGCCATCTGGCGAATGGCCCGGATCGGGCCCGGCCCTCCGGCCGGGCCCTGATCACCGCGCCACCGGCGGAGTCACCTCGGTGAAGCTCTGCCGCGGCGAGTGGAGCTCACCGAGCGCGACCGCCTCGCGCCGCAGGAACAACGCCAGCGTCCAGTCGATCACCACCCGGATGCGCCGGTTCCAGCTCGGGATCCGGCTCACGTGGTAACTGCGGTGCATGAACCAGGCCGGTAGGCCGCGCACCTTGACGCCGTACACCTGCGCGACGCCCTTGTGCAGGCCCAGGCTCGCCACCGAGCCCACGTACTTGTGCCGGTACGGGGTGGCCGCCCGGCCGCGGATCACCGCCACCAGGTTGTCGGCCAGCCGTGCCGCCTGCCGTACCGCGTGCTGCGCGCTCGGGCCGCACAGCGCGCCCGGCTCCTTGGTCAGGTCGGGTACGGCGGCGCAGTCGCCGGCCGACCAGGCACCGTCGACCGTCCGCCCGCCCGGCCCGGCCACCTGCAACGTCGCCAGGCAGGTGAGCCTGCCCTTCCCGTCGCGCGGCAGGTCGGTCCGCTCCAGGATCGGGTGCGCCTTGACGCCGGCCGTCCACACGATCGTGTCCGCCGCGAACGAGTCCCCGTCGGACAGCCGCACCACACCGTCCACACAGGACTCAAGCCGCGTGCCGAGCCGGATGTCCAGATTCCGTTTCAGCAACTGCTGCACCGTGTAGGCACCCATGTCCGGATCGACCTCGGGCAGGATCCGCTGGGTCGCCTCGACGAGGACCCAGTGCATCTGGTCGGCGCGCAACTCCGGGTAGTACCGCAGCGCGTCGCGGGCCATGTCCTCCATCTCGGCCAGGGCCTCGATGCCGGCGTACCCGCCGCCGATGAAGACGAACGTCAGGGCACGCGCACGGGTCGCCGGATCGGTCGTGGTGGCCGCCACATCGAGCTGTTCGAGCACCTTGTTGCGCAGGTAGATGGCCTCGCCGAGGTTCTTGAAGCCGACCGCGTTCTCGCGCAGGCCGGGGATCGGGAGGGTCCGCGACACGCTGCCCGGCACCAGGACGATGTGGTCGTACGGCACCTCGCGCGCCGGCCCGATGATCGGCTGTACGGTCGCCACCCGGCGCTCGTGCTCCACCCGGGTCACCTCGCCGGCCAGGATCGTGCAGCGGCGCAGTTCGCGGCGCAGCGGAACGACCGCATGCCGGGGCGAAATGCTGCCGGCCGCCGCCTCGGGAAGGAACGGCTGGTAGGTCATGTGCGGCTGAGGGTCGACCACGATCACCTCGGCCTCGCGCGCCTTCAGCTTGCGGGAGAGCCGGAGGGCCGTGTACAGGCCGACATGGCCGGCGCCGACGACAAGGATCCGCTGTGGAGTCACGACTCCATGCTAGGTCGGTTTCCCAGGCATTCCGACCCGCCGATGGCTTGTCCCGGGCGGTGGGGCGTCAGCGGCGGCGTACCAGCGTCGCCAGATAGGCCGCCAAGGCCAGCATCAGGCCAAGTCCCACAAGCGATGCGACCAGGTAGCGGGCGGCCGGCAGGTACCCCGGCAGGAGCAGGGTGAACATCGCCACAACGGCGGTGAGCAGCACCACTGCGCCGCAGCGGCGCAGCCACCGGACAAGTACGCCGGGAGAGATCACCGCGTCGTAGGGCAGAACGGCGGCCAGAGCGGTCAGGGTGTGCAGCAGGTACAGCAGCCCGGCCAGCAGCACGAGGCGCCAGTACGTGAGCGGCTCCTGGTACGCCGTCGTACTGGCCAGCCAGCCGGCCACCGCGGCGAAGATCGCCAGCGACACCAGCCGGCTGCGCGGGGCCAGCGCCGGCAACACCGCGAGCACGATCAGCACCAGGACCGTACGGTTCAGAACCACCTCGGCGGGCCAGGCAACCAGTTGGGCCAGCAGGCCGGCCACGAGCACGCCGGCGCGCACCAGCACCGGGCCGGGAGCCGTCCGGCGGACGCGGTCGGTCAGGTTGTCGGTCCACGAGGACAGCGCGGTACGGCCGTCCTGGCGCTCGCCCCGGCCGCTCACCGGACACCCGTCCGCGCGCCGCCGGCCATCCTCGTCACGCCCCGCAGCACCTCGTCCAGGCTGCCGGCGCCGGCCCAGGCCACCACCGGGACCCCGTGCTCGCGCAGCTGGCCGATCGTATTGTCCCGATCCAGCTTCCACAGCCGGGCGGCCAGCGTGCCCCAGCCCTCCTGCACCGGCAGCGCGATGCCCGGTGGCAGGGTGTCCACCGCGACCACGAACCGGCCGGCCCGGGCGAACCGGGCGACCATCGCGGCCGCCCGCGTGTCCAGCAGCGGCGTCAGCACCACCACGAGCGCGTTGGCCGACACCGTATGCGGACCGAACGCGGCGGGCGAAGGCTCGTACGCGCCGTGCTGCGCGCTGACGTCGAGGAGCCACTCCAGCACCGTCAGGTACTGCCGCCGGCCGCCGGCCGCGCGCAGCCGCCGCGCCCGGAACCCGTACTCCAGCAACGCGACCCGGTCGCCGGCGTGCAGGTAGTGCTCCGCGATGCCGGCCGCCGCCCGGACCGTGGTGTCCAGTACCGACCGGGCGCCGTGGATGCCCCCGGACCGGCCGGCCTCGTGCAGGACATCCAGCATCAGGACCACCTCGGCGTCCCGGTCGGACAGTGTCGCGGCCACGTGCAGTTCCTGGGTACGCAGCGACACCCGCCAGTCGATGCGGCGCAGCCGGTCGCCGGGCGCGAACATCCGCACCCCAGCGAGTTCGCCGCCCTCGCCGGGCCGCCGCGACCGGTGGCCGCCGACGAGGCCGGCGGCCTTCGGCATCGCCTCCACCGCGTCGAACGTCTCTGTCAAGGGGAACACCTTGAGCCGCCGCGGACCTGCCACGCCGGCGTCGCTGACCAGCAGGCCGTCGGCCGCGACCGCCCAGGCGTGGGTCGGGCCCAGCGTCAGGCGACCCCAGCGCAGGGCGTCCCCCTCCAGGTCGATGTCGGCGATCGTCTGGCTGGCCACCGCCGTCACGTACGGCCGGTCCGAGTGCCGCAGCCGCAGCCAGGGCGAGGTCACCGTGCGCAGGACCACCAGGTCGTACCCGATCGGGTCGGCGTTGCCCACGCTGAGCCGGGCATGTACCGGGCGGCCCTCGGACAGCACCTCGGACGCGACCTCCACCCGGACCACCGGCACCTCCTCCGGCCGCCGCCACACCCCGATCGCCGCGCCCAGGGCGAACGGCGCCGCGAGGACCACCAGGTCGGTTCGGCGCAGCAGTACCGCGACGAACAGCAGAACGCCCACCACCAGCACTGCGCGGCCCAGCGCCCGGGTGGGCGACCAGCGGCCCAGCGTCCCGGCCAGCCCGGTCTCACCCGGCTCGGCCGGCTGGGCCGGCGGCTGACCGCCCGGCACGGCCGGCCGCAGCGGCACGGGCTCAGCCACGGGCTGTGTCACCGTCAGCTCCGGGGCGGCGCGGTGTACCGGTACGGGTCGACCGCCGGTCGCTCGCCGCCGGGCTGGCTGGGCACCGGCTGCGGACCGTACCCGGCCCGGTTGTCGTACCGGTACCCGGCCGAGGTGTCGGCGTACGTCGGAAGCGCCCCGCTGGCCGGTGCCGGCGTGTTCGCCAGTACCTCGGCGACCACGGTCGAGGGCTGCATCTGGCGCAGCCACATCTCCGGCTTGAGTGTGATCCGGTGCGCCAGCGCCGGGACCGCGACCGCCTTGACGTCCTCGGGCACCACGTAATCCCGCCCGTCGAGGGCCGCCCGGGCCCGGGACAGCAGCATCAGCGCGAGCGACCCGCGGGGCGACGCGCCAGCCATCACCTGGCTGTGTTCCCGGGTCGCCGCGGTCAGCTCGACCATGTACCGGCCGATCGAGTCCTCGACCACGACGTCCTCCAGCGCGGCCTGCATGGCCAGCAGCGTGGCCGGGTCCACGACCGGGTCCAGCTGCGCCTCCTCCTGCCGTCGCGCGATCCGGCGGCGCAGCACGTCCCACTCCTCGTCACGGCTCGGGTACCCGAATGAGACCCGCAGCAGGAACCGGTCGAGCTGCGCCTCGGGAAGCGGGTAGGTGCCCTCGTACTCGATCGGGTTCGCCGTGGCGAGCACGTGGAACGGCGCCTCGAGGCGGTACGTCGTGCCCTCCACCGAGACCTGCTTCTCCTGCATGGCCTCCAGCAGCGCGGCCTGGGTCTTCGGCGGCGTCCGGTTGATCTCGTCGGCGAGCAGCAGGTTGGTGAAGATCGGACCGGCCCGGAAGGTGAAATCGTGGCTGCGCTGGTCGTACAGGAAGGAGCCGGTGACGTCGGCCGGCAGCAGGTCCGGGGTGAACTGGAGCCGGCGGAAGTCGATGCCCAGCGCCTGCGCGAAGCACCGGGCGGTCAGCGTCTTCCCCAGCCCCGGCAGGTCTTCCAGCAGCACGTGACCGCCGGCCAGGATGCCGGACAGCACCAGTTCGAGCGCGTCCCGCTTGCCGACCACCACGCTGCTGACCGCCTCCAGCACGTTCCTGCCGAGCTGGCCGACCTCCCCCGGAGTCACCCTGGCCCCAAGGCCGCCAGCGACGTCGAGGGACGAGACGCCGCGGTCAAGCGGCCGCTCATGGGAAGAACTCATGCGCCCGCCTCGTTTCGCTTCCCGGCCTGGTTCACAGCGCCTCCATCCGACTGATCATCGCCGCCAGGTCCCGGGGCGCCATGTTCTCCCGTACCGGGGTGGTCACGAACGTCCACAGCGCCTCGCCGAGTACCGCCCGTGCCCGTACCGGATCGTTCTCCCGTACCACGCCGTGGCGCAGCCGCAGCCGCTCGTCGAGCATCCGCACCATCCGGGGCTGCATCGTCTTCGCGAACTGGGACGGATCCCGTTGCAGCTTGACCCAGAACAGCCGGTTCTCCCACCGCCCGGCGGCCAGGCGCAGCCCGTCTTCGCCGCCGCCCGTGCCGGCCGCCACCTCGGGGCGGCGCAGCAGGCGGGTGGGGATCGGCCCCGGACCGACCCAGGCCAGCGTCCGGCGCAGCAGTTGGATGACGAGCACCACCATGAAGATCAGCGGGTACGGCACCGCCAGGCCCACCAACCGCAGCACAAAGCCGCCGCCGGCCGCGATGACCAGCGAGATCACGACCGGGCGCACCAGCCGCCGCAGGCTGGACGGGCGGGCCGGCGGCCGCTGCGGGCCCGGCTCCTCCTCCTCGTACCGGAACACGTCGTCGAGGAAGCTCACCTGCTGGTCCCCATCACCGGTTCGCTGGCCAGTTCGGCGCGCAGCTGGCGCAGGGCGGACCGGGCTCGATCACGCATGCCGGTGTCCACCGAGTGCGTCGCGTACCGGGCCAGCCGGTACAGGTCGGCCAGCGGGTACAGCACCGGTGCGCTGACTTGGTGCGCGGAGAGCAGCCGGAGCACCAGGTCGGTCGGGCTGTCGCCGGGCTGCCGTGGCGTGCCGGCCGAGGCGGCCGCCTCTTCCAGCCGCACCCAGCAGGCGATCACCGCCCGGCGCGGGTCGGCGTCGGAGTCGTTCAGGTCGGACAGGCCGGCGTCGACGGCCGCCAGTACCTTCGCGCGGTCGGCCGCGGGAACGGCCGACTCCTGCTCCACCGGCAGGCGCCCCTTGCGGGTCATCACCCGCTCGCGCAGGACCATCCAGATGATCAGAACAACGACGGCGGCCACCACCGCGACGCACACGCCCGACAGGAGCCCGCTGACCCAGCCGGGTATCTGCATCGTGTGCTGAACGTCGCCGCCGTTCGCGACGTGCCGCGGCAGCGTGGGCCCGAACGACGGCAGGGGATGTTCGGCACCCCGCCCGAGGCGGGGTGTGGGTACGGAGGTGATCTGCGGAGTCGACAGGGCCGCCGCGACCGCGACCGCGGCGAGCAGCCCGGCAACCGCGAGCAGCGGTACAAACCGCCGTACCCGGATCATCCCTGGCCGGCCCGTCGGGCGTGGAGCTCCCGCCGGCCGGGCGCCCGGAGTGCCGGAGGTGCCGTGACCGGCAGCTGTGACCGGGTGAGCCGGACCGGCAAGGCGTTCATCGGCGGCAGTCCCCGTGTCGGTCGAGCCCGGCGAGCTGCCTCGCCCGGGCGAATACGTCGTCCAGCATTGTAGGTGTGAGGCGCCCGGTAAAGGTGTTCTGCTGGCTCACGTGGTAACTGCCCAGAAGCACCGGGAGATCGTCCGCGAGCCGCACCTGCACGCCGTGCCCGAACGCCGGCCGGGGTACCGGCGGACGGCGCCCGTACACCGACGTGACCACCGGCCACCACGCCGCCCAGGCGAACGCGCCCAACGCGACGACCACCCGTACCGTCGGCCGCAGCAGCTCCATCTCCCGCCGCAGCCACGGCGCGCAGGTGTCGCGCTCCTGCGGCGTGGGTTTGTTCTCCGGCGGGGCGCAGCGGACCGCGGAGAAGATCCTGGTGTGCCGCAGTTCCAACCCGTCGTCCACGGCGACACTGGTCGGCTGGTTCGCCAGCCCGGCCCGGTGCAGGGCCGCGAAGAGCACGTCGCCGGAGCGGTCGCCGGTGAACATCCGGCCGGTCCGGTTCCCGCCGTGGGCCGCCGGGGCCAGACCCAGTATCGCGATCCGGGCGTCCGCCGGCCCGAACCCGGGTACCGGACGGCCCCAGTACTCCTGGTCACGGAAGGCGGCACGGCGGGTCACCGCGACCTCCTCGCGCCACGCGACCAGCCGCGGGCACGCCCGGCACTGGCCGATCCAGGCGTCCAGGACGTCGATGCCGCCGGCCCGGCGAGCCTGGGCGGCGACCTCGGCCGGCCTCCGCGCCGGAGCGCGCCGGCCGGCGGTGGAGTCCTGCCGGTCGCCCCGCTCCTTGCTGGTGGTCACCCGGTCACCTTACGGCGTCCCGCCACCCCGCCGGGCCGGCCGGGTCGGGCGCGCCGGCCGGGTCGGGACCAGCCGGACCGGCGCGGCAGGTCCGCTGGGACCGGCCGTGCCGGCGCGACCGCGCGAGGTCAACCCAGCCGGCTGCGCAGCAATTCGAGGCTGCGTGCCCAGGCGCTCGCCGCCGCGTCCCGGTCGTAGACCTCGGGCCGGTCGTCGTTGAAGAACGCGTGGTGGGTGCCGGGGTAGTCGTAGACGGTGACCTCGCCGCCGGCCTGCTCGATCGCCCGGGCCGCGGCCTTGATGCCGATCGATCCGGGGCTCGCGCCCTCGTCGTCGCAGTGGATCACCGCGGCCTTGCCCGCGTAGTTGGCCCACTGGGGGCTCATCCGCTCCCACGGCACCGCCGGGTAGAAGCCGACCGTCGCGGTGATCTTCTCGGACAGGGTTGCCGACCACAGCGCGAGGCTGCCACCCATGCAGAAACCCACCGCACCGATGCCGCCGGTCACGCCGGCCACCCCGGCCAGGTAGTCGGCCGCCCCCGCGATGTCCTTGGCCGCCTGGTCCATGGCCATGCCCATGAGCAGCTTGCCGGCCTCGTCCGGCTCGGTGGTCTGCACGCCGTGGTAGAGGTCCGGGGCCAGCGCGACGAACCCGGCCGCGGCGAACCGGTCGGCCAGCGACGTGATGTGCGGCACCAACCCCCACCACTCCTGAATGACGACCACGCCCGGGCCGGTTCCCGAGACGGGTGACGCCAGATAACCTTCGCTCGATCCGCCGTTGCTCCGGTACGTCACGTGCTCACCCACGGGCCGGCCTCCTGTCAGACAGTCATCATTGGCTGGTGGCGCAGAGGTTGCTGCGGGTAGCCAACCATGGACCAACGGTCTAACGGAAGGCCGAGGCTGCGTGGCAGATATCGCACGCTCTGCCGTCGCCGAAACGTTTGCCGCGCGTCAGCCGCCCACCGGGGCGGCC